>CADBVZ010000009.1 GCA_902798285.1 uncultured Prevotella sp. | reverse complement strand
ACTCTGCGGAGTAATAGGATAGCCGAAATAGCCGTCGCATCCGCAACGAATAGCAGCGTGGGCAATAGCCTCGTTGCCTTTCATCAATACAACTTCTTTCTTCTCTTCAGCCATAGCTTATTCCTCCACTTTTTTACGATACACGGTAATACATCCGTCAGGGCAGACGATGCCACACGAAGCACAGCCCACGCAGGCTTCCTCGTTGACAGCCTCCACATACGGATAACCATGCAGATTCACTTTGTTGGCCAGTGCGATGACCTTCTGAGGACATGCGATGATGCACAGCTGGCATCCCTTACATCTCTCAGTATCCACCACGATGGCGCCTTTCAATTTTGCCATAATATAGTTGTTAAATGCATTATTACTAACTAAATTGGCTGCAAAATTAGTAATTATTGGGCGAATAACCAAAAGAAAAGTGGTTTTTCTTTATACCTTATTAATAATACTGCATAAATATGTACGTTTCACTCCCTCTTCAAGCGAAACCATCGGTTTCCAGCCCAATTTTTCGATAGCCGATGTATCCAAAGCCACTCGTTTATAATTGCAGTAAGCTTTATTATTTTCAGAAGAAATAGCCACCGAAGTGGCTATTTCTTCTGAAAAAGAAGATAAAAGCTCTGCTAAGTCCTTGATACTGATCGGCTCTGTCTCATTTGCCAGATTATAAGCCATAACTGGCTCACCATGAAAAAGAATGGTGAACATACCCAAAATAGCATCTGTAATATAAAGGAACGCGCGAATGGCCTCGCCACTGCTTTTCAGTACGATATCCCTGCCAGCCACCACGTCGCCCATCAAGTCAGCCATCACTCTGCCATCATTCTCTAACTGCATGGTTGGGCCGTAAGAATGGGCAATGCGAACAGCATTAAAGTTCACGCCATATTGCAGATAATAGCTCTTCAGCAACGTCTCTGCAGCGCGTTTGCTCTCAGGATAGCACGATCTGTCATCCATAGGGTCTATTGTGCCAAAGGCCTGTTCGTCCAGTCGTTCTGCCTCCTCATTCTTGCCATACACCTCACGTGTCGAGGCAAAGATCACTTTCTTTGTCTGACAATCGCGAGCATATTCCAGCACATTCATAGTGCCCAGCAGATTGCATTTCATGATACCCACAGGATCCGTATTGATATAGTGTGGACTTGCATTTCCAGCCAAGTGGAATACATAGTCAGCTTTTCCTTCATAGGCGATGGGCTCGCAGACATCCTGAATCAGCAGATGGAAATAAGGCTTGCCAATCCATTCCCCATAGTATTCCTCCGCTTTCTGGCGATTTCTGCAAAGAGCCACCACTTTCACATGGATATCATCATACTCATGCAGATAGAGCAACAGCCAAGTCACATACGAGGCCAACATACCTGTAGCCCCTGTAACGAGGATGGTTTTCCCGTCAAGTTCCCTCCAAGGCAACTTCGCCTCGCTCATCCTCCGCAAATCCTCTATAATGATCTCACCTCTCACCTCTAGCTTCTCACCTCTTATTATATTCCAAACACAGCCCCTTCTTCTTTCGCCTCGATAATGGCCCTGAACATAAAGTAATCAGCAGGAGTCGTAATCTTGATATTCTCCATCGTACCAATAATGGTATTAAACTGATAGCCATAATGCTTCATCATCGTACAAGTATCTATGAAGTCATGCCTACCCTCTTCCAGTGCCTTTTGGTGCGCATTCAGCACATCTCTCAGTTTAAAGCATTGAGGCGCTCTGGCTATATAGCACTTTCCACGATCAGGCACAGAGAAATCCCCACCTTCATCTTCCACCACGATGGTTTCCGTCGCAGGCACTACTACCACACAGTTGCCCTTCTCATTGGCAACCTCGATACTTTCCATAATGGTCTTCTCCATCGCCAAGGGGCGAACGCCATCATGAATCAGCACCATCGTGTCGTCAGCATAATGCTCTTTTACGCACATCAGTCCGTTATAGATCGAGTCCTGACCTTTACGTCCCCCAGACACAATGTCGATCACCTTATCCAAATGATACTTCTCCACTTCATTGCGCAGGTAGCCGATCCAGTCGTCCAGACATACCACCACGATACCATCCACATCAGGTATACGCTGAAATATCTCGATGGTATAAACCACGATGGGCTTCCCTCTAAACTCCAAGAACTGCTTGGGCCTGCTGTAGTCATGCAATCTGCTGCCCAGCCCTCCTGCATATATTACTGCTATATTCATATCACTTTAGTTTTGTATCGGATAATCATTATTCCATGTCACCAGCTTGCCATCCATGAAGTCCGCCATCTTCTCTGCGATGTCCTTGGCTGCGTGACCAGTCTCGTTGAGTCCCATCCTCACGGTAAATGCATCCCATCTCTTCAGATAGTCCCCCATGTCGAACGCCTTCACGTTATGCTCCATCTCGTCATTGTTCTTAGCGTATGGGAACGGCAGTTCCTCCATCTCGTAATACACGCCCCGCTCCTCATACTTATACTGATCGAAGTCTGTAGCATACGTAAAACACGGAATGCGCCTCAGGGCAGCATCGAAGATACAGCTCGAATAGTCGCTGATCATTACGTCTGTCGCCATCAGTAGTCGCTGCATATCCTGATAGTCTGTTACATCCTTCACGTCAGGATGCGCCTCCTGATAACCTTTCGCATAAAGCCTCAACGAAGGATGGAATCTGATGAGCATCATCCACTCACCACCAAACTTCTCCATCAGCAACTTCTTCAATCGCTGCAGATCGAGATTATAAACCTCCATATTGATATGATGGTCCATGGCAAAGCGATGTCGCCAAGTGGGAGCATAGAGCAGTATATTGCGGTTTTCTGGGATGCCCAGCTCCTTCCGAGCCCTTTTGCCTTCCTCTGGATTCCCATTCACCAGCATATCATTCTTGGGGTAGCCACATTTCCAGATGGGCCCATGATATCTGAACGCCCTGCGATAGATCTTAGACAGATGGTCAGAGTTCGAGATATACACATCCGCCATATCCGATGCATTCTTCAGATACAGGGTAAGCTTTCTGTCCACAGCATATTTTCCAACGATATCTCCTGCCACCTTTTTAATGCCAAGTCCGCCATGCCATGTTTCCACATAAAGCTGACCCTTGCGCTTTGAGTAGTAATCAGGTTCTGTACAGTTGTTTGTCCATATCTTGGCTGTTACGTATTCATAAAAATAGCGAGGAGAGCGCCATCTTACTGGCCTTATCCACGAAGGCAGTTCGTATTCAAATTTGGGTTCCTTTACCCAAACGATATCAGCATCAGGTCGAAGCTTATGCAGCTCCTCCAAGATATACTTCTGGTTATCGTCATAGCGTCGCCCTCCAGAAACACAAGCTATTACTTTATTCTTTTTTATAGGAAACACGCGTAGCAGACAGAAGAGGCTCAGCACTCCTACCCCTAACACAGGCCTCAGCACCGGCCTCGTGAATCTCCATATTTTCTGTTTCATATTCATCTTCAATGCTTTTCAGTTAATTTCTTTATATCATGCATAATTATTGAGGGATGCTCCAGCCTCCTTGCAATTCTCCGCAGATTCCACACCATCTTGACAGCCCAAGGCGAAGAGACACTCAGAAGCCATCTGTCTGTCAATGTGATTTGAGCAGTTTGCTTAAGCAGCTTCTTTGTTTCTTTAGTATAGGGATGATTCGCATCACTCAGAAAACCGTTTGTCGAAATAGCCTCACAAAAGAAAAAACGTCTCTGCTTGGCTTTAGCGGTGGTCAAGTTATGATCAAGAATGTAACCTTTAACAATCTCATCAGCCAACGCAGTCAGCATACGGCAATAATCCAGACTAAAGAAAAAGGTATGTCGTTTTGACCTCGGATGTTCTCGCAGATAATAAATGGAGTGCTTAAATACCCTTACAGGCTTTTTATTTTCAACTGCAAGTTCAAGATTCATCAGATAATCTTGCGCCCTTTTTACATTTTTAGATTCGTCAAGTGTTTTTGTTGTAAACAATTTCCTTCGAAACAACTTTACCCATGGCCCAGCTGACAGTTCTCGAGCATACTGCATTTCAAGAAACCTCTCGCACGGTAGCAGATCTGGTAAGTCTTTACGCTCTGCATATCCCTTTCCAGAACTACCAAACACGATGTCAACATCTTCTGATTCTGAGACAAGCAAATCTATTGCATCATTTCGAAGATAATAATCGTCAGAATCCAAAAAAGTAATCCATTCGCCATGAGATTCTTGCACACCCTTTCGCCTTGCAGTACTTACACCCTGATTGTCTTGTCTGTAAAATTTTACATTAGGTAAATCCTTATAATTTTGGCAGACCAAGACAGAACCATCCGTACTCCCGTCATCCACAAGAATCAGTTCTATATTCTTATATGACTGTGACAAAACCGAATGAATACATTCTTCAACGTATTCTGCCGTATTAAATATAGGGACAATAATACTAACTAACGCGGCACACATATTAAAACTTCTTTCTTGGTCGATTAATATCGTCTATAAGCAGGGAAGGATTTTCTATTCTTCTTATAAACTTAGATAAAAACATACATAATTTTACTGCATTCCTATTCGACACATATAGTATCATCCTGTCACTCAGACGCAACACCCTCGCTTCATTCATGCGGCTTATTATTCCTTTAACAAAAGGATGATGATTGTCGCCCTGAAAATCATTTCCTGCCAATGCCCTTTTATAATAAAACATTCGCCAATTGATTCCACCCCTCAACTCCATATCGGCAGAAAATAAACCCTTCACTAAAGAATCAGCAATTAAACTCAATCTTTCACAATAGTCAAATGAATATTTAAATGTGTGCGTTGCTGAACTTTCACGCTTCCTATATTGATAAATTGCATTCCTACATATTGAGACTTTTTTCCTATTAACACTTCCTATCGCTAAATTCATTAACGCATCTTCCGCCCTAGTAATTTTATATTCAAAAGCCTGCGAACAATTCTCAAATAGTTCTCTTTTAAATAACTTTGCCCAAACTGCGCTATGAATTCTTTTAAGATAAAGTCTATAAAGATACTCATCCCACTCAAAATAATTAGGAGCCTTTAATAACGAAGTATTTCCTTCATGTATACCTATTACAATATCCACACCAGACGACAAAAGCATTATTTGTTGTACACCATCTTCCAACAAAAGGTCGTCAGAGTCCACGAACATAATCCACTCGCCATGTGCCTCGCTAACACCTCGCTTTCTTGAAACAACCACACCAGAATTGCATTGTTCAAAATACGACACATTGGGCAGATGCTCATATTTCTTGCATATCTCGCCAGAACCATCCGTACTGCCATCATTCACAAGAATCAGTTCTATATTCTCGTAGGTCTGCGACAGGATGGACTGAATACATTCTTCCACGTATTCCGCCGTATTATATACAGGCACGATGATACTCACTAATGCACTTTCCATATTTCAAAAGTATATGCTCATCAAAATGATTAAAATATTCTCAAGAAATAAGAATAAAACCAGATATATATTTTTGTATGTAACCTACGCGACAAACATAAATCTTTAATTGCCGAATATGTAGAAGGATATATTTCATCTACTCGTTTGATATATTTACGAAATAGCATTTTGTCATCCAACAACATACTCATTAAAAAAGGACGAAAGGGCATTGGCTTTAGAATAATCTGCCGCTCTTTTAATAATTTCTGTCTTCGAAAAACAGCTTCTGCGCGTATTCCCAATTCTTCATCCTTTTTCAGAAAATTGTTTGTCAATGATCCTTCTCTTGTAGTCAACCCGTATAAAAATCTAGAATCTGCCAATATTTTAGCTGCATCCAAGCCAACACATGTGGAGAAATAAACATCATTTGAATATTTAATTTCATCAAATCGGAATTGCTTTTCAAAAATGAACTTGCGTTTTATCATCTTACCCCATGGCACACAATGTTTCGCCCTGACAGCAATATCATCCCCATAATTTAGATAATTATCTATTAGTTTATTTATCCAGAGGCATTTTTCCGCAGATTGATTAATATCATCAGAATAAACACTTTTTATCTTAAAAAAAATAACATCGGCATCAGACTCCTCATACTCTTTGATTACCTCAAATGCATGCTCACAAAAGAAATCATCCGAATCAGCGAACAACAACCATTTTCCCTTGGCATGATCTAAGCCTACATTCCTGGCATAACCAGCCCCTCCGCCTTTTGTGGTACGGATAAACTCCACATAAGGACGGGACAGCTCAGGATACCTTTCCAAATACGTATCGGCATCCGGACTATTGTCATCAACTACTATCACCTGGATATCCTCAGATACAGGTATTGACCTCAAGCATCGCATCAGCAAATCCGGAATGCCTTTATGGGGTATGATAATACTAAATAATGGGCAATCCATAGGTTTCTATATTAGTAGAGGAATCCTACGATCCATATAGGTAGTTTCTTGCCAATAGGAAACTCCATTGAGTCTGCTAAGACATACGAGTCGGGTATATCTGCTATCTGGTCGAAAGTCTTATCCTTACCACCAACCTCCAATATTATCTTACCGTCTATTTTGAAATCACCTTGTGTCTTACCATATTCTACGGTATGACTTGCTGACAATTGATTTACTACAAAGCACTCACGTATCGTACCTATCTTCTCCTCCGAACTCAAAGCATAGTGCATGTTAGGATTATGAAGATAAACTTTATCAGGTTTTTGCATCTTAGTCACTGACTTATTATCAATGTAGAGCAAATTCAGTAATTCTGCCTTCTGCATACTGGCAAGGTAACTCAGCACGGTGGTTTTGTTTATTTCAAGGTATGATGAGAGTTTGGCGATGCTGACATCGTATGGCACATTATTGGCCAAAAAGAGAAGCATGGCCTTGAGTTTACGAGTATAGGCAGGTTCAACCCCGCAGAACTGAGTCATTTCCTGATCGATGATAAAACTGACCACATTTTCAATGCGGCTATAGTAGTCTTGATCATCTCCGTCATAGAAAGGATAGTATCCTACACGCAGATAATCCTCGAAAAGCGCCTGAGGACGACATGCCTCACAGACCTTCTGGCAGATGGAGTCGGCATTTTTCAATATTTCCTCTAATGAATAGGAAGGCAACTCAATGCCTTTGTAGAATTGCAGATATTCACGGAATGAGAGCCCAGTCATATCATAGTTGAGCACACGGCGAGACAAGTCTGCATCAGCATTTAGTATCTGTAACAGCGACGAGCCAGTAAAGGTAATTTTTAAGTCGGGCCATAAGTCGATAATCTCCTTCACTTCCTTACTCCAAGTAGGATATTTGTGCACCTCATCCAGAAACAAATGTTTGCCTCCCACCAAATGAAAACGTTCTGCCACCTCAAGCAGAGTATGATTAGTAAAATACATACTGTCCATCACCAGATAGAGAGCCTCGCCTGCGTTTATGCCATACTTCTGTCGAATATACTGACGCATCAGTGTCGTCTTGCCAACGCCACGAGAACCGCGGATTGACACTAATTGCCGCTCCCATTTGACAGTATGCATCATTTGGCGGACAATAGTCATACTAACTTGCGATATCAATATCCGATGTTTCCTAAAGAGAGTTTCCATTCCTTTATATACTCAAGATTATTACGTGCAAAAATACAAAAACTTAATGGAACAACCAAATTTATCGCAAAAAAGTTTAGTACAGCAACCTAAAATTAATAAATTTCGTATATTACAGCAAACGATTTTGCGGCATTTCATCTGTAAACCCTATCTTATAACTTTAAATAAGGGGCGCGACAATTCCGGGTACCTGCCTAAGTAGGTATCAGCATCCGCGCTGTTGTCATCCACCACAATCACCTGTATATCTTCAGATACAGGTATTGATTTCAAACACCACTAGAGAATATCTGGAATATTGTAATGGGGATTATGTATCCTCAAGATACCGAATCAACATTCTCTTAAAACGAGATCCTCCCTTTATCCATGAAAGATGTATTGTAAGAAATAAAAGCAAACACCCAATATACTTATGTTCTAGAAACATTAAAGAATAGAAAACTTTTTCAAATTCCCAAAGGTGTCTTTTTCCTCCTTGGCAAATATATCGGTTTACAAACAAATTTAACAAATATATAATTTGTTCATAACGGCATGGATGCTCAATACGAGGTAACAAATCAGAGAGAATTTTAGAAATACTTTCTATGCTAGGTTGAGCATTGATAGACAATGAACGCATTATCGAGCCAGGTCTAAGTTTATGCGTATATGTTTGGGCATTTATCACTGAATAGCGATGTAGCTTTTGAGCAACTAAAAACATCCAATGGTTATCTTCATATATAATGCCTTCTAAGAAATACAACTTGTTATTTCTGATGAAATCTGTCAAAACGAGTTTATTCCATGCTTGACAAGGAAATGCGTTTCTCCATTTGAAGAATTCTTTCCGTATCCAATTGTTGTCTTCTATAAAGCCTAATTGTCGATAGCGTTCTATATGATAAAAAGCTTTATCAGGAACTGATTGTATTAATCCTTGAATAAGTTCTATTCCTGGATACTTAATAACTTGAACCATCATCATAGAAAGGCAATCGTCTGATATTTCATCATCACTATCCAAGAAAAAGAGATAATCCCCTGTAGCCGCATCCATTCCTGTATTGCGAGCGGCAGAGAGACCACGATTGTGGCTATGATGCAGGATCTTGAATGATATGGGACCGACGTATTCTGCTATCAACCTCTCCACAATATCCATACTGTTATCCGTTCCGCAGTCGTCTATCACGATGCACTCTATAGGGCCATTATATGTCTGACGCATCACACTACGGATGCAATCTTCTACGTATGGCTCCACATTGTATATGGGAACAACTATACTTACCGATGGTTTATTCATTGGTTTGCGATATATGATTCACAGATTCTAATCCAATGAAACCCTCTGATGAGAGGGTCAGGGTGCGAGCATATTGATTGTAAAAGCCTTCGACGTGGATGGTCTGGCAATTACAAGCTTCAAAGAAGTCCTGGCGATAGGGCTCGTGGAGATATAGGTCGATGAGGTAATCTCCATCAGCTATGTACCTAGGAAGACGAATGTGACGATTGAAGGTGAATTCACCAGGTTGGATATCGCAAAGACGGCCGGTATAGCAGCCTTCGACAAAACCAGCCATAGGCGTACCATCGAGTTTCTTGATAATCATGCGGACTTCGCACTTCATGGGCTCTTTAGTACAACCTTTAATCATCACATCAAGCACTTCCTGACTTTGCGCTAAAGAAGTGACATTGTAAGGTGTGTTGTTTATTTGTATCTCATTGATTTTCAAATAGGTCTTACATCTGCCTATGTAATCCGTCATTAGTTTGCAGCTTTCAGATTGCGCAGAACTGATTGATAGATAGTGGTTGATGGCTTCATCAACATCACCTATATAATCTGTCATGCCATCGCGAAGAACAACCCCTTTCTGACAAAGACTGCGGACTGCAGCCATATTGTGGCTCACAAAAAGCACAGTCCTTCCTCCACCTTTCGACACATCCTGCATCTTGCCGATGGCCTTCTTCTGGAACTCGGCATCACCCACGGCCAGTACCTCATCAACCACTAAGATTTCTGGCTCTAAATGGGCTGCAACAGAAAAGCCCAAGCGCACCTTCATGCCGGAGGAATAGCGCTTGACGGGGGTGTCGATATATCGCTCGCAGCCGGAGAAGTCGATGATCTCGTCGAGCTTGCGGGTAATCTCTGCCTTCGTCATGCCCATGATGGCCCCGTTCATATAGATGTTCTCTCGGCCTGTCATCTCGGGATGGAAACCTGTGCCCACTTCGAGTAATGAAGCAATGCGACCACAGACGTTGATTTCACCGACGGTAGGGGCGGTAACGCGGGAAAGTAGCTTCAGCAGGGTGCTCTTGCCGGCACCGTTCTTGCCAATAATGCCCACTACATCGCCTTGCTCCACACTGAAGTTAATATCCTTCAGAGCCCATACGTAATCGCTCTCGCCCTTCGTGGAGCGAACGTTCGTCTCGCCAATCTTCAGGAAAGGATCTTCCTTGCCCAGCACATTCATAGTCCACCAACGGTTCAAATCGTGGCTGAATGTGCCCGTTGAGACTACTCCCAAGCGATACTGCTTGCCTACGTGATTAAACTCTATTGCTTTCATACAGTATCCATGAAATTACGTTGTACCTTATTAAATATAACAACGCTGAACAGCAACAGCACGCTCATAAACAGGAAGCTATAGCCCAATGCAAGCCATGAGAAATAACCCTGCCCAAGGGTAGCATATTTGAAGGCCTCAATAATGGAGGTCATCGGATTAGCCAAGATCAGCATGCGAAGGGTGCCATCTTCCACCATACTCAAGGGATAGACGATCGGAGTGGCGTACATCCAGAGCTGGACGATGAAAGTAAAGAGGATAGTAAAGTCGCGATACTTCGTGGTGAGCGATGATATCAGTATGCCAAAGCCAAGTCCCAAACCTGCCAACATTACGATAAACACTGGCGTTAACAGGATGGCCCAATTCATAGCAATATCTGCTCCATTAAAGAAGAAATAGAGATACAACACCACGAACAAGCCTGCCTGAATGGCGAATCGCAACAAATTAGAAATCACCACAGCGATGGGCACTACAAGGCGAGGAAAATACACCTTACCAAACATGTCTTGATTGGCCGTAAACGTGGATGATGATTGGTTCAGGCAATCAGAGAAGTAGAACCAACAGATGTTGCCTGCCATATAGAAAATGGCCTGGGGTATACCATCAGTACTCATCTTGGCGATGCCTCCAAACACCACCATGTTCATAATCACAGTAAGAATAGGTTGTATCAAGTACCACAATGGGCCAAGTATCGTCTGCTTATACTGCACTACGATATTCCTCCTGACGAACAGCTCTATCAAATCGCGATAGCGCCAGATTTCGCCCAAGTCGATGTGCCACAGCCTCTCGTGAGGCCGTATCCGCATGGTCCAGTATTGTTTTGTTGTATTTTCAGTCATCTTACAATTTTAATAAAAAAGGAGAGGGACACCACGTTTTGGTTAAAGTGGAGTTTGGTTTGTTTGTTATGTATTGTTCTGCTCATCACAATATTCCTACTGATTCCCAGTGAGGTCAATGATTCTGCAATTATAGAAACAGCTGCTATTACTGCAGCCTACTTGCAAGGTGCTGCAAAGGTACAACATTTTTCCGAGAACAGGAATAAATATGGTACATATTTATATCACGGACATTCAATTTCCTTCTCGAAAGTAATATCCTTATAAAGTGCTGGACTGCCGTTTTCGCTTTCTGGGATGAAGTGGAGACGGACACCACGAATGTGCTTTTTCGCCTTGAAATCCTTGAGATTATCAACTTTTTCGCTCTCGATTTCAAGTTTCAAGAGACCAAAATCCTTCAGGCGAACTCTGTCGCCATTACGCAAATGACGAATAACTGCCTCTGACACACTTAACATCAGGGCTTCTAGAACACCACCACTAATACTACTGTTTCTGGCTGCTTCCTCAAACAACTGACTACTCTCAATCGTCTGATAATGAACTGCTACTGCCTTATATTTGCCAAAAGTTGGCAATGTTGGTTTTGTTTCTTTCTTAATTCTGTATTTCATATTTTTCAAATTTGACATCAAAGTTACAACATTATTTGAGAAATCAGTCTCGTTCTACCAGTTTATAGTAGTGGCCAGTGGTTTTGCGATCCGTCTCGAAATCGAAGCTCTGGTCGCTCAGAGCCCTGCCAAGTTTCTGGAAGGTGGTCTTGGAGTCATAGTTGCCATAGCGACTCTTCAGCAGTTCGTGTATTTCCTGCAGTCCCCACCATCTGCCCTCGTTAGCCTTGGGCTTGCGGAAGGTATCGCCAATCATTTCCACCAGATCGTTCAGCTTCTGGAAGGGCTCGTTCTCGCTGATCAGCGTGGCAATCTCCTCATTATTCAGCCAAAAGCGCTCTTTATTATTAAATAGGTAGAGTGCCTGAGCAAACAACTGACGATGGTTCAGATTGTCCTCGAAATCGATGTTCCCAGTTACTCCCACGCACACAAAACGACGAGAACCAGTAGGATCCACCAGCGGTTTCTGCTGATTCGTAGTACCAATGAACGAGGTATAACGGCGGAACTGCTTGATGGTCTTGCCGTATGGCGGACGGAACTTCACTTCGGCCGATGACAGCAGATATTTCAGCACAATCTGCTGCGACGAGGTGGTCTTGTCAAACTCATCGATGTTGATCATCGCAAACATGGTAAGCGCGATGTTCAGGTCGAACTCGTTCTTGAAGTTGATCTTGTCGTTATAGTATTCGCGCAATTCTGGAGGCAGAATGATCTTGCAGAAGCGAGTCTTTCCGCAACCCTGTCTTCCAATCAACAATGGCGTTAACGCATTGCCAGTCAGCTGTTTATCACTCTCGCGCCACTGGGCCACCATACCGATGAGCCACATTCTGAGATATTTCTCCCAATGGGGCTGATTAGTGGGCACGCGAGCCGCCAGTTCCTTGATTCGGTCTTGTCCGTCCCACTCGGGCAACTTGTCGAGCCAGGCATTCACAGGGTCATACTGCTCAATGCGGGTGGAGTCGATAAAACGGTTCACATCCCTGTCCCACGACTTCAATCCCAGCTCTGTGGCGCGCATGGTCATATCGTTGCGCACCTCTTCCGTCAGCGGCTTAAATGTCTGATCGTCAGCGTATTTCTCGCGATATTCAGCCACGCCCGTCATCAGATTCTTACGCATCTCGAAGTTCTCGTTCAGGAAAATCTCCGTCTTCATCATCTGTAGCGTATCGTTGGGAATGGCCTGCAGGGGCTTGATCTTGTGCTTCTTCATATAGTCCTCCTGCTGAGTCACAGCGTAAACGGTCTGGAAGGTTTTCTTCACCAGCAACTTGTCCGTATTCAGCACAGGGTGCTCCATTGTCATGCCCTGAGCATGTGTCATGGGGATACCCTGCTTCAAGCAAAGCGTGGCTATCTGCATCAGCATCGACTCCAGTCGCTCCTCGTCGGGCAACTCGAAATAGCGCCCCAGAACGTTGTCTACGATGAAGAGCCATTCCAGTCTGTAGGTGCGTTTCAGCGTTCTTCCTGGCATCAGATGGGCGCTCTCTTCTGAAATGCTAACTGGCTGAGGCTCATCATGTTCCGACGTGTCGGCATAGAACGGACGAGCCTCAGGATTGAAGCCCATCTCAGGGTCGGCACTCACATAAACCGTTCTGTCGAGTCGAGGCTCCAAGTACTCGATATCAAACCCGAACTGGTTCATATACGCCCTCCTCGCTGTCTGATACACATTCTTATGGAATTGCAGGATGGTCTGATCATCTTCAGGCAAACCACCATCAAACAACTCCCCACGACATACAATCTTCACACTCATGCCCGATCCACCCAAGAAACACATCAGCGTCTCAGGCATTTTCTTAGCTGCATTCCTGATTTCCGCAGCCTTCTCATAAGTAGGCAGATTATTCACCTCTAATACCACTAACCCGTTGTATCCCAGCGTTCTACGCTCGCCTTTATACATATCCATATCAGTAGCAAAGCAGATGCGCTCCAGTTTGATGCCACCTTTCCAGTTAACATCTATCCGTCCGTCTTCCTGTCTTTGTTTAGTCATCAGATGGTACACCTCACGAAGGTTCTTCACCCCCGTTTCGCAGATTCCTTGCTGAATAATCTGTGCTACTTCCTTAATGGTATAACGTGTTATGATTTCCTTTTTACCTTTCTTTCTAATAAATGCTATTTTCATTTTACTTTTTGTGTCTTTGCTTTTTCGAGGTGCAAAGGTAGTAAAAATCGAGCGAAATGCCAAATAAATCTCGATTAATTTGCTTTTTCGAGTTGCCGCTTACCTTCTGGCCATTAATGGCTCAAGGAAACTACAATTTTGACTAAGAATTATTTGTTTTGATACAATTTTCTTAAGTCTTAATGACATATGACATAATATTTAATATAACATATTGAATATTAGGTAAATATTATATTTTAAATATTCAATATAATGACATGGAAACGACATATATCCGACATATTAATGACATACGTCTAAACCTCACTTTCCGATAATCCTTTCCAGAACCTTAAACTATCATTTCTGCTAAATTCTCTAGAGAATTGAAGACTTTAGATAGTCTAAACCCAGGCTTTGGATAGTCCAAACCTCTGAATTCTCTAGAGAATTGCAAAACTTATAAGTAGTATCGCTGAGCTTTACTTAGTCTAACGGATAACTTTACTACGTCCTCCGTTTCACTCTATTACCCCCTCACTAAGTCATATAATCATAGATTTATGCCATATTTATGTCGTTATTATGTCATTAGTATGCCGTTTTTATGTCATTAATATGCTATTTTATAGTTTCTAAATATCTGATATTTAATGAAATACCAATACTATATGTCATATGCCATTAGGTTTATAACTTCAACTAATCTAAACAGGCACCAGAGGGAGCTCTTTATAAAAAAGTAGCAAAAAACTTGTTTATTTCATTGATTTTTAGTAAATTTGCACGCAGAAGATGATGCATATATTATAAAACTAAATTATTTTCAGTTATAAAAGCAACTATTAAAGTAAAGTTATGAAAACAAGTAAATTATTTCTGATTGGGTGCTTCGCTCTGTTAGGCGTAGCTTTTATGTCGTGTTCAAAGACTGATTTATATGACAGCAATGCGGAATACGAACTGCAGAAGAGTACTTACACCTCGAATTTTGTCAAGAAATACGGCGAAATTGACTCTAACCAGTCATGGGATTTCTGTACCATGGCTACCTCTTACAGTTTGGAATCTAGCAATCATGCATTGACACGTGACGGTTCCAGTTCTTTTAATGCTAATGCTACTGTAGGCGAGATTCTTATCGAAAAGACTACCATTGATTGGATGAGCACAAACTTGAAGGCAGGTACTAATAACGTTAAGAAAGGTAAGCCTTTCTTCCTTCAGGTTCCCGAAAACTCATTCACCATCGTTCCTATCTTCCAGGGTAACGCCACTTATTACTGGCAGTTGTGGATGCATGTAGATGGCATCGAAGAAGATAAGCTGATCTGGTCGAAGGGCGATATCCAATATATCACGTCTCAGGGTTCTACTGATTGGGTTTCTCCTGGTACAGGCAATGCTGGTATGAAAGATGCCTTTGAGGTGAAGGCTCCTACGTATACATTCGAAAACCTGCCTGTTGAGGCCGACATGTATTTCTATCTGAAGGTTTGGGATGATTACGATGCCTTTACGAGTAATGCGAAGAACCCCAGAGAACTCACTTCTTTGCAGCAGATGATGCTTGCCCTGATCGATTGCCCACGACCAGCTAATGTGCCTGAGAGTAATATGGTCTCTATTATCGGTTGTGAGGACAAAAAGACTGGTGACTTCGACTATGAGGATCTGGTATTCATGATGTACGGTAATCCTGCTCCTCCAATCCAGCATGTTGACGAGGTCATTGCAGGTACTCCCAAGCGTTATATGTTGGAAGACCTGGGTACCACAGATGACTTCGATTTCAATGATATCGTTGTTGATGTGATTTCTGGTAGAGTCAAGAAGAAGATTTACTACGATATCGATGCGAATGGTGGCTGGACATTAAATCACGAAGAGGTCGTAGAAAACCTGCCTGATCAAGCTATTGTACGCGCTGCCGGTGGTACGCTTGACTTTACGCTGACAATTGGTAATACCACATGGACCAAGAGTAAAAAGTTCCCCAATTATCAGGAGATGCTTAACACTGGCAGGAATGGTAGCATCAGCTATAGTAAAGAGCTTGATAAGTTCGATGTAGAGGGGTATAATGCTTCAGCCAATAATGTATCAGTTTCTGTTGTTGGCAGAGGTAATAGCGGAGAAGTGATGACCATAACATTCCCGAAGAAGGGTGAGGCGCCTATGATCATTGCCGTTGATGCTCCCACCAACTGGATGGATGAGAAAGTTTCTGTTCCTACAGGTTGGTTCTTCACTACAGAGTAATTTTATTATTACATATTTCATTTCAAAGGCCCGTTCCTATCAGGAGCGGGCCTTTTTGCCAACATTTTCTTTCGAAAGTTTGCAACGTTAGGCTTTTTTGTGTACCTTTGCAGCGCCTTGACCATAAACAGGGCAATCTGAGATGACTGAAGATACAACAAAGCAATACTGGACCATGCGAATACGGCCTCACGAGAGGCTGTGGCACATTGACTTGAACTCAACTTCTGGATAGTGATCAGACTCCTCAACCTCAGAATAGTGAAGCGTTGTACTCAGGAAAGAAACGCCCAGAGCCTGGCCAATATCAAAGAGTGTATCAATTGTAAAGTTACGATCGCCTGACAACCAATCGAAAATCTCAGACTCAGTTCGTCCCATCAACTTGGCAAACTGCTTCTGATTCAGATTCTTGGCTTTCATAGCATCTGCTATTTTTGCAGCTACGATCATTCTGTTTCGTGTCTTAGCGAGTTTTACAGGATCAACTTCTGCTATCATTCGCCCCAATACTCCTGTTGCATTTCTTTTATTCACCGTCTTCATCTTTGTTTTCGTGCAAAGATAAAAAAATTCGGATATATCCAAATTTTTAGGTAAAAAGTTGTATTATGGTATTATATAATTTATCGCAACTCCAAATCGGAATTTGCTGCAATTTTACAGTATTTTCCGGAAATAGACAAGCTTCTAATCGGAATTTATTGCAAATTTGCAATATTTTCCGGATAGAACGTATAATTCTGTGTTTAGGGATTATACATGTCCTTGCAGTAGAAGGCCATGATGTCGTCGAGCATGCGCTTGGCCTCGACAGCTGGGCTGTCGGGGTCAAGCTCTATAGCGCGAATATAGTTATTGATGGCTTCATGCCATTGGCCGCGTTTGCGAGCCTCGTTTCCAAGTTCGTAGAACTCTTGTGCAGTCATTTATAATATTCCTTTTTGCCGGCGGCGAGGGTATTCTTCATCAGCGAGCAGATGGTCATGGGCCCTACTCCACCAGGAACTGGGGTGATGAATGAGCACTTGGGGGCTACCTCGTCGAACTTCACATCGCCATTCAGGCGGAAACCGCTCTTACGAGTAGCATCGGGCACACGAGTGGTACCTACATCGACAATCACAGCACCCTCCTTCACCATATCGGCTGTTACGAAATCGGGCTGACCAATGGCTGCAATGATGATGTCAGCAGCACGACACTCCTCTTTCAAAGTCTTTGAGCGAGAGTGACATACAGTAACTGTGGCATCGCCATACTGCTTCTGCATCATGAGCTGAGCCATGGGCTTGCCAACGATGTTGGAGCGACCCAGAATGACACACTTCTTACCACTGGTCTCGATGCCGTAACGCTTCAGTAGGGTGATGATTCCCAGCGGAGTAGCTGAGATGAAACATGGCAGACCAATAGCCATACGGCCTACGTTGATGGGGTGGAATCCATCCACATCCTTACGATAATCGATAGCCTCGATAATCTTCTGCTCATCAATGTGCTTGGGCAAGGGGAGCTGGACGATGAATCCATCGACATCACCATTCTTGTTCAGGTTGTCGACACAAGCCAGGAGCTCCTCTTCTGTTACATCCTCCTCGAAGCGGATGAGCGTAGACTTAAAGCCACAAGCCTCACAGGCCAATACCTTATTCTTTACGTAAGTCTCAGAACCACCATCGTGGCCAACAAGTACTGCTGCCAGATGGGGCTGTTTGCCACCCTTCGAAACAATCTCTTTTACCTCTTCAGCAATCTCAGCCTTAATGGCTGCTGCTGTTGCTTTTCCGTCAATTAACTGCATATATAAATTTAATTATTCCTTTATCCACTGCCACTCGTCCTTGGCCTTCTGGGGATCGAGGTTCATCAGGGCATCGACATCAGTAGCCTTCATGCCAATATAAACAGCTACCTCCTTGAGTGTCTCAACCTCTTTGGACGTGATGTTTTCATCGCTCTTCACAATGAGGGCAAGCATCGACAGCATCTGATAGCGCAGATCCTCGCTAAGCGAGTTGGCTATCTGGCTTCCACAATCGCCAATCATCTGGAGGAAAGCCATGGGCTTGCTGGCCTCAAGCTCCTGGTGCTTAGCCACCAGTTTCTTCACGACATCCATGCCCTCTACCTTAGCCTCTTCGCCAAAGGTATCGCCCAGGAACTTGCCCAGGAACTCATACTCATCTGATTCTACCTTACCATCGGCAATGACAATGTGAGAAGCCATTACCAGCATGGAGAACAGGAAACTGTTGCGAAGGTTCTCGCGAACAGGACTGTTCACATTAAAGGTGGTTCGGAACTCGTCTGAGATCACTACATTCTCTGCAGACAACTTTACCTGTGGCTCTTCTGCCACATGCTCTGTTAATTCCTTCATCGGACCTTCCTCGAAGAGTCCCTTCAGGTTGCTAATCCATTTTCCAAGTGCCATAGTTATTCAATTATTCTTTGATTAATTGTTCATTAAAACTTGGGCATTCCACCCTTCATAGCCTTCATGGCATTGGCCATCTGAGCCATCTTCGACGATCCCATGCCAGTAACCATCTTCATGACCTTACGAGTCTGGTCGAACTGCTTCATGAGGCGATTCACATCCTCGAGTTTCGTACCAGAACCTGCTGCGATACGACGACGACGGCTCTGGTTGATGATATCAGGGTTGGCACGCTCCTTAGGCGTCATCGAGTTGATGATAGCCTCGATGCCCTTGAAGGCATTATCGTCGATGTCGAGGTCCTTGATCTGCTTGCCCACACCAGGAATCATAGCAGCCAAGTCCTTCACATTACCCATCTTCTTGATCTGCTGAATCTGCCCCATGAAGTCATCGAAGTCGAACTTGTTCTTACGGATCTTCTTCTCCAGACGCTTGGCCTCTTCCTCATCGTACTGCTGCTGGGCACGCTCTACCAGAGAAACGATATCACCCATACCCAGAATACGATCGGCCATACGATCAGGATGGAACACATCGATGGCATCCATCTTCTCGCCAGTACCTACGAACTTAATGGGTTTGGTAACCACAGTACGGATACTGAGGGCAGCACCACCACGAGTATCACCATCGAGCTTGGTAAGAACCACACCATCGAAGTCGAGACGATCATTGAACTCCTTGGCTGTATTCACTGCATCCTGACCAGTCATCGAGTCGACCACGAAGAGGGTCTCGCTGGGGTTAACAGCATTCTTCAGCGACTCAATCTCATTCATCATCTCCTCATCGACAGCCAGACGACCAGCAGTATCGATGATAACCACATCATTCGCCTTGGCCTTAGCCTCCTGAATGGCGTGGTTGGCTATTTCGATGACGTTCTTGTTATCGGGCTCAGAATATACAGGCACTCCAACACTCTCTCCCACTACATGCAACTGCTGGATAGCAGCAGGACGATACACGTCGCAAGCCACCAGAAGGGGTTTCTTATGGTTGCGGTTTTTAAGCATGTTAGCAAGTTTTCCGCTGAAAGTGGTCTTACCAGAACCCTGAAGACCAGACATCAGGATAATGGCAGGAGCACCAGGACGACCATCGACCTTCAGCTCAGCAGCCTTACCACCCATGAGTTCAGCCAGTTCGTCGTGAACAATCTTCACCATCAACTGACTGGGCTTTACGGCTGTGAGTACATTCATACCCATAGCCTTCTGCTTCACTGTATCAGTAAATGTCTTGGCTACTTTATAGTTTACGTCGGCATCCAACAGGGCACGACGAACATCTTTCAAAGTCTCTGCAACATTGATCTCGGTGATTTTGCCTTCACCTTTCAGTATCTTAAACGATCTTTCTAGTCTATCACTTAAATTCTCAAACATAATACCTTATATATTTTGGGGTGCAAAATTAAAGAAAAAAAACGAGACTCACAAACTTTGAGCCTCGTTTTTATCTATTTTAGTACGTTGACTAAACTCGCAGCCACAATATTGCTGATTGTAGAAGTTAAATTCTTTCAGCAGTTGGTTGCGACGTTCGTAGAGTCCACCTTTGCGCCAGTTCTGTGTCCAAAAGACGACTCCATTGACCATTGAACATTGACCATTGACCAATTGTTCAGCGATGTGTCCTGCACGTTCGATTTGTTCGAGGCTCTTCCAACGGGAGGAGGCCAGCGTGGTTGTAAAGTACTTAATGCCCAATTCCTTTGCCTTTCGCGCAGCTACCGTCAGACGGAGCGTAAAGCACTGTTCGCATCGACGACCCCGCTCTGGTTCACCCTCCAATCCACATACATCCTGACGCCACTGTTCATGATCGTAATCACCATCAATCCAAGTCAGACCAAGACTCTCTGCATGGCGCTTACTCTCGTTCTTGCGGATCTCATATTCCTCACGAGGGAAGATATTCGGATTGTAATAGAATATCGTAGGACGAATATTATGCTGCACCAACCACTCTACAATGGCCGATGAACAAGGCGCGCAACAAGCATGCAGCAAAACCCTGCCCTCTAAATCCTCTGGTACAACAATCGCCGGCCTTTTCAATTTTCAATCTTCAATTTTCAATTATTACAGTCCTCTGGCTTTCCAGATACGATCCTTCGCAGCATTAATCTCCTGGAACTTCTTCTCTGCCGCCTTGCGCACATCCTCACCAAGGGCAGCCACCTTATCGGGATGGTGTTCGAGGGCGAGCTTGCGATAGGCTTTCTTCACCTCATCGTCAGAGGCATCCGGACTCACACCCAGCACCTTATAAGCATCCTCAAGGGTATTGCCTTCGAGATGGAGCATGGAATCGACCTCGCTACTGCGAAGACCCATCCACTGGGCACACTCCTTCAGGGCTGTGATTTCGCTCTGGGGTACATTACCATCAGCCTTGGCCACCATCACGAGGTAGTTCAGCAACTGGAGTCGCTGAGAATAATCCATCTGACGATTAATCTGCGAACAACAATCGCGAACAGTGGACTTGAACTGTGTCCAACCCTCGCGTTTCTGCTCATCGAAGAGTTTGTTCAGAATCTCATTACCCTGATTTACGGCATTGGCACCAAAATTCTGACGGAGCATCTGGCGAACCAGTTCCATCTCAGAATGCATGGCCTTGCCATCGGCCTTGATAATATAAGAAGAGAGCACCAGCAGCGAAAACAGGAAGCTGTTGCGATTGCCTTGTTGCTGGCGCTGGCGATAGGCCTGCTGGTACATCTGGCTATAGTCCTGATAAGACCGCTGTTGCCAACCCTGATCGCGCTGAGAGCCAGAGCCCCATGTGCCTGAATTATCTGGGGTGTTCACCCCATCGAGCATCGAGTCGAAGAGCGAACCAACAAGATAGCCTGCCAGAGCACCCAACGGTCCTCCAGCCATCCATCCGATAAAGCCTCCAATCCACTTTCCTGCTACCATCGGCCTACTTCTTAATCAAAGAAGCAACCCAAAGGATAGCGACTGCGCCAATGATGGCTGTGCCGAGCTGACCTAAAAGGCCACCCCATGAGATGCCAAGCAGCGAGAACAACCAGCCGCCAAGCGCACCACCAAAAAGGCCAAGCACACAATTCATGATGATGCCATAGCCACCACCTTTCATCAACTTACCAGCACAGAAGCCAGCCAAACATCCCAGAAGGAGTGAAATGATAATACCCATAACTTAACTATTTAAATGGTTTACTGCTGCAAAAATAAGCATTTATATCGAAAGCGCAAAGAAAATCGTTCACTTTTTGCCTTTATCTGCCAAGTACATACCAACGAGGATAAAGACTGTGCCCAAGAGGAACCAGATGGTAATCTGTTCGTGGAGCAACCACCAGGCAAACAGGATGGTGGTGATGGGGTTGAAGTACACCCAGTTGGTAGCTACTACAGCCCCCAAACGACCGATGACCCAGTTCCATGCCACATAACAAATCATGGAAGCCACCACACCCAGGAACAACAGATTCCAAAGCACATCAGGACGCAAAAGCACGTCGAGTGAGGGGAATCCTGGCACTATCAAATAATAAGGTATAATCGTGAGGAGTCCGTAAAAGAACACCTTTCGAGTGATGAAAAGTGTGGAGTACCTTTCTGTAGCAGGTTTCATCAACAAACTATACACTGCCCAACAAAGACAGGCTGCGAAGGCCAATAAATCGCCTAAAGGCGAGAGGTGGAGCACAAAATGACCATTGAGCACCACCACTGCCATACCCATACAGGCCAATACTGAGCCTAAGGCCTGTACCTTACTGATATGCTCGGAATGGCGATAGACCACAGCAAAGAGCAACATGGCAAACAGCGGACAGGAACAGACGATGAGTGAGGTGTTAGTGGCTGTGGTAAAGAGCATGGCAGCATTTTCGGCCAGGAAATAAACTGAACCACCAGTAATACCAAGTACCAGCATGAGGAGCTCATCGCGCCAATTATATGAGAACAAGCGAAAAGAACGTTTGCTCAATGAATACCCCATCAACAGCACGTAGGCTATGATGAAGCGAAACGTAAATATCTGCGCTGGGGATAGGCCAGCAAGAAGCAGCATCTTCGTAAAAACGAAGGTGCTGCCCCATATTGCCACAATGATAAAAGCGACAAAATGATATAAAAGTCTATTGTTTGATTTCAATGTCGCGCTTTACATTATTACGAATCTTCGTGAGATACCCCTTCATGCCCTGAGCATCCTTATTATCGATAATCTCAAGCAGTTCCTTCAACTCTGTACGGATCTGAGCCACCTGATCGTGGGTGTAGGGGTTGAACAGGATTTCCTGCAACAGATAATCGTCCTCATTAAGCACACCCTTGGCAATGCGCATGTGGCGCTTGAAGGTGGTACCTGGTGCATCCTGATGCTTCATAACAGCTGCAAACACAAAGGTAGAGACGAAGGGAATACTCAGAGAGTAAGCCACTGTCTTATCGTGCTCCTCGAAGGTATACTCGTAGATGTTGAGTCCCAACTTCTGGTAGAGATCCTTGAAGAAAATACGACCCATGTAGTCGCCTTCGCTGATGATGATAGCGTTCTCCTCTGAGAGCTGCTGCAGATTAGCGAATGTAGGTCCAAACATGGGGTGAGTACTTACATAGCGCATACCTGTAGACTCATAGAAATCCTTCAAATCCGTCTTTACAGAGGCGATATCGCTGATGATGCACTCCTTGGGCAGATAGGGAATCACCTCTTTAAATACTGGAATAGTATATTTCAGTGTTACTGCGTTAATGAGCAACTCTGGCTTAAACTCTTTGATCTCTTCGAACGAGGTGAAGCGCTGACAGTTGTAGGTAAACCTCATGCGCTTGGGGTCTCTCTCAAAGACGGCCACCTCGTGCTCAAAACTCAGCAGGTCGATGAAGAACGATCCCATCTTACCTGCACCCATTACTAAAATTCTCATAAAACTATGTTTTATTAGGCACGGATTACACAGCTCCCTTTTAGAGAAACACTGCTTTTTTCCGCAGATAGCCGCGTCTTTATTTATAAAGCCGTGTAATCCGTGCCTTAATATTTACTTGTTTATAATCTCAATCTGTTGTCTTACGCTCTCTTCGTGGATATTCTCGAATACGTGGGCCACGAACTCTGGATCCATGCCACAGAGTGAGCCCTGTGCACCACGCTTGTTAAGAATCTCGTTGTAACGGTTGGCCTGAAGTACAGTCATATTGTGCTCCTTCTTGTACTGACCAATCTCGCGACAAACCCTCATGCGCTTAGCAAGGAGATCCATGAGCTGATTGTCGAGCTCATCAATCTGCTTACGGAGCTGGGTAATGCCCTCAGTAGAGGTTTTCTCATCACGAATTACCAACAGACTCAGGATATAGTCGAGCACATCGGGGGTTACCTGCTGCTTAGCATCGCTCCAAGCCTTGTCAGGATCGCAGTGACTCTCAATAATCAGTCCGTCGAAGCCCAGGTCCATTGCCTGCTGACAAAGTGGGGCAATGAGTTCGCGACGACCACCGATATGAGAGGGATCACTAATGAGTGGCAACTCAGGAATACGACGACGCAACTCTATGGGAATCTGCCACATAGGTGCATTTCTGTATATCTTCTGCTCGTAGCTGGAGAATCCACGATGAATGGCACCTAAGCGCTTTACACCAGCCTGGTTCAGACGCTCCAAGGCTCCAATCCAGAGTTCGATATCAGGGTTTACAGGGTTCTTTACGAATACAGGGACATCGGCACCTTTCAGCGCATCGGCGATGGCCTGCATGGCAAAGGGATTGGCAGAGGTACGTGCACCAATCCAGAGGATATCGATGCCATACTTCAAGGTCAGTTCCACATGCTCAGGAGTAGCCACCTCAGTAGATACGAGCATCTTCGTATTCTTCTTTACCTGAGCAAGCCATTTGAGGGCTGGCTCACCATGACCCTCGAAGCCTCCAGGTTTAGTACGTGGTTTCCACACACCAGCACGGAAGTTGTGGCATCCTTTCATGGCCAACTCCTTAGCTGTAGTCATCACTTGTTCCTCAGTCTCTGCAGAGCAAGGGCCTGCAATCACGAAGGGACGTTCATTGTCACTCGGTAAATTCAGTGGTTGAAGTTCCAGTTCCATAATTATATTTTTCTATTTTACTATTTCACTATTTTACTATTTTCTCGATGCGCTCAAGAGCTTCCTTGATTTTCTCTTCCTTGGCACAAAGGGATATGCGGATATATCTGGCACCATTTGAGCCGAAGATGAAACCTGGGGTGATAAACACTCTGGCTTCGTGGAGTACTCGCTCTGTGAGATCCTCTACGTTCTCAATGTCGGCAGGGATCTTGCCCCAGAGGAACATACCCACCTGGTTCTTATCGTAGGTGCATCCCAGCACATCCATAATCTGCTCAGCATACTGACGACGACGGCTGTAAGTTTCGATATTAAACTCACGATGCCAAGCCTCGTCATTATTCTTAAGTGCCTCAGCAGCAGCGAGTTGGATACCACGGAAGGTTCCAGAGTCGATGTTCGACTTGATCTTCATGATCCACTGGATAAACTGGGCGTTGGCCATACACATTCCCACACGCCAACCTGGCATGTTGTGGCTCTTCGACATGGAGTTGAACTCGATACAGCAGTCCTTGGCACCAGGCACCTGGAGAATACTCAGATGCTCCTCGCTCAGGATAAAGCTGTAGGGGTTATCGTTTACCACCACGATATTGTGGTCCTTGGCAAACTTCACCAAACGCTCGTAGGTTTCGCGCTGAGCTCTGCCACCAGTCGGCATATTGGGATAGTTGGTCCACATGAGCTTCACCTTCGAGAGGTCCATCTTCTCGAGTTCCTCAAAATCGGGCTGCCAACCATTGTCCTCACGAAGATTGTAGTTCACAATCTTGGCCCCTAAGATTTTAGATAAAGAGGTATAAGTGGGGTAACCAGGATTGGGCACCAGCACCTCGTCGCCAGGATTTACGAAAGCAAGCGTAACATGCAGGATACCCTCCTTAGAACCAATCAGTGGCAGGACCTCTGTCTTCCAGTCAAGATCCACATCATACCAACGCTTGTAGAAATAAGCCATCGCCTCACGAAGCTCTGGTGTTCCCACCGTTATCTGATAACCATGGGCATTGGCATCGTGAGCCACCTCACAAAGCTTTTCTACTGTTTGTGGTGAAGGCGGCATATCAGGACTGCCAATGGCGAGACTGATAATATCCTTGCCCTCAGCATTGAGCTGGGCCACTTCCTTCAACTTCCTACTGAAGTAGTACTCCTGTACTGAACTGATTCTATCTGCTGGTTGTATCATTTTTATCTTTAATGTTTAATTGGTTTGACGTCCGTCTTTATATTCTCCCAGGATTTTCAAGTCCTTTGTCAACGGAATGATGGCATCTATCGACTGTCGGTATCGCGTCAGATCATCATACATCACATCGACATAGAACAGATATTCCCACTCTCGCCCAATAATAGGCAGCGACTGGATCTTCGTTAGGTTGATCTTGTAGAACGAAAGAATGGCCAATACATGACTCAATGAACCTTCCTCGTGAGGCAGCGAGAAAACAATGCTCGACTTATTAGCCTCTGTCAGAGGGCGAAGCATATCAGCCTTGTTAGGATTGCTCACCACGAGGAAACGGGTGAAGTTATGCTTATTGTCCTCGATATGATCCTCGAGCACCTTCAGGCCATAGAGCTTTGCAGCCTCAGCATGGCAGATGGCAGCCCATCCTTTCCTACCCTCTTCCGCAATCATCTTGGCAGATCCTGCTGTATCCTCTGCCTCCACATTCTTCAACTGCGGATGCTGAGCCAGGAACTCACGACACTGCATCAGGGCTACTGGATGAGAATGTACCTCAGTAATGGTATCCCAGTCATCCTCTGGCAGACAGCAGATGCAGTGAGTGATGTGCAGTTTATGTTCGCCAACCACCGTTGTGCCACTATCACGCAACAGCTCATAGTTGTGAAGCAATGAACCTGCAATGGTATTCTCGATGGCGAGCATGCCGATGGCTGTGGGGTCCTGCTTAATCTGGGCAAAGACCTGTTCGAAGGTTGAACAACAAATCAACTGTATCTGTTCTCCCTCGAAATACAGGTGTGCCGCAATATCGTGGAACGACCCTATCAGTCCTTGAATGGCAATTCTCTTCATATTCTCTTATTTCTTATCTCTAAATTCTCAATTTTAAAAAGAAACTCCGCTTTCACTGGTTTGTGAAGCGGAGCCTTATCTTAATTTTCAATTTTTCAATCCTTTAATCTTACTTACAGCCTACCGCTTCACAATTGCTTGCAAAGTAAAAGTAATAGCCGTAAAAGTAAGCGTTCAACTTTGACATAATCTCTCGTTTTTGTTCTTATCGGCTGCAAAAGTACATCATTTCCCTGAAATAAACAAATAAATTGCAAGAAAAATTGCTATCTTGCTTACATTTTTCTATTTGCAGCTCCTTTCAGCCTACTTTTCAGAGTTTCATTCTGCGCCATATGCAGCGTGGTATCCTTCGCCAGAGCATGGTGAGTAGGCGCCATCTCGTATCAATCACACAGATATGCTTCTTGCTCTTAATGGCTTGCATGATGGCCTTTGCCACAGGTTCTGGCTTCATCAGCATGGGATATTTGTGAGTGCCAGAGAGCAGATCAGTATCCACGAATCCAGGACGGATATCAGTAAAGCTGATTATCAGTCCACGCTGGTAGGCCAATTGCTCCAAGGCCTGCAGATATGTAGACTGCATGGCTTTTGTGGCAGAATAAGCTGGAGCAGGTCCCAGTCCCTTCGTACCTGCTATCGAGGTAATGGCCACGATATGTCCCTCACCTTTCGCTGCAAAATAACGGAAGGCCTCGCCAATCATACGCATAAAACCGACACCATTGGTGCGAGCTGTTGAGAGTTCGATGGTTTCATCTAATTCCGGATTCTGCTTGCCGATGCCTGCAGCATAGAAGAAAAGGTCCATGCCACCAATACGTTTAATGAGATGAGTGAGACTTTCTGTGGCGGAACTTGCTGTGACATCGATCTTCTCTACCTTCACCCTGTCTACATGGGCATGCATCATCGCCATCAGCATACCATCACGACGGGCTGCCAGTCCTACTGTCCATCCCTCGTCTATCAACATCTGCGCCACCTGCTTGCCAATGCCAGATGAAGCACCTATTACAATCGCTCTTTTCATACCTTATACCTTATTTATTATTAAGAAGGAAGAAACGTTGGAACTCGCTCTCGAAATTGGGAGTGAGAATCTGTTGACCTATGGCTTCACGAATCTCGTCGATGGTCCAGAATCGGCCTCCGTCGAGTTCTTCAGCAGAGGGTTTTACTGGACCATCGTAGGTAGTACGGTTTACGTAAACCAGTTCGCGTTCGCGCTTGCTGTCAAACACATACTGCCCTACCCGCTCCGAAGTGAAGTCGATGATGCCCAGTTCCTCGCGAACCTCTCTGATCAAGGCCGTCTCAGGCGTCTCTCCACAGTCTATGTGGCCACCTACGCTGGTATCCCATTTGCCAGGTTGGATATCCTTCCATTCTGGTCGTTTCTGCAGATATACCTCACCACGCGAGTTAAACACATGGAGATGAACCACCGGATGGAGCAAACGAGAGCCGTTATGGCACTCGCCTCTCGTGGCTGAACCCACCACACGCCCCTCTTCATCCACTATCGGAAAACGTTCTTCGCTATTATCTTTCATATCATTTTTATTTATGTATTATAGCCCTTACTCTTTGTATCTCTGGAGCATGGTATGGATCAGTTTCTGGAGCTTCTGGCGCAAATCAGAAGGTTCTAGCACCTCGATGCCTGCATCGAAAGAAAGCAGTTCGCCAATAAAATCGACTGTAGGACGGATATCGAAGGAGAAATCGGTATACTGATCGGTTGTTTCCACCTCACGCTGCGATTGGTGAAGGGGCAACGTACGGAAATAATTTGACGTATTGCCATAGGTTCGCACCAGGACATGAGCCATGGGTGTATTCTCGTCAGTGAGTACACCAAAGTACTCAGCGAAATAGTCCTGAGGCGAAAAGTCGGAGGGCATCTCAAAAGACTCTTCCGTGAGAGAGACAAAAAGCATGCGATCCAAAGAATAAATGGCATAATGATGGCCTGTAAAGGCAAGAAGATACCAGCGCTGATGGAAAAGTTTGAGGGCGTAAGGGGCAACTGTCTTCTCATAGCCCTCGGCACCAAAACGCTTATACCCCATCAGGATACGCCTATTCATACGGATGGCACGGATGATGGTCTGGAGGAATTCTTCGCCAGCTGGTACATTCTCGAGAATAATACGATCCTTCAGTGAGGAACTATCGGAGAGCACACCACCAATAGTAAGCGTGGAGAGTGCCCATCGCTCCATACTATCATCGTCGAACACTTCAGGATTAGCGATATAATATCGATAATGATTACGCACATCACACTCCAAAACGACGCCATACATATCGAGTATGGCGTCGCGATGGCGATTGAAAGTGGTACGTGAGAGAGGATTTCCATCGTTAACCTTCTCCCTTACCCACTGTTCATTAAGTTCCTCAAGCGTCAAATGACGATGGCGCCTGAAGACATTGACCAGCCAGATATACTGCTGGTAGATTCGCGCTGGTTTCATGCCTGAAGTGAATTACTCATCAGGCAAGAAGAGAGGATCCTCTGGCATCACCATCACTGGTTCTGACTCATAAGCCTTCAGGATGCGATCAGAGCAATACTTCTTGTTGACTACCAAGCGGAACATATACTCACGGAACCACTCTGGAGTCATGATAATACAACCCTGCTGACCAGAAGCAGCACCCCATGAGTTCTCAACCTTCCACTTGAGAGGCTTGCCATTAGCATCGAGATCGACAGCCGTCAGAGTCATGGCGTGCGTAGAGCCACTATCGAAGGTAGAAATGCGCTGGGCCTTGTCCATACCAAAGGTTGTACCAAAGAGTGAGCCGTAGTCGAAGTTCTCGAGTGAGGCATAACCACGCTTACGATCAAGCAACTTGCCTACATCGTATGAGCTGTACATCTTGCGTCCATCCTTCAGAGAGGCAATGGCAAGCTGTTCAATCTCCTCCATCGGGAGATTCAGATAGCGCCAGTTGGTGCCATCGTATACATGGCGATCGTATTCTACCTCGTAAGTCTTGAAATACTCACGACGAGGATCGTTCATGACCATAATAAAAGTGCCATTGAGTGGATCACCCACCACTTCCTGATAGAAACTCAGAGGGGTATACTCCTTGGGCTCGGTAATGGCCTTGCCGTTCTTATCCTTGAAAGCATAGGTAAACTTCTGAACAGGCTCGCCAAGGGTCATCTTGAGCATACGATAAATCTGGGCGAGCATCTGGGTCTTCTCTTTCTGGATAGCTGCTGCACTCTGCTTTTTGGCTACCATATCGCGCAGTTGGAGGCCATACTCACGGAGCTTTGAGGCCACCAGACTACGGGCCTTGGAGGTATTCTCGCTAGTGAAGGTCTCTGGCTGCACATCAGAGGGCACCAAACCATATTTAGGAGCGAGATCGGCTACACCACAGAAGGTTCCACCATCGCCAATGGGCGATTTGAAGAAGAAACGCACACGCTGGTCGTCGATGGGTTTCTTACCTGTATCGATGACGCCCTGCAGCATGAGGTTGGCCTTCTCGAGCTGATCCCAGAAGAACAGATAAGCCTGTGAGAACTCGATAGCCACAGAATCGGCCTTCAGGGTATAGTTGGAGCGCAGCACATTGAGTCCGCTGAACATCCAGCAACGGCCTGATGACTTCTGATCAGTGATTGACTGTTTACGAGTTTCAACACTGAAATGGGTATCAATGGGTTTGGCAGCTGTCTGATAGTTCTTGGCGAGGGCATCGATGCTCAGGCCGGCAATGGCATTAGCGAGCACTTTCTCCTTTTCGCACGACTTCTGATTCTTCTGCATCTCCTGCAGCATCTCAGGAGAGATGCCTCCGCTCTTGGTCTGTGCCTGGGCGGAAATCAGCGCAAAGGCTGAACAAATAACATAAATAGCTATGCGTTTCATTATTTCTTCTTATTTGTTGTAGTTACTTTCTTAGTGGTAGTGGTAGTTTTCTTGGTTGTAGTAGCTTTCTGTGTTGTTGACTTCTGGGTAACAGCGGGCTTATAGTACTTCAAAGCCTCAGGCAGCCATCCCTGAATGTTCTTGATACGAGTGGCATCAGAGGGGTGATCGCTCAGGAACTCAGAAGTCTGATTGTTGTTTGATGCAGCCATGCGCTGCCAGAAGCTAAGAGCGGCATTGGGATCATAACCGGCCATAGCTGCGAAGATGAGTCCCATGTGATCGGCTTCATTCTCATGATTACGTGAATAGCTGAGGTTCTTGAAATTGAAGCCTTGGGCAGCTATCGCCTGAATGATGGAAGTGGTGTTGCTTCCCATACCCAAGCCTCCAAGAACAGCGGCACCTATCTGGAGACCATACTGCTGCTTAAGTTGGGTGCTCATCTGCTCAGCAGAATGGCGCGCCACAGCATGGGCAATCTCATGACCAAGTACGATGGCAAGTGAAGCCTCATCCTGCGTAACAGGGAGAATACCCTCATAGACACAGATCAGACCTCCAGGCATACACCAGGCATTGACCTGCTTGTCCTGAACGAGATTGAAAGTCCACTTGTAATACTGAAGATCGTTCTGCAATCCAGCTGCCGTAAGGTAGTTGATTACAGCATTGGCAAGGTTCTGCCCTACTCGCTTAACCATCGCTGTATTGGTCTGGTTAGTTGAGAGTTTGGCTGAACTCATAAACTCCTGATACTGCTGGGTGGAGAGGGCGAGGATGTCGCCATCGCTAACCATCAGAGTCTGTTTACGCCCTGTAATGGGCACTGTGTTGGAAGTTCCACAGCTGACGAAAACAACTGCGACCACTGATAAAATTATAAGTTTAAAACTCTTCATATTGAACTGAATTATGGTTTCTGAGTGCAAAATAACTAAAAATAATCGAGAAATGCAAATTTTAAGGATAAAAATAGAGGCATCCCTTTCGGAATGCCTCTACAAAGATTACTAATAATTACTTTTTCTTACTTGTTCAGACCACGATTACTGATCGTAGCGTTGAGCAGACGGAGATAAGTGTGCATCTGCTTCTCATTGAGCACGTAACGCATCCACTTCACGTCGTTGCTGATAGCACGGTCAACGAGGGCCTTACGATCGTTCTTGCCATACTGGGCAGCGAACATCAGCTCGGCTGCAAATGTGTGGTGAATGTTCTCTACGGCCTCTTTCTGGTCGTCTGCCAGCTCCAGTGCGTCAGAGAGCTTATTCATATTGATGTTCAAATCATAAGCCTCTACGTTGCTTACATTGGCTGCGTTCTCACCTTCTGCAAATGCGGTTGTCATACTCAGCATTGCTACCATTGTCAAAATCATCTTTTTCATCTTTTTACCCTTTCTTTTCTTTACTCGGAACGGTGTGTTGGGCCGTCCTACTTTAATAATAATGTTATCCTGTTTATGTCTTTTGACGATGCAAAGGTACGACGATTTTTTGTTCTACGCAAACGTTTTAGTAAAATTGTGTGCGAACACAGCCTTTTTGTTGACGTAGGTCAAAGAATCAGGAAAAACAATCATTTTTCAGGTTTTTAGGGATATTTTGCCGCTAAAATACAGAATTATTTGGTAATTCGCTCGTTTATTAGTACCTTTGCAGCCAATTACACATTATTATATATAAAGAATGGATAAAGCACAGAACAAATTCATGTCGGTAGTGTATCAGCTGTACACTGTGACCGATGGAGAGAATAAATTGGAGGAGCAGACGGGTACTGAGCGCCCCTTTGAGTTTATCACTGGTTTCGGCGTGGCCCTCGATGCTTTTGAGCAGCAGGTAATGAAACTCGAGAAAGGTTCATCCTTCGATTTCGTCCTGCAGCCTGCAGAGGCATTCGGCGAGTTTGATCCTCAGGGAGTTCACAAGCTGCAGCGCGACGTGTTTATGATCAATGGCCATTTCGACCATGAGAACATCTTCGAGGGTGCCATCATCACACTGATGGACAATGAGGACCATCAGTTCATGGCAAAAGTGAAGAAGATTGAGGAAGACGGTGTGACTATCGACACCAACCACCCTCTCGCTGGCAAGACTCTGAACTTCAAGGGTGAGATTATCGAAAACCGCGATGCTACTGAGGAAGAGGTACAGCATCTGATTAAGCATCTGACAGGTGGTTGCAATGGCTGCGGACACCACCATGGCGAAGGCGAATGCGGAGGTTGTGGTGGACACCACGAGCATGAGCACGGCGATGGATGCGGATGCGGACATTGCCACTAAATAGAGGTGAGTGGTTAGAAATGAGAGGTGAGTGACATGAATACATTTGGACAGATATTCAGGCTGACAACGTTTGGCGAGAGCCACGGAGAGGCCATCGGTGGCGTGGTTGACGGCATGCCAGCAGGGATAGACATCGACCTCGAGTTTATTCAGCAAGAACTGAACCGTCGTCGTCCTGGACAAAGCAAAATCACGACTTCCAGACAGGAAGCTGACCAGGTGGAGCTGCTGAGCGGAGTGTTCGAGGGAAAGTCGACGGGCTGTCCTATTGGCTTTATCGTGCGCAACACTAACCAGCACTCACAGGATTATGAAAATATGCGTTGCCTGTTCCGTCCATCGCATGCCGACTATACCTATTATAATAAATACGGCATCAGGGATCATCGTGGAGGCGGCCGTTCTTCTGCTCGAATCACGATCAGCCGATGTGTAGGAGGTGCTCTGGCAAAGCTGGCCTTGCGACAGATGGGAGTCAGTGTACAGGCTTATACCTCTCAAGTTGGTCCTATTGCCTTGGATCGCGACTACAAACGATATGATCTATCGCTGACAGAGACCAATGCCGTACGCTGTCCGGATCAGGAGAAAGCCCAAGAGATGGAAGAGTTGATCACCCAGGTAAAAGCAGAGGGCGATACCATCGGAGGTGTTATTACCTGTATCATCAAAGGCTGTCCCATTGGTGTAGGAGAGCCAGAATTTGGAAAGCTTCATGCCGCCTTAGGATCGGCGATGCTGAGTATAAATGCCGTAAAAGGGTTCGAGTATGGTGAAGGTTTTGATGGTGTCACTGCACGTGGTTCTGAGCAAAACGACGTTTTCTTATCAGAAAACGGGCAAATAACAACCAAAACTAACCATAGCGGTGGTATCCAGGGAGGTATTTCAAACGGACAGGACATCTACTGCCGAATAGCCTTTAAGCCTGTAGCCACCATCCTCACAGAACAAGATACTGTAGATATTGAAGGAAATGCCACCACACTTACTGCAAAAGGTAGGCATGATCCTTGTGTTCTTCCAAGAGCGGTTCCCATCGTTGAGGCAATGGGTGCAATGACAATTTTGGACAATATTCTTCTGAAAAAGACTACTTTTATATCGAAATAACATCTTAAGTGCAAAAAATTGCAAAAAAAATTGCATTATTAGAAAAGATGTTGTATATTTGCACTTGCATTCTCGGGCTTTGGGAAAATCCCGAAATGTTTTAGTTAAGTCTAGTTTAGTTTTTGTGTTGGTTGAGGGCTGGCGATTGCCAGCCCTCAAATTTTGGGGTAAAATAATAGGTGTGATTAGTTGATCACACCTATTATTTCTTCTACCGATTGGCAGCCATGAGCATCGAGCCATTCATCGATGCCATCGCGCACCTTGATACTTACTGCTGGATCGAGGAAATTTGCTGTACCAATCTCAATGGCAGTTGCTCCAGCCATCAAGAACTCAATGGCATCCTTCGCTGAACAGATGCCTCCCAAGCCTACAACTGGTATTTTCACAGCCTTAGCCACTTGCCAAACCATTCGCAAAGCCACAGGTTTTACAGCGGGACCGCTCAAACCTCCTGTATTGATACTCAACAATGTCTTACGCTTCTCAATATCGATGGCCATACCCATCAGCGTATTAATCAGAGAAACGCTATCAGCTCCTTCGGCCTCAACGGCACGGGCAATCTCTGCAATATCAGTCACATTAGGTGAAAGCTTGACAATCAGCGTCTTATGATAGCGTTCGCGAACGGCCTTTACCACACTCGATGCACCTGCACAGGTTACGCCAAAAGCCATACCTCCATCCCTAACATTCGGGCAGGATATATTCAGTTCAATGGCAGGAATATTCTCTAAGGCATCGATACGCGCAGCACACTCAGCATAATCCTCAGGCGAAGAACCGCTGACATTAACAATCATATTGGTATCAATATCCTTGATCTGAGGATAAATATGCTCACAGAAGTAGTCGACACCCTTATTCTGCAAACCAACACAATTCAGCATACCACTGGCAGTCTCAGCCATACGTGGATAATCATTCCCCTCACGAGGATTCAATGTCGTACCCTTTACGATGATGCCACCTATACCGTCAAGGGGCATAAAATCAGCAAATTCCAGACCATAGCCAAAAGTGCCGGATGCCGTCATTACGGGGTTCTTCAACGAAAGACCGCCTATCTTTACATTTAATCTTGCCATAACAGTTTCTGAATATTAAATACAGGTCCGTCCTTACATACACACAGATTACCATCAACGGTTTTCTCTACACAACAGAGACAAGCGCCAAGGCCGCAGGCCATCAGATTTTCAAGCGAAACCTCACAGTCGACACCGTTCTGACGGGCAAAACGGGCTACAGCCTTCATCATCGGCGTAGGACCACAGGTACTGATACGATCGAAACGTTCTTGCTGAAGCAAAGAGTGATTGGTGACAAAACCTTTTTCGCCTTCGCTGCCATCTTCGGTCGTTACGTATACGCGCCCGTACCTTTTAAATATATCAAGCATCAGCAAATCCTTGGCAGAACGTGCTCCTAAAAGAAATGTGGGCTCGATGTTCTGACGTTTCATCTCGGCTCCCATATAAAGCAGGGGAGCCACACCTACGCCACCACCAACTAACAGCACCTTTTCGCCATTCTTGGCTGGAGTGAAACCATTTCCAAGGGGAAGAACACAATTCAGCACATCGCCAACCTGAAGACGGGCCATCTGACGAGTTCCATCACCAACTGTAGCTACAAGAAGCCATAGTTCGTTCTGCTCATAATCAACGAAGTTTATGGAAATGGGGCGACGTAGGAACGTTGTAGGAGAGCCAGCAACCTGAACCTCTACAAACTGTCCTGGTAACATTTCTGGCAAGGGCTTATCGTCTGTCAGTTTGATAAGCACATACCGCTCATGCAGGCGTTCCAATGACTTGACCTTGAGATCTAATACAAACTTCTTCATATAAAAATAAGTACCTTTGTAACGAATGATGCTGCAAAGGTACTACTAAATGAGTGAAATACCAAATTAATTTCAGTATTTCCTAAAAGAAGGGATTAAATAAGTGACCTAATCCCTTATTTCTTAGCAGGGACAAACGTTTCCCATGTCTGATCGTCGTAAAACACACGTATCTCTATAACTCGACGCTGCGGTTTGTCAACAATTTTAACTTCTTCACGTACGATTTCCGGACGTGTAGTCTTTACACTATTAGGAAATTGAGGCGTCTGACCCCCGTTTTGTGGGGTAGGAGATAAGGACTGATCAAAATCAATCATCTGAGATTCTGGAAAAAGTGAATTATTTACAGGATTATCAGTTCCTGAAATCTCACCCTGAGGGGCAATAAACATATCCCCAGATCCAAACATGAGCCAGTCGACACTGATGTTAGGAATTTTCTTTTTGAGTGCTTCAACCACATTAAGGGTGGGGCGGGTACGGCCATTAAAGATACTACTCAAGGTGGCAGGTGCCAGTCCGATATAGTCAGAGAACTCTTGTTGAGTCATCCTCTGGGACTCCATAATTTGTTTAATTCGATCCTTCATATTTCATCATTAAGTGTTTAAGGGGCAATTTTCCCTATTTTCTTTCAGTTTACAAAGATAAAACAAATTTTTGAAACAAACAACAATTCTAAAGAAAATTTTGATTTTTAAACTTTTGATTTATGTTTTTATATTTGTAAATCGATAGACAATAGAGAGCGAAATTCTGATTCGTAAATACGAATGTGAATTTATAGTAGTAAATAGTTACAAAGGCCTTATAGAGCGGATAAAATGTAACTATCTGGGTATAAATGAGGTATTTACAAGAAATATACATAAATAATTCGAATATTCAACTATTCTGGTGAAATCGGCATAAATTTGGGCTGTATTTTGGTTAAATTTTCGATAATTTGTTGAATATCAATTACTTATAAATGAAATTATACCAATGCATATTTATGTATATGAAATCGTAAATCTATGAATTCGTGTTTTAATACTAATATTTATTTTGCTGTATTTGTGTTTGCAAACATAAAGTTCACTATCCAAATACTGAATTGCAAAATCTATTCATTTGTATTTTGAAATACATATTCAAGATTCTGAATCTTAAAGAATGTGAACGCCAAATCCGGGTGAACCTAAAAACCGAAAAATTGCCATTTCTCGCGAAATCTGGACAACGGGAGAGAAGGCTCCGAAAAACGCGAGTTTTGAAGGGGTACAAATCCTCGAGAGCCCTAGATTTTATCGGTATTTGGGCCTAAAAAAAGCGCTCTTGAAAAGCGCAATTTTAGCAAATTCTAGATGAGAAAAGAGACTAATTTAGTGCAGAATGTAAAAAATCAGTTCTTTCATAAGCTCTCCAGGAGGGGTATTTGGGTTATCCAAACCCTTACTTTTGGCATCAATTTCACGTATCTTGGAAATTATCTGCATCACTTTCATTGCAGTATAGTTTCTCATACCAGTCATGTAGTCCTTCGCAGCCCATGGAGATCTCATTTCCAACCACTCAGCTACACTCTCCTGACTCTTATTATTGGGCGCATAATAGGCAATCATCAGATTCTGGAAGTAATTGAAGAGCATTGGGAGAAATGAGTAAATACTACCAGCCTTTGGATTTTCGTCAAAATATTTTATTATCTGATTTGCTTTGAAAACATTTCGGTTTACAATAGCATCTCGGAGTTCAAAACCATTAAACTCCTTGCTCACACCAATCTGATCCTCCACAATCTGTGGTGTCACTCTCCTATCCTGCTCTGAAAGCGAAAGAATAACTTTATCCAATTCACCCGTTAGACGGCTTAAATCAGCGCCAATATTATCGGCTATCATCTGCGTAGATTTAGGATCGATGCTCACTTGGCGGGCCTTTAAGTAGTTCTCAATAAAGGCAGGAAGGTCGCGATCACGCAATTTTTTGCTCTCAAAAAGCACGCCAGCACTCAGAATGGCCTTCATATATTCCTTTTTACGACCATCTACAGTACCGTTTTTATGGCACATCACTAGTATTGTGGAGTTCATAGGAGCTTTGAAATACTTCTCCAGAGCCTCCGTATTCTTCACATTCTGGGCCTCTTTTACGATGACAACCTGATATTCAGACATCATGGGATAACGGCGTGCCGTATCAGCAATCAACGAAGCAGAAACATCAGAACCAAAAAGAATCGTCTGGTTGAAATCACGTTCTTCTGGCTGTAATACGTGCTCTGCTATATAATCAGCAATCTTATCGATATAATACGGTTCATCACCCATCAGATAATAGACGGGCGAGTATTTCCGTGCTTTCAGATCACGCATAATACTATCAAAAGTGACATTTTTTGCCTCTGCCATGATGATTATTCAAATATTATTTGTACTTTTGCCTGCAAAGTTACAAAAATGTTTCGATTAAACCTACCTCCATACGCGATAAAAATCACAGAAAAGGGTGATAAGCAGATGATTTTCGACTTTTTGCGTCGGAAATATGTAGCGCTAACCCCTGAAGAGTGGGTTCGTCAGCATTTCGTTCACTTCCTTGTGGAACACAAAGGCTATCCACAAGGACTACTTGGAAATGAAATAGAACTTCGCATAGGCGAGAAAAAACTCCGTTGCGACTCTATATTATATAATAAGGTGGCCCAACCCCAGATGATTATTGAATACAAGGCCCCTACTATACAACTTCAGCAGAAGACTTTCGACCAAATCTCGGCTTACAATCTTCTGCTGAAAGTGGATTATCTGATAGTCAGCAACGGACTACAACACTATTGCTGTAAGATGGATTATCCCAACCAGAAATACATCTTCCTTGAGGATATTCCTGACTATCAAAACCTTTGACGATTATTCCATATCGTTTGCATCCGTTGTCTTCTTCGACGAAGCAGACTTACGAATGGCGCGCTTGCGAGTTTTCTTCTCCTCACCAGTGGTTTTATCGATCTTTACACCAGCCAGCTCAGGATCGATCATGATACGACCACAGTACTCACACACGATAATCTTCTTGTGCATCTTAATGTCGAGCTGACGCTGGGGAGGAATCTTATTGAAGCAACCACCACAAGCATCACGCTGCACATAAACGATACCAAGACCATTGCGAGCATTCTTACGGATACGCTTGAAAGAAGTCAACAAACGGCTCTCGATCTTTGACTCAAGATCCTTCACCTTTTCCTTCAACTTATCCTCCTCAGCACGAGTCTCAGCCATGATCTCGTCGAGCTCGTTTCTCTTCACTTCAAGATCACCCTCACGCTCCTTGATTACTTCCTCGTTGGCAGCCAACTCGTTCTGCTTTTCAGAGATACGAGTATTAGCCTCGCGGATCTTCTTGTTGCAGAGCTCAATTTCAAGCGTCTGGAACTCGATTTCCTTCGACAGTGTGTCGTACTCACGGTTGTTCTTCACCTCGTCCAACTGAGCCTTATAACGGGCTACACTGGCCTCAGCATCTGCAATCTCACCCTTCTTCTGGGTGATAGCAGCCTGAAACTCGCTGATGTCGGTCTTAATCTTCTCAACACGGGTGGTCAGACCTTCGATCTCGTCTTCCAGGTCCTGTACTTCGAGAGGCAGCTCACCTCTCAGTGCTCTTTTCTCGTCGATGGCAGAGAGAGCAGCCTGAAGCTGATAAAGTGTCTTCAGTTTCTCTTCCACTGACAAATCTGTAGGATCTTTCTTTGCCATAATAAAACTATATTAGATATATAAAATTGGATTCGTACAAGTCTCTGCGATACAGGTGTTTACGCCTGGACACTCCTTCAGGATGATTTCCTCGAAGACCTCCGAGGTATACTGTTCGCTCTGGTAGTGGCCTATCACGCAAATCTGTATCTGCTGCTCATAGCCAAAGTACTGATGATAGTGCATCTCACCCGTAATAAAGGCATCAGCGCCAGCCTTTAGGGCCTCATCGAGCAGAAAGTCCCCTGCTCCACCACAGATAGCCACTTTACTGATGGGGCGACGCAGCAATTCGTTGCACATGGCGCATTCCACGCCAAAGGTCTTCTTCACCTTGAGGATGAAATCGTCAGCAGCCATGGGTTCTGCAAGTTCGCCTATCACACCAGTACCCGACTCTATCTCTGCGCTTTTCTTGGCGAAGAAGCCAACGTTCTGTAGCCCTAATTTCTGGGCGATACGGAAGTTCACACCTCCTAGAGCATTATCCATATTGGTATGCATGGAGATGACAGCTATGCCATTGATAATGGCCTTTCTCACCGTTCGCTGCACATCCGTAAGATCGCTGATAGTCTTCAGTCCACGAAACAATAGCGGATGATGGCTCACAATGAGATTGCAACCCTTCGCGATGGCCTCGTCGACAATACGTTCGTTGACGTCCAAACACAATAATGCCCCTGAAACCTCCGTCTCTGTCAGTCCAACCTGCAAGCCAGCATTATCCCAGCTTTCCTGCAAGGGCAGAGGCGCGAAACGTTCAAGGGCGCTCAGCACTTCTTTTATTTTCACGCGGCAAAGGTACAACTTTTCTGTTGAAAGTTGGGAATTGGGAATTGAGAATTTAGAGTTTTTAACTTTTTACCAATCGCTCAAATTCGAATAAGCCTCCACCCTAGCCTCCGTCTGGTCGTCGAGCGAAGGGAAAAAGTCGATGCCCGTAAGACGTTCTATCTCGTCGACGGAACGCACAGCCTCCGACATAAGTTGCTTCACACCCTCGTTGCGATAGATAAAACCTATGGCCTTCGCCTTGCCTTGGCGACAAAGCACTACTTTGAAGAAAGCCTCCGGCACGCGAACCTTGCCTTTTCCGATGGTCTTAGGCGCAGAATTGCGTTCGTAAATTGGGCCGCAGACGATGTCGATTGCACCATATTTCCTTGCCCAATCGCGACAGAGTATCTCCAAATCGTTCCATTCATACTTATTCAACCCATGATTCTGTGGGCAGATATTCGTGAAAAGGAATGATTGACGCATAGCCTCCTTATCCCATTTATTATCGCCAGCAGGGCACATGTGGCCTCTGTCGTAACGCGAATTATAGTAGTCCATATTCGTAGCGCGAAGACTTTTGGCGATGTCTTCATCCTCCGTAAACACCTCCTGTTTACGCTGATTCTTGCCATAGGTATGGGCTTTCGTTAAATGCCAAGCCACCCAGTTGGGTGTTTTGGTTTGTTCGTTGTACGACGTAGTATAGCCCACTCGCTGGAGAATCCGCTCTGGACGATCCTTCAGCTTTGCTGGCAACTCGTATTTTACACTCACTTGCCCCTGACAAGACGAGATTGTCAGCATCAGGGCTAGCATTATCACTATGTTTCTTCTTATGTTCATAATCGTAGGCAAATAGTTTCCTCCGAGGAAAGTCCGACTTTGCTCCGAGGAAAGTCCGACTTTGCTCCGAGGAAAGTCCGACTTTGCTCCGAGGAAAGTCCGACTTTGCTCCGAGGAAAGTCCAGGTTTACTCCGAGGAAAGTCCAAGCTTATCCGCCAATAGAATTGTGAGTCCTAAAACAAGTACTGAAACAGAGACACACCCTATCACCATAAAGAGCATCAGGGCGAAGGCGTTGACGGGTGTAAGACCACCTAGGAACAAGCCCACCAGTAGCAAGGGCATCGATGTAAGGGCGAGCACGGAGAGATTAGCCATCGTGGGCTGAAGAACAGCCAGCAAAGCCCTTCGCATAAAGGGCTGGAGAGCCTTGAAGTGAGTAAGTCCGTTGCCACGAAGGAACTCATATTGCTCTCTATCCTCCTGAAGAGCAGAAAGATACGTGCTAAGTCCACGAATGAGCATCGAAATGGAATGACCCATCAAGAGCGCCATAACTGGTACGAACCATCGTGCATCGAAAGCACTAACGGGCAAAACAACACCAAGTAACCACATACCTACCAGAAAGACGCCAATGAACAAACTAATGGCTACTGCTGGCATCATGGCCCTACCCTTCACCTCGCAGCGTTTCAGCACCAGCCACGAGCCTCCAAGGGCCATCGCCACGAGCCAAAGCACTGATAACCAAGCACTATCGACCTTAATGAGCACCCAAACCAGAAGGCAAAGCACCAATAACTGAACCACCATTCGGGCCACAACGAAGCCAAATCTTGGGAGTTTCTTGCGCTCCAAAAGATAAAGTGCTCCTGCAGGAATCAGCAACAGCAGGAGAGCGAGAAAGGTATGTAAAATGAGTCTTGTATCCATAGTTTTATCTTGTTTCTAATCTTATCACTTTGTCTGCATAATCAACTACCTGAGGTTTCCTGCTAGCCACAAGCACCGTTTTACCCATCTCAGCCTGCTGGCGAAGCAACTGAATCATGCGCATCGTCAGCTCTGGCGAAAGCAGGGATGTTGGTTCATCAGCTATCACGATAGACTTGCCATTGGCCTCGCTTAGTGTTTTCTCAGCCAGCATCATGATTTCCTCTGCATTCAGAGGTTCTGGAGCCACTTGTTTGATAACAGAAGGCAATACGCCATTCCACACGACATACTCCTCAGCTTCAGGCTCCAAAGGCTCTGGCTCTCTGAGTTGATGGGCCAAAAGTTGCATTTGCTGGGGCAGATAGACCATCATCTTACGGAAAGCATGAGCAGAATGGATAGTGAGCAATTCGCCATCGACACTCACAAAGCCCTCATTTACAGGCAGAAAGCCCATCAGCGTGCGAAGTAACGTGGTCTTACCAGAACCCTCAGGCCCTGTAACACAGGTCAGCTCGCCATCCTTGGCTATCAGCGAAAGACGCTCTACCAGCACTCGCTCGCCAACCTTGATTGTAGCATCCTTAAACTCCAACATGCGAAATATTTTGGGCAAAGATACAAATAATTAATAATTCATAATGCATAATGCATATTTTTTTGTATTTTTGCAGCCAAAATATGAGCTTAGGCATAGAAAACGTTACTCGGAAGTGGCGATTACCAGCAGAATGGGAACCACAATGGGGTGTGCAGCTTACATGGCCGCATGCTCGGACTGACTGGGCCCCAATGCTGGATGAGATCACAGCCACATATGAGGAGATGGCTCGTGAAATCAGGAAGCGCGAGGAGTTATTGATTGTTGGTGAGCCGTCGAACGACACTTGGGCTCGCGATCATGGCTTCATCACGCTCGTAGATGATGAAGGCCACACCAGATTGCTTGACTTCAAGTTCAACGGCTGGGGCGAGAAGTTCGCTGCAGAACTCGATAATGCCATTAATCGCAGAATCTACGACGAGGGAAAGGTTAAAGGCGAATACGTGGATTGCCTCGATTTTGTGCTCGAAGGCGGCTCCATCGAAAGCGATGGCAAGGGAACTATCTTTACCACTACAGGCTGTCTGCTGGCGCCCCATCGTAATCAGCCTATGACCAAGGCGCAGATTGAGGAACGCCTGAAGCAAGAGCTCCATGCAGAGCGCATTCTCTGGATTGATCATGGCAACCTCGTGGGCGACGATACAGACGGACATATCGACACACTGGTGCGCATTTGTCCAGACGACACCTTATTATATATGGGAGCTGGCGAACCTGATGACGAGCAACATGAGGAGCTTAGACTAATGGAAGAGCAACTGAAGTCATTCAGAACCTTAGATGGCAAACCTTATCGACTGATGAAGTTGCCTATGCCAAAGGCTATCATTTTCGAAGGCGAGAGACTTCCTGCCACCTATGCTAACTTCCTCGTCATTAATGGTGCAGTACTTGTGCCAACCTACGATCAGACGGACCTCGATGCTGAGGCTATGCGTGTGATTGGCGAGACTTTCCCTGGAAGGGAGATCGTTGGCATCGATTGTAGAAGTATCATCAAGCAGCATGGCTCGCTCCATTGCTGCACTATGCAATATCCTCGAATTTAGAATAAAGTATATAGAGATGAAAGAACTGAAGATAGGATTCCTGCAACAACACAACACAGCAGACACGAAGGATAATCTGCTTCGTCTGGCTGAAGGCATCAGTGACCTCGCCAAGCGAGGCGCAGAACTCATCGTACTACAGGAGTTACACAACTCGCTCTATTTCTGTCAAACGGAGAATGTTGACAATTTCGACCTCGCAGAGCCCATCCCCGGCCCCTCAACGAAGTTCTATGGCGAGCTGGCAAAGCAATTTGGTGTGGTCATCGTTACCTCGCTCTTCGAGAAACGGGCTCCAGGTCTCTATCATAACACAGCTGTTGTTATGGAGAAAGACGGCTCTATCGCAGGTACCTATCGTAAGATGCACATCCCTGATGATCCAGCCTATTACGAGAAGTTCTACTTTACACCTGGAGATCTCGGTTTCCATCCCATCCAGACCTCAGTAGGCAGACTTGGAGTACTGGTATGTTGGGATCAGTGGTATCCAGAGGCAGCCCGTCTGATGGCACTTCAGGGAGCCGATTTGCTGATTTACCCCACAGCCATTGGCTACGAGAGCAGCGACACACCTGAGGAGCAACAACGCCAACGCATGGCTTGGCAGACTGTACAACGAGGACATGCAGTGGCTAACGGCATTCCTGTTGTGACAGTTAATCGCGTAGGTTTCGAACCCGATCCCTCTGGGCAGACGAATGGCATCCAGTTCTGGGGCACCTCGTTCGTGGCTGGTCCTCAGGGCGAAATCATCTACGAAGCTTCTACTGATGAGGAAGAAAGCATCATCGTGGAGATGGACATTGAGCGTTCAGAACAGGTTCGTCGTTGGTGGCCATTCTTAAGAGATCGTCGTATCGACGAATATACAGATATTACAAACAGATTCATTGACTAAGAAACAACCATAGTATATGTCAAACCTACTTAGATTTAAAGTTGTAGAGGAAGCCTTCAAGAAGAAGGCATTAGAAGTTAAGGCACCCTCAGAGCGTCCCTCAGAATACTTCGGCAAGTATGTGTTCAATCGTCAGAAGATGTACAAATACCTGCCTGCTGATGTGTACAACAAGCTTATCGACGTCATCGACAATGGTGCCCGTCTGGATCGCAGTATCGCTGATGCTGTAGCTGCTGGTATGAAGCAATGGGCTCAAGAAATGGGTGCCACTCACTATACACACTGGTTCCAGCCTCTGACAGAAGGAACTGCAGAGAAGCACGATGCCTTCGTAGAACACGATGGCAAGGGTGGAATGGTGGAAAACTTCAGTGGAAAGCTGCTCGTTCAGCAGGAGCCTGATGCCTCATCATTCCCCAACGGAGGTATACGTAACACCTTCGAGGCTCGTGGTTATTCAGCCTGGGATCCCACTTCGCCCGTGTTTATCATTGACGATACGCTTTGTATCCCCACCATATTTATCTCTTATACTGGTGAAGCACTCGACTATAAGGCTCCCCTACTCCGTTCGCTCCATGCTTTAAGCAAGTCTGCCACGGATGTGTGTCAGTTCTTCTACGATGACGTGAAGAAAGTGCAGGTGAACTTAGGTTGGGAACAAGAGTATTTCCTCGTTGACGAAGGTCTCTACTCTGCCCGTCCTGACTTGGTAATGACAGGTCGTACGCTGATGGGCCACGAAAGTGCGAAGAACCAGCAAATGGACGATCACTACTTTGGAACCATCCCCGATCGCGTACAGGCCTTTATGAAGGATCTGGAAATTCAGGCTCTGGAACTCGCCATTCCCTGCAAAACACGTCATAATGAGGTGGCTCCCAATCAGTTCGAGCTCGCTCCGATATTCGAGGAATGCAATCTGGCAGTAGACCATAACATGCTACTCATGTCGCTGATGAAGCGCGTGGCCCGTAATCATGGGTTCCGAGTATTGCTGCATGAAAAGCCCTTTGATGGCATCAATGGTTCTGGTAAGCATAACAACTGGAGTATGACAGCTGACAATGGTGTTTTACTACATGCCCCAGGCAAGACACCTGAGGAGAATCTGCGCTTCGTGACCTTTATCGTAGAAACGCTGATGGGTGTCTATAAGCATAATGGACTGCTGAAAGCAAGTATTATGAGTGCTACCAACGCCCACCGTCTGGGTGGCAACGAAGCACCTCCTGCCATCATCAGCAGTTTCCTTGGCAAACAGCTCACAGAATTGCTCGATCATATTGAACTCTCTGACAAAGAGGATCTCTTCACACTGAAAGGTAAACAGGGTATGGAGATTGACATTCCCCAGATTCCTGATCTGATTATCGACAATACCGATCGTAACCGTACGTCGCCCTTTGCCTTTACAGGTAATCGTTTCGAATTCCGTGCGCCAGGTTCCTCTGCCAACTGCGCTTCTGCTATGATTGCTCTGAATTCAGCAGTGGCCGAAGCCCTGAACTTATTTAAGAAACGTGTAAGCGATCGCATTAAGAAGGGTGAAAGCAAATTGTCTGCCATCGTGGATGTACTTCGCGAGGACATCAAAACCTGCAAACCTGTCCGCTTCGATGGGAATGGCTATAGCGACGAGTGGGTCAAGGAGGCAGCAAGCCGTGGACTCGATGTCGAGAAATCGTGCCCGAAGATCTTCGAACACTACCTCGATAAGTCAAGCATTCAGATGTTTGAGTCTACAAAGGTAATGAACCGCAAGGAGCTTGAGGCCCGTAACGAGGTAAAATGGGAAACCTACGTGAAGACAGTACAAATAGAGGCCCGTGTGATGGGTGACCTTTCGATGAATCACATCATCCCCGTTGCTACACACTACCAGTCACAGCTTATCAAGAACGTTCAGGGCATGAAAGATGTATTCCCCACCGAGCAGGCTAACCGTCTCTCTGCCCGTAACCTCAAACTCATTCAAGAAATTGCTGAACGTACTGAGCGTATAGAACAACTGGTTGAAGATCTGACGGATGCTCGTCGTATAGCCAATCGTATCTATAACATTCACGAACGCGCCATCACCTATCACGACACGGTTTGTCCGAAGATGGATGCCATCCGTTACGAAATCGATCATCTGGAAATGATAGTAGAAGACGGCCTATGGTCACTACCCAAATACCGTGAACTTCTGTTTATCCGCTAAAGAATGAAATTACTATTCACATCGAGAGACATCGTCTTTGCGCTGGTCTACTCCATATTGTTAATCATCCCAGATTCATTATGGATTGACACCAGTCAAGGACGTATGCCTTATGGTGTATTATTGGCATATAATCTTGTCTTCTATCTGTCGCTATCCCTCATCGTATGTAAAATTGCCGGATGGTTTCAGAAGATTCATCAAGCATTATATATCGCAACACATACACTCTTGCATCTTCTTTGCTATGGTTTCTCCATTAGCAATATCTTCTTATATATCTTCTTCAACCTTAGATGGGATGCCTTCACCTTCCAACTCATTCATGAGACAAACACCAGAGAGTCTTCTGAATTCTTAGAGACTTATCTCTTTACCTCAGAATGTGGTCTGCTGGTGATGGGTTATATCCTTCTTATGGTGACAGAGTACTTTGCTATCAAATGGTCTCGCCAACGTAGTATCTCCATGCCATGGTATGTTTCCATGCCAATAGCAGCCCTATTTATATACAATGGCATCTTCTTCTGTTTCCAGAATTTCGACTCTACCCATGATAATGCCAACGACTATAATACGCTTATCATGAGAAACATGCTTTGGAAGTTACATTTGTCTGTTCAACAATATGACGTAGAGAAGGCCGACTTGGATATCTGTGCCCAAAATCAGGAGATTATGGCTGTCGACAGTTGTTCCTATACCAGTCCAAATGTCGTAATTATCATCGGCGAGTCATTCATCAAACGCCATTCTTCCCTTTACGGATATAACAAGACTACCAATCCAAATCTGGAGAAATTGCGACAGACAGGCAATCTGTCGGTGTTTACTGATGTTATTACAACGCGTCACGGCACAAGTGAGGCCTTTAAGTTGTTCTTATCGATGGCTTGTATCAAAGACTCGATTCGTTGGTGCGACACGCCCCTATTCCCAACATTATTTAAACAAGCAGGTTATCACGTTGCATTCTATAGCAATCAGTTTGTCAAAGAGTCAGAAAAGGATCGTGAGAATGCAACTGGAGCTGGTTTCTTTTATCACCCAGGCATTGAGCCTTACATCTTTAATGAACGTAACCATTCCTTAAATCAGTTCGACGAAGAGATGGTACAGGAGTATTTCGAGAAGCACAAGAAAGAAGGGTTCAAGCCATACAATCTAACTATCTTCCATCTTTTGGGACAGCATGTATCCTATAAGGACAGATACACACAGAAATATGCCCGTTTCACAGAGAAAGACTATGATGACAGAAAGGACTTAACCAATAGTCAGAAACGAGAAGTCTCAGAATACGACAACGCGACACTATACAATGACTATGTGGTATCTACCATTATCAGTCATTATCAGAATCAGGACGCTATTGTCATCTACTTCTCCGACCATGGTGAAGAATGCAATGATTTCCGTCCTCATATAGGACGTTCAGGTGATTGGGACATGATAGAGAGAAAAGCTGGCATAGAGTGTTTGCGTTGTCAATTTGACATTCCATTTATCATTTATACGTCTCCTCTGTATCAGCAGAATCATCCTGAAATTGTTAAGGAGATCAACACAGCCTTGGATCGTCCATTCATGACTGATGATCTTCCCCATCTGCTGTTATATCTAGCTGGTATTCACACCTCTTGGTATGATTCCCGTCACAATCTCATATCGCCAAACTTCAATACCAAACGACGTCGTTTGGTAAGTCGTGTCTTTACAGACTATGATGAGTTCTGTTCTGGAAAATAAACTATCCCCAAACAAAAAAGCCAGCCCCGAAGAGCTGGCTTTTTTATTGTACCTTGTGTATGTCACGCAATAATATCTATCAGATGATTGATGGACTGGTCCAGATCGAAATGAGTCTGTTGATAAACCTTCCCTCGACGTCCCATTTCTATGAGTTCTGACTTATCCATCTGAGCCATCTCCAATAGAGCCTTAGCCAAACCCTCGGCATCAGCAGCAGGTACACACCTACCACACTGGGCCTCAGCAACAATACGAGGTCCCTCACCATTCATCATGGCTAAGATAGGTTTGGAAGCCGACATATAAGCCTGAAGTTTAGCAGGAGCTGTAAGATTGAAGATATTGACATCCTTCAGAGTCATCAGCATGACATCTGCCTTTTCAAAGAAAGATGGCATTGTCTCAACAGGGTGACGTCCTACCCAATGAACTGTTGCCTTCAAGCCATGTTCCTCACAGAAAGATTCCACCCAAACACGTTTTCGTCCATCACCAACAAAGACAAAGTGGATATGATGGTTATCTTTCAACATCAGTGCTGCAGACATGATATGGTCGAAGTCTTGAGCCTCACCCATATTCCCAGCAAACATAGCGATAAAGCCATCAGGCAATGAGGGAAGCTTATAATTACTATGACCTTCCAAAGCCTTATCAGCCCAATTAGGGAAATAAATCAGTTTGTCGGCATAGTCGCCCTTCTCTAAAATTGATGATTCAAAACCCTTAGAGCTCATCAATATCTTATCAGAGTGGCGATAAATCCACGTCGTCATGCGACGGAAGAAACCAAGTACCCAAGGATTATTTACTCCTCCAGCAGCCTGTAGACTTTCTGGCCAAAGATCGAGTACCCAGAAATAGAGCGGAGCCTTTTGTAGTTTCTTTACAACAACTGCTGGCACACCAATCATGACAGGAGAAGTCTCATGGATTATGACCCTGTCAAAGTTCCCGAAAAGGCCAAGACGAAGACTTACCAATAATGAAGATATAAAATAGCTAAGGTAATTAAGAAATAGCCTAACAACACCTCCATTACCTCTCGGAATGATAAAGGCCCGGATTACTTTGACACCATTAACTGTCTCCTTACGTTTCCGAAAGAAGCCATAGCCTTCAAAAAACTTTCCTCCCGGATAGTCGGGTATTGCCGTCAGTACTGTGACATCGTAACCACGACGCACCAATTCAAATGCAACATCATTGCATCTGAAAGTCTCTGGATAGAAGTGGTTTGTACAGATAAGTACCCTCTTCATACTCAGACTGTTTCAAAGAATGTATCGGGATGACTGGGATCAAAGACCTCATTGCAATACATCACCGTAACCAAATTCTCCGTTTCTGACAGATTGATGATGTTATGTGTATATCCCGGAAGCATGTGTACGGCTTCTATCTTATCACCTGAGACTTCGAACTCAATAATCTCGTCAGTGCCAATCTTGCGTTCCTGAATCAGACCATGACCTGCAACGACAATAAAAAATTCCCACTTGGTATTGTGCCAATGCTGACCTTTGGTAATACCTGGTTTGGAAATATTGATGCTGACCTGACCATTCTTAAGTGTATGTATCAGTTCTGTAAAGGAGCCTCTATCGTCTACATTCATCTTCAACGGGAAAGCAACCTTTTCCTTGGGCAGATAACTAAGATAGGTTGAATATAGTTTCTTGGCAAAACTACCATCCGGAATCTCTGGTACTGTGAGAGTTTTGGGCTGGTCAGCAAATGAACGAATCAGTTCTACAATCTTACCTAATGTTACTTGATGGGTAATAGGACAATAACAATACCTGCCATCATCCTTCGGAAGTACATCAAGACCATTAAACTCACAATGGTGTTCCTTGCCTTGCAATGCATCAAGCATCTCTGCCACCAAGTCATCAATATATAGCAGTTCCAACTCCACGCTTGGGTCATTGACCTGTATTGGCAGATCATTCGCAATATTATTGCAGAAAGTTGCTACTGCTGAATTATAATTGGGACGACACCATTTACCAAACAAATTCGGGAAACGATATACTAGCACCTTTGCCCCCGTTTCATTCTGATAGGCAAGGAACAGATCCTCGCCAGCTTTCTTGCTGCGACCATATTCAGAATTCCCGAAACGTCCAGTTAAAGAAGCTTGTTGAGAAGAGGAAAGCATTACAGCGCACTTGTTACCTAACTTCTTCAAGGTATCAAGCAACACTGAGGCGAAACCAAAATTGCCTTCCATGAACTCACTCTGTTCCTTAGGACGGTTTACACCTGCGAGGTTGAAAACGAAGTCGGCTTTCTGGCACCATTCCTGAAGTTGGTCATATGAGGAATCAATATCATACTCATAGATCTCCTCAATCTTCAACTCAGACCGTGTGCGGTCTTTTCCATCCCGTATATTCTTCAGTGCCTCACATAAGTTCTTGCCTACGAACCCACGAGCACCTGTCACAAGAATCCTCATCCTATTTTGTTCCTTTATCTTGTAGTTCACGACGAATATAATCCAGAGCAGCAATCTTCTCGATGGTCTCTTCAAGCGTCAATTGTTTTGCATTCTCGCTATTGAACTCCTTCATCTCTACACGACTACTATCACCCTCTGTAAAATACTTGTCGTAGTTAAGTGTGCGGTTATCAGCAGGAACTCGATAGAAGTTACCTAAATCTTCTGCCTTGGCACACTCCTCATTAGTCAGAAGTGTTTCATACATCTTCTCACCATGACGAATACCTATAATCTTTATATCTTCTTTCTTACCACCAAAAAGTTCACATACAGCTTCGGCCTGCGTCTGAATAGTACAAGCTGGTGCTTTCTGGACGAGGATATCTCCGTTCTGACCATTCTCAAAGGCAAAGAGCACCAAATCAACAGCCTCTTCCAACGACATGATGAAACGCGTCATCCGAGGTTCCGTCACTGTAATAGGATGTCCTTGACGGATCTGGTCTATCCAAAGAGGAATCACTGAACCGCGAGAACACATAACATTGCCATAACGGGTACAACAAATCTTGGTCTTGCCTGAATAGCGCGACTTAGCTACTGCAATTTTCTCCTCGATAGCTTTCGTTATTCCCATCGCATTTATAGGATATGCAGCCTTGTCGGTAGAAAGACAGATGACAGCCTCAACTCCTGCCTCAATAGCAGCTGTCAGAACATTGTCTGTTCCTACTACATTGGTCTTTACTGCCTCCATTGGAAAAAACTCACACGAAGGAACCTGTTTCAGAGCTGCCGCGTGAAAGATGTAATTTACACCCGGCATAGCATTCCTACAAGACTGTAGGTCACGCACGTCACCAATGAAAAACTTTAATTTATGCGCAACTTCAGGGAACCGCGCCTGATAAACATGACGCATATCGTCTTGTTTCTTCTCGTCACGGCTAAAGATGCGTATTTCTCCAATATCCGTAGTAAGGAATCGATTCAATACAGAGTTTCCAAAAGAACCTGTACCTCCCGTTATCAAGAGGGTTTTATCTTTATATATTGACATATTTAAAATAATTATTCACGATAAGCCATCAAACTCAAGTCGTTGGTTTTAGTTGCCACCGGATGGAAATAAAGAGTATCGCTACGATTATCACCATAAGGGAATTTAAACACCCCAAACTGGAAAGTATAAAAAGGCCATCTATCTTTCTCTTCCTGATAGATTTCCTTGAAACCTGTTTTCGGATGCCCAACATAGAGATGAGTGCTATTGTCCTTGATACCAGCTCCGAGTTCTCTGGAAAAACAGAACTGCCAGGGCGTGAGATGGCGTCCATCACCCTCTACCGTTGTAGAGAACACATATTGATCCTTCCATCGGCAGCCATAGATACAACTACCAGAAATGGGAGTCAGTTCCTCCACCTCTAAAGTATCCGGATGAAATAAATAGATATAATCATCGGCATATGGAGCATCTGTTGCATAAAGCAATCCTTCGGGCAGGGCATGAACAACACAAGCTCTATATTTCTGGTCATTACAAACTACCCGTTCAACAGACCTGAAATGATCAGTAATCTTCCAGATGGCCGATGCCTCATCAAAATCGCCAGTAAACACCCAAAGACAATCACGATAAGGATCTGGTACTATCTGATGAATATGATTGATCGTTCCCTGTGGGAAGGTATATACTCTCTCCCACTGATCAACACCTAAGCGCTGATATATATGCATAGGGCACATCTCTCTATTTAAGAAATAGCCCCCATAAAGAATTGCATCATCGAAGCTAGTGATTCCCTGAACTCCAGTAAAGAGCAAAGGACGTACATTCTCATCACATGAACAGCCTTCAGAAAGGTCACCTGTCTCCGTATTCAATTCAAAAAGCCGATGACCAACTGAAATAAGGACGTGCTGTTCATCAATGGCTAAAGCAGCACGAACCCCAAGGCGTAGCAATCTATACAACAATCTGGAACGTCCCAACAATCGTTCTTTCAGACCAGAGAACAGCGAAAGCCGTTTCTGAAGAGTTCCGTCACGAAACAAAAGAATATCACCATACTGATAACACACCAGACTACCATCGGGCATAAAGCACAATGGAGCCAGCTGCCGGTCTATCAACATGGCTTTACTCATACTTTTTTCGATGATTCTTATGAATAAAGTAGTTTGCTGTATAATCAAATATCAACCAAACTCCCAGATCAACAAGGAAGATCAATGTTGCCCCCAAATGCAAATCTACACCTAATATAGTCACAAGGACGATAAGTAATGACACCATAACCAGAACTGCCATGACCCAACGGGCACTTAGTCCTGTACGAAGCAGTTTGTGATGAATATGGTTTTTATCCGGCAGGAAGGGGTTGCGATGGTTTTTCATACGTGCTATAACCACTCTGACAATATCAAACATCGGAAGAAGTACTGTTGATAAGCCAATAATAAGCATCTCAGATGGGAAAGTTTTTCCTGATTCTCCAGCCATATATATTAGCAGGAAACTCACAAGATAACCCAAAGTAAGGCTACCCGTATCGCCCATGAATATTTTATGGCTCTTCTGTACATTACCGAAGACATTATATATCCAGAAAGGAACTAAAATACCAAACATGCCAAAAGCAAAGAGCAGAAAGAAATGCTGAGCCATAACCGCAGCTGCAATACCTAAAGTAAGCAGGGATATACCACAGATACCAGCAGCTAGGCCATCAATACCATCAATGAGATTAATACCATTTATCACATATACAACAACAAAAACGGTCAAGGGTATACCAACACATGCAGGAATCTCATGTATCCAGAATAATCCAGACAGATCATGAATCCACATGCCAGAAAGCGGGAACAAGAAAGCACAAGCTATCTGTACCATGAACTTTGCTTTGTATGTGACACCTATCAGATCATCGACGACACCAACCAAAAACAGCATCATCATACCGACAAAGAGCAGACAGAAACGGATAATCATAAGATTGAGGCGATCAGTTACATACGGAACACCTAACATCACCCAGAATCCAATGGTCAGACAGATACAGATGAGTAGAATAGGCAAGAACGTGATTCCTCCTAAACGAGGGACTGGACGGTCATGCATCTTACGGTCATCGGGTATATCATACAACCGCCTACGATGACTTAATATCAATACCCTCGGAATGAACAACCATCCCAGAACTGCTGACAGCAGAAATGGTACTGCTATCGAGAAAGCCATAATCATTATATTATCCATTCTTTTTCTTGTTTTTCTTCAGAAACATTCTTGTTCTTGTAATAACTAATCACTACCTGCAATACAAGCCATAATGCCACATTACTTACTAACAGGATAGACAGGTTCCAATCCATCCATACGCCTACGACATTTAGAAGGATAAAGAATACCGTAACGGCAATAATCGTTACCAGGACCCCTACAGGCCCCATGCCACCCATCATTAGTCGATGATGTATATGGTTATTGTCACGTGTAAACACACTCACATGGTTAACAGTACGCATCACTGCAACACGTAATACATCAAACATCGGAATCAACAGCGTACCGAAGCATATCATAATAACACCATCGGGCAAGGTATAACCACCCTGGCGACTCAAGGCTATTACCACGAAACTCAGCATATAGCCAATAGTAAGACCGCCCGTACCTCCAAGATAGATATTACGCCAGCCTATTCGCCACCCCATCATATTACGGAAGAAAAATGGTAAGAGCATACCTACCATCGCTGCACATATCATCAGTAGGAATGGTTGATTGGCAATAATTGCCAAGACACCCAAAACTGAGAATGCCATCATCGCCATACCTGATGCCAAACCATCGACATCATCCAACATGGGGATCGTGTTTGAAATAAATATAACCGTCAAGACGGTAAACGGCATACCCAACATATATGGGAGTTCATAAATGCCTAACAATCCATGCATTTGGTCAAGCCAAAGACCAGACAACGGTATCAACAAGGCTGCCAGAAACTCAATGATTAGTTTCCACGACAAAGACACCCCAATAAGGTCGTCCATAACACCTAAAAGATACATCGTCGTCAGTCCAGCTATAGCGAACATATATTGTACAAAGGTGGAATCATTCTCTTCAAGCAGAAGCACATGCCAATCCTGCATTAGACAGGATACAACCGCAACACCCACACAAATCACCAGAATCGGGAACAACGATACGCCTCCCAAACGAGGAACAGGCCGACGCCCCTTATCTGTATGACGAGGTGGGAGATTCAGATTCTTCTTCGTACTTACCACCAGAATACGCGGAATAATGTACATGGCCAAGCCGACTGACAGCAACAATGGCACAAACAAAGATATGTATAGCATTTAATTCTTAATTATTTTCTAATTGACTTTCTTAACTTGCAGATTGCAGAAACCATCTTAAACCATATTCTTGACGGACTTAAGATCAGAAGTCTGTCGTATTGTCCATTATAATGCTTTAAATAAAGCTCCTTATGGTTTTCCATTATCTGAAGTCTTAGTTTCATTTCATTCCGATCCGCACCTGACGTTCTTGAATGAGATAGGATTCTATAGTAATAAACTATTTCGCCTAATTTATGAACACGACCTCCACTCTCCAATAAAGAGAGCCATAGATTCCAATCTTCATAACCATCCTTCATATTGGGATTATAACCGCCAACAGTATCAAAATCCTGACGACGGAACATGGAGGAGTTATAGATACAATTATCCCTTAAAAGACCCTCTATAGAAAAAGGCGGTAATATAAAAGGCTCATTTTTCTCACCCGTCAACCAACCTTTACCATATACGATCTTACAAGAGGAATCCGATTGCATTACATGAACTGCCTTTTCCAAATAATGAGTTGATATATAATCGTCGGCATCCAAAGGAAGTATAAACTCTCCAGATGACTCACTAACTGCACGATTTCTGGCAGCTATAACTCCCGAATTCTCCTGAGAAATATATCTGATACGGCTATCCTTCTGACAGTATTCTTTAGCGACAGCATCCGTTTGATCCTTAGAGCCATCGTTGATAATAATACATTCCCAGTTTGGATAGGTTTGGCGCATCACGCTATCCAAGGCCTCAGACAAATAGCAACCTTGATTATAACAAGGTATAATTACCGACACTAATCCTTTCTTCATAATTTGATGATATGAAACAGATTAAGTATAACACTCCAGCGGAAGTATAACTTCTGCCAAAAAGAAAAAGCACTGGGGTCAGAGGTCGTGGAAGCATTGCCGCCATGACGACTATAATGTATCAGTTTATCAGGAATAAAGCATACCGAATACTTAAATGCCGCAACATTTCCTATCCATCCGTCGTGATCGGGAGCATCTGACGGAAACGGAAGTGCTGACTCAAGTACACAACGACGGAATGCCATACAACAACCTAAATAGCCGTTTTTAATCAGAAGATTGTAATACTTCCCTGGGCGGGTTTTATTAATAGCATAAAAAGAATCAGCAATCACACTACCTTCGGCATCTACTATCACATTATCACTGACAACACAATCATACTGCTGGAGATACTTCATTGTAACAGAAACCTTTTCCGGCATCCACACATCATCCTGATCTGACAGGAAGATATACTCGCCTCGTGCCCCCTCTAAAGCTTTCTCAAAATTCCAAGTGGGAGAATGGCGATGGGCACCATCAATGATACGAATTCTTGAGTCATTCAGATCTCTTAGAATTGTCAAAGTATCATCTGTAGAACCGTCATCAGAAACAACCACCTCATCTTCTTCGCCAATCTGGCTGAGTATAGAGGTTATCTGTCGTTTGATGAAGCGCTGACCATTATATGTAGCAAGACATACAGATATCATCAATAATTCTGAATCAAATAATTAATAAACATAAATCTACGGGTCCGGACTGTCAACGCCAACGTATGGCGCATGACTTCTATATTCACCATCTTACGAATCAGCGGATTCCGACGTGCTATCCGTGCACCCTCTATATAGAACTGATATCTTCTAAACAAGATGTCAGCCCGCGTCTCCTCATTAGAAAAAGACTGACGAGCTATACTACCTACACGATAAAAGGTGTCGTATAGAGCGGACATTCGAGAGAAAAAATCAAAATCTGCAAAATCTAAACGGATATCCTTATTGTATCCTCCAACTTTTTCAAAGGCTGACAAACGAATACATGCCCCACTATTAACAGGCAGATAATCCTTCATATTGTATATACCCTCGTTGAGCATAGTCCCCCGATGCCAATGTATTCCCCTGTGAATAGGAGAAAACGGCTTATCTTCAGCATAAAGCACCTGTGGTACAAACAGGTTTATATGTGGATTGGCCTGGCAGGCTGTCTGTAAGACAGAAAGGTAATCAGACTCAAACTGAGTATCTTCATCCAACAATAAAACAGCATTAACATCTTCTAATTGTCTTGCCACAGTTGCTCCATAATTATAGGCAGCAGATACGCCCCCATTATGAGAGTCGTGGTAATATATGATTTGCTCACTTTCGTAACACTTATTCTGTGGCTCTGGCGAGTTCTCATAAATCAGAATTCTCTCTCCTGCCATGTGACTCAGAAGCGTATGATAGACATTCGTCTCGTGAAAGTCAACATTGTACAGGACTACTATCGGCAAAATGCACATCATGAGAGAATCGATAACAGAATACGAGTCCCATCAATATCACAGTGAGACCCATAGGATTGTTTATATATGGATTAAAGAATGATTGCAAATAAACCATCAATACTGCCGTTACCCAAAAATCTGCCGTTTCCTTATATTTCTGAGAAACAGACCTTCCAAAACTGATGACAGAAACCAATAACAAGATCCAGACAGTAAGGCCGAAAATACCTTGTTTATGAAAAATATCCAGATAGGATATTTCCATGTATGAGGAACGCTCTTCAATACCAAAGCCGAAACCATGACCTATGATGGCTGACCACCAAGTTATGGCTTCGTACACTTGATGCATGATAGCTACTCGGGTGTAATCAGACTCCTCACGGTTATCCATAAATGACTGCTCAAAAGAGAAAATTCCGAATTGTTCAGCCGCCACATAGAATAGAAGTCCTACTAAAACCAATGCCACTATCCTCACGATATCGATATGTCGAGTCCTCAAATAGAAAAAGAGGACACCAAATACCAATAACAAATAAAGACCTCGTGTAAAAGAGAAATAGATAGCTAATGTCGATAACAACAGCCATACATATTTCTTTTCTCTGAAAAAACCAACCGCAGCAATAGGGAGAAAGACGAATCCCTTATAATACACTGCACTACCAATTCCTCTGAACATGAAAGAGTTCATGGAATCTAGTGTCTGATAAGCAACTGCATAAGGTATAATATTAAAGACGTCTGTCAGCAATACATAAATCAGATAGAATACGGTCATGATTTTACCCGCCAACAGAAGGATATCAAATGCACGTTGGATAATTTTCTCTGAAGAGGATACATAGTAATAAAAGAAGATCATATAAAAATATAGGATCGGCTTTATATCATCGAAGACAAGCCCCATATCAGAGCCTACAATATGTGCTACCATTACAGATAGGACTAATGGAAGTGTAAATGCTACCACTAACAACAGAACAGTCTTCGGGAACTCACCAGATAGTATGAGAAAACGGAGGCCAATAAACATAGCTATAATGAAATTGACCATGCGCAGCGTGAGGAAACCTGTCACATGGAGATCCTGTCCACTTCCCATGAGGAATACTTCCATCATAAGAAGGTAACAGAAATAATGTAGATACTTAGATATAACTATCTGGTTCTCTTCCATTTCTCAATTATAAAAAGCAGAACAGCAACTTTAAATATGGAAGTGCGAGACTGAATGGCATCAATATATGAAGATCGCGTAATTGCTTACGGATGTCCAGACCATCACGCATAAAGCAATCTTTCCAGGAAATGGTTGCAATCTGACTCTGCTTCAAATAAAACTCCTTAAAAAGAGAAGGTGCCTCTGAATAAACAGAGTACATCATTATCATCCGAAAGTTCTGCAGAAGATTGTATACGTCTTTATCGTTCTGCAAATGATATTGCTTTGCAGACTTATCCATCTCACTCAAAATAACATTGATACAATCACAGCGGTATTTATGATTCTTCTTCACAGTGATACTCCCCGCACGTACCTTATATATATAGGTTTCATGCCCCACTACAGATAACGACTGAGCCAAGCAGGCTATCTGGAAACTCCACAATTCATCTTCATGAATGATACCCTCATAGAAATGAAGACTATTTGATTTTAGGAATCCTACCCGGTATAGCTTATTCACCGATAGCATATACCACTCGCTTTTCCGATATGCATGTAACACGGCTTTACCATATAATGAACTCCCATCCTGAAGAAGTAATGGGGGCTTTGACATTTCGCTGCCTACTATCCTATAGTCACCTACTACCAAGTCAAAAGCTTCCTTCTCCAATGGTTTAGCAAGTAGCTCAATACAGTTGGGCGTTATCTCATCATCACTATCCAGGAAATACACATAATCACCAGTCACGGCTTCCAAACCTGTATTCCTTGCTGCCGAGAGGCCACGATTTCTCTCATGATGAAGAATCCGAAAATCTATTGCACCCTGATATTCTTGCAACTCCTTTTCTACAACAGCCATGCTATCGTCTGTACCACAATCATCAACAAAGATGCACTCCAATGCCCCTTGCCAAGATTGATGCATGACACTCTGAATACATTCTGCGATATATGGAGCAACATTGTATACAGGAACAACAATGGAAACTTTCATCTTTTTACTCATATAAGAACTCTAAACCAGCTCGTTCAACCTATAATGCCGATAGAAGTATAATAAACTACCACCAGTCAAGAACACCAGCAGTACCTTCAGCCAAAGTGCAGTGTACATGCAAGCATTCGCCAACAACAGGTCGACAAGTATTACAGCCAAGATAATAATAATCCATTTGAGATTGCCTAACCACATCTTCACATTCTTCTTGTAGTAACCCACGAAAAACGGGATCAACATCTGACTCCAATACGATATTATAGTAGAATATATTGCTACCCTATATCCATAGAACGGTATGAATGCATAACACAATGCAAAGTTCAACAGACCTGGTACGAATACCAACCACAGAAGATACATCGTATTCTTCTCGATGAAGGCCGGTGTACTCATAAACGTATAGAACGCGAACACTACATTGGCAAAACACAACAGACTCGCAATGTCGCATGACTGGGCCAGATTCTCGTTCCGAATTAGCAAGGAATAGATCTCTGGCATCCAGATACATATCAGGAATGTTGTTGTAAGAGCCACCATCTGGCACAAAAGATATAGTTTTCTATATGCTTTGAAATTTCCGCTCCGATATGCTCTCTGGATCTGTGGTGCTAAAGCAGTTACAAGAGCCGAGGTAATAACGACGGCATAATCTCCCATAGTACTACCATGGCTATAAAGACCTATCTCATCATATGACACATGATACTGACTCATCACAATACGAGCCGAACTGGTCAACAAAACAAAACCCAATGTATGAGGCACCAACGGTAAGGCTATACGTAACATTTCCTTGATTCTTTGCCACTTACGATCAAGAATAGGACGGATGTCAAAGTCTACCCAAACATATTTTATGAATACCGCAAAGATGAATAGCACCGATACAGCCGCGTTAGCAATCAATCCCCAATATCCCAAGTGGAAGTAATAAATCATCACGAAGGATACGAGCATGCCGAAAACCGAACCTGCTAAGTTGGTAAATACCAACGGTTTCGGATTCTCACGCAAAGGAAATAGATGCTGTGCCAACAAACCATTAGCCAAGAGGAAGATGGGCATTGTACCCAACAGACATAATGAGAATTTGTTCAACGAAGCCTCCATCGGAAGGGTATACATCAGAATACCCATGTTTACCACTCCAAATAGGAACGACGACATGAGCATCAGCATGAGCAGCCTACCCCACACTAGATTGTAATGGCGCGGATATTCAAAATAACTATTTGTAAGATGTACGTTCAAACCTAACGGAGCTATTGAAACAAACAAACTTGTATATGAAGATATAACACCGTAAATACCATAATCAAACGTCGTCAGGAAAGGCGTCGTTAGTGGAAGGATAACAATGCTCAACAGCATTGTCAACTTCGGCACTACACCATAATAAATTGTATTGGTTACTATTTTCCTTGTCGACATTCTTACTTAATTGCCAATAAATGATGTTCCATCAACTTGTCCTTCAAAGGGATAAGCTCATCAACTGGGGTGTTTAAAATGTTACTGATATCAATCAGGTCATTTCTTCCGTCGGCATAGGCAGTAAAATGCTGCATGACTCGCACTGAATCATATACACCTTTTCTACTGATTGTAGGATACAAACCGCGCTTTCCTAACTGCGGTTCACACTTACACTGCATCTGATAGAAATAATTATTCTCCAGGGCATTAACCACTTTTACCATCACTTCATAAGCTCCCTGCAAACCCTCTGGACTTATCAGATCCATGTTGTCTGCTGAGGTGTGATACTCAGGATATTCCCGATACAGACTCCTACAAAAGCCACAAACAGGCAGATCAACTCCTGCAGAACCATATTGTCTTTCATCAGAGCCTCGCTCAAGGAAAGAATAATGCTTATATTCCGGATAATGGAACTTCAGCACATTCTCCAATACACGGTCAGCCAACGTATCACAATATTTGGACGACAAAATAGAATACGTCCGGTTATCACCTACACAACTCAGCACAAAACCTGCCTTCACATGCTCTTGTAAAGTCTGCAGATTACGACTAAGATAAGTAATGGAACCTATAGTTTCCGGATTCCATATAAAGCGATAGCTATATCTACGTTGCGGCAGGCTCTTCAGATATTTCACCAGTTCAGTCTGAACACAGGGCCCTGACAACTCATCATTAGCCATAGACGGGTGACAGAGGTAAGTTGTTATAAGAATCTCATCCTGAGTATCACCAGGAAGCACTAACTCTCCGTATGTCAATGAGCCGTCTTCCAACGTACTGTCGATAAGCACCTCATATTCATCATCAGTCAGTGTTTGCTTTTGTTTGTCTGACATACAAAAGCCCCAACGTTCCTTATAGTATGATGTCACATAGGGTATCCATTCTGGCTGTTCGGGTATTGTATACACATGCTCCAGCAGTTCTTCCCGACTCACTGTCATATGTACCGGCAATGAATAGCCCATCACATGAAGGTTTGAGTCTTTAAAGTCAACGACTGTCTCCCCCGACTTTCTTTTAATCCATCCGCCACGTATATTCCACTCCTTCGGCACAGTCCAGTCAAACACCTGGGTACCAGAAGGAACCTCTGTTACTTGGATCTCAGGCAGAATCTCGCGTATTATTTCCAGTGATTGGCGAAAGCCATTACCAGTGATACTCCGGCAGATCGGAAACAACCGTTCTGCCAGGTCATACATTGTTTTTCCTACGTTCTTCACTAACTTATTTCTTCTTTTTCTCCAATCCCAACAACAGTTTCAGCTCATTCTCCCGATAAAGTATCCATGCAGAATGGCAAAGGAACACAAAGAGGAGGAACAACAAGACGATTCGTTTTCTCATCGGACCTGCATTACCTAAAGGTACTGTAGCATCCTGCAATGTTGTAAACGCAGGAGTCTTTTCCTGAACTTTCGCCTTGGCTGCCAACAACTGGGTAGAAATGGCGTTATAGTTGTTGTAGTACAACTGCATATCATTTTCCAGCTTAGTTTGCTTCAGACGTACGGATTCCAACATAATACCCTGGTTGGAGTCCGTAAAATCAGCATAGAGCACACAGCTCTTCTCATACTTCTCCTTAGCCTCTTTATACAAAGATTCAATGTACTTCAGGTCATGACGGGCCTTCTTGGTACGATATTCTGTCAAAGCGCCCTGAAGACGTTCCTTTACAGAATCGGCTATAGTGGCCACTACCAATGGGTCTTGATCGGTGACTTTGATAACGATAAGATCCGATCTTTTCCCCGCATCACACTTTATCTTGCTATTGATAGTATTCACCATCGAGTTCTGTTCTGGTGTCAAACGGAAGGGGTTCACCTTTCCCATTTTCTTGCGCTCTTGCTTCTTGGAACCGAAAATACTGGTAACCGACTCTATGGCTTTACTCCACCAAGGAGACTTCTGCTCATATTCCAGATATTCGTAATAAGTCATCACACGATTATCACTGTCTTTTTGTACCTTGATGTCGAAAAGCGATGTGGTAAAGGCTACTGAACTCATAAAATCCGGATATAAGGTCGGTGTAATCGCATCTTCACCTTTTCCGCCTCCTCCAAGACTGATACCAAAGGAGCTTGCAAGCGAAGCGATAGAGCTCATCTCACCACCCGATTCTGGCACCAAAGTTACCTGCGCAGTATAATAGTCAGGTAAGCCCACCACATACAGGCATGATAAAACGAAAGCAATGGGGAGCGATTTCATGAACTCTTTCCGATGCTTTTTTAGGGCACCCAAAATTCTTTGAGCATTTGTCATTTGCTCCTGTGAATCTGAAGCAATTTTCTTTTGTTCTTCCATAAACTGGGTTGGATATTATTTTTACTACTTATTTTCCTCGTCTAATGGCAACAGGAAAGCGGCAGGCAGGAAAGCAATAGCCACAGCTGCCACATTCTCTATCTGCACAACCACACACTTATTCTTTTTTACGCGTTTAATGGTACCTTCCACACCTGCGAAATCACCTTCTACCACCTTTACGCGCTGACCTGGTTTACCGGCAAAATCAAGATTTTCCATGTAGAAAATGCGATCATCATTCACCGATGCCACTCTGATAAAATTATCCATCTGCTTGTCGGGCACTGTTAATATATCTCTTCTCAACACATTGTTATGCTCATCAAGTACCGGAGTCATGATATATCTGAGCGAGGTCAGTTCACGTTTGGTCATCTTCAACTCTGTGATGTTCTTCTGACTGGAATGAACGAAAATCAAGCTGGTTATAGCAGGTTTCAGCTCCCGATGGCGTGGATGCTTACCTTTAATAGGTACATATTGCATCGGAATAAAGCTTTCGACACCTATCGAGTCAAGATATTCCTTTGCCAACATCTCACGAGAATATGTCACTCGCATCGGAAACCAATGTATTTCTTCAATATTTAACATAAATAAAGAGTTTCATCAGAAGACAAAGGAGGGGGACACCGCCCCCTTGTAGCGGTGAACAAATGAATCCATTTCGTCAAGTACAGTATTCATATAGCACTGGCATTCAGCGACTTCTGAGTACCGAGACTGTCCTTCCTTGGTCTGTATTAACCATCCTTTTAGGATGAGGTGGGCAGTTTTTCGGCGCAAAGGTACAAAGAATTATCGACAATCGTGCCAAAAATTGGCATAAAATTACATGTTTTTTAAATTTCCCTCTTTTTATTTTGATATATCGAGGAATAGTTGTACCTTTGCAGCTGGAAAAAATAGGCACAAGATTATGATATATTTCTTTGTTCAGGCAAGGGTGGGCTCGTCACGACTCCCCAACAAAATTCTTCTTCCCTTCTACAACGGGAAGAACATCCTTGAACTACTTATAGAAAAATTACAACAAGTCGAGAATACCGGCGTTATTATTGCCACCTCTACCAACCCTAATTGCGATCCCATAGAGGCCATCGCTCAAAAGAAGGGAGCAATATGCTTTAGAGGCTCTGAAGACGATGTATTACAAAGATTTATTGATGCAGCCGAGAAAAATCAGGTCAACCAACTAATACGTGTATGTTCTGACAATCCATTTCTCGACCTTCATGGTTTGCGCGAGTTAGTACAGTTCGTCTATACTTCAGAACAGCCTATTGATTATGCCAGCTTCCACATCAATGACACACCTTCCATTCTAACCCATTATGGATTCTGGACCGAATACACAACGCTGGAAGCTCTTTTAAAAGCTAAAGAATACGCTGCTGGCGACCATTATTATCACGAGCACCTTACCAGCTATCTCTATACACATCCAGAGAACTTCCATATTCATTGGCTAAGCGTTCCGGAGGTGATTTTGACACATCCCGACATCCGCCTTACCATTGACACTGAAGAGGATTTCCATACGGCGCAGGCGATTTACAAAGACATCTGCGCCACCAACCCTTATCCTACTCTCAATGAGCTTATCATTTATCTAGACCAGCATCAGGACATGTACAAGATGATGAAATTACAAATCGAAAAGAATAGCAAATAAACATATGAAACATACTTACATAATCGGAGAAATCGGACAGAATCACAATGGATCTGTAGACATTGCCAAACTCATCGTTGACTTGGCTAGAAGACCCATTGTAGAAGAAAGTTTTGGTTTTAAGATTGCCCCTATTGATGCCGTCAAACTTACAAAGCGTGATCTAAACGAAGAGTTGTCAACTACACAAATGAACCGTATCTACGACTCGCCCAACTCTTTTGGACGTACCTACGGCGAGCATAGGGCCTATTTGGAATTATCAGACGAGGAACATTTCGAGGTATACAAATACGCGAAGGAAAAGGGATTGGACTTTGTTGAGACACTTTGTGCCAAAGGCTGTTTGTCATTGCTTAAGCTTTTCACACCCGACTACCTAAAGGTTGCCAGTAGAGACCTCACAAACATTCCTTTATTGTCCGCACTCGCCGAGACGAAGATACCCATTATCCTTTCAACAGGTATGGCGGGGAAAAAGGAACTTGACGAGGCCCTTGATACAATCACGCGCTACCACTCCAACATTTCAATTCTACATTGCGTATCACAGTATCCTACGGAGCCCGACAATCTGAATCTCAGGACTATCACCTATCTTAAAAAGAATTATGGTCAGTATCGGATTGGTTTCTCCGACCACACTATCGGCATATCCGCTCCGGCCATTGCTATCGCTATGGGTGCAGAGATTATCGAGAAACATATTACTATCGATAGGCACATGAAGGGCACCGACCAGGCTGGATCGTTAGGTCCAGATGGCATCTACCGCATGGTGCGCGACATCCGCATCACCGAACACTGGCTGGGCGAAGAGGACATCTATATCGACAAGAGCGTATTATCTGCCAAAGTTAAATTGGAGCGTAGCATTGCAACCCTGCACGATATGAACAAGGGGGATATCATCCATGAGGAGGATCTGCACATGTTAAGTCCTGGCGATGGATATAAATGGGATCAGCTCCATGAAATCGTAGGAAAACAACTAAAAAGATCCATTCCTGCTAACGAGATCGTATACCCCAAAGATATTGAATAATATGTTACCTAAGTTAATATTGACTGATATCGATGGTGTCTGGACGGACGGCGGAATGTACTATGACCAGACGGGAAACGAATGGAAGAAGTTCAACACTTCCGATAGCGCAGGTGTGCTCTTCGCTCATCGGTTGAACATCCCCGTTGGCATCATCACAGGCGAAGAGACTCATATTGTTGCCCGCAGAAGCAACAAACTCCGGGTTGATTATCTTTTTCAAAATACAAAGGACAAGTTGGCCGTTGCCCAATCACTCTGCGAGGAACTCCACATTACTTTAAAGGATGTGGCCTTTATTGGTGACGACCTAGGCGATATTAATCTTTTAAAACAGGTAGGCTTTGCTGGTGTTCCAGCCAGCGCACCCGATTACGTCAAGGTTCTCGGAAATGTACCCCTCTCCAAGAAAGGCGGTGAAGGCGTTTTCCGTGAGTTTGTCGAAAAAATAATCGGCTCAGAGAAACTAAACGAGATTCTACAAATATGAGATTTCTCATGAGACTGTTAACCCTCGTAATGATGGTGGTATTAGCCGACTTTACAGCTTCGGCAGATACCGATAAGACTATTTTCGTATTCGCCGATACTCATGTAATGGCACCTTCATTACTCGACAGTCCCACTAATCACCAATGGAAAAACGACCTTGCAAACAGCAAGACCATGCTTGAACTGGGTCCCAAGATGTTCGATCTACTGGTAGAAAAGACGTTGACCGAAAAACCCGACATGGTACTCATAGCGGGTGATCTAACAAAAGATGGTGAAGTTGAGAGCCATCAATATGTTCGCGAGCGTTTAGACAAGATTAAGAACGCAGGCATAAAAGTCTACATAACGCCTGGCAATCACGATCGTGGCTACATGGACACTGCCTACAAATACGAGAACGACACAAGCACCGTAGTCGAGACATTCGACAACTATAGTTTTCCAGAGTTCTATAAGGATTACGGCTTCGATGACACCACTGAGCGATTCGACTATAGTATGTCGTATATCACAGAACCCATGCCTGGCCTCACGCTCATCTCCATCGATACAGGCATTTGGTGCTGGTATCGCGAGGGAACGGTCGATTGGGTATGTCAGCAAGCCATCGAAGCACGCAAGAAAGGTAATCAGGTTCTTGTCATGCAGCATCACCCACTCATGCCCCACTACTATACACAGGAAGAGCTTTTCGAACTATCTACTCCTGAAGATTATCTTGAAGTAAGAGAGCGATTTGCCAATTCTGGTATCCGTACGGTGCTCTCTGGACACACGCATGCCTCTGACATATGCCGTTATACAAGCACAGAAGGGCATGACATCTTCGACATCAACTGCGGCTGCCCTATCTCCTACCCCTGTGATTTCCGTGTGCTGAAACTAAGTGGCAATACACTGAAAGTCACTACACGTTCACTTTGCGATGACATGATCCTGCAAGATAAGGAATTCGTCGAAGATGCACAATATCGCCTATTAATATCAGTAAAAAAGTGGGCCGAACGATGGTTGGCCAAAAGAAACATTATCAACGATTTCTTTACTACCGAACTTGCTTACTGCTTTGTGATCCACGCCATGGGCGATGAACCCGAGAACCCGGATTCGAGCAATGAGTTGGCGTTTTTCCGTATTATATACGAGATAGGCCAGCGAGAACTCAGCGAAGAGTCTTTAGAGATGTTAGGACACTTACGCGAAGTGGTAAAGAGTATGCTTGGCGACTATCAGACACCCGACGATCAATATAATATTGTGAAAGACCGTGAACTCACTATTGATATGAGTTTTAACTCACCTGTTGGCATCAACGAGATAAAACCCGATGACACCGACTCTGACGAATGGTACACCCTACAAGGTGTTCGCCTTGCAGAAAAGCCCTCGCACCCAGGCCTTTATATACACAATCATCAGACTACCCTCGTCAAGTAAATGCTAAATGAACCCATAATGACACATTTTGCATTTTTTTCGTAGATTTTTTTGAAAAAAGCTTTGTCTTTCGGAAAATAGTTGTACTTTTGTAGAAAAGAGTCACCCGTAAAGGTGCACTTAGCTGTGCTTAATTGGGAATGTGAGTGAGAATCTCCGACTGTCCCGCAGCAGTGAACTCCGTTATGGCTCCTAAGCATAAACGCCATTGCCCCCTTGGGTGAGAAGGCGCTTGGGAGTGGAGAAAAGTCTGAAGACCAGCCTTTGTCGGAAATCTGCCGAATGCTCTCGATGTAAGGGCATGAAGCGCAACTCAATTTTTGTGGGATTATGAAACATGAATCAATCGTCGTCGTGTACGACAGTTGTCAGGCTATTGCTGAGGAAATAGCCGACAAGTTGGGTGCTGAGACTATCAGCGTCCAGTGTATGAACGTAAGGCAAGTTGAGAATTGCCAGAGTTTAGTCCTAGCCGTTGAGTTTCTGAACGACGGTCATCTTACTCCGCATTGGCAATATGCCAACCAAATGTTCCATGGCGCCAGTCTCAATGGAAAGAATGTCGCCGTTATGGTGGCTTTAGGCAACAGGCTGGACAATGGAATCTATACCGAAGCGTTCTGTAGCGAACTAAGAGAGAATGGTGCCCGTATCGTTGGCGACCAACTCTATGCCGGCACTCCTGGTGGGAATCTCGACAATTGGGTATGCGCTATTTCACCGAGTTTATAACCTCTAAAGCTAAACTGTTATGCAATACATCTTTATCGTAGCCCTCGAGTTTCTGCTGGCCTTCGTCGGAGTTGCCCTACTCATCAGGTACTACAACCACAAGGCATAGCCCACTTATTTATCGGAAAGGATCTTGATATGGTTCAAAGGCGCCTCCATGATATTCCAGGAGAGGACGGCACCTTTGAATTCGTGTTCCTTTACGGCATCGATGGATTCGGAGATGTATTCGAGTGATGTGGGAACGATATCCGCACGGTAGTTAACCTCAATGCCTGGGTACTTTTCGCAGTTGTAAGGCTTCATAGCCTTCAATTGAGAATTCAGGAAGGCAACATCCATCCTAAATTTTAGATATCCCTTGGCATTGGGAACAGCTCTCTGAAGTAGATCATATTCAAAGCCCATACCGGCTGGTGCAAAAGTCTGACGATACAGCATAGGTTTGATAAAATCAGCATGGGCAGTAAGGATGGAATAGTCCTGTCCTACAAAAGATGCCATGAAGGGCGCATAGAGATCCATACCCACTTCAAGGTCTCTACTACGAAGGCTGTCGGCGATAGCAGCCACTGAGTTACTGACCACATGCCCCTTAGCCTTGAAGTAGGCTGCAGCTACAGGGTTCTCAAAACAGAATCCATCGGCAGTTGAGTAACCTTTGACAGAGAAGAACGCATCACCCTTGGCTTCATATTCTCTCTTGACGGTCTGGATATCAACCCCTTCCTTGGCATAGCGCTCAACGCATAATGGACAACCACAGTTCAGCACACCACTCACGCCACTGACAAACGACTGGGTGCGAATACGATCGAGGAATACACCGTCAAAGCCACAATCACTGAACAGACTATCGTAAACAGCCACTACGTTAGCAGCGTTCTTCGGATCGGAAGGACAATTAAAGCGGAAGCCTTCGCCTGCAGCGAGATCGTAGTTGGCAGGCACCTTTCCCCAAAGATCAACTGCAGGGCTGTTCTCACACACTTCCTCAGTCTCAGCGAACACAGGCAACCACAACAGCATGCGGATGTTCTTATTGTGCAGATAATCACCCACCTGACGATAAATATCCTTGTTATCGCTCCAGCCGATAATAACCTTCTGGATAGGAATCATCTTACTTACAGTGTCAATGCGCTCAATAATCTGTTCAGCCGTATAGTCAGGCGAATGCCAACTACCCAGCGATACCTGAACAATATACCCAGAATTCTGTTGCTCTTTCAGCTCTTGGCAGGAAAATATGGTCATGAGACCAATGATCAATAACGCAATCTTTTTCATAAAGTAAAAATAAGTATCTGTCATAATACCTAAAAATCATTTAAATTTGAGTGCAAAGTTACGAAGAATTGGGGAATTTTCATTAACTTTGCCCCAAGTTTTGTGATTAATTTACTATTTATACAATGAAATGATAACTGAAGAATGAAAAAGAAGATCATCCTTTTACTGCTGACTGTCATCTCAGCGCTGAACGTAAACGCTCAGAATAGTCTTAAGAAAGTATATAATGAGGACATCAATCCTATTGAACAGATAGACCAAGCCGTTGCAAAAGCCAAATCTGAGGGTAAATTTGTCATCTGCCAGGTAGGTGGAAACTGGTGTCCTTGGTGCTTACTCTTTGCTGATTTTATCTCCAACGACACCACCATCAGCAAGATGATCGACGACAACTTTGTCTATATTCATGTGAATTACAATCCTCGTAAGTCTAAAGATGCTGAAAAGGCCGAGTTGGCAAAGAAGTTGATGGAACGCCTGAACCGCCCGGCACGTTTCGGTTTCCCCGTATTCGTAGTGCTTGACGAGGAAGGTAAGGTTATCCACATTCAAGATTCTGGTTTATTGGAGGAGGGCAAAGGTTACAACCAAGAGAAAGTATTGAGCTTCTTCAAGAACTGGACACCCAAGGCTGTTAAACTATAATAAGCAACAGAACATTTACTAATTAAAAAACCATAAGTATGAAAAAACTATTCATTACAGCGATGTTGTTCGCTACAAGTGTAGGGCTGAATGCCCAGACTGTTCAGAAACAAGTAGTAGAAGAAGGTGGTACAGGACCTTTCAAATCTGAAGTGGTGGGCGACGCCTCTTGCACAGGTTTCACGGTGTATCGCCCGCAGAACCTGAAAGATGTTGTGGCTCAGCAGGGAGCCCTGCCCGTGATTGTTTATGCCAATGGCGCCTGTTTTAATAATAATGTGGAAATGCGCCTGCTGTTGAGCGAGGTTGCTTCATACGGTTATGTGGCTGCAGCCATCGGTCCATACGACGAAGCCGATGTGATGGCGCAGTGGAGAGGAGTGCTGAAGTCGGCATATCCCGAAACCAAAGGCGAGGTAATCATGGCAAATGGAGAAAAGATCCTGCCTCTGACTCCCGAGGAGATCAAGGCTCGCCAGGAGGAACAAGCCAAACAGAGAGAGTTGGCAGCAAAGGCTGCTAAGAAAGCAAAGAAGCAACAGCAGCCTGCAATGCCTCAATTCAGCACCTATCCCAAAATGTTACTCGAGGTACTCGACTGGCTCACAGAGCAGAATGCCACCCAAGGTTCTGAGTATTATCACTGTCTGAATCTCGACAAGGTGGCAGCTATGGGACAATCGTGTGGCGGTGCTCAGGTGTTGGCTGTGGCCTACGACCCTCGCATCAAGACCTGCGTGATGTTGAACACGGGTATCGGTGATATGGAGATGATGGGCGCCACGAAGGAGTGTCTGAAGAACCTTCACACCCCGATGTTCTATATGATTGGTGGTCCTGCTGATATCGCATACGCCAATGCCCAGAAAGATTACGAGCGCATTGCCGACAATATTCCCGTAGTGATGCTTAACTCCAAGGATGGTCACAGCGGCACCTATTATGAGAAGTATGGTGGCAACTATGCTAAGGCTGTCGTTAAATGGCTCGACTGGCAATTGAAATGTAAGGTAGGACAATCAGCTCTCTTCCTTGATGACGAATATCTCAAGATGAAATTCCCTGAATGGCAGGGCGTTAGGAAGAATTTCTGAATTCCATCTTATTTTATTCGTAAGCATATACCAACCCATATTTCTCGTGCAGTTGGCGAAGTGATCCATCGGATTTCATCTGATGGATCACATTGTTTACCAGCTGTAGTAAGTCCTCTTGGCCTTTACGCATTAACACGCCAATCTCACCATTTGTAAACGGCTCGTTCAATAGTGGAGCAGCAAGACGCGCGTCCGTTTGAACATAATACGGCGCTTCCGTAATCTCTGTGATCATCACGTCGGCTTCACCCTCTGCTATCAACGATGGTATTTCTTCATTTTTCTGATGTACAATGATGGTGGCATGTGTCAGATTCTGTTGGGCGAATTTTTCATTCAGTCCACCGGGATTTACCATCACGCGTACCTCTGGTTTATCGATATCGGCCAACGATTTGTAACGATCAGCCTCCTCAGCACGACACAAAATGGTCTTACCATTGGCCAAATAGCCGTCGCTCATCAGCATCATCTCACGTCGAGCTTCCGTAATAGTGATACCACCGATTGCAAGATCGAAAGTCTGTGGTTCAGCCATCACATCTGCCGAAAGGGTTGGCCACGAAGTCGGGACAAACTGTATACCACCCCCCAGGCATTCCGCTATTTTCCCAGCCATCTCGATACCAAAACCCCAATAATTTCCGTCTGGCTCTCTGAAAGAAAGTGGCCGGTAATCGCCTGTGGTTCCCACAAGTAGATAGCCACGTTTTTGGATGCGATCAACCGTTTGCTGTTTGTCCACTACCGCATGAGTAGCTGTACAGGAGATGGTACCGAGCATCAAACATCCCAAAGATGCCGAGCCACAGAGCAGAATGACAACAAGAATTAAGTATTTCCTCAGCCTCATATCTTAAACTTTGTTGCAAATTTACTTGTTTTAAGCGAATTTTAGCTAACTTTGCAGCTGTTTTTGAGAATTATTAGGATTTACAATAAGGATATATAGAGGGAAATGGCTATCGATCAAGGAATATTCAGCCGGGCAGAACTGTTGGTAGGCGGCGAGACAATGGAACGTATTGCCCAGAAACGGGTCATCATCTTTGGCGTTGGCGGTGTTGGCTCGTGGTGTGCCGAGAGTCTGGTACGTAGCGGCATCCATCAGTTGACCATTGTTGACAGCGATTGCGTTTGCATTACCAATATCAACCGCCAACTCATGGCCACCACCAAGACTATCGGACAGGTGAAGGTGGATGCACTTAAAGAGCGCCTCCTCACCATCAACCCCCAAGCAGAGATAACAGCCCTGCAGAAGATCTTTACGCAGGAGACGGCAGAAGAGTTTAACCTCGATAGCTACGACTATATTATCGACGCCATCGACTCACTGAAGGATAAGGCACTTCTTATCTTGATGGCTTGTCGCACAAAGGCCAAGTTCTTCTCATCCATGGGCGCAGCATTAAAAATGGATCCCACGCGCATCCGCGTCACAGAGTTCTGGAAGGTACAGGGCGACCCATTGGCACGTGCATTAAGAAAAAAGTTCAAATCGCAGCAGCAATTCCCCAAGCGTAAATTTCAGTGTGTCTATAGCGACGAACTACTCTCCAACCGCGGCCAACATGCCACCTGCGAAACAGAGTCCCGTGCCAATGGGACCATGGTCCACGTCACTGCCATCTTTGGTTTAATGCTTGGTGGTCTGGTGTTATCAGATATTACTGCTTAATTACCCCATCACCACATCGAGCACCATCATCAGTACGAAGCCAAAGGCAAAGCCGATGGTACTAAGGTTACTGTGCTGACCGCAGGAGGCTTCAGGTATAAGTTCCTCCACAACCACATAGAACATGGCTCCTGCAGCAAAAGCAAGCATATAAGGGAGTACAGGCATCAATAATGAGGCCAGTAATAACACGGCTACGGCTCCAACTGGCTCAACGGCTCCACTCAGCGAACCGATGAGGAACGAACGCCAACGACTATTCCCGGCTGCACGCATGGGCATAGAGATAATGGCACCCTCAGGTACGTTCTGTATAGCGATACCCACGGCTACGGCCAAGGCACTGGTAAGGGAGATGTTCGTTACACCACTATCAGCTCCAGCAAACACCACACCTACGGCCATACCTTCTGGCAGATTGTGAATGGTAACGGCAAGGGCCAGCATGGCTGTCTTTGATAAATGCGAGCGCATACCCTCTGGCTTGTCTGTGCCTATATGCAAGTGCGGTGTCAGTTCATCAATCAGTAGCAGGAATCCTATACCCAGCAGAAATCCTACGGCAGCAGGCATCACCGACCATGCGCCTTTACTGTCCCCCATCTCCATCGCCGGAATCAGTAGCGACCACACCGATGCAGCCACCATCACGCCCGATGCAAAACCAAGCAGCGACTTCTGTAACCTTACAGACATCTCTCCCTTCATCAAAAAAACGAAGGCAGAGCCGAGCATCGTACCCAGCAACGGAATCAGCAGTCCTATGATTAATATCGTTGTCATCAGTTCGCGCCTATTTCTCCTGGATGTCAATCTTGGGTATGCGACCGTCCTTCATGCGTTGGAACTCGCGGAAGGCGGTTGTGCGGCGGAATCCGTTGCCGCCAGAGGGGATACCGTCATGATAGAAGAGGTATGACTTGCCCTTGAAGTCGATAGTGCCGCCATGGATGGTAAAAGAGCCCGGCGACTCGTCGGTGATACGACCTTCGTAGTGCCACGGACCGTGGATGCTCTTGGCCGTCGAATAGGCCCAGTGCTCAGGCACGCCACCTGCGGCATACTCCAAGAAATAGGTATCACCTATCTTATAGATCCAGGGAGCTTCCTCAAATCCAGTCTTCATCACCTTCTTGTGCAGCTGGTAGTCCATCTTCAGGCATTTTGGTCCGAACTGCGCCTCATCGTCCAGCATAGCACGCATGTCGCAGATGCCGTTTTCGGCAAAACTCGTATCGATACTGATCATGTCCTCGTTCAACTTGGCATACCAGCAGCCATTGTTGCCCCAGAAGAGCCATGCCTGTCCGTCATCGTCGATAAACACCGTAGGGTCTATGAAGCCCCAGTTGCCTGGGATAAGCGGTTTTCCGATGGGGTCGGCCCAAGGTCCTTCCGGACGGTCGGCTACGGCCACACCGATGCCGTGCAGGTGCTTGGTGGTGTCCTCAGCAGCCACATACCAATACCACTTGCCGTTGCGCTCGATAGCCTGCGAGGCCCAGGCATTGTCGCCCTGCTTGGCCCACTTGAAGTTAGCCGTACTCAATACTATACCATGATCCGTCCAGTGCTCCATATCGGTGGTAGAAAACACCTGCCAGTCGGGCATACGGAAATACGTGGCCGTGTCCAGATCGTGTCCTGTGAATACATAGAGACGGTCGCCCGATACCATTGGAGCCGGATCGGGGTTGTACATATGGTTATTCACACGCCTCTGTGCTTGCACTGCGATGGCCAACAACAGCGTGATGGCTGCGAAAACAGTTCTTTTCATATCGTTTTTATTATAACTATCGTAAATAATGAGGTCAAAATTACGAATAATTAGAGAGAAATGATTAACTATGACCTCAGTTTTAAGAGAAATTATATTAAATAATTAGGTAAAAGGTTGCAATTCTTCTATTTTTTGCGTATCTTTGCGAATAAATTCACTAAACAGATTTGATTATGAAGAGAATTATTTTCTGCCTCGTGGCAATGATGAGCGTGCTGACAATGACAGCACAAAGTAGTGTGTATGATTTCACGGTAAAGGATGATGCGGGCAAAGACGTGTCACTCGCTGAATACAAGGGCAAGGTGCTGCTGATTGTGAACACCGCCACGCGATGTGGATTCACACCTCAGTACAAGGAACTGGAAGCATTGTATGAGAAATATCAAGCGGAAGGGTTTGAGATCCTGGATTTCCCCTGCAACCAGTTCGGAGAGCAGGCTCCTGGTACTATTCGGGAGATTCATCAGTTCTGCACGGCCAACTTCGATATCCAATTTCCACAATTCGATAAGATAGAGGTGAATGGAGTTAACGAACATCCGCTCTACACCTTCTTGAAGGCCCAGAAGGGCTTCGGCGGTTTCGACACAAACGACCAGCGAGGCAAAATGATGGACAACATGCTCCGTAAGCGCGATGCCAACTACGACAAGAATGCCGACATCAAGTGGAACTTCACCAAGTTCCTCATCAGCCGTGACGGTCGTGTATTAAAGCGCTATGAGCCCACGGAGAATATCAGCAACATCGAGGCCGACATGCAGATGGAGGTAAATCCCGTGCTGAGCAACATCATGGCGCGTAGATCCATCCGCAAATACCTCGATAAGCCCGTAGAGCACGCGAAATTGGAGGCTGTAGCCCTTGCCGGTATCAACGCTCCGAGTGCGATGAACCGCCAGAACTGGGCTGTACGAATCATCGAGGACCAGAAGCTGCTGGCCGATGTGAAGGATATGTGCCGCAATGCCCCCAACCTGATCTGTGTCTGTGCTCCGACTGAAGGCAGGTTCGACCTTGATGCAGGACTCATGGGACAGAACATGATGCTGGCAGCACAGTCTTTAGGCCTCGGCACTTGCATCCAGACAGGCCCCATTCGCTTCCTGACGACCGACGAGAAAGCCAAAACCTTCCTCGATAGCCTCGACATCCCTGAAGGCTACAAGTTGCTTTATGTCCTCTCAATTGGCTATCCCGATGAATCACCCGCCGCTAAGCCCCGCGATGCCTCGAAGGTGAAATACATCAAATAACAATCCCTAAACTTATGGACAGACTATCAAACTCAATCATAGTTGGAGCATGCAGCATTCTGATGGCTGCATGCGCTCCAACTCGCTCAAATGATATAGTTGCAGAAGGCGAAATCCCTGTAAGAGTCGCTGATTCGTTTAGCTTCACAGAAGGGCCTGCGGTCGATGCAAAGGGCGATGTCTACTTCACTGACCAGCCCAACAATAAGATTTACCGTTGGGATTGCGAATCCGGCGAGATCACCCTGTTTACCGATCAGAGCGGTCGCTCTAACGGGATGTACTTTGATGCCCAGGGCAACCTGATAGCCTGCGCTGATATGGACAATCAGCTCTGGCGTTTCAACATAGATGGTCAAGCCGAGATACTGATAACCAACTATCGCGAACAGTTGCTGAACGGCCCCAACGATGTATGGATCTCGAAGGATGGAGGTTATTATCTCACTGACCCTTATTTTCAGAGAGACTACTGGACTCGCAACCCAGAGCGCCAGCAGCCTGTGGAAGGCTTATATTATCTGGCGCCTGGAGGCAAGCAACTGCAGATGCTCGACTCAACGCTCAATCAGCCCAATGGTCTTGTAGGCACGCCCGATGGAAAGTATCTGTATGTGGCCGAGGCCAAGGCCAATAGAATCCTGAAATATGACATTCAGCCCGACGGCTCCCTCTCGAACCGCCAGGTGTTTGCCGACATGGGGTCTGACGGGATGACGATCGACGACCGTGGGAACATCTATCTGACCGGCGACGGTGTGACCGTGTTCAACAAGGATGGCCAGCAGATAGCCCATTTCCCCATTCCTGAGGACTGGACAGCCAATGTATGTTTTGGCGGAAAAGAGCGTAACATTCTGTTTATTACCGCCTCAAAATCCGTTTACACCCTAAAAATGCTTGTCCATGGGGTAAAGTGATCAGCGTTACACCACTGCCCTTAACAGGGATCGCGACGAACCGCACCATTACCGATTGCAACCTCTCGGAACATCAGCCGAGATCTCAACCCATGCACTTTTTCCCATGCTGGCTCCACGTTGCTGGATATACTTTTTGCGTTGCAGTTGCAGTGTTGCAGTTGGAAATTTGATTGTACACTGGCCAAAATCTAACTCTATATTTATATATAAATATATATAAATATAGAAGTATTTTCAAAGATGTGGATAACGTTTTTTATAACTGCAACGCTGCAACAGACGCAACGCTTTTAGTAATCTTTTCTTACAGAATAATTATCACAGAATGATGCCTAAAGTAGGGGACATAGCAAAGTTGAAGTTTGGTCGGAGGAAAGTGGAGGTTTCCTCGGATGAAAGTCCGACTTTGCTCGGAGCAAAGTCAAAAACCGCATATAGGCCCTAAAAAGGGCAGCTTCAAGACCGCCTAATGTGTTGATAAATAATATTGACTTTAGATAAGAGAACTGTGCAACATTTCTACTTAGCAAGCCTAGAAAGTTCGGGATAATCCTGCATTAGCGCCCTGAATTTATTTCAAATGACAGGGGAAAGATAAGTTATGGCTTGACGCCGATGATGGTGGCGTAAGAGGGGCGCTTGTGATGGATCTCGGTTTCGATGAAGCCGGCTTCGAGGAGCATGGCCTGAAGCTCTACGGGGGAATAGACTTTCATGCCCTCGACTACGTTGGTCCACATGGAGTCGCCATCGACGACTTCTAACAGGATGGCGAACTTGCCGCCCTGCTTCAGCACTCGAGACACCTCTTGGAGACAGCCTGGCAGGTTGGGCCAGAAATAGACGGTCTCAACGGCTGTTACGAGATCGAACTTACTATCCTCGTAAGGCAGTTTCTCGGCTGAACCCTGACATACGAACACTTGATGGCCGAGTAGATGGACATTGACTTTACGGGCTTTGGCGACACTCTCTTCTGAGATGTCGATACCATAGACCTGAGAATGTTTGCTACGTTTGAGCAGTCGCTTCAGGGTGGCGCCTCCGCCACAACCGATATCGAGCATGGTCCAATTGTTCTGTATTCCAATGAGGTCAAGCCCCCAGTTGGTAAGTGGTGCATGACAGCAGTTCATAAACCAAAGCATGGCGCGCCCCATGCGTCCCTCGGGACAGGCGCAGTTAGTAAAGAGTTTCTTGAATAGTCCCATAATCGTTTATGTTTGATTTCCGGGTGCAAAGGTAAAGTGAAAAAACGATGTGCGCAATACCTAAAATAGAGGGTTTTAAGCATGGCATGCCTACATGTACCCACCAAGGATAATTAATAATAGGTAATAAGATAATTAACAAAAATTCGGATTTTTTACAAATAAATATTCGTTTTCAAGATACAAGGTAAGGAAAAATTGCTTATATTTGCCATCGAGATCATAACTTAAAACAATTATTCATAACTTAACGAGACAATCTATGGTGACATTCTTGGTTCTTTTCCAATTGTGTATTGTCCTTGCACTGATTTTCATTGGTGCCAGAGTAGGTGGCATCGGTCTGGGTATCTACGGTATGGTAGGCGTATTTATCCTGGTGTTTATCTTCGGCATGCATCCTGGCAAGGTGCCCATCGACGTGATGCTGATTATTGCGTCGGTGATTACGGCAACGGCTGCGCTGCAGGCTGCCGGGGGTCTGGACTACCTGGTGGGACTGGCAGCGAAGTTCCTGCGTAAGCACCCCACACACATTACTTATTATGGTCCGCTCACCACATGGCTCTTCTGCTTGGTAGCTGGTACGGCCCACACCTCTTACTCGCTGCTGCCGATCATATCGGAGATAGCGAAGAACTCGAAGATCCGTCCGGAGCGCCCGATGACGGTGGCTACGATTGCTGCCTCGCTGGGCATCACGGGTTCGCCGATGTCGGCTGCCACTGCGGCTGTGATCTCTACCGACTTGCTGGGCGGACAGGGCATTGAGTTGAAGGACATCCTGCTGGTGTGCATCCCAGCCTCGTTCATAGCGATTCTGGTGGCGAGCTTCGTGCAGAACCGTGTGGGCAAGGAACTGGAGGACGACCCGGAGTACCAGCGCCGTGTGCGCGAGGGACTCATTAATCCTGAGGCGGAAAGCAAGGCTATGGCTGAGATGGAGCAGAGCCCGAATCCAAGGGCCAAATGGAGTGTACTGGCGTTCCTGCTGGGCGTGATATTGGTGATTACCTTCGGTAGTGCGCCCTCGCTGCGTCCATCGTTTGAGGTGGATGGCGTGGTGACCAAACTGACCATGCCTGAGACGATTGAGATCCTGATGATGTCGATGGCTGCCGTGATTCTGCTGGTGGGTAAGGCCAACGTGAAGAAGGCGGTAAGCGGCAATATATTCGCTGCAGGTATGAACGCGATGATAGCCATCTTCGGTATCGCATGGATGGGCGACACCTTCTTTAATGGCAACCTGGAGTTCTTTAGGAGCCATATAGCCGAGATCGTGACCGAGTATCCGTTCCTGTTCAGCGTGGCCCTGTTTATCATGAGCATCATGCTCTTCTCGCAGGCTGCTACGGTGCGTACGCTCTTCCCCTTGGGTATCGGTCTGGGCATTGCGCCATTGGCACTGGTAGCCATGTTCCCTGCCGTGAATGGTTACTTCTTCTTCCCCAACTATCCCACGGAGGTGGCTGCCATCAACTTCGATACGACTGGAACCACGCGCATAGGCAAGTATGTGCTTAACCACTCGTTCCAACTATCCGGATTTATCACTACCTTTGTGAGTATCGGCATAGGTTACTTGATTATTACATTCTTTTATTAAATAACATTACTAACAAACTAAAAATCAATTAAGCTTATGAAAACTATGCGTTATGTGATGGTGCTTTTAGCACTGTTGGTGTCAGTGAACATCGTAGCTAAACCAAAAATCCGAATTATCGCCACTGGTGGTACCATAGCCGGTGTGAGTGAATCGGCTACTTCTACTGCTTACACAGCCGGACAGGTGGGTGTAAAGACCTTGATTGACGCTGTGCCCCAGATGCTCTATATTGCTGACGTAACAGGCGAGCAGCTGGTAAACATCGGTTCGCAGGACATGAACGACGAGGTGTGGCTGAAACTCTCGAAGCGCATTAACCAGCTGCTGAACGATGAAGGCTATGACGGCGTAGTGGTGACTCACGGAACCGACACGATGGAGGAGACGGCTTACTTCCTGAACCTGACGGTGAAGAGCGACAAACCCGTGATCCTTGTAGGCTCAATGCGTTCGTCGACTGCCATCAGCGCCGATGGTCCTGGCAACCTCTATGCTGGTGTGGTGGCTGCTGCAAGTCCCGAGTCAAAGGGTCGTGGCGTGATGTGCTGCATGAACAACGAGCTGATCTATGCCAAGGACATCATCAAGACACATACCATCGACGTGGCTACATTCAAGGCTGCCAACGCTGGTCCGTTGGGCTATGTATACAATGGAGAGGTGCGCTATTTCTCGAAGGTAGAGTTCAAGCATACGTTAGCAAGTGAGTTCGACGTGAGCAATCTGAACAAGCTGCCACAGGTGGGTATCGTTTACGGTTATGCCAACTGCTCTCCCCTGCCCTTCCAGGCTTTCGTTGATGCTAAGTTCGATGGTATCGTGCTGGCCGGTGTAGGCGATGGAAACTTCTACAAGGATGTGTTTGATGTAGCGCTGAAGGCTCGCGAGAAGGGTATCATCGTGGTACGCTCAAGCCGCTGCCCGAACGGTCCTACCTGTCTGAATGGTGAGGTGGACGATGATAAGTATGAGTTCGTGGCTGCACTGCTGTCGAATCCGCAGAAGGCTCGCGTGCTGCTGATGCTGGCGCTGACCAAGACTAAGGACTGGAAGCAGATTCAGGAAATCTTCTCCAAATATTGAAGATTGAAAATTGAAGATTGAAACATCAAGATTGAAGTCTATGAAAAAAATATTGTTATTAACCCTGCTCTTCGTGCCATTAACAATGAATGCGCAGCAGGACAAGGACGCATCGGCAGGTGAGGAATCGCTGTTCGAGAAGGTCACGAAGATTGAGAAGAAGCAGGATAACTTCCACTTCCTGCTGAACCTCAACAACAGTTTCGATGTGAACCAGGCCGACGGTGACTTCCAGAATGCCAAGTTTAATATGCGTCAGATTCGTATTGAGGCAAAGGGAAATATCAACAAAACCTTCTCTTTCCGCTGGCGTCAGCGCCTGAACCGTAACAACTCGCCCGCTCCTGACGGCATCGACAACATGCCGACATCATCCATCGACGTAGCTGGTATCGGCGTGAAGACGAGCGACGTGTTCTCGATGTTCCTGGGTAAGCAATGTGCTGCATACGGTGGTATAGAGTTCGACCTCAACCCCATTGAGATTTATGAGTACTCAGACATGGTGGACTATATGAGCAACTTCCTGACGGGTGCCAACTTCCAGTTCCAGCTGAATCCCAATCATCAGTTGCAGCTGCAGGTACTCGACAGCCGTAGTGCCAGCATGGAAGATATGTATGGCCTGGGCTACGACCATTCGAAGGTGCCCCTACTCTACACCGTGAACTGGAATGGTAGTTTCGGTGGCGTGTTTAATACGCGCTGGAGTTACTCCATCATGAGTCAGGCCGAGGGTTACCAGAGCCATTATATTGCCCTAGGTAACGAGCTGAATCTCGATAAATTCAATGCCTTCTTCGACGTGATGTACATGCGTGAGGGTATTGATCGTGAAGGTATCGTAACAGGTATCGTGGGTCCCAAGGACGATCAAGGTCATCAGAATGATGCCGAGTATCTGTCGTTTGTGATGAAGGCCCAGTATCGCATCTCACCGAAATGGAACGTCTTTGTAAAGGGAATGCTTGAGAACGAGGGTCTCTCAAAGGCCAGCGGTGTGCTTGAGAAAGGCAAGTATCGCACGGCATACGGCTATCTGGCTGGCATCGAGTACTATCCGCTGCAGAACAGCAACCTGCACTTCTTCCTCACCTATGTGGGCCGCCACTATAGTTACACGGATCGTGCTAAGGTGTATGGCAACGAGAATTACAGCACCAACCGCATTTCACTAGGTTACATCTGGCAGCTGCCGATGTTCTAGTACATTGAACATTGAACATTGAACATTTAGGCGAACTCAAAGTACCAGCCGATGCATTATACGGCGTACAGACACAGCGTGGTATCAACAACTATCACATCTCGCGCAAGACGATGTCGATGTATCCAGACTTCATCAAAGCTATTGCTTACGTGAAGCTGGCTGCAGTAGAAACCAACCACACACTCGGCGTGATCAACGACGAGATTGCCGGTGCCATCTCACAGGCCTGTCGTGAGTTGATAGATGGTAAGTGGCATGAGAACTTCCCCATCGACATGATGCAGGGTGGCGCAGGAACATCGGTGAACATGAATGCCAACGAGGTGATAGCCAATCGTGCCCTCGAGATCATGGGCTATGAGAAGGGCGACTACCAGCATTGCTATCCGAACGATCACTGTAACTGCGGACAGAGTACCAACGACGTTTATCCTACCACCATCCGCCTGGCTATCGTGCACATGAACAAGAGTCTGATTGCTGCCCTTACAGGACTGATCAGCGCCTTCCGTTACAAGGGCGACGAGTTTAAGGACTGCATCAAGATGGGTCGTACACAGCTGCAGGATGCTGTGCCTATGACCAGCGGACAGGAGTTCAACGCCTACGCCAACAACCTGGAGGAGGAGATACTGAACCTGGAGCGCAACGTGAAGCTGCTGCTCGAGATCAACATGGGTGGTACAGCCATCGGTACAGGACTGAACGCCGTTCCTGGATTCGCCAAGCTCTGTGCTGCCAACCTGGCCAAGCTGACGGGTGAAGCCTTCGTATCGGCTAGCGACCTTGTAGAGGCAACGCCTGATACGGGTGCATACGTGAGCTACTCTTCAGCCCTTAAGCGTCTGGCCGTGAAGCTGTCGAAGATCTGTAACGACCTGCGACTGATGGCCTCTGGTCCTCGTTGCGGACTCCATGAAATCAACCTGCCGCCGAAGGCTCCTGGATCTTCCATCATGCCGGGTAAGGTGAACCCTGTGATTCCTGAGGTAGTGAACCAGGTTTGCTTCAAGGTGATTGGTAATGATACCACCATTAGCTTCGCTGCCGAGGCTGGTCAGCTACAGCTGAATGTGATGGAGCCTGTAATTACTGAATCACTCTTCGAGAGCCTCATCTGGATGAGAAGAGCCATTGAGACCCTCACCGAGGAGTGCATACTCGGCATCACCGTGAACAAGGAGCACTGTTTGGAGATGGTGAAGAACTCCATCGGTATCGTGACAGCCCTGAACCCCTACATCGGCTACAAGACCTCGACGAAGGTGGCCAAGGAGGCGCTGGAAACCAACCGCTCGGTTTACGATATCGTGCTGGAGAAAGGACTCATGACTCAGGAGAAGCTCGACGAAGCCCTCGACCCCGCGAAGATGCTTGCTTCACACAAATTCATAGAGAATTGATGTTGATGTCAATGATTGGAAAAAAAACGGGACAACTCTCAAGTTGTCTCGTTTTTTTATATCTTAAGGCATAGAAGTGTAATATCATCGCTAGGTTCGGCATCGCCCACGTGGGTGGCCACTTCCCTGAGAATATCGCCAATCAACTCACGGGCATTATCCATGGGATGATCTTTAAGAATGTCGATCAGCCAGTCATCGCCCGTCTGCTTTTGGTCCATATTCTCTGCCTCAGTCACACCGTCGGTGTAAAGCAGCAGCATCTTGTCTTTCATGCCTTCTACGGTGTGACCGATAAATACCAATCCGGGCCATAAGCCGATGGGGGCATTGGTTTCTGGCATCTGGAGGAATTGTCCGCCTACCACTGGGGGATTATGGCCGCAGTTACAGTATTCCAGAACGCCTGTACGCAGGTCGATCTCGCCGATAAACATGGTAGCAAACATGCCGTTCTCATTGTCGGCTGCTACGGCTTCGTTCACCTTCGTAGCTATCTCTGCGGGTGTTTTTCCCTCCTTGGCTACGATGCGGAACAGGTTAACCACCACCGACATAAACAAGGATGCTGGTACGCCCTTTCCACTGACATCGCCGATACAGAAACAGAGACGTTCGTCGCCATCGCGCAATGATGGTGGCAGCAGTAAGAAGTCGTAGAGGTCGCCACCCACTTCCTTGGCTGGCGTCATCGATGCATAAAGATCGATGTCTTCACGATCGGGGAAAGGTGGGAATATGCGTGGCACCATACTCTCCTGAATGCTATGCGCAATACGCAGTTCGCTGTCTATTCGCTCTTTCGCCTTGGTAGTAGTCTCCAGTTTTTCATAGGCATCCTCCAACTTATTATAGGCCGTCTGTATCTCTTTCAGGTGTTTCTGGCGACGATAGAAATAGTTAATGATAAATCCTGCTACAATCAAGCCGATGACGGCTGCCGACAACACCTGCAGTTTCTTGGCGTGCTCCTTCTGCTGTTGTGCTTCGAGTTTCGACTGGTATTCTGAGATTTTCAGATCCTTGTTATGACGGTCCAGACTGTCGTTTCTCAGTTTTGTGGCGGCATTGATCAGTTCGGCTTCTCGTTTCTGCAGGCTCAGATTCAGCGTCTCTTCCTCCAATCGCTTCTGTTCCAGTTCATCATTGATATGTTCCAGTTCCAGCATCTGGTTTTCGATGCGCAAGTCCTTGGCTTCGTTCTCAGCCCGAGCAATACTCAACTGCAGGGCGTGCTCCGTGGCCTGTTTCCTACTTTCGGCTGTATTCAGCGAGTCTATCAGCTTATTATACGACTTCATCGTGAAATAGGCCTGCCTGAAACTGTCGAGCAATTCGTAAGCAACTGCCATATAGGTCAGTCTGTTTGTTGGTAGACTGATACGCTTGGCTGCTTCCAGCGCTTCTCGCGGTTTGTTGTTCAGACGGTAGTAGTTATAGTCTACAATGCCGTTCATACCTATGTCACGACCTGTTTTCTTCCTGAATTTCTTATAATCCTGATAGTATTGGTTGAATGTCTTGATGTCAATCTGATTATCGGGCATGTGGGAATAGGCTATACAGAGGTATGCGAGTGCCAGCTGATGATGAGAGTCGTTTAAGTTTGGTTCTTTCATAGCCTTCTTGGCCATATCCATTACCTTCTGATATTGTTTGGCGTTGTAATATATTCGGGCCAATCCTAAATAGTCTTTTGCGGCACTCTCCTCTGGGAAGTAGCGATGGATGTAGTTGATACATTCCTTATAGGATTCTTCCAGATTATTGTCAACCTTGAGCACGCCCTGTATCGTAATGTTAGCCGATGTGGCGCAATATAAGCCAAACTTGCTGTCGCGCGCTTGAGCATGAGCGCGCAACTGTTCCAGCATGGCCTGACCCTCCTTGCGGTCTTTTTTTCTGAAGATGAAAAGCACCTGATTACCCCATGTACGATAGAAAGTCTTTTCGTCGCCCGTCTTCTGGGCCATTTCTTTCAGTCGGTCTGAAGTTTCCATGAATCGCTGCAGGCTGTCAGTACCGAAAAGCCGGTACATATCTGTGCGCAGTTGTTCCACTTGCGTCCGTAAATCCTGAGCTGATACCGTCAGTGTCAGCAACATCAGGATTCCCCCACACAGCCATCTCAGCCTACACATAAACACAAAACATATTAATTCTTTGGCAAATATAGTAATAATTCTTCGTTTTTTCGTATTTTTGCATCGAATATTTAACAAAAGTTGATGATTGGCAGTTTGTAAGATGACTGAAATAGGAGTTCACAATAAGGTCCACATCGTGGAAGGCACCAAGGATCAGGCGGCAGAGATAGCCCGCCTGATTATGACGGCTATGACGGATGACTGTTGCCTATACTTCTGTGGCGACGGCTTTGGATTAAATGATTTCCACAAGATGATGACGATGCTTGTGGAGCGCGAGAATTCACAGTATAGTTACAGGAATACGCTGGTGGCGATGGATGGTGATAAGGTCATCGGCATCTCTGTGAGCTATGACGGTGCCAGGCTGCATGAACTGCGAAGGGCTTTCATCGAAGCTGCGAAAAAATACATCGGAAAAGATCATTCTGGCATGGATGATGAGACACAGGCTGGCGAGCTCTATCTGGACTCTCTGGCTGTACTTCCTGAATATCGCCGTCAGGGCATTGCCCGAAAGCTACTAAAGGGCACCAAGGAACGGGCCAACAGATTGGGATTGCCTTGTGTCGGTCTGCTGGTCGACAAAGACAATCCCATCGGCGAGGCGCTATATACCTCTATTGGTTTCCGCTACATAAATGACAACCAATGGGGTGGCCATCCTATGAAGCATTTAATATGGTAACAGCTCAATTAGCCCTTCCGCCCGAGCCACGTGAGTTCTCTCCAAAGCCCCTCTAACGGTCCGCGAGGATGGCTGCTAAACCAATAACGTGCGAAGAGATACTGGCAAATAACCATAGCGCAGCCAACCATGACGGCATAGGTAATGCCCAGAAGATGGTAACAGGCCAAGCCATAGCCGCAGAAGATGGCACAGCCGATGACGGACTGCAGCAGATAGTTAGTGAGACTCATGCGGCCGAAGATGCAGAGATGATGGAGCACCCGGCGAACACCCTCGAAAGCATACCAGGCTGAAACAACGGCTGAGACAATCATCAGCAGGATAATGAAGTTGTAGATGGGCTTGAGCCACGAGTCGAGTTCGCCGAAATCTACGAAACTCAACGCAATGACAACGATGGCTGATATGCCGAGGATAGTGTGCCAAATCTTCAGATTGCGTCCCTCGTTGTAAAACATTCGCTGACGTCCCAATTGCATGCCGAGGATGAAGAGGCAGAGCAACTGCGTCAATCGTCCGCTGAAGACATTGAACCGGAAGTTTACCTCAAATCCATATCGCAGGTTGGTAAGAGCATTCTCCAAGAACGTGCCATGCTCGTGGGCGCTATTGATCTTACTGTATAGTTCCCACATGGTGGTGTGGTCGAGCGTGGTGCCCGTTAGCAGACAATAAAGCTCTACGGGCTGAATGGCCAGCAAGGCAATGATGCACCACACCCACTTGGACGGCAGATAGCTGATGGGGATGAGCAGCAGGCCATAGCAGGCATAGAGCATCAGGATGTCGCCATCATAGAAGGTAACATTGATAACGCCAAAGAGAAAGAGTAAGCACATACGCCATGCAAAGCGTAAGGAGAAGTTCTTGCCTTTCTGCTGCTGGTTATCGTTCATGATGAAGAAACTCAGTCCGAAGAGCATGGCGAAGATACCATACATCTTGCCAGAGAGCAACCAGGCTAGCACGTCGGCTACAGTCTGATCACTGGCCAGCGTATGGACTATCGGCTCCTGGGTGAAGATGTTGAAATGCTCTACGGAGTGATACAGGATGATGCCAGCCACAGCGATACCTCTCAGGGCATCGGCCACATCGATTCGGGTGTTGGGTAAATTGCGGGTTTGATACATTGTATTTATATTGTATTAATTGTCTTTTGCAGTTCTTCCAGGAATCGGGCTGCGTGAGAGCCGTCCATCTGAGCATGATGGAACTGGAAGGAGATGGGCAAGGTGGTCTTAAACCAACCCTTGCGATAACGCCCCCAAGCCACGAAAGGATTGGTGAATCTGCCGCTATACTGATTGACGATGCCATCGAGTTCAGTGCCTGTGACTGCCGATGTGCCTACGATGACGGCTTCATCGTCTAGGATGTCCTGACAAGTACGGCTGATGGTCTCCATGAGATGCAGGTAATTGGCATTAAACGCCTCGAGGTCGTCGCTGACGGCAACATCGCAGAAACTGAGTCCGCCCTTGACATTATCAGCTATCACATTGATGGCCATACGGTCGTATTTGTACAGTTTCCCGTCATGGGGCAACATGTAAAACTCTGGTATCCCTGATGCTGCCTTGCCAATGCACCAGCACAATAGCATATTGAATTTCATACCGCGCCGACGGCTTACCTTACAGAGCCGCGTGACGTCGAAGGTCTTTATGAGCGTCACCATCGGCATGGGCGACTTGGTCCACAGCTCGAAGGCGACGGCTCTGTTGGTATCCTTGGGATTGATTTCCTGTTTCATCTACTTTGTTTATCTGTTTTGATGGCGCAAAAATACAAATAATTGCCGAAACAGCCAAATTATTGGGACATTCTTGCGCAGAACTACATACGGGCCTTCTGCTTCTCGCCGGCACCGGAGCCACGATACTTAGAGCGGGCCTCGTTGAACTTCCAGTTGAGGTTGACGAGGAACGTGCGGCGGGCAGGGTTGTGTACTGTCAACTCGCGGAAACCGAAGATAGTGGCATCGGTCTTGTTGGTGTTGAAGATATCGACGCAGCGCACATCGAGCGTCAGCAGACCCAGACGGCGGAGGTTGAAGTCGCGCTGGATGCCGAGTTCTGCATTGAAGCGGTTGGAGATGATGCGGTTGTTATTGTAATCGCCCTTGTTAGCCCACTGGGCATTGGCACGCAAGCGGAAGCTGTGGGGCAGTTCGATGTCGTTCTGCCAAACGAACGTGAAGTATGGGCGGTTCAGCGTCAGGATTGAACCGTCGGCCGTAGGCGATTGATAGTTCTGGAACACAGCGAAGGCGTACCACATGGGATGCCACTTGCCGATGGTGGGCATAGCCGAGAGATTGATGGTGAACTGATTGTAGTCCTTGTCGCTGTTGATGGGGCGCACGAGGCTGACGAGGGGATCCTCAGAACCAGGGAAGGGCTCAGTAGACATCGTGACAACATCCTTATTGCGGGCGTAGTTCAGCGAGAGGTTAGCCCACTTGTAACTTGCATTCAGCACGAGGCTGTGGGTGTAGGTAGGCTGCAAGTAGGGGTTACCGCTCTGGTAGGTGTAACGGTTGACGTAGATCGTAGAGCTGGTCAGGTTGCCATAGGCCGGGCGCTCAATGTCGCGACGATACGACAGGCTGAATTGCAGCTTTCCGATGGGAGCTGAGATGGTGGCGGTGGGGAACCAGTCGCCATAGTTGCGGCATACTTCGTCCTCGCGCTTACCGAAGTTGAAGTAGTCGTTGGTCAGGTGTTCATAACGCAGACCAACCTGAGCGAATACCTTTCCGAACTGACGACCATACTCAACGAAACCTGATGCCGACTTCTCGTTGATCTCCGAGTCGGTGGTTTTTACGGGCACATAGTCGGAAGCCAGGAATGTATAGGCATCCGTGCGGTGGTTGTAGCTGTACTCGCCGCCAACGGAGAGATTACCATTCAGCACAGGATAGCTGAAGATGAGCTTTGAGGCCCAGAAGTTGTTGGCGTTGTCGGTATTATTCTCGATAGTACGATCGACTGGGGTTGAGCCTACAAGCGTAGTCTGTTCCTTCGTTCGGCCTGGTATATTGGTATCGTCGAAGAGTCCGTCGATGTTCAGGTCGATACCCAGCTTGCCCACCCTACCATTATAATAGGCGTTAAAGATGTGCTTCTTGACACTCTCATCCTGCCAGATATAGCTTGCGGAATGCTCGGTCATGATGCCGTTCTCGAACATATCTGTAATATAGTCGCCCTTCGTCTCACCGCTGGGCGTACGGTCGTATTTGTAATAGGCACCAAAGGTATGGTTCTCGTTAACCATATAATTGAACTGCAATTGTGGCGACCAAGCGTGCCAGGGGTGTCTGATTTCCTGAGTGGAGTGACCGGTTACAAAGTCGGGACCAACGTAGTAAGCTAGGTCGTTTTCCTGCAAGCCCTTATAGTGATTATAGGTGCCCACCCAGAACGAGCCCGTAACGTCGAGTCCGCCTGTACGGTAGTTAGCGGTGAGGTTATTATTCAGCGAACCGCCGTACTGGTACATGAACTGTGTGCTGTTCTGGAAACTCAGGCCTTCGCCCTGTGCCTTTTTCAGTGTGATACGCACGACGGCCTTCACAGAGGCTGCATAGCGGGCACCTGGATTCTGGACCACATCGACATGCTGGATCTGATCGGAACGCAGGCGTGAGAGTTCCTTCATGTCCTGCACCTTGCGCCCGTTGATATATACCTCGGCATCGCCACGGCCCAAAACCTTCACACCACCATCGCGCTCAGCCTCCAAAGAAGGAATCTTCGACAGGGCATCGCTCAGGGTTCCGGCCTTCTCAAGTATCGTACCAGCAATGGTGGTGCGCATGGCGTCGCCCTTCACATGGGTCTTTGGCAACTGTCCCTTCACCACGACTTCTTTTAGGAGTTGCGTGTCCTCCTTCATCTGGATGGTCAGGTTCTGCCCTGCATTGATATATAAGGTCTGGTAGCCAACGCTGGTCACCTTGAACAGACCTTCATTGACATCCGTCACAATCTTGAACACGCCGTCCATATCCGTCATTGCACCCTGCACAAAGGCAGAATCGGGCAGCGACAGCAGTACTACATTCACATAGGGCATCGGTTCGCCCTTCTCGTCAATCACTCGTCCGCCCCAATCCTGTATCTTGGCGGAACTTGTCAGTGTCATCATCATTGCAGCCATGAGAGCTGTCATCCTAAAAACAATCTTTTTCATATACCTATATCCTTTTAATCGTTTCTTTGACCTATTTGTCGTATTTGACGCTGATAAATTACAAATTGTTGCAGAAGAAGGTTAATTTTTGATATCCACGCCGCCAAAGAAATTGCTGGCGACGATGTGGAGGGTGGGCGCTTTCGGATCGGGGGTATGTGTGACATGGTTGCCTACTCCACCGATAAAACTGCGACTCTTCACTACAACGTTAACATGGGTTGGCACATAAAGTTCGATGCCACCGCAGAAAGTGTGGATGTCAATCTCCTCATCCTCGGTAATCACAGCCTCGTGTAGGTCCATGCGGATACCGCCGCAGAAAGCATCAAGGCGGGCACCGTGGAACGTCTCGCCGCGATATACATATTCATCGCCACCATAATGTACTGAGCAGCAGATGCGCTTGCCATCCTCACCGATGGGCAGCGGGCGCTGCAACCACTGGTCGGGATCGCGGCGGTAACTGTCAATAATCAGATGAGCACCTACACATATAATAAGGAATATGCAGAAATAAGTAACCCAAGGTTGCTCGGTTACCTGCGCGAACCAACTCCAATGAATAAACTCCCAGATTATAGTCAACTTAAGCAGTCCGGCTACAATAAAAACTAATCCGATAATCGTTCTTGGTTTCATTACTTTTACTTTTTATAATTAAACGTTTCTGGGTGCAAAGGTATTATGTATCGCCATACCCTCCAAATTTCTGGGATATTCTGCATAGTTTTGTGATAAACGGAGCCAAATGTGTGATGAAATGACTGAAAAGTGACGAATGATTTGGTGATTTAACAGAATTGTATTACTTTTGCCAATCGTATGAACAAAGGTCACAAAGAAACCATCAGCACTCGTTTCATCAGCACCGCCTTCATGGTGCTGGCATTAGCCATCTTCAAGCCCTTTGGACTTGAAATGTGGCAATGGCAAGCCTCTATTCATCTGCTGGCTTTATTTGCATTGGGCCTGTTCAGTTGTTTTCTGACGGAAGTCATTCTGCGATACATGATTCGCATGCCACGCTCCTACGACCGTGGTATCAGCTATATCATCAGCAGGAATCTCCGTTTCCAATGCATCAACACGCCGTTGGTGTCGCTACTCATCTGTCTCTATCGCCACTTTGCGATGAGCGAGCTGGTAGAGGGCAACAGACTGTCGTTGAGCAACTATCTGGAGACGCTAGTGATTATCGCATTCCTCTCCTTCGCCATCGGACTCTACTGGCGCTTCAAGTTCCGCAATAAATATCTGGCGATGGAATTGGAAGAGACTCGACAGTTGAATGAGGAGTTGAAGAAGATGCAAGAAGAACGTGTTGTTGCGGATTTAGAATCCGCAGTTCCTGACTCAGGGATTGCAGATCCCATCCAACAACCAACGACTCCCCTCCAACAGGAATTGACCCTCGCTGGTACAACCAACGAATCTGTAACACTACAGTTATCCCACTTATTATTTATTGAGGCCGTTGGCAACTATGTCAAAGTGAGCCATCTGCGCGACGGACAAGTGCGTACTGACATGCTTCGCGCCACCATGAAACAGATGGAGGAAACACTTCTACCCTACCCGATGATTGTGCGCTGCCATCGTGCCTTTCTGGTTAACCTTGGTCAAGTAGAGCAAATCATCTCGCATTCTGGTTCCATCCAGCTGCTCATCAAGCACTGTCAAGAATCGCTCCCTGTATCGCGCAGCAATATGGCACAGGTTCGTGCTGCGATTAAGCAAGAGGAAAGTATATAAATAGTCATTGTTTGGTGACCTAAAGCACTTTCTTGGCTCCAGGAATCAGCCTTACCAACCATGTGAGCACAAACGAACAGATGGTGGTAATAATGCCAATGAACATAAACTTGCCGAAGGCCCCCATCCAGATGCTATCAGTGGCATATTGCAGAACTATCATTAGCAACAGATGGAAGATATAAGCGCCATACGACTGAGCAGCACACCACTGCCAGAACTTACTGTCGCAATTGCCATACTGGCGGAACAGCCAGAGTAGTCCGAAACAGATAAACACGCACAAGAGCGATTCGTAAATGCCAAACCACTGAGTTACGAAGTCGTTCCAAACACCCCCGTCGCGGAGATAGATGCCTAAAGCTAAAAGGCAGCCAATCGTTAACGATAGAGCTCCTGTAGTATTACCCATTTTTTCGAGCCAGGCAAATCTTCGTGCCAAAATACCAATGACAAACATCATCACATACTGCAGATAGTGGGCAGGCTCCATTGGCAACGGGATGATGCCAAAGGGCCAGATCCAATGATCCTGTGGACTGACCTGACGGATGAAATAACTACCTATACCCATCACACCACCAAATATCAGCAGGCCGATGATGGTAGGTTTCGATGAACACTCACTATCGATTGGTTTGCAGATTTGGCGTATCAAGGCATAAATAAGACAGAATACGAGCAGACTCTCGATATACCACATGTGTCCAATCTCAGGTTTGCCTGATAAAACAGATATCAGTCCACCCATCAGCAACAGCGGGATTCCCAGGCGGATGAGTTTCTTCTTCACAAACACCTTGGCCCCCTGCTTATCAAAACTTGTGGGCACGAAGTAACCTGAAATCAGGAAGAACAGCCCCATAAAGAAGGCTGCATTAACTGAGAAGAAATGCCATATCCAAGGCATAAACTCGGCAGGATTGCTGGGATGATAAGCCCAGTCGCCACGATCGCCGTATGCCTGACCTGCGTGGTGGAATATCACCAGCACCGTCAGACATACCTTCAGATTGTCCAGATATAAAAGGCGTTTCTTATTCATCCGTCATACTATTCTTTTAATACTGCTCTACGAAGTCGCGCACCAATCGGAATACAGGCTCATAACTGTCGAAACGGACTGTCTTGTATGTATCGAAGATGGTATGGTAGTATTGGAAGGCATCACCCTTTTCGTTCTCTAAGAAAATGCAGGGCACATGGCGCGTGGCGAAGGGATAGTGGTCGCTATTGGCAGCCAGGTCGCCACGATACAGAGCCTCGAAGTGGTACTTCTCTGTATTGATCGTCTCAAAGAGTTTAAAACCTAGCATCCCCTCATCGCTCACCTCGCAGTACTGAACTGGATTGTTGTCACCAATCATATCGATATTAAACAGGTACTTGATCTGACTCAGCGGTACGATGGGATGCTCAACGTAGTAATTGGAGCCACGCAGATTAGCATCTTCACCAGAGAAAGCAATAAAGTACATATCATAGGGCGGACGATGCTTGGCATAATAGGCGGCTAATGTTACGATGGCGGCAGTACCCGAGGCATTATCGTTGGCTCCGGCATAGAATACCTTCTTGCCCAAATTGCCAAGATGGTCATAATGCGCAGTGAAGACGTAGCAACTATCGTGGCATAGCCCAGCAACCTTTGCAATGACGTTGAAACACTCGTAATCTTTCAGGAACTGATTGTCGACATTCACTTTTACACGCTGTACGCTCTCAATAGCCTCGGGTGTTACCCATATGATAGGTTTATCTACCACTTTCTCACCGTAGGCTTTAAAAAATTTAATTGGTGCCTCCCATGTGTAAATGAGTCCAGCATTGTTACATTCGTTAGCCTTTTGTAAACGGGAGAAATCCTTGCGATGCTTGTAAGTGAACCAGAACTCGCATGCCACCAGACAGTTGGCGTATTCAGGCTTGGCAAGGTCGGCAAACATCTGCTCAGCATTATAGTTCAGCGTGTCGACATGATAGACAGGAAACTCACCCTTCACGCCAGGTGAATACTCTCGCATCGAGAAATCCACACCAGGTTCTAGCTTTTTTCCATCGGCCCACATCTGCATCTTACCACAGAACGTATTGATGTTCAACTTGAAAGGTTGTAGTGTCACCTCGTCCACACCTGCCTTCTCAAACTCCTTCTGTAGATATTTACCGGCCTTGTTTGCACCATCCTTAGCATAGCCTCGTCCTTGGTACTTGGCTGAACTGAGTTCCTTTATTACTCGTTTGTAATGTGCCAAGTCCTGTGCACTGCCCGGTATGCAGACCAAAGCCAAAAGTACTATTGATAACCACAATCTCATTATTGTTAGCTTAATCGTGTCCTTGGGGATAATCTCTTTTTTATATTACTTTCCTATTTCGAAATGGAATGGCTTGTCGAAGTGGCGGCGGGAATAGTAAGTGATGGAAGGATGCTTCATATCCATCACCATCGTCCAAGCCGTTCCGAGGAATCCCTCGCGCTGAGGTTGTGAAACAGCCGAGATGGCATCAGTCAACTGTTTCTCACTCATCACACCACCCGTCTGGTCGAACCGTTGGCAAAGTCTGTCATAACGGTCATCACCTTCTGCAAGTCCTACATTTAGTTTTTGCTCGCACAAATAGTGATTGGCTACGGCAGGTGATTCCGTTACCACCATTTTATTGTCAACATACTCCACAACCACGCTTCTGCCCGTGGGATCAGCCATTGCGTAATGATGAGCCGAACCAATATCTGAGTGCATATCGATACCTTCAAGCAGTTTGAGAGCCTCGTCTACATTAGCCGCATTCTTCAGCATATAGGCGATGGCTGCTGTCGTCGTTAGGTCGGGTTTGCTGGTGCGCTGGTTAGTCTGTATCGTATCGCCAGCCATCAGATCGGCAATGGCCAATCCTTTCTCGTTGATACCATCGAGGGCGACAAACAACCCAGTCAAAGCCATATACTGATTCTTGAATCCTTCGGGCTTGTAATCCTTACCAAATCCGTAGAACTCCGCGTTGAAAGTAGTGATTGTTTCGTACCCCTTATCAGGAATGCAATGCATGATAACGGCAATAGCCGACGGGAAATCGAAATTGCGACCCATCATTACGCCGCCGTCGGGTGTGCTCACCGTGAGTGCCGAACATCCATAGGGTTCTTTCGAAGTATCCACTTCAGGCTTGTAATGTCCTTTCGATAAGAATTCAATGATAAAGTCAACCATATCGTCAGCCTTCTCAAATCCGCCCTTCGCCATTAATCCGTCGAACCCATCGTCGCCCCGATACTCCATGTAGTACAATCCGTCGTCGAGTTTCACGCAAGAATTAGCGCCTTTAATCAGTGGTCCGAATTCCATCCATACTAACACACCTGCGACTACGACCAGTCCCAGCACACTCAACAGTGCAATTTTCAATACTTTCTTCATTGTAGATTTAAATTGATGTTTGTCTATTTGACGCTGCGAAGATACAAATAGTTGCAGAAAAAACTGTAAAAAGATGAAACTTTTCGCTTTTTAGGTGGTATTTTCAATTAAATGGTGTATCTTTGTCGGCAAAATCAAGACCAAATAAAACCAAAATAATGGAAACAAGAGTATTGCGCGAGATTACACCTTTGAACGAGAATGACTTTATGTACGTGGCCAATCGCCATAAGAAGGAATTTGATTATCCCATTCACGTACATGATGTATTAGAACTCAACTTCGTGGCCAATGGTGCGGGGGCTCGGCGTGTAGTCGGTGACTCAAGCGAGGTGATAGGCGATTTGGACTTAGTACTCATAACAAGCTCCGATTTAGAGCATGTATGGGAGCAGCACGAATGCAAGAGTGAGGACATCCATGAAGTGACGATTCAGTTTCGACTTAATTTCGACTTGTCCACATCGCCATTCAGATTCAATTCGTATAAATCCATCTATCAAATGCTCATCAGGGCAAAGCGTGGACTAGCATTCCCTCCTCAGGCTATTATGATGGTCTACCACCGTCTTGTCCGACTTTCATCTTTAGAAGAAGGTTTCTTGGCTGTGCAAGAGTTTTTCTCTATACTCTATGAATTATCGAAATACGACGATGCTCGCGAGTTGGCAACCTCTTCGTTTGCCAAGGTTGGAGTGGAAAGTGAATCGAAACGGATTCTGAAAGTGAAGAACTATATCGATGAGCACTATAAAGAAGAAATAAGTCTCGATCAGTTGGCTAATCTTGTTGGTATGGCATCAACAGCATTCAGCCGATATTTCAAACAACGCACTGCCAAGAACATCTCTGAGTATATTGTCGACATCCGTCTAGGGCATGCCGCTCGCTTATTGGTCGACACCTCAGATAGCATCAGCGAGATTTGCTGGAGAACAGGCTTCAATACGCTATCAAACTTCAACCGTCTGTTCCGAAAGCGCAAGGGTTGCAGCCCAACTGAATTCCGTGAGAAATACCAGAAGACAAAGGTTATCGTTTAAGCATCAGCCATGAGGAAGCTTGGATTAATAGGAATCACAAATATTGTAATGGCTCTATGGGCTATTGCCTTCTTTGTATTCTTCCAATTCTGGTATCCATACCATTTCTTCTTCCAGGAACAGAACCAACTATTTTTATGGTCTTGGGATTATATTTCGACCTATAATCACAATGGAGGACTAGCACTTCTGTTAGGTGACTTCCTAACGCAGTTCTATTACTATCTGTACGTAGGAGCCATCATCCTGACGATTTGTCTGTTGCTCGTGGGAACCTTATTATATAAGGCACTTAGGAACTTCAAGGTAGGCAAAATGATCGCTCTGATACTGGCACTGGTAGTGATGACCTTTATGGCCGTCTGTCATTTCAGCATAAGCTATCGTCTGTCATCTACTATCGCCATGATAGGCTGGTGTCTGTTACTATGGCTTGTATCGATGATGAACGGTTGGAAGATGCGTCTGATGCTGCTGGCACTCGGCATACTGCCCACTTGGCTGCTCTTTGGATTGCCAGAAATAAAGAAGCTACAAGGACCCGACCTGATTCTGGAGAAAGACTTCGCCGTGGATTGCGAATACTACTTTGGCAACCACGACAAGGTCATTAGAATGGTAGAAGGTTCTGAAAAGTGGACAGACCAAATGCTTTTCTTCTATAATCTGGCTCAAGCCCAGCGTGGCGAACTGCCCGACCATCTGTTGAAGTTCACACAGAACTACCTAGGCACCTTCGAGAAGATAGGACCCGAGACCCCTATGCTCACCATCCGCAATATGAACGAGCTCTACTGGGCATTAGGCGACATGACGTTTACGGAACGGGCGGCGATGATGACCAATGTCTTCTCGCACAACAACCGCAACGTCCGTATGATGCGCCGACTGGCAGAATGTAACATTGTAAGCGGCGACTCGTTGGCAGCAGAGAAGTATCTGCGCATCCTCGACAAGACACTGGTATACGGCAAATGGGCAGAGAATATGCGTCAACACGGCAAGCAGATCTATCAGAAGAAAATGCAGATGGTGAACCAGCACGACACCATCACCATTACCGATAATGCCCACTTCCTGATGATGCAGTTGCTGGATGCCAACGCCGACAACACCATCGCCCTCGACTACATCCTGTGCAGTAACCTGCTACTGAAGGATATCACTAACTTCAAGCGCGACTACGACCGTTATTGCATAGACACTGGCAAGCCTCGATTGAAACCACTCTATCAGGAAGCCCTGTGCATCTGGTTGGCTGGCACCAATGCACCTCAGGAGGAATGGGAGAAGTACATCAAGAAGGCTGACGTGTTCCAACGCTTCCAGCAATATAACGAACAACGAGGCAGCACACAGTTCAAGGGTTCATATTGGTATTATTTCGATAAGATAAAAGCTCCGGAGATATGAGAAAGTTTTTTATCCACATAATACTCTTAGGATTTCTAAGTTTCCTCACTTCCTGCACGCCGACACCGAAGGATGTCGTGATGCAAGACGAGCTGCCTCCTATCTATCCCGACTACTGCGATGTGACCATACCAGAGAACATCGCCCCCCTGAACTTCCTGTTGCGTGCCGACTGCGAAGCCATTGAGGTGAAGGCAGTAGACCTGACGCTGAATGCCAGCGGCAACGAGGCTGTGTTCGACATCGATGACTGGAAGGCGCTGATGCAGCAATCTGCTGACAAGGAGGTAGAGGTTACCGTGACTGCCCTCATCAATGGCACATGGCAACAATATCGATCCTTCAAGTGGCAGGTGGTAAGCGACAAGGTAGACCCTTACCTCACCTATCGCCTCATAGAGCCCGACTACGAGATATGGAACCACGTGCAGATTCAGCAACGCTGTGTGGAGAACTTCGATGTGAATGCTCTCGGACATTACGAGCAACTGGAGAACCGTTGTATGAACTGCCATACCTACGCCAATCAGGATCCCAATCTGTCGATGATGTATGTACGTGGTCCTGGTGGTGGTGCCATTCTGAATCGCAACGGCGTACTGAGCAAGCTCAACATCCCTGGTAGTGTGTATTTCGGTTTCAGTCCTACGGGCCGTTATATCACCTACTCCACCCAGAAGATTATTCCCGCTTTCCACAGCTTGGCCAGCAAACGATTGGAAGTTTACGATGCCGCATCGAACGTCTTCGTGGCTGATATGCAGGAGCATCGCGTTATCTCATCGCCCTTGCTCAGCGATAGTTTAAAGTTCGAGACTTTCCCCACGTTCTCACCCGACGGCAAGTACATCTACTATTGTAGTGCCGATACTGTGAGTCTACCACAAGATATTAAGAACCTACAGTATAGTCTCGTCCGCATTCCCTTCGACGAGAGCACTGGTACCATCGGCACGCAAGTCGACACACTTTTTAGCGAACGGAGTGTTTGTCATCCTCGTCTCAGCCCGGATGGACGTTTCGTTCTCTATACCGTAGCCGATTACGGCACTTTCCCCATCTGGCACCCTGAGGCTGATCTGCAGATGATAAACTTGCAGACGGGTGCTATTGACAGCCTTAGCATGGTGAACAGCGAGAAGAGCGACACGTACCATTCATGGAGCAGCAACAGCCGTTGGTTTGTCTTCGCTTCGAAGCGCGACGACGGACTATATGGTAAGCCTTACTTCTGCTACGTAGACAAGGACGGCAAGGCCCACAAACCTTTTTGTCTGCCACAGGAGCACCCGACGTTCTACGACAACAACCTGAAGTCGTTTAACGCCCCGGAACTAGGCAAGGGTAAGGTTCCCTTCGACGTGGATGATGTTGCCAAAACGATGAAAGAACAGGCTATTTCATTTAAATAACTATCCTAACAAAAGCAACCAATCATTCCCCTTAAAGTAAAACAAATTGTTTTACCTTGAAAAAGATAGTTTCTTAGAGGGTAAAAGACTATCCGAACGAAGGTAAAACATATTCTTTTACCTATCAAAAGATTATCTCTTACTTGGAGGGAGAACTGACTTTGGTCTCTATGCGCTTATCTGATACGATTTCGCGACCAGCCTCGAAGGCGTCAAACTCTACCTTCGTCTTCGTGAAATCTGGTACATTGAAGGAGAATATGCTCTCCTCATAATATTCCTTCGGATGACGCTGTGGCAAGAGGAACGGCTTGGAGAATCGCCCTTGTTCGTCGACACTTGCCAGATAGAGATGGCTATAGAGTCCGTCGCCCCTGCGACTGGTAAAGACTATCCAATGGGAATTGATGTTCCAGTTATGGTAACTGTCGGCCTGTTCGCTATTAATCTCTTTCAACTCACGGGCTTCTCCCGTCTGAAGATTGAGCAACCACTGATCACTCTCCTCATGCCAGATGGAGAAATAACCATAATCCATCAGCGTAAAGAGGATGTACTTCCCGTCGTAGCTGGGACGCGGCCAGGTGAGACTCTTACCTATGGCCACTGCATTGAAGATGGTATCCACCTGCTCACCGTATTTGCCCGTCTCTGGATCGAAGGCTATCTTGCAAAGGTTATACTTCTCGTCCTTATAATGCAGGGGATAGTCCTGCTGCTTACAAGTCATATAATACAATGTCTTGCCATTAGGCGAAAAGACGGGCGAGTTCTCGCTCCAGTCCTTCGTAGAGAGGAGCGAGTCTTGGAGAATCTCATGGGTAGCGGGGTTATAGACAAACACATCGCTCGAAAGGTCGAACACCTCGATACGCTCATTAGGAACCACATGGAATCCCTGGCGTGTCTGATTAGTTGAGAAAGCACAATACTTCCCACTGGGGTGCCAATAAGGATACACCATCGAACCACCCAACTGATCGTTGCTGGCCTTGAGCCACTCACGCTGTCCATCGATCTGGAACATAGTAGCACCATGATCGCCACGAACATGAAATACAAACTTCGAGGGATCGGTCTGACGGGCCGAGTGACAGTTTACACACATGCCAGGCACCTGGGTGTTCTCAATGATGGGATACTCATCGAACGTGGAGAGATCGCGCTGATAGAGGCCCATCTTGCTGAACACTTCGTAACCAGGAGCAATACGACGATAGGTCAAGCCCCACTCATCGAGGGCATACGGACTGACTCTAACAGTGAAGTCCTGATACTGCCTCCACTGACCATCCTTCTTGATGCAAACGGTAAAGGTGAGTTCGCCTCCCTTGTTCTGTTGTGTCAACTCATGCCAGTCGGCGATATCGAAGTCGGCCTCATCGCCCTGCACATGCAGTTCGCCACCCTTAGAGCTTCGCACCACTACATCCATGCAATCGATATCAGCCTCTGTGCTGTTAAAGTTCAGTGGAGCAATCTCCGCAGGGATGGTCACACCAACGTAATCAGGATAGATAGCAGGCAGCGCATCTACCCTTACAGGATTCTCCACTTTACTGGTACATCCCAGAATACTTAGGATTCCTACGATGCATAGGAAAAAACTATATCGCTTCCTCATAGCTACTTCACTAAATAATACCAAACCGTATTCTTGAATCTCTCCAGCTCGGCCGAGTTCTGATTCTGAGAGTACACGCTTGCAAATTCGTTCATCCGTCGCAATATCAAGTCATTGACAATTCCCTGCGGAGGATTCTGTCGCTGCTGGAAGAATGAAAAGGCGATGGCCTCCTGACAACTTCGGGGATTATATGGGATACGATTCTGCACCACCTGCACATACTGCATAAAGCGAGCAACATCCCTTTCGAGCAGGGGTATCATCAACAGATACTGCGCTGCCATCCTGTTCTGTTGGTTATGCAGGAAGAGTTGTCCGCAGATCTTATCCAGATCGCGATCACTAAACAGAAGATCATCCTGCAGACGAATCTGTCGCATAGTACCATAGAGCGGATGGTTGTTAATAGCCTTCTCGTCACCCAGCATTGTCATCATGCGCTGAGCCCACTTGCGATAGAAAATAGTCTTCTGCAACATCTGCAGATACTTACGGGCCACCTCGTATTGACCATTGATGAGGTTGGTTTCTACCAGACGTTTTACCACTCTACCACTCTTATTATAATTCGGAATAGCCTCCATCGCCTCAAAAGCAAAACGCTGGGCCGTGTTCACCAGTCCGAGGTTGAAATAAATCTCGCCCGACAGTTGGGTAGTAGCAAAGTTACGCTCTGACTGAGGCAACAATCCTACTATACCACGCTGGTAGAAATCAAAGGCACGTTCTCCCAATTGGTTGGTCATACCCAATGCCAGGTTTGTGGCGCTGACACTCATCGGTAGATCGGGCATTTGCTTCTCGGCCTTGACGATAACAGCGTTCCAGTCGCCTACACGTACCAGATAGTCGTACTCAATGAGTTCGTAGGTCTTGGCATTGTAATGGCGAGGAACCAATAACACAGCCAATACGACCATTACCACAGCAAGCACAACTTCCACGCGAGGCGAGGTCTTCATATTCTTGGCCAAACGATGAACCCAATATGCCAATGCCACCACTGCGGGGATGACCATCAACCAATAAGACGTGGTAATAGGTATACGGTAATAGCCAATGCCGAACATAACCCGCTGCATGGGGTATGGCAGATAATGAGCACTCAACAGCATCACAGCCAACACCCAAACCGCTGATACAGGCATGACGCAAACAGCTACCAACAATGCCAACGGTCCAATCAGCCAATACAATAGCGGAAGGATCAATAACAGAATAAAAAGTCTGATATATTTTTTCTGTGGCAGACATTTGTTCAATACCAGGACAGCAACCAGAGCCAGAACCAATGCTACAGCATACGTCAGCATCACATTCTCATCGCCCATGGCAAACCAAAGCATCTTGGCAGGAATAAAGCTCAAGGCATAATGTACCCTACGCTGCATCAGTCGCCACGTGAGCCGTTGCACCGTCATCAGGAGCAGGGCGATGATAAGGGCGCCTATAGTAACGATGTTATAGAACTGTACCAGGAACTCCGCGATGTATCTTGCCAAACCTCCCGGCTCCGACAAACGCTTCCAGAAGTAATCGTCATCGAAAAGGAACAGCTGCAACTGCTCCTGATAGGCCAGCGCAAAGGGATAGCGGAATCTCCAGAAGAGGAACACCACTAGGCCGAACAACAATGTCAGCCCTATCTTCCAGATTTTACTCAGGGATTTCTTCATTCGTATCGGCATTCATGGTTGCTATACGTCCGTCTGGCATCTTACGCTTATAAGTCAGGGGGAACTGATTCTTCAGGAAGTCGTGCAATATGCCTTCCTTCATATTTTCTGCCAACTGACGGCTGTAGTTCTTGTAAACCAGATGGAAGCTGTCGGCTCGCTGCTGGATATACTTAGCCTGCACGGTATCGCCCTGTTTCTGAAGATTCAGGATATAGCGACGCATCTTACCCAACTCACGGTTATGGATCTCTGTACGCACCTTCCATTTCTCTAAGGAATCGTTCTGTGGCGTACCCATAGCATGACTCACACTGTCGATGATCACCTTCAACTCACCTGGCTCGCCGATAACCAACAGAGGCTGGAGTCCAAAACGATAATGATAGTCCATCAAGATGGTGTACATCTGCATTGTATCGGTTTCGAAATGGAACTTGCCATCCTTGATCTCCATCGAGTCGACATACTCGGCTGTCTTAGGGCCAGAAAACGGCACGAGGAAGATACGTTTGCCCTCATACTGTTCACCATTCACAAAACCCTGAATACGGCAAACACCATTATTAGGTGATTTACAACTGTAGATCGTCACTACAGTTGCCAAAGCCATCAAACATAATAGAATCTTTTTCATCTTATCTTTACGTTTTCTCTTTTATTTTCAAATACCTGTCGATAAGCCTCATGGGCATCGAGCTCCACTTTCACCTTAGTAAAGTCGGGCACGTTATAGGCATCCATCATCTCCTGATAATACTTGCGGGGATTCCGCTGGGGCAACAGGAAGGGTTTTGATACCTTGCCCTTTGCGTCGATACTGGCCAGATAGAGTTTGGTGTACATCCCATCCTCTTGTTTGGAGGCAAAGACGAACCAACGACTATTACTACTCCAATTATGATAGCTCTCCGTCTCTGGACTGTTCACTTCCTTCAGTTCCCTACTCTCTCCCGTCTTCAGATCCATCAGCCACAGGTCGGCATCATCCTGACAAACAGGGAAGTTACCTCGACTACTCACACAATACATCAGCCATCGACCATCATATGAAGGACGAGCCAGTACATAACTCTTGTTTGTTGCCGGACCATTGAGCAATGTATCCACCACCTCACCAAAGGCACCCTTCTCTGCATCGAAGGCGATACGACAAAGCGAGCACTTCACCTTCTCGTATTCTGCAGGCACCCGACAAGGTTTCGAGCTGCTATAATAAAGCCACTTGCCATCATGCGAGAAGGCTGGGAATATCTCTAAATCCTCCGTTTGCAGCAGAGGCGAAAGGATGAGTTCGTTCGTACGGGTATCGAGCACTTCCACATTACTGAACTTATGATATACCTCAATGCGCTGTCCCGTTCCCGTAAAGAAACTCTGATGCACGGAGTTCACAGCCATCGCTACATAGTCGCCCTGCGGATGCCAATAGCTGTAGGAGCCAGCCGCTTTGGTAGAATCCGTTTTCGTTTCCACCCAAGTCTGCCTGCCGTCTTTCTGAATCATCGTGCCCCCACCCTCACCACGCATCTGGAGGGTGATACGGTTGGGATTCGTATGATTAGCTGTATGACAATTGAAACAACGTCCTGGCACCACCGTTTCCGTCAGGATGGCGTACTCATCGAAGGTGCTCAGTTCGCGCTGATAGATGCCGATATCGCCACCTACCTCATAGCCAGGTTTAATGCGACGATAGGTCAAGCCCCAATCGTCGAGACGATCATTGCTCACAAAGACTTCAAAATCATCATATTGTGCCCAATGACCATCACGTTCCACACGCACCGTGAATGTAATCTTGCCTCCTTGGTTCTGTTGAGTCAGCTCGTGCCACTCGTTGATATCAAAATCGGCCCATTTGCCTTTAGCTCGAATCTCTCCACCCTTACTGCCAAAGGCCACCACATCCACACGGTCGAAGACATCGTCTTTGACATTAAAGTTCAGTGGGGCGATATCTGCAGGAATCGTCACACCGATATAGTCGGGATAGATCTCAGGTAATTTGCCCATTCTCGCCAAGCCTTTCGGTTCGGAACTACAAGACATTAGTTCAAACACAGAGATACAGAGACACAGAGATATAATAATAACAAACAAGAAGCTCTGTATCTTTGTGTCTTTGTGTTCAATGTTTCTTATCATTTCACCCTCCTTTCTGCCATTTTCAGCTTGACGTAATTAGCAAAGGGTGAGCCTGGTACATTACCCTGCATCTGGATACAACGCATCACATCCTGATAACCCAGTGGCATCTCGCGATAACCGCCATACTGCTGAGCCAATCCTAAATACTGTTGGAAGCCTTTGATATCACCTTTCAGGAGCAACTGCCCCAAGAAATAGTCAAGCGCCATCTTGTTTTCGGTATTGTTCATCAGGAGTAGGCCGAACATTTTTTCAATTTCCTCGTAACTATAGAGGAAGTTCTCCTTATATCGTAACTTTCTCAACTGGCCATAAACAGGGTGCGTATTGATCTGATTCTCATCCTTCATCATCACCTCCATCTCTTCAGCCCAACTGCGATAGGACAAGCTCTTCTTCAGCAGATCAAGTTGCTTCTGAGCCGTCTGATAATGCCCATTCACAATCATACACTCTGCTATCCTTTTAGTGCAGCGTCCGCTCTTCCTACCATTGAGTATTGACTCCTGCGTATCAAACATATAACGCTGGGCAGAGTTTACCATTCCTAATCGCCAGAAGGCTTCTGCCGAAGGAAGCATCGAAGTCAGATCGCGTGTTCTTGGCATAATCAGCGCATCTTCACCACTTTGGTAAAAGTCGAACATACGATCAGCCAACAGCCGTTTCTGCGACAGAGCAAGGTTCACACAATTGCTCCAAAATGGTGTGCGAACCTGATACTCCCCAGCCCGTTTCACGATATCATCCCATCGTTCGTTACGAACCAGATAATCCATACGGATAAGTTCGTACATATCCTTATCGTAGCCACTCAACTGCGGATAATGCAAGGGGATGCGGTAATAGTTTAGTCCTCTCATCGCCTGTTGTAAAGGCCATTGGGGCAACAGCCAGGCATAGGCCATCAGCTGTACAGCAACTAACCAGCCCGCTGACCAGAGGTGCTTCCACCCTATCTGAATCACGCGAACCAAAACATATAGCCACACTACAGGACCGATCAGCCAATAGGCTATTGGTACAATCATGGCATCCAGCCAAGAAAGTGGCTTTGATAATCGGATACAAGCTAATGCCAAGGCTATCACGATGGCTACAGGCAAGGATAGCAAGACATTGATATCGCCCATCAGCCACCAGAGCATAACCACAGGCACGATGCTCAATGTAGAGGTAAGAGGTGAGTGGTGAGAGGTGAGTGAATACATCAAACGCAAGGTGAGTTGCTGCAAGATGACATAAAGCAATGCCAACAATAGCGCCCCTAACCATTCTATATAATAGAACTGCACGGTGAACTCACCCAACCAATCGGCCAAGCCTCCAGGCAGACTAATACGCTCTACGAAGTAATCCCATGTCCAAAGGAACAACTGGTACTGCTCCTGATACGACAAGGCATGGGGATAAGCGACATACCAAAACAAGAACATGCCGATGCCAACGAGCACCGACAACGCCATGTTTCCGTATTTCGCCAAAGCCTTCATCATAACAGCTGCAAAATTACCATTTTTCTATGAGACTGCCAAACTTTCTTTGGAAAAACCGCCCCGCAGCGAACGAAGCGCTGCAGGGCGGAAATATAGAGTCCTAAATCTCATATTACTTGACCTTCGGTCGAGTAAGCTTTCGCTTACTTGGCCTTGAAGTGCCAGAACGAAGCCTCACCCCAGTTGCCGAGAGACCCGAAGTCACCTCCGTCAGGATAAACAAGCGTCATCTTATCACCTGTTATATAAACCATCTCGAAGGTCGTAGGCATATTACCGCCAGAGTTGATCTCGTATGGCCACAGAATGGTACCAGCAGTAGTATTCAGGTTGGCAGCCTTCCAATCATTCTTGACACTCTCGTCAATCTCGAAGGAACCGCTATTGATGACTGAACCGTCAGCAGCATGACGGGTGATGACACCATCAGGCGTCAGGGTCATGTATGCATTGAGGTCACCGTCACCATGGTTGGTGCCGTCCTCGGTATGCTGGAGCTGGCCATTGAACTCATCAGTGCTGGTGACACCCCACCACTGACCGTTACCTGAGATACCTACGTCAGCACCATTGCCACCGCAGTAACCCATATTACCCCAGACAGCACCTGTAACACTAGTATCCCATGTCCAGTTCTTACCGTTGTCATAGCCGTAAGCCATACCCTTGACATCGCTGTCGCTGTAGAAGTGCCAGAAAGTAGCCTCGCCCCAGTTGCCAAGTGATCCATAGTCGCCACCATCAGGATAAACGAGGGTCATCTTGTCTGAAGTCAGATAGCAAATCTCATAAGTGCCAGGGATGTTACCATTAGAGTTAATCTCATACGGCCACAGAATAGCATCGGTAACAAGGTCACCGACCTTCCACTCACCATTGGCATTGTAGTTCTCGATAGAGTAAGCACCATCGCGGATAACGTTACCACTGGCATCGTAAGACTTGATCAGGCCGTCCTCTGTAAATACCATATAGGCATTCAGGTCGCCATCACCATTGTTCATGCCATTATGGGTATGCTGGAGCTGGCCATTGAACTCGTCAGTACTGGTGACGCCCCACCACTGACCATTACCAGAGATACCTACATCAGAGCCTTTACCACCGCAGTAACCCATGTTACCCCAAACGGCTCCTGTGATAGTGGAATCCCACTTCCAAGTCTTCTTGCCATAGTCGTTAGAGGCAATGAGACGGATCTCAGGCTTCAGCTCAGCAGCCACCTCAACGGTAAACTCGTGTGTAGCTACCGTCTCTTCGTTGTTGGCATTGATATAACGGAAATAGACGGTCTGGTTGGGGTCAGAACCACGAGAGGGAACGAAGTTGAACACTCCGCCAGCAGCACCGCTGGTAAGTTTGAACTCAGAACCATCAGCCTTGATATAATAGATATAGATACCCGATACATTGGGAATGTTATACTTAATCCAGTTACCATCGGACTTTGGCGTCGTGCAGGCCTGGTCAGCATACTGAGAGAACTCAGCGCCGTCGAGCAGATTGCTGCTGGTGTAGCTGTCCACTTCAAATGTGCCATCTTCCTTGATAGGATCACAGGCCGTGAGCATGCCCAGCGCTACTGCGAACAATAATATTGATTTTTTCATATCTTGTATTCTCTAAATTCGTTATTAATAACTCTTCATTAATCGTAAACAGGCGTTCCAGACATATTTGCACCAGGAGCACTTGAACCCCAACCTGCATTCTGCTTCAGGATGTTCTCATCACCGATAATACTAATCTGTGCAGGAGGAATCATGATAAAGCCGTCGGTATCGGCATAGCGCTGTTTCCAGCTACTACCACCTACGTTCTGACCATGATGCATCACCGTCCAGTGACCAGTATAGTTCACGCGGGTACCATCCTGCTTCTGCAAGGCAGTTGCAGCCAGACAGTCAGTACCACCGTTCTTACCCGACCAGCGGCGCAGATCGTTGAAGCGCAAGCCCTCGCAAGCGAGCTCAAAACGACGCTCATTCTGGATATTCTGCCAAGAATAAGTGGTAGCGGGCAGACCTGCACGGGCACGTACCTTATTCATCATATCGGCATTACCTGTAAGCTCAGAGTGCATCAGCATCACGTCGGCCAGACGGAGCAGTACGATGTCAGAGAAGTGGTCACCCTGCATAGAGTTACCATTATTATTTGCAGCAGATGTATGATCCTTACGGTAAACACCCCACCAAATGTAAGCATCGTTGTGATCGCTCCAAGTAGACTTGCCGCAAGTAACGGCCATCCACTTCTTGTTGTAGTAACCAGCATCCTCTGAGCAAGAGGTTGTGAACACGAACTTATCACACTCAGCCTGAGCATCGAGGATAGTAGCTTTCTTACGTGGGTCTGTATCAGGCCACTCGTCCCAGAGGTTAGCATTGACAGTACCCTGTCCCCAACCCTGTCCGAACGGATAGGTATTCTGGTCACCATTAGCTGTACCAGCACCATCGTCATCGCAACGGAGAGCGCAATAAAGCTCAACCTGGTTGACAAAGCCCATGCCGATGGTACCATTCCAAGAACCTGAGTTCATGTACTGTACCTGGAACATTTCCTCTTCATTACCATTACCTGCCCAAACCTTACCGGCATCTTTCAGATCAGATACAAACTTGTAGTCCTGAATGGTGTACTCATTGGTGTACTGCCAGAGAAGACGGAAGTCATCAACCAGCTTATAACCACCATTATTAATGGCATCCTCCAGGAAACTAACTACCTGAGCCTTGCTCAGAGAAGAACCAGCACCTTCCTGCTCGAAGTCGAAGTTCACATCGGCCAGAGAGGCAGAAGCCAGCTCACCAGCCTTCTTATAGAAGCCCTCATAGAACATATAGGCACGAGCCAGGTAGCCCTCGGCAGCACCCTTGGTAGCATGACCGTCGCCACGGGTTGTCATACCGTGAGTCATCAGGTTGGCAGCACTTGTGAAGTCTGCCAGGATATGCGGCATGATCACATCCTCTGCACTCTGCTGAGGACATGGCTCGGGAGCAGCAGAAGCCCAGTAAGCAGGGATATCACCCCAGAACTGAACACCCCAAAGGTAGAACAGACCACGCATGAAGTAAGCCTCACCCAGCAACTGGTTGCGGGTAGCCTCCTGACCAGTCCAGTCGAAAGCGTCAACAGCATAGATAATAGCATTAGCACGGGCGATACCTACATAAGTATTGTGCCAGGCATTATCAAACATATCTTCCTTATTGGCCATCAGGTGACCAATAGCATGAGATTCAACGTCGCCAGTACCACCGGCACCGTTAGCATCGTCGGACATGATGTATCCAACAAACCAAGGTGTCTCCAATGGACCAGTGCTGAACTGGTTCATCACACCATACAAGGCTGCAAGCTCCTTGTTCAGGTCATCTGCAGAAGCAGGATAGTTAGAACTATTGGCCTGCGTGTAATTCTTGGAATCGAGGAAGTCTTCGCAAGAAGTAAATCCTACAGCGAAGAGCGTCGCGATTGCCATTAAATATATCTTTTTCATATTCTATTCTCTTAATTCTTAATTAATTATTCTCAATCAGAACTTAATGCTTGCACCTACAATGAAAGTACGGGCTGAGGGATACAGACCTACGTCGATACCACGTGCCCAGCTGTCAGCACCACCAGCAGAACCTACTTCAGGATCTACACCAGTGTACTTGGTGAAAGTGTAGAGGTTCTGAGCCTGTACATAGAGACGGAGCTGGCTGAACGGAGAGCCCTTCCAGATCTTGTTGAAGTTGTAACCCAGTGTAATGTTCTGGATCTTGAAGTAGTCAGCATCCTGCATATAGCGTGTAGATACCCACTGGTCAGCAATCTGACCAACAGTCAGACGAGGATACTTGTTGCTGGTACCCTCACCGTGCCAACGGTCGAATGCATCAACGGTATAGCTATTGTACTGGTTGGCCAACAGAGCGGTGCGATAGCACTGCATCACCTGCATACCGAATGCTCCAGAACCGGTCACACCGAAATCAAAGCCCTTCCACTCGCAACCGAGAGTGATACCGAGGGTTACATCGGGATGAGGATTACCTATCTCATGACGGTCGGTATCGTAGTCGATAACGCCATCACCATTGAAGTCGTCCCAGATAGGATCGCCAGGAACAGCTCCATCGAGCACAGCCTTTCCATCAGCAATAGCATTGTCAATCTGAGCTTGATTCTGCCAGATACCACTGTATGACATACCATAGAAGTAGCCGATGGGGTGACCTTCCTGTACGCGAGAAACGTATGAAGAGTTTTCGAAGAGGGCCTTAGTCTGTCCATTGATCAAACCCTGATCATTGGCAATACGGGTTACCTCGTTCTTATTGGTAGCTACATTAACATTAGCATGATAGCTGAAGTCCTCACCAATCTGGTCACGCCATGAGAGAGCAAGCTCGAAACCGGTGTTCTTTACATCACCACCATTGATCATGGCAGGCTCCTCATAACCAAGCACCTCGTTCATCGGGGCCTGAAGCAGCCAGTCCTTAGTCTTTTTCACATACCAGTCGAAGTTCACGCCGAGCTTACCACTGATGAAACGGGCATCCAGACCAACGTTGATCTGCTCAGAGGTTTCCCATGTTACATCGGGGTTGGGAGCGTTCTTGGCGTATGCACCAGTAGTATAGACATTACTGTCTACAGTGCTGATCATATCGCTTGAGAACTTGTAGCCATAGTCTGCATAATCTGTGGGAGAGAAAGCAATGTTAGAGAGGTAGTAGAAGTTGCCAATGTTACAGTTACCATTCTGTCCCCAAGAAGCGCGGAGTTTCAAGAAGTCCATCCAGCTCCTGGTGCTCTCCATGAACTTTTCATTGGTAATCACCCAACCTGCAGAGAATGAGGGGAAGTAACCCCAGCGCTTACCACGGGCGAAGTTTGAAGAACCGTCAGCACGGATAATGGCTGTTGCCATGTACTTCTCGTCATAGTTCCAGTTAGCACGGGCGAAGAACGAAGCAATGCTACCCTGCATGGGGTTGTCGTAACCACCATGACCAGTCATATACTGTGTTTCATAGTTGGCAGGAATATTGAAGTCCCATCCGTTACGAACCAGAGAGTTCAGGTTTTCCTCACTAACTGTAAAGCTCATATTCATTCCTGAGCTCCAGTTAGAACGCTCGATTGACTGACCAACGAGGACATCAATGGTGTGCTTACCCAACTTCGGAAGAACATAAGAGAGAGTATTCTCAAGCGTAAAGCTACTGCTCTGGCTCTCACTCATATTCAGTCCATAATTGGCACTTGAGCTGGTAGAACTAGCACTATAAGGCAGTGAGATACTGCGATAGTTGCTGGCACTGTAACCCGTATTGAACTGTCCACGATATCGGAGGTTCTTGATCGGCTCGATAATCCAGTAGAAGGTAGCACCTACACCAAAGTCTCGGTTCTCGTTGATAGAGCTGAATCCGCCATTGAGGAAGTGGTTCAATGGGTTATTATAAATCATGGAGCTATAACCTGCACCATTATCCTTATATGAAGCGATGTTGCCATTAGTATCGTAGGGCTCAACGAGCGGAGATGCGATATAGGCAGCCTGCATAATGTTCCAGTAACCATTGCTCTCAGCAAGGTCGTGGCTTCTGTGATACCAGTAAGATACATTCTCACCGATGGTGATAATATCGTGATCCTTACCCTTCAGCAGGATGTGCTCTGAGTTGATACGGCCACCATAACGCTTGTAGTTTGAAGCGTTGTCGCCACCCATGATACCCTCGTTAGAGCTATAGTTTACAGACATAGAGAACTTCGAACGATCAGAACCACCAGTCAGTGTTACAGCGTGGCTGAACTGCAGGGCGTTCTTGTTTTCATACTCCTTGAACCAGTCGGTACCTTCCCAACCCTGATTTACCTTGTTGAGAATCTCCTGCGGAACAATGCTGCTCCAGTTGGTAGCGGTTCCGTAAGTATTGAAGTTGGTCTCATTGATAATCTGCATGTACTGCTTAGCATTAACAGTACCAGGCACCTTGTAGGCGTTCGACCAACCTACGAAACCATCATACTGTACCTGAATCTTACCGGCCTTACCCTGCTTGGTGGTTACCAGAATCACACCATTGGCAGCACGGGCACCATAGATGGCAGCAGAGGCGGCATCCTTCAGTACATCGATGCTCTCGATATCATTCGGATTCAGACCGTTCAGACCGTTATCAGCTGTACCAGCATTGATACCGTCGATAATCAGCAACGGAGAACTTTCACCGATGGTACCGACACCACGGATATTTACCTTAAAGCCCTTACCAGGCTGAGAAGATGTCTGGGTGATGTTTACACCAGGTGTTGAAGCCTGCATGGCTGTCAGAGCGTTGGTAGTGTTCAGCTTGGCAATGTCCTCACCTTTCACCTGAACGGTAGCACCGGTAACCAGCTTTTTCTTCTGGACACCGTAACCTACAACCACCACTTCCTCGAGCACGGCATTGTCGTCCTTCATCGTAATCTGGAAGTTGTCCTGATTACCAACCTTGATTTCCTGAGTTTCGAATCCGATGAACGATACAACGATCGTTGCACCCGGTTTCACATTGAGAGTGAAGTTACCGTCAAAGTCGGTAACCGTACCATTCGTGGTACCCTTTTCCACTACGCTGGCTCCGATAACGGGACCCATAGCGTCGACTACAGAACCTGTAATCTTCTTCGTTGCCTGCTGAACCTCCTGAGGAGCTCCTGCGGCATGAGCGTTCGTTGAGTATCCTGTACCCAAGAGGGCCATGGCACTCACCAGCAGCGCTGTCTTTCTAAATGTTTGGTTCATACTGAAGTTTTTAAAATAGATTTTATTTATACTATAGTTATAGTCATTTTGGCGTTCATTATTTCGCCGGCAAAATTAAAACATATTAACGAAATCAGTTTGCTTAATTTTATCAAATACTGACACTTTTTTACCATCACCTTTTTTTTAACACAAAAACGATGTGCAAATTTCGTTTAAAGTTGTAAGCTTTGCTAAGAAAGTATAAGATTATTCTCATATATATGTGTACCTTTGCAGCGTACAAACCAAAGGACTAAGAATAGTAAAAATGAAAAGACTGGCTTTCTTATTATTGACCGTTCTGACCATGTTGCCCATAGAGGCACAAATCAGGGGTAACAGTATCGTTGTAACCGTGGAGCCCGACCACAAAGACTGGAACTACCGTGTAGGCGAGATAGCAAAGTTCACAGTGGAAGTACGTCGTTCTGGCACACTCGTCAATGATGTCACCATTGACTATGCGACTGGCCCAGAAATGTATCAGGACACCAAGAAGACCGTTACACTCAAAGACGGCACGCTGAAACTGACAGGCAAGATGTCTTCACCGGGATTCTATCGTGTTGATGTCACAGCACATGTAGATGGTAAGGACTATCGCGGAGCCTGTGCAGCAGCCTTCTCTCCTGAGAAGTTGCAACCCTCGACAGTGATGCCTTCCGATTTCAAGGAGTTCTGGGAGCAGTCGATAGCCAAGGCCCGGAAGACGGATCTCGATCCTACGAAACGCTTGTTGCCCGAGCGCTGCACGAAGGATGTGAATGTCTATGAGGTAAGTTTCCATAACGAGCAGTGGGGCTCGCGTACCTATGGTATTTTATGCGTACCCGTGCGCGAGGGAAAATATCCCGCGCTGCTGAGAGTGCCGGGAGCCGGTGTGCGCCCCTATGAAGGAGATGTGTACACTGCATCACAGGGCGTCATCACACTCGAGATTGGTATTCACGGCGTGCCCGTAACGATGCAACAGGGTGTATACGACAATCTGAACAACGGTGCGCTGAGAGGCTATTGGGAGTTTAACATGGACTCGCGCGAGAAACACTACTATCATCATGTCATCATGGGTTGCATCCGTGCGATGGACTATATAGAGCAGTATACCCCGTGGGACGGAAAGAATGCCGGTGTGACAGGATCGAGCCAAGGAGGATTCCTGACGCTGGCAACAGCCGGACTCGACAAACGCATCACCTGTTACGCCCCAGTGCATGCAGCTCTTTGCGACCATACCAACTCGCTCAGAGGCATAGCCTGCGGATGGCCCCATTTCTTCTATTGGAACAAAGGTAAGGGCCAGGAAAAGCAGATTGAGGTGTCGCGCTACTACGACGGTGTAAACTTCGCCCGACTGATCAACGACCAGCAGCGTGGCTGGTTCTCTTTTGGCTATTGCGATGACGTAGTGCCTCCCACCACAGCTTGGTCTACCTACAATACGGTGACTGGCCCGAAGGAAATCTCACCATATCAGGCCACATGGCACTTCTGGCATCAGGAGCAGTGGGACGAGTGGGAAAACTGGCTATTAAAAGAATTAAGCAAGCAGTAAAAATAAATAGACAATGATTATGATTGATTTTGAGAAGAAAGTAGCAGCCTTGCGTGCTCACCATGAAGTACTGCTGAGCCGTAAGAACGAGCCTATTGAATGGGGCAACGGAATTTATGAGAAGTACAAGAACCCTGTTGTCACTGCTGAGCATGTACCCCTGGAGTGGAAGTATGATTTCAATGAGCAGGACAATCCTTACTTGATGCAGCGCATCATGTGCAATGCCACGCTGAATGCAGGCGCCCTGAAATGGAATGATAAATACCTGTTGGTAGTGCGCGTGGAGGGAGCCGACCGTAAAAGTTATTTTGCTGTAGCCGAGAGTCCGAACGGCATCGATAACTTCCGTTTCTGGGAAGAGCCCATCACGATGCCCGATGACGTGATTCCTGCTACTAATATCTACGATATGCGTATCACGCAGCATGAGGACGGCTGGATCTATGGCGTGTTCTGTGCTGAGCGTCACGACGATTCACAACCAGGCAATCTGAGTGCAGCAACTGCCACAGCAGGTATCGCCCGCACCAAGGACCTGAAGACCTGGTATCGCCTGCCCGACCTGAAGACAAAGAGTCAGCAGCGTAACGTGGTGCTGCATCCTGAGTTTGTCGATGGTAAATACGCCTTCTATACCCGTCCGCAGGATGGTTTTATCGACACCGGCTCAGGTGGTGGCATCGGTTGGGCACTGATTGACGACATCACCCATGCAGAGGTGAAGGATGAGACCATCATCTATGAGCGCAAGTACCACACCATCACAGAGGTAAAGAATGGTGAGGGTCCCCACCCCATCAAGACGCCTAAGGGTTGGTTGCACCTGGCTCACGGTGTTCGCGCCACAGCCGACGGACTGCGTTATGTACTCTATATGTATATGACTTCGCTTGAGGATCCCACGAAGGTGATAGCTCGTCCTGGTGGGTATTTCCTGGTGCCAGAGGGCAATGAGTATCTGGGCGACGTGATGAACGTAGCCTTCGCCAATGGTTGGATAGCCGATCCTGATGGAAAGGTGTTTATCTACTACGCCTCAGCCGATACCCGTATGCATGTGGCAACATCCACTATCGACAAACTCATCGACTACTGCATGAACACGCCAGAGGACGGTCTGACGACCGCCGCCAGCGTAGAGACCATCAAGCAGTTAGTGGCAAAGAATAAGAAGGCTTGAGGATTTCAAGTCGTCAGAAGTGCAGGTCAGCAGTAGCTGGCCTGCTTTTTCTTTGCTCTGAATGATCACCTGAGCCAGACCATTAAAGGCGGGAATAGAGAACTCCTTGCAATCCTTGGTCTTCGGATGGTCCTCACCTGGATACATCGGGTCGCCATTGCCTAGACCAAGAATACGGGCTTCGCCTTCAAGCTTAAAGGTCAGCTGTGGACAAGCATCTGGAACTATACGTCCCTTTTGATCCTGCACCTCAACAGTCACAATGGCAAGATCGCGACCATCGGCAGCTATTTCCTTCCGGTCAGCTTTCAGTACAGTTTTGTAGGCAGGCTTGGTGGTCTCGATGATTTGCGTCATAGTGCGCTTGCCGTTCTTATAACCCACAGCTACTACCTTGCCTGGCTGATAGATAGCCTTCCACTTCAGATGTCCGTTCTTGGGCATCTGTTGTCGTCCCAGGCTCTTGCCATTTACCATCAGTTCCACCTCGTCGCAGTTGCTGTAAGCCCAGATTTCCACCTCTTCACCCTCATGACCTTGTAAATTCCAATGAGGGAATATGTGCAAGGTTGGTTCATCCGTCCACCACGATTTCAGGTAGAAAGCCTCATCTTTAGGGAATCCACAATAGTCGAAGATACCAAACTCAGAATCATGTGCAGGATAACTCAGAGGATTAGGCTCGCCACGATAGTCGAAGCCCGTCCAGTAGAAGAGTCCTGCTCCCCACTGACGCTCAGAATAGAACTTCCAGCCGCGCTCAATGATGTTTTCATAATTCTGTTCCATGGTACGGTTCAGACTAACCATGCGTCCCAGATACTCGGGAAGGTTGAAATACCAGCCACGAGTGCCGCATCCCGACGTCTCTTCTGTGCCCACAATCTTCCACGAGGGATTGGCTTTCTTTCGATTGTCCACATCGTTCTGAACAATGTAGTTAAAACCAACCACATCAAGGCCTTTAATAAGTTCCGTACCACCAGCATTTGCTACCGTGCTGTGGCGTGTGGGATCATAAAGTCGGGTGTATTCCCGCATAGCTTCAGCCAGACGGGTACCCTGAATATTGTTTTCGAGCCCCCATTCCTCATTACCATCGCTCCAAAGGATGATCGAGGGGTGATTACGATCGCGTTTGATCATACGCTCCAGCAGACGCAGATGTTCCTCATTGATACCCATCAGTCGGTTCTCATCGATAACGAGTATACCCTCACGATCGCAAATATCAAGGAGTGCGGGAGTCATGGGGTTATGCGATGCACGATAGGCATTACAACCCATCTTCTTCAACTGCTTGATGCGCCAGGCCTGTAGTGCATCGGGAATAGCAGCGCCCACACCGGCATGATCCTGATGCATATTGACGCCCTTCAGCTTCACCTGTTCACCATTCAACAGAAAACCACATTCCGCATCGAAGGCTATGTCGCGAATACCTGTGGTAGTCTTATAAACATCAGTCACCTTACCCGCTTGACTGATGGTGGTCTCAACCTGATAGAGATAAGGATCGGAGATACTCCAGAGGTGGGGATGATTAACCTTGATACGCTGTTTGCAACCCAGCACCTGTTTCGATTGTAATGATAGTTTCACCACCTCGCTCTTGCCTATCTCACGTCCCTCAGCATCCAGCAATCGCTGGGTAACCTCGCACTGCTGAGACTTAAGACTACTGTTGTTCACCTCAGTTTCTATCATGAGCAGAGCCTCAGAATAGGGCTTCTGAAGTTCCGCATAGACAAACGTACCGAAGGGAGCCACACTGACCTCTGCCGACTTCTCGAGCCACACATCGCGATAGATGCCAGCGCCCTCATAGAACCAACCTTCCTCGAGTGACGCATCGGCACGAACACAAATCAGGTTCTCATCACCATATTTAATATAAGGTGTAATGTCGTATATCTGTGTGGCATAGCCACTAGGTTCTGTACCCATATAGAAGCCGTTAAACCACACCTGGGCATGACGGAAGATACCATCAAAACGAAGCATCAGGCGCTTGCCAAGATCGTCATTGTCAATCTTGATGATCTTGCGATACCAGCCCACGCTCTTCTCCGGATACTTATAGCCTACCGTCTTATAACCATGCGAGTGACTGGCCTCTTTTGCATAAGGCAGCGTTGTCACCCAGTCGTGAGGTATCTGCACCTCCTGCCAGGCAGAATCATCAAATTTCTGCACATAAGGTCCTTCATTATGTATCGAGCTGGCCTTAGTCAGATAGTTGAAATACTCTGTACCACAGCCGAAATCCTTTTGAGGATCGGATGCATGTCCTATGGCAAACTTCCATTCCTTGTCAAGACGGATGGATTCACGAACACTTTGAGCCTGGGCTCCGAAAACCTGCATCAAAAATGCGAGCAGCATGAGTAGCTTTTTCATTTCTGTTTCATTAGAGTTAAATAGTGCTGCAAAGGTACTAAATTATTAACAAATTACACCTTACTCTATTCTTAAAAAATCAGAAAATGCTATAAGATTTGTAATATGATTAGTAGATTTTCTCTACCTTTGCATAAAAATACGAATTAAAGATGTTTGGACAAGTACCTCTCGATATATTACTGATGTTCATGCTCTACGCAGCTGGAGCAACGGTATCAGCCATTGCATGCATCTACCTGCTACTGCGCAGGGGCAATGCCTTTGCTCCTGACATCGTGACACCAGTGCGATTGCGCCGGTGGACAGCTGCATTCTTTGCATTCATAGCTTTAGGACACTTTTGGTATTTGCCGGCTGTAGTGCTCACTTCAAGCGAGGCTATCAGACTGACCATGCTGGTAGGCGGATTGCTCGACTGCATCACGGTTTTCCCCTTGGCCCTCATCATATTGCTTTGTATGCTGCAAGACCGCAAGCGCCCACTCTGGCCTATCTGCGTGATGATTGCACCGCTTGTGGTAGGAATGATGATATCCATTGTTAATCGTAGCGAAGCTCTTCTTCCGATATTACGTATCTATTTGCTGCTGATGGGCATTGGCATCATCATCTATATGGTGTACGCCGTGAGACAGTACGGACGCTGGCTGCGCGACAACTATGCCGACCTGGAGCATAAGGAAGTGTGGCAGTCTTTCTTGGTACTGGCTGTCATCCTGCTGATGTTCGGCTTTTACGTGAGTGGCGTAGATGGTCTGCTTTACGAATACATCATTCAGGTTTGTGGCATTGTGCTGATATGCTATCTCCTATGGCGCGTTGAAACGTTAAGCGACCTGAGCATCCATGCTGAGTCCATTCCTGTGTCAGAGCCGATAGAGCCGGTAGAGGAAGAGACTGATGCTCCCGATGACATTAACGACATTACCCCCTTGTTACAGCATTACTGCATCGATACGAAGCTTTACCTGCAACACGACTTGAACGTCACCCAGCTTGCCCAGGCCATTGGCAGCAACCGTACATATCTCGGCCAGTATTTCGCCAGTCAGGACACCACATACAATGAATATATCAACAATCTGCGCATCAATCATTTCATCAGTCTCTATCGCGAGGCCGTCGCTTCACTACGTCCTTTCTCAGCCAAGCAACTGGCCAACGACAGCGGCTATCATAGTTACAGTACCTTCAGCCTCGCCTTCAAGCAGCGCATGGGTCAGTCTGTAACAGCTTGGATGCGTGACCAAAATAGTTGATTTTTGAAAGGACGACTTTCAAAATTTACAAACTTGTTTTAAAATATGCAAAAAATGCTCCAACATGTAGTTTGAGCCTTGTTTTTTGGGATAATTTGTTTATATTTGTGCCATCTAAAACAATAAATATTAAAGATGGGAACAGATTCGACAAAAAACACCCTATTTTATCGACTGACATTCGGTGACGTGATTGCCTATGATAACGATCCGAAGCAGATGGCGAAACTGGAAATCAATCAGGGAGTGCGCAAGGAGATATCGGACGGCACGAACAGCTATTACCTGTTGCTTCTGGGTATCAAGGTGAACCGTAAGATCTATCAGCCAACAGAGATTGAGGCTGAATTGGATATTACGCAGATCACCGTAGGACTATCGAACCTGGAAGAGAGCACGGCTCCCCAATTCGACGACGTCAGAAATCTGCTGTTGCAGAGACAGGTGAGTCTCGATATTCTTGAGGTGGACAGAATAACCGGAATACTGGTGGATAAGGCCCCCATGAATATTGCCAAGAACTGCTACGTTTACGAGATGACCCCGCAGCTGCAGCGTGATGTGGACGGCACAAAGATGTATGTGAAACTGAGTATCTTCAGCATGGATAAGCTGATGACCCTCAACAAGTACAGTAAGGCATACGTGGCCCGCAAGCTCGGCTCTGAAATCCTGCAGCCAGAGAGCCTGAATTTCGGAAACGTCTCCGATGGTGTTCCCTTGATAGACTCCTATGTCGGCAACCAACAGCATCTGACGTACACTGTTTCCGGCGAAAAGTTCGAGTTCATACAGCCCTATCTGGTGCAGTATAATGAGTCGTTCTACGACTTCCTCGTGCGCACGGCCAACCGCTGCGGTGAGTTCCTCTTCTTTGAGGATGGCAAACTGGTGTTAGGTTTGCCAAAAAGCGAATCAAAAAGCGACTCGCTTGTAGAAATCGACAAATACGAGACTGTGACCGTTATGGAGAGGTCGGTCGATCCGCTGATAATCAGTGGCTATGCCCGCGACAGCGTGAAAGACGGCGACGGCACGCTGAAGGGAACTGCCGGCGGCAGCGACAGTAATCCCGAACTGAACATCTCGCCCATAGCCAAGGAGCAAACCGGATTCCCCAAGGATGTCTTCCCCACCTACACTGCGAGCAATGCCGAACTCGCCCAGGACGACTACATCTTCCCGCTCTACAGGGGCAAGTTCACCAATCGAAAGCGTGAACTCTGCTATGACGGCAATACCGGCCAGAATGCCTTGGGCAGATCGATGCTGCTCGGCAAGACCCTACTGGGCAATGAATTAGACCTTGGAGGAGCAGGCTTTCCCATCTCCTTGGCCATAGATGCGTTTCTCAACGAAGCCGTGCCAACCGTTTTAGGCGATATGAGGGTGAAGTCGTGGAACGGCACGCAGGCCGCGCGGTATATGGATATCCTGAAAGGGAAAAACGATCAATGCGACGATCAGAAGACCGTGCAGTTTGGCACGCTGAAGAGCGAAGGATGGACTACCCTGAAATATTATAAGGATATCCTTCTGCACGAAGAGGCACAGCAGCGGAAGATCGTGTGCATCAACATGGGCACCAACTTTGCCAACGTGAAGTTAGGCCAGAAGATCAAGGTCGATGGGCTCGACGATGTCTATGTCATCATTCAGATACAGCAGAACTCCGAGGTGGCCTGGAAACGCAACTACGACAGATACGGCATGGAGGCAGACGATGAAGACGCAGGCATGCGCTCGCTGAAAATCTATGCCATCCCAGGGTATGGTGATGACAATATTCAGTTCATTCCCCCTGTGCATCCGGTACCAGTCATCCGGAAGGTGGGACCTCAGACAGCCTTCGTGACCGACAATGAAGACCCGAAGTTCCAGGGGCGTGTACGCATCGCCTTCCCTTGGCAGTCGCTGGGCGGCCCGGAAAGGAGTCAACTCAATGAAGTGGCTATCAAACTTCACGAGATGGTGAGCAGCATCGAGGACTTGAGAAAGAAGGAGAAAAAGCTTCTGGAAGAGTCAACGAAAGCTAGCCAATACTTAGAGGAACTCAAGAAATATGTAAATGCCACGAAAGATGAGCGTGAAGAACTGCTCAAGCAGAGGAAACAAAAAGTAGAAGATATAAAAAAGGATCTCGACCAGTTCAAAGCCTCACTGAACCAAAAGGAAAAAGAGGAAAAGGAGGCCCAGAAAGAAAAGACAGAGAAAGAGATAGCCGAATTTGAGGCAGCGGCCAAGGAGCACGACGAGAGAAAGGGCAAGGCCGGCTATCAGAATCCTGAGAAGGACAACACCATAATCCGCAAGTATAAGGATCTCTATGACAAGAAGAACGGGGAGTACCTGAAGGCCCATGACGACTTGCAAACAGCCGGAAATAAGGAGAAGGCTATAGAAGCCGAAGGCCAGAAACTGAAAGAAAAGATAGAAGAAAGCGTGTATGCCATGTCGTCGCCGTGGGTGCGCGTCGTCACGCCGATGGCCTCGCCCGGCGGCGGCACATTCTTCCGTCCCAGAGTAGGCGACGAAGTGATGGTGAACTTTGAGAACGACAACGTGGAGCGTCCCTATGTCATAGGCAGCGTGTTCTCCAAGAACACCCTCACCCCCGACGAGAAAATGTATCGCCAGCGTGGCCCTGAATTGCAAGGCAAGGATGTGAGCATGATGATGGTGTCGCCCAACGGCCATCACATCACCTTTACCGACCCCGACGGCGGCACTAACTTCCTGACCAATCTGGTCTCACCGGGACTGGGCCTGTGGGGGACTATCGTGGGAGGGTGGTTCAACAGTCTCCTCCCTGGTGCCAAGGACCTGGCAGGCGGTATCCATATCGGCGACCGCTACGGGCTATACGAGATTGACATGAAGAGCCACAAGCGCTCCATCGAAATCAATTCGCCTTTCGGCACGGTGGCCATCAATGCCTTCTCGGGCATCACCATCAGTGCCCCCAACGGCAATGTCACCATCAAGGGAAAGAACATCAACCTGGAGGCTAGTAACAAGGTGAACATCCTCTCAGGGCTGAACATCGACGACGACCCGGGCTTTGGCGATCCCGAAGGAAAGGCCAACAAGGCTGGTAAGGCACTTACCGACCTCTTCGCCGAGATTATCCCTGCAGAACTCACCAAGTATATGTTCAGTTCGGTGACCGACCTGAGCTACATTCGCCACGTGGTGGAGGTGTTTGTGCGCCCCGTTGACGGCACGCTCAAGCTCAAGTCGAAACGCTATCTGATGCTGGAGGCCGGCAAGGGTAATGCCACCATCCGTCATGACCGCTATGCCACGGCAGTGGCAGGAAAGAAGGAGTCGCAGGAGGATTTCTTCAAGGCCATGCTCGCCGGGGTGAAGTTCATCTGTGAGAAGGTCGACCTCTTCTACGATACCTATGAGGCATTATGGGCCGACGGCTACAAGAAGAGGATTGCCTACGAGGACACAGCCTACGCTGTACAGATAAAGGATGTCAAGAATCCAAATCTAAGGAAGCTTGCCTATGACACCACCGATGAATGGACTGATGACATCATCACAGAATCCACTTACAAGGACATCCTCGCCTCTACTATGTTCCATATAATCAAGGACCCTGCAGATGCCTTTGCCGAAGCAGCCTTCAAAATCTACCGGCATGTGGAGAGCTTCGAAGAAATGCTGAAAGATTATTCGGCTCTTCCCATCGGCAATTTCCCATGGATAGGCGATTGCTTCATGACAGCGATTGGTAATGTGAACAGCAAGTGCAAAATGACAGAAGAGTGGGCGCAGGCATTCGCCAAAGGCAAGGAAGACGAGCTTTTCAACGATTCCAATCCCGATCCGAAAACCGACAAGTTTGCGATGGCTAACAAGAAACTGTTCAAACGCAAACTTCTGCTCTGTTTCATCCATACTGTGGGCAAAGATCCCGGAAACGAGAAGGGCAAGTACTTCAACTGCGGACTCCGCATCGACGAGATACTGAAAGAGGAGTGGATCAGACAGGAATTCTACTGGAATCGCACAGTGTTCTTCCTCGACCGTGACAAGAGGATGAATTACCACAACTTCTGGCGTAAGCTGTATGACAATACGTGGGGCATGGTTGTAAGCAATGCCAAGAAAATCGCGGCTCCCTTCGACCGTGACATCTGGAATGACACGGCCGATGGGCAGATACTCTTCTCTGAGAAGGAGAACAAGACCCTCAACTTCCAGGGCGAGGGTCTCCACGAGGAGAGCAGTTCTAACATCGGCACGCTCGCACATCTGAAGAAAGAACTGATGGCTATCAAGTAAAAGGTAAAAAATGGATTATATATTCAAGGAATGGGAGAAGAAGCTCTCCACCTTTGAGAGCAGCGTAGAGAAAGACCTGGCGGAGATCAGGAAGTGCAAGGCAGAGATGCAGCAGATAAAGCTCGACGTAGTGGCAGAGCTGCAGAAAGGTCGCTATGTGCGCGACACCCAGCGGCTGGTGCTGTCGGCACCGGAAATCATCATTGGCAATGTCGACCGCAACGGCACCCTCTTTGCGGGAGGCTCCAAGGTCATCGTCCGAGGCACCCAGGTAGGTGTCGAGGGAGCCGGAGAGGGCGGCCGCCTGGAGCTCCGGGCACCCAGCATCCGCGAGATTGCCGAAGACCCGGGCACCGACGGGCGGGAGCATGTCGTAGGATCGCTGTCGGAGGTGGTCAGCCAGGCGCGCAATATCATCATCCAGAGCGACGATGCCGAAGGGGTATTCTCTGCCCCCACTGTCCCCACGGGCGGCAGCGGGGTGCGCATCCATGCCGACAAGACCATCGACGTGCATGCTGCTATGACGGCGGAAAGCCGAGAAGGACGCCTGACAGACTTGATCAGTGAGACTGAGAAACAGAAAGGCTATCTCAAGGAGCAAGCCAGTGCCCATAAGAAGTCGTTCACGGATCTGAAGAAAGAGATGGAGGAACTGATAGAGAAAAGGGATACGCTGGCAAAAGACTACGAAAACGTCCGTACTAACTATCGGGAAATCAGAAAAGCATCTGAAGAGATTGAGGCACTCTCCATGTCAATCACTGAGGAGACCTACGCCTATGCAGAGATTCTGTCTATGCTGGCAGAGACCAACCGGAGACTGAAGTGCTTCAAGGACGAGAAGTCGAAAATCAAGAAGGGCGATGACTTCAAGAAAAAACCGACCGGAGCGAGTGTCAATATCACGGGTGAGAACATCAGCTTGACATCTGCCGACGGCGAGAACAATCTGCGCGACAACGAAGAGTCGGGAATCACCATCGCAGCCAACACGGTGAGCGTCGCTTCCCTGGACAAGGAAGGAGCACTGAATAAGGAAGGCAAGGTGAGCGTGGTGGCCATGAACATTGAGATGGCCACGGCAGGCGGTGCCGACCTGAAATTCGACGAAGAAGGAATACTTGAGAAGGCTACCTATACAGCTGAGGGCGAATTCAAGCTGACGTCGAAGAACATCACCATTGAGGGTGTCGACTATGAGGTGGCCGACAAGAAATTGAAGGAGAAACAACTTACTGACGATAGCAAGATCAAACTGCGCGCCAAGACCATCGAGGTCTCTACCGAAGGCTCCGCCAACGTGGAGGTGGATGAGGAAGGCAAGCTCACCAAGGTCAACTATACCTCGGAGGGCGACATCATCGTACACTCGAAGACCTTCACCGTGGAGAGTACCGACACCGACATAGAGAACGGCGAGGCCAAGGAGAAAGCACTCACGGCCGACAGCAAGGTGGCCATCCGTGCCGAGAAGATGGACCTCTCGGCCACTGATACCGAAGGCAAGGCTACGGGCAGCGTGAGCATCAATGCCAAGGCCGTCAGCGTGAAGTCGATGGACGTGGAGAAAGAGAAGCGCACCGACGACAAGTTGGCCGAAGGAAGTACAATGACCATCGTCGCGGAGAAGATGTATGTGGGTGCGAAGTCGAAGGATGTCAAGTCGAAGAAGGTGCAGGTGGTGTCCGAGGAGATCGGTGCCTTTGCCGACAAGACGCTGGAGATCCAGCAGGACGAGGGCAAGGCTCTTGTGCAGCTCGAAGGCGGCAACCTCTCTGCGGGCGGCAGCAAGACGCAGGTATACGGAGAAACCACGATCAATGCCAAGACCGAGGTGAAGGACGAACTGAAGGCGCCGAAGGCTACCATCGACAATGTCGAGGTGAAGAGTGCCTTCAAGTCGCCGAACATCCAGGACGGCATGGGCGTCAGCGCCGGCGGTGGCGGTGGCAGTCTGAGTGCAAAACTGAAGACGGAGGATGCTCCGAAGGAGTGAAATGTGTGATTTTTAAAAGTGAAAAGTTATGAACAATTATATTTCATTTGAGACAATCGATCTAGCGAAGAAACTGAAGGGCTATAACATGTTGTTCAACTATCGGATGTCAAACCTCTGCGTCAAGGCAGAACCCACTGCCCTGATGCCCGTAACCGTCTTTGTGGCTGGCACGGAGTATAATCTGGAAGATGTGGCCAATATCCTGAGGCCCGACGATTTCTCCTTTGATGTCTATCCCAAGAACCAGAACAACCTACAGGACATCATCACCGGCGTCCTCGATGCCCATCCAGAATTCAAGATGGAACTCAAGACCGATAAGGCCGAGATGGAGGGAGGGGCTGACACCCAGCATGTCTTCTATACCATGCCGCCAGTAGATAAGGATCGCCGCAAACTGCTGAACGAGACCACCAAGACCTTCCACAAGGAGTGCATGGTCAACCTGGATGTCACTTATGCCGATCTACAGGCGAGACTCGTGGAACCCTATACCCAGATGTCACCTCAGGATGTCGACGAGGCAAGGAAAGGCTTCAAGAAAGTCTATGATAAAGCGAGGGAAGAGTGTGATAAGATGCTGCAGCAGAAGCAAAACGAGATCGAGGAGGGATACCAGCGCTATCTTACTGAGTATAATGACCGCATTAACGATCCGGATTCGGACGACGATGATGAGATGGTACTCTCTCACGATGCCGATGTTGAAGCGCTGTTCAATTAAAGATTAAAAATTAAATTCTGATATATAATATGAACGATTTTAAAGTAACACTGAATGGTACGGCTCTGCTTATTGAGCTGGGTAGAAGTCTTAATACAACCAATGCACCTGCATTACAAGAGGAACTCACCAAGTATGTGGGAAAGCCTATTGAGAAAGTGGTTTTCGATGCCTCCGAGCTCCTACAACTTTCCAGTAGTGGTCTACGTACCGTTTATTACGTCAAGCAAAGGTTGGGCAACAAACCCGAAATCGTATTCGTGAATTGTGCCAAGGAGATTTATCACACATTGAAGCTCATTGGCCTCGCCTCCTCCATCAAGTTCATGAATATTGAGAGCAAGAAGGTTATACGCAAGCAGGACTCCCTTGATGAATTCACAGCCAACAACGATGTGGTGTGTTACTCCATGAGGCTGGGTCAAGACGATGAATAACTGATCCTTTTTAATTAAAGCCTATGTCCCGATTGCATTTCCAGCCTATAAAAGGCAAGTCGCTCGAAATCATTGACGCCATCCTCCATACTGAGGAAGCGTCGACCGTGGGCGACTTCTGGGGGTATTTTAGTGTAGTGGTCGAAGAACTGGTGCTGAATATCGTTGATTACTCCCATTCCGAGTATCTCGATATCGAAATCCTGCGCGATGAGAAGAGTATCACGCTGCGTATCCATGATGACGGCACGCCGTTCAACCCGCTTGAGAGGGAACTCCCTGATTTAACCCTGCCTATGGAGGATCGTCCCATTGGCGGACTTGGCATCTTCATGGTCATCAAGTATATGGACTCCATCACCTACGATTACGCCGGTGGCGAGAATATACTCACACTAATAAAAAATCTAACAAAGACTAAAGCTAAAAGATAGAATTATGTCATATCTGTTTTTCGTTCTGAATGTCATTATAGGTATAGGTCTGTTATCCTTGGCATACGCCTATTACCGTTCCTCCCGGAAAGTGGAGCGGCTTCGTCAGTCGAGTGCCGAGAAAGAGCGACTTAGTGCTGAGAAGGAACGTGAGAATGAGCGTCTCAGTGCCGAGAAGAATCGCCTCAGTTCTGAGTTGCAACTGGCCAGCCAGATACAGCGGAGCATGATGCCCATCGGCCACAAGATGTTCGACAGCGTTGAGGTCTTCGGTTCGCTCACACCCGCCCGCGAGATGGGCGGCGACCTGTTCGATTACACGCTGCGCGATGAGAAACTCTTCTTCTGTATCGGCGATGTCTGTGGCAAGGGCGCCCCCGCCGCCATGCTCATGGCCTATGCCCACTCGTTGCTGGTGGGATTTACACAGAGAGAGACCAATCCTGCCCGCATCCTGGAATCCCTCAACAAGTTGGCTAGTTATGATAATGAGTCGTGCACGTTCTTCACCCTCTTCTATGGTGTGCTCGACCTGCCCACGGGCCGTCTGCACTACTGTAATGCCGCCCACAATCCGCCTTATATTCTAGCCGATAAGGTCATGATGCTCGATTGCGATCCCAACCAACCCATCGGCCCTGTCGAGGATGCAGAATTCACCTTGCAGACCACGACGATGAGTCCTGGCAGCACCATCTTCCTCTATACCGACGGACTCACCGAGGCCAACGACACCGAAGGCCGCGAACTCGGTCCCGAACGTGCCGAAGCCTTGCTGCAGAAGTGCATTGACCAGCAGCTCAAGCCCGAGGAGATGGCAACCGCCGTCATCGATGGCGTCCAGCAGTTTACCATGGGAGCCGAGCAGTACGACGACCTCACCATGCTGATTGTGCGTTACGCGCCCCAGCAGTTTGAGAGCACGATGACCGAGAGCATCACCCTCAAGAATCATATTAGCGAGGTCACGCGTCTAGGCAGTTTCCAGGACACGGTCTATGCCAAGATGAATATCGAGAAATCGCTGGCCACCAAGCTCCGCTTAGCCGTTGAAGAGGCAGCGGTCAATGCCATCGAGCATGCCTATCTGAAGGGCAGAGAGGGCGATGTCGAAGTCAGGATGATGACCGACGGCCATCTGCTGAAAATCATGATCATCGATTCAGGCCTCCCCTTCGATCCTACCACCATCGCCAAGGCCGACACCACCCTCTCGGCCAAAGAGCGTCACTTAGGCGGTCTGGGCCTGCTTCTGGTGCGCGAACTCATGGATTCCATCAATTACGAGCGCATTGACAATCAGAACATTCTTACCTTGAGTAAAAAATTTAACTAAAAGTAGAGAGATATGAAGACGAGATTCAAGAAAAATGCCAAGATCTTCGACATTGTCATCACCTCTGTGGCAGCCGTGCTGTCGGTGGGCACGATGCTCTATGGCGTGTTTCATTACGGTCTGAGCAATACATGGGCCGAACTGATCCTTAATATGTTTTATATCGCCTGTCTGGTGATGATTGGGATGTATTTCTTTAACTCACGTCGCATCACCACCCAGCAGTTCAATTACTGGTGTTCCATCTCCGTGGGTATAACGGTGCTGCTGCGCGACATCCTCTTTGCGCCTCCCCTCGCCTATTACTCCATCCATCTGGCCTGTCTCACGTTGTCGGTGCTGCTGCTCTGCACGCTCACCTTCTTCTATGCGCGCAAGAACTGGAAGAGTTACACCAAGCGCAACCTCTGGCTCATCTGCATCATCGATATGCTCATTGCCACCCTTTACAACCTCGACATCTATCTGGAGCCCGCCGATGAGTACACCAACTATATGCTCACCGAGATCTGGATACGTCCCACCATCACCTACGGCCTCGTGGCCTGCTTCGTCACCGAGGTAGAATAAAAAGCATAACATGAAAAGATTGATACGATGGGTGCTCGCCGCCACCCTCATTTGCGGCACAAGCGTGCTCACATCGTGTGGCAATAATGATAATGGTGTAGTGCCCGACACCACGCCACTCACGGAGTGGCAGGCCGGAAAGACCGTTAGTGCCGAAGCTGTTGCAGCCTTCGGAGGTATCGACAGGTGCTTCGCTGCCGAGCCCATCCCCGATGGCGTTTGGCAGCGCATGCAGGGCAAGACTTACAAGGAGAACCCCTACATCGGTCGCGATGACCTGCGCCATGTGCGGGCCCGATGCGCGACAACAACTCGTCGTGCTTCTGCTATCGCAACATTGCTGCCACCAACAATCTCTCGAAGCATGCCCGTGGACTGGCCATCGACATCAACACCCTCTACAACCCCTACATCAAGACGCTCAGCGACGGCACGCTCCTTATCCAGCCTGCCACTGGCGAGCCCTACTGTGACCGCTCATGGGACTTCCCTTACAAGATCGACCACAACGACCTCTGCTTCAAGCTCTTCACCGAGGCTGGTTTCGACTGGGGCGGCGATTGGACCAACCGCAAGGACTACCAGCATTTTGAGATTATAGAGTGAGAAGCGCTTGGTAAAAGACCCCCCGGCGCTTCACAGCGGCGGGGGTAATTAATGATTTAACCTATAATAAAGTCTATTTTGCGTCGATTATCTTTCGGCCTTACTGCGAAGTGAATCCAATAATGGCGCTTGGCGTTTCGCTCGATGAAGAGTTCATCAAAGTCGCGCTTTGTTCCATCAGCGATATCGAGCAGGATATTGGCATAGCGAAGCGCCTGCTCCACCCCGATGCATCGGATATCCACGGCGCAACCCGTTAGATGATTGCTTGTAGGCGATCCACCAGCCAATTTATTCACTTCCGGCGAGCGATAACCCGAGGTAATGATAATGGGCGCCTCATGTCCCCCGTCAGACCCCACCTCTTCATACAGCACATTATTGCTGTACCTCAGATCCTCTAACCATTCCTCGCATATTCTGCGAAGATTCTCTATCGCCACACGACTGGGGATATTACCATCAGCCGTTTTGTGGCTTGTCTTACATACCTCCCCGAGCGAAAAGTGCTCGGAGAGGTGCATCGATTTGTTCATTTCTACTTTGTTCATTTTAAAAAAGCTATTTGCAACATGCAACATGCAACGCAACTGTCAAAGTTGGGTCATGTCAAACTTCTACATATTTTTCTGAATTGTTCCTTAACAGTACCATCAGCCGTGGTTTCCTCGAAACGTTCAGCCAGATTGTCATCCTGTAAGCGCTTAATTTTACTTCTCACGCTTCCCTCGCTATCATACCCGAAAGCATACTTCACATCCTCGCGGGTAAATATCTCAGGTAGTCTGTTAAAGCCTTCAATCGACTTATTGAAATGACGTTTTCCTGAAGTCAGAACCCTGTTATTCAGATCGTCGAAGTACTTCTCAGCTAGGGCTCCGAAGAAGTATTGCTGCGTGGCGTATTGAATGCGCGCGATCAGCTCGCAGAGCTTCCAGTCGGTGTCGTCCACCTCATAAGTACCCTTCCAATATTTACCCTCCTGCTGCATGCTGTCCCAGTGGCGCATGTCGATAAAAGGGGCTGAGTAATTCAAGGCGTGATATGGCACACGTTTCAGCATCAGCTCATTAGCCTCAGAATCATCCTCACGACAGTCATCCATACGGTTCTTGGTCCAGTCGTAGATGCGCTTTACCAGAGGCCACAAGGGCAGCTCGCCAGCGCGAGCATCGAGCTTATACGCCCAGTCCTTCATTCGGTTAATCCTCTCCCAGTCTATCTGTGTCTGCTCCTCAAACTCAATCATCTCATAATTGGTCTTAGGCATCGGTATCACAGCCAGACGAGTGGAAAGACCTGTACCAAAATTGCGCTCGTTCACCTTTTTCTCCAGGGCATAATGTGTACCCGTGTACTCGTAATTCCAGATCACAGGGAATTCATCCACCGGCGAATCCGAGTTCTGGTACATCTGACCATCTTTCTCATTATGGAACGCTTTCAGTTCCATCGCCTGCTTATTGATCCAAGAGCCACCACCCTGCAAGGTGATCGAGTTATCGAGCTCCGTATCGAATGTGAACAGATGCAGCTGCATCTCCTTGCCATCCACTATCTCTTTGGCGTTGATCATATCCTCAATCATCTGACCGTTCGAAGTTCGAGCTGGATGTATGCGGATAATGCCCTGAGGCTTGTCCTTACCTTCTTTATTAGCGGCCTTCTTCTTGTTCTCACGCTTATAGCGATTCAGCGCAGCTTTACCAGCCTTGTCTGCATCCTCTATAGGAGCAATGAGTACATCGCAGATGTCGCCAGCCATTGATTTATTAGAGGCAGGATTACCAATCACGAAGAGCGCACAATTCAGTCTGCGTTCCTGCTGCGGACGATGATAGAACCTGTACCAGCAGCGAGTCATCAGCGTCATCAATACGCCACCAGCTACAAACACAGCCGCAGGATATTGGGGGCGTTTCAACCCCTTGCAGACATCCCTTAGCAATGGGAATTCATCGAACATTGATTCGATTTCTGCGCCCCACCCTTCGAGCTTTACACTAATGTCTGAACTCCCGTACTCCAGAACTCCTGACGCTCCTTTCAGAAATTCCTTGTACTTCTTACCCTTGACGGCTTCCACCGCTTCCTGCATCTCCTTCGAGGGCATAGGTAGCCATGGCTTGCCTTTCTTGGCAGTCTCGCTCTCCTGCGCCGCCACGTAGTTAGCGGCATCGGAAACCGTGCGATCCACATCCTCATCCCTCTCGCGGATGATGTCCTGTACCCAGGGCTGGGCTTTGAGAGTGGCGAGGGCTTTGCGCTTATCGCGGTCGTACATGATGACGAGGTCTCTTGCAAGGGTGACACTAGAATCGTGGCGAGAAACGCTGGCGTAATCGCTCGAAAAATGCGTATTGCTCCAATAATCAATGATAGGCTGGATGGCTTCTCCTTGCCAGGTTGTATCAACTGCTCCTTCATCATTCACATCCGTCTCAGCATCCATCTGCCGCTCATTCCCAGTCCCTGCCACAGCAGCCTTGCTGGCCACAACAGCAGTCTTAGCAGTGCTACGTTTACGAGAGCCACGATTAGAATAACCCTCATGCATCTCTGGCTTAGTTTGACCATTACGGTACTTAGGCGTATAAGCCTTGTCATATTCTTTGTCATAATAATTAAAAAGTTTTTCTTCGTCAATAAATAAAATTTCATCTTCCTTAGGGCAGAACGAATCCCTTGTAGCGTCCTTGCATGAATCATCGGGAACATATCCCTCACCCAAGGCTGCACAGAACTCCAGCTGATTATCAAAGAGGTTTCCTTGATTAATATCTGCCGTAAAGATAATTCGTAATCCCCTACCCGAGCTGGTGAAGTGCACAAACACCGTTCTTGCCATCAAGGCCTCAATGTCGCGCAGCTGATACCATATCTGCATGGGGTTCTCCACATGGTCAATATCCAGCATGACGAGTCCATTCAGATGGCAGTACTTCAGCTGTCGCGGACGTCGCTTCACCTTTACCTTTGTACCATTCTTCTTTTTTACCTCTACCTCTACTTCATCATATTCGTAGCAGCAGAAGCTGAAAGGTAGCAGATCGTTCTTCAATGAATCGGCATACGCTAAGAGCTTTTCGCCATCGGTCTTGGCCGCGAAAGCTTCTTTCGCCTCCTTTTTTAGATAGCGAGTGTAATCAGGTATCCATCGCTGGTAGTCGCTATTGTGCAACCATGTTTCCAGTGCGGATGCTCCTTGCGTTTTCGAAGCTTCCACAGCGGCCATGATAGCCCTTCGCGCATTGATATTCCATTCCGTTTTCTGGCTCCTAATGGCTTCCCAGAAAACCTCTCTGCTGCATGGCACAGCAGAGTAGGCTTTAGTACTTTCCTGATAACAGAACATCGGCTACAGGGTTTGAATGTCGGTAATATAGAACGAATTCTCATGACGCTGCTGGTGGTTCTGGTCCTCCCAGGTGCGATGCTTCCAGTAGCCCTTCACCACATAAGG
>CADBVZ010000008.1 GCA_902798285.1 uncultured Prevotella sp. | reverse complement strand
GTTACGCATATTCTTATATATAAATTATATTATATTATAATATAATATAATTCTAATAATATATATAGAAGATCTTGTAGGCGTAAACTAAAAAATCAAGATGTAATGTTGTAATGTAGTAACGTGCTGTCATTAAACATTGTGAGAATTGGTTAGAGGATCTGAGATACAGCAATAATGTGCTGTATGAAGAGGTGGGGTCTGACGGGGGACATGAGGCGCCCATTATCATTACCTCGGGTTATCGCTCGCCGGAGGTGAATAAGTTGGCGGGTGGATCGCCTACAAGTAATCATCTTACGGGTTGCGCTGTGGATATCAGATGCATCGGGGTGGAGCAGGCGCTTCGCTATGCGAACATACTCTTAGATATTGCAGATGGAACCAAGCGGGACTTTGATGAACTCTTCATTGAGCGGAACAAGCAAGGGCGCTATTGGATTCACTTTGCCGTCCGTCCGAAGGACAATCGGAGAAAAATAAGCTTTCTGCAGACGTAGGCGGATTCCTGACAGGGGACAGGGCCATGTCAGATAAACCTGACACGGACCAGTCCCCAGTCAGGACAGTTCCCAGTCAGGAAAATAAACCTGACACGCTGTCAGCCTGTCATCTTGTTTGATTTATGCAAAGGTTTACGGGGGTTTGAAGCGATTTTTTTCTTTATTTTTGTAATATATTACAAAATTTTCGTACCTTTGCAGTTGAAAAGGAATACAACTATGGTAGAACTAAAGAATGAAATGTTGGCGATTAAGGTCGCTGAGATGGGAGCCGAGCTCCAGAGTGTGAAGGACAACGAGGGTAGGGAGTATATGTGGCAGGCAGGAGAGCTGTGGCCCAGGCATTCGCCGATACTGTTTCCCATCGTGTGTAGCGTGAACAACGATACGTATCGCGTGGACGGCAAGGAGTATCATCTGCCCAGACACGGATTCGCTCGCGACACGATGTTTACCGTGGTGAAACAGTCGGACGACAAGGTGACACTGGCTCTGCATGAGAGCGAGGACACGCTGAAGGTGTATCCCTACCGCTTTAATCTGGCCATCAGCTACCGACTGGAGGGCAACAAGATTCACGTGATATGGCACGTGGAGAACACGGACACACGGGAGATTCACTTCCAGATAGGCGGACACCCGGCATTCAACATGCCCAGCGGAAAACTGGACGGCATGATCAAACTGGACAACGAGGAGCCGATGGACTCGCTGAAGAGCTATATCGACGGTAGCAACGAAATGACGGAGGTGCCGCTGGAGGCCGACATGGGTATCATGGAGATTAACAACAACCTGTTCCGCAACGACTCAGTGAAGATTCATAAGTGTCAGACGCATCGCGCCATGCTGATGGATACCAACGGTGACCCGGCTGTAACGGTGGATTATAAGACACCTGTGATTGCCTTCTGGAGTCCTTACAACAAGCAGGCACCGTTCGTGTGCATCGAGCCGTGGTATGGACTGGGTGATCCGAGGGGATTCGACGGGGAGTTTAAGGACAAGCCGCTGATGAATCACCTACTTCCGGGTAGCTCATTCATGAGCCGTTATACGATTACGATTGGATAATAATCCCCGCTTTTTTGGTGGTTAGGGGTTAGAGGTTAGTGGTTAGAGAAATGTACCGTAGGTGCAGGATGGGTTTACCAAGTATTCTCTAACCTCTAACCCCTAACCGCTAACCACTAAATTATTTCAAAAGATCAGGCCGGAGGCGGCGGGTGCGCTCCATGGCTTGATCGAGTTCCCACTCGCGGATTTTGGCCTCGTTGCCACTGAGGAGGATATCGGGCACCTTCCAACCTTTATAGTCGGCCGGACGGGTGTAGATGGGCGCTGCGAGGATGTCGTCCTGGAAACAATCGGAGAGGGCGCTCTGCTCATCGCCGATAACACCAGGCACCACGCGCACGACGGCGTCGGCAATCATGGCTGCTACGAGTTCGCCTCCCGTGAGCACGAAGTCGCCGATGGAGATTTCGCGTGTGATGAGGTGGTCGCGCACGCGCTGGTCGATACCTTTATAATGGCCTGCGAGGATGATGAGGTTGCCCTTGAGCGAGAGTTCGTTGGCGATGTGCTGGTCGAAGCGTTCGCCATCGGGCGAGGTGAAGATCACTTCGTCGTAATCGCGCTCGGCCTTGAGGGCTGTGATACAGCGGTCGATGGGCTCGCACTGCATCACCATACCGGCAGAGCCGCCATAGGGGTAATCATCAACTCGGCGCCATTTGTCGAGGGTGTAGTCACGGAGGTTGTGCAGACGGATTTCTGCCAGTCCTTTCTTCTCAGCCCGTGCCAGGATGGATTCGTGGACGAAGCCTTCCAGCATCTCGGGCAAAACGGTTATGATGTCTATTCTCATATTTTTAGAGGTGAGGGGTTAGGGGTGAGAGGTGAGAAAATTCTTAATTTGGGCGAGGTGTTCTTCGCCGGCGGCGCGACCGATATGATAGACACGCCACATCTGGTCGGGGTCGTGGGAGATATGGCCGATGGGCAACTTCTCCTTGGGACGGATGACGAGACTGCGACCAGCGCGCTCAGCCTCGCGTACATATTCTAATTGGCGGTTGTACATGATGTGGCGCTTGTCCATGGCCTCAATCATCTGGGGATACTTGCGCAGGGCCAGTCGCATGAGCGGCATCAGACGGTTGTGCTCCTTGACGTAGTCCTCGGGCTGGGTGAGGATCACCACATTGCGCTCGTAGCCGATGCTCTCGAAATACTCCAAAGGGATGGAGTCGGCCACACCACCATCGAGCAGTTTGTAGCCTTCGAGCTCGACCACCTTGGAGCACAGCGGCATGGAGGCCGAAGCGCGGATCCAGTCGTAGGCGAGAGGTGTGGCTTCGTCGAGGCGACGATACACAGCACGGCCCGTGGTGACATCGGTGCAGACCACATAGAACGGCATGGGGTTGGCGTTGAAGGCTGCATCGTCGTAGATGTCGTACTTGGCGGGGATGACGTGATAGCCGAACTCGGCATTGAAATAGTCGCCAGTGGTGAGCAGTGAACGGATGCCACTGTAGCGAGGGTCCTTGGCAAAGCGGGTGTTGTAACGTATGGCTCGGCCAGGTTGGCGTGACTTGTAGTTACAGCCAAAGGCAGCTCCTGCTGACACGCCAATCAGTCCGTCGGGCTCCACACCAGCCTCCATCATCACGTCGATGATGCCAGCCGTGAAGAGTCCGCGCATGGCGCCGCCTTCGAGTACTAATCCCTTTTTCATGCTGCAAAGATAGTGCAAAATGAGAGAAAAACCAAATAAATGGTTAAATTTCGCTGATTATTTGGCAGTTTCAATGATTCTCCGTACTTTTGCACGATGATGAGAAAGATGTTACTGATATTGAGTTTGCTGCTGTGGGCGATCAACGGCTGGTGCCAGATGCCCACGGACGTGAAGTGTATGACGCTGATGGATGTACCACTGGAAGGTACAGACACTGTGTTTATACCGGCTCTGGAGTCGGCAGGATTCCAGCAGGTAACATCGCCCGAAGACGATGCTGACACCTATTATTTCAAGGGCGAATTCTACGGCATCAAGGATGCGAAACTGATGGTATCGGTGAACGAGAAGACGAAGTTGTTGACCGACGTCACCGTGAAGTGCGGCCCGTATCGCACCCGTGAACTCTTTGAGCGCAACAGGAAATATCTGATAGGTAAGCTGCAGCGCGAGTGGGGCAACTTCAAGGCAAAGGGTGACGGATCGCTGCACACGATGACGGACTACGGCTATATCCGCCAGTCGACCTCGATAGACGAGGAAGGTCGCCACACCATCACTTATTTCTATATGAACATGGCACCGTATTTCAAGGATGCCGCTAACATGGGACTGAAGGGTTTCGTGCAGGAGGTGATTACGGAGAACCCCGTGGGCGAGGAGGCTATCATGCACTTCGACGAGTGGGGCAAACTGGAAGGAAAGGATCTGGTGGATCGCGAGTATAGCGGTTCGGGCTATATCGTGAAGGCTGCCCAGCAGGAGGCCTCAGGCGAGAAGAGCAGCATAGAGTATGAATACGACGACGAGTGCAACCTGCGCCGACAGACGATTGTGAATCCATCGTCGGGGCTGCGCGTGGTGAACGAATATAAGTATAATGATGATGGCGAGATGACTCAGCAGAGCAAGAAGGTGTTCGACAAGGAGAACGAGTGCGTGATGAGCATCAACATGAAAAACAGTATAGAGGAACGCGATGACAATGGTAACTGGACGAAGAACACGCTGAACCTGACGTATTGGGAGACAGGCCAGCGTGCTCAGACGATGAAGGTAGACCAGACGCGTACCATCAGTTATTGGGACGAGTGAGTTGGGCTTTGAGCTTTGAGCTTTGAGCTTTAAGCTTTAAGCATTAAGCATTTCCAGGAACTCGTCTTCACTCATGATCCTGATGCCGAGCTTTTCGGCTTTTTGGAGTTTGGAGGGACCCATGTTCTCGCCAGCAAGAATGAATGAGGTCTTGTTGGAGATAGAGCCCACGTTCTTACCACCGTTCTGCTCGATGATGGCCTTATACTCATCGCGACTGTGATGGGCAAACACACCACTGATGACGATGCTCTGGCCCTCGAGTTTAGTTGACAGTTGAGCGTTGACAGTTGACAGTTCCATCTGGAGGCCGTAGTCGCGCAGACGCTGGATGATGGCCAGATTCTTTTCGTCGTGGAAGTAGGTGATGATGCTCTTGGCCATTACCTCGCCGATACCCTCAATCTCCTGCAGTTCCTCAAGGCCTGCATTCATCAGCGCATCGATATTCTTGAAATGGCGCGCCAGCAGCTTAGCCGACGTCTCGCCCACAAAACGGATGCCGAGGGCGAAGACCACACGCTCGAAGGGTACTTCTTTCGAAGCGGCGATACCATTCACAATCCTCTGGGCCGACTTGGTGCGAGAGCCATCGCCATTAATCTGCTGCACATCGATGTCGTAGAGATCGGCAATGTTATGGATGAGTCCCTGACGGAAGTAATCGTCGATGGTCTCAGGGCCGAGGGAGTCGATGTTCATAGCTTTGCGGGCGATGAAGTGCTCGATGCGCCCCTTGATCTGTGGCGGACAACCCGTATCGTTGGGACAATACCAGGCGGCCTCGCCCTCATAGCGTACGAGGGGGGTGCCGCACTCAGGACAGCGCTTGATGAACTCCACAGGCTGGGCGATGATGGGACGCTGATCGATATCAACACCCACGATCTTGGGGATGATTTCGCCACCCTTTTCTACGTAGACATAATCGCCGATGTGGAGGTCGAAAGAGCGGATAAAGTCTTCATTGTTGAGCGTGGCGCGCTTCACGGTGGTGCCTGCCAACTGCACAGGATCCATATTGGCCACAGGGGTGATGGCACCCGTACGGCCCACCTGATAAGTGACCTCATTCAGTCGGGTGCAAACGCGTTCGGCCTTGAACTTATAAGCAATAGCCCAGCGGGGACTCTTGGCCGTAAAGCCCAAGGCGCGCTGTTGGCGTAACGAATTGACTTTCAGTACGATGCCATCGGTGGCTACGGGCAGATTCTTGCGCGCCGTATCCCAGTAGTTGATGAAATCGTAAATCTGCTGGAGGGTCTTGACTTTCTTCATGCCCTCAGAGATTTTGAAACCCCATGAACGGGCTACTTCGAGATTCTCGAAATGACCATCGGCAGGCAACTCCTCGCCTAATAAATAATATAGGTACGCGTCGAGCTGGCGCGAGGCCACAAGACTCGATTTCTGACTCTTCAGGGTGCCACTGGCAGCATTGCGCGGATTGGCAAAGAGGGGTTCTTCAGCTTCCTCGCGTTCTTTGTTCAGGCGCTCGAACACAGCCCAGGGCATCAGTATCTCACCACGAATCTCGAACTCGCGGGGATAGGCTGGAGGTGCAAAAAGATCGCCAGCAGCAGGCGGCGTCAAAACGAGGGGAATACTACGGATGGTTTTTACGTTGGCCGTTACATCGTCGCCATGCACACCATCGCCACGGGTGACAGCCTGCGTGAGTTTGCCATCGACATAGGTGAGCGAGATGGAGAGTCCGTCGTACTTCATTTCGCAGCACACCTCGAAATCCTCGCCAGCCAGTCCCTTCTTCACACTCTCGTACCAGTCGGCCACATCCTGTTCGTTGTAGGTGTTGGCCAATGAGAGCATGGGGTACTTGTGTTCCACCTGACGGAATTCTTCGTTGAGGTCGCTACCCACACGCTGGGTGGGGGAGTTGGGATCGGCCATCTCAGGGTGGCGTGCTTCCAAATCCTGTAGCTCGTGCATCATGAAGTCGAACTCCTGATCGCCGATGGTGGGCTGATTCAGGACATAATAACGGTAGTTATGCTGGTGCAGTTCCTGGCGCAACTGCTCAATGCGCTTGATTTCATCCATAGTTGTAAATGATTTGGGGACAAAGGTACGAAAAAATAATGGAGCAACAAAATTGTTACTCCATTATTTTATGGTTTACCAACGACCCGGGCCGCCGGGGGTGTTGCCTGGTCCGCCCATCGAACCGCTGATGCTGGTGCTGGCTGTGGCATCGACACTCTGACTGCCACTACCGATGGTGCATCCCGTCTTGAGGTTATAGAAGGCTGTGCCTCCCTCGATGGTGCATCCTGAACGGACTGTATAACTGCTGCCACTCTTAAACGAGGGTGATGAGATCATGAGCGAGGTGCCGCTGTTCTGACTGGGCGTGGTGTAGGCGAGGATGGCCTTCGAGCCGTCGAGTACGCCAATGGTGGTTCCCATCTGAACGGATAGGGCTATGCTGGCCTGTTTGGAAGAAGAGTCGATAGCCTGCATGCCACCACCTACGGCAATGACGGTTCCGCCATTCACGTAAGCCCTGTACTGCTCGGCAGCGTCGATGCCACATTCGGGCTGAGCGCCTCCCTCGGCAATCACCACACCACCATTGATGTAGAGGTTCTTATTGGCATCGATACCATCGTTGTTGTAACTGCGGGCATACACATAGCCACCGTCGATATAGAGATTGCCGGCAGAGTTGATGGCATCGTCGTAGCTATAGCTCTCCACAGTACCAGCCTCGACGTGGATCTCACTCTTGCTCTCGATACCTTCCGTGCCGTCGCCTGAGCCTTCGAGTCGTACCTGGGTCTGTCCGCCTTTGAAGGTGATATTGCCATTGGCCTTGATGCCCTTAGGCGATACACTGCCCTTGTTGTCCTTCTGTCGTTTGCCGGTGGTGATGATGCGTACCACACCATCGTTGATATTGATCTGATCGTCGCAGTTCAGGCCCTTGCCGCCAGTGCCGGTAGACTTGATGTTGAGCTCGCCACCATTGATATTGATGATGCTGTCGGCCTTGATGCCCGAGCAGGCGCTGTAGTCCTTATCGTCTGAGTCGTACTCATAGCCTCCGCTGGTGAGGATGGTGGTTCGTCCGCCATCGATGCGTACTTCGCCATCGGTAGAGATACCCTTATCGGCGGTGCCTGTGATGTTGACGTTGATGACGCCACCCGTTACGATAACAGCATCGTTACCACGAATGCCATTGCCCGAGGAGGCATCGACGTAGATATTGGTATTGGGCATGGTGCGCACGTAGTCGTCGCTGCGGATACCAGCCTTGCAGTTGGCGTCGACCTCAAGATAGCCCGAACCACTGAAGATGAGTTGTCCTTCACTAAAAAAGCAGGCCTTCATGTCCTCACTGTCGGTAGCATCGCTGTACTTTGTTCCATCTGTGAGGTAATTTTTCGTACCGTCGTTGAGGACAATGAAGGTGCGCTTCTTGCTTTGGTTGTTGATGGCAGCGCCATCGGGATTCGTAATGCTGACGCCATTGAGCACGATGGCTTGTTTCTTCGAAGAGTAAAGCTTGAAGAAACCATCGGTGGTCTCGCCTGTCAGCACATACTTGATGACTGTTTCGGTGGTGTTGGTTGCTACGACGTCGTTGCCATTGATGGCTACAATGCCAGCATCATCGCCGCTCACGGTAGCAGAACCCGTCTTGCTGAAAGTGATGGTGATGGTCTTGGCGAACGAGGAGTTCTCGATGTAGTCGTCGTCGCCAGTGTCGACCTTCTGAGTCTCGGAAATGGCACTCTTGTTGAGCTCTACAGTAAACTTGGTGACATCGCCAGCGGTAGAAGAGCCAGATGCTACATCGTCGCCTGTTGTTTTGGTAGGTTTGTTGTCGTCGTCGCTTGTTGTCGTAGAGTTGTTGTAGCTGTTCTCTCCATTATCCCACTCATCCCAGCTTTCAGTGGAGCAGGCTGCGCAGGCACTGAGCATCAGCATCATACTCCAGAAACAGTTCATCTTCTTCATATTCTAATTGTTTAATTATAATTTTGGGTGCAAAGGTAGAGTTTTTATCTGTAAACAGGAGATTTTTTCAGTGAACGCCCCGTTTTATTCAACGAAACTTCGTAACTTTGGCTTCGCCGAAGGTACTCACGCTCGGAAAAACCAAAAATTATTTGGTTTTTCTCTCGCTTATTCGTACCTTTGCGGGCAATATGTGGATGATGTTACAAGTGATACCGCTGATGTGGCGGGCTGTTCGTCCGAGTAAGGTGGCGGATATGCCTGCTGTGGTGAACTCCTTCTGGCTGCGTAAGGGCTACGAGGGGTTGACCTTCTTTGGTACCATTCTGACACCCACCCAGACCGATGCCGATCAGTTTAACAAGGGCTTTTCGGAAATGAAGAATCACGAGATGATTCATCTCAGACAGGCCCAATCGTGTGGCGATTCGTGGATGCGCTTCTACCTATTATATATATGGTACTGGCTGAAGGCGCTCCCTGCCAACCGGAAAATGAAACATGGCGCCTATCTGCTGAACCCCTTCGAGATGGAGGCATACGCCAGAATGCATGATCTGGATTATTTGAAGGGCGAGGCCACAGAATGGCGGAGATTCGCCAAGATGAAACTGAACGAACGATTAGATTTTTACAACCATCGATTATGAATAAGAAACTACAGGCGCACAGCGCCATCTTCCTGGCCAACACCATCTTCGGTCTTGGCGTACCTGTAACCAAACTGCTACTCGACGAATGGGTAACACCCATGGGCTATATGGCTTCGCGAAGTCTCGGCGCCTGCATCCTCTTCTGGATCATTGCTGCTTTCTTGCCGAAGGAGAAGGTGGAGAAGAAGGATCTGATCACGATTCTCTTTGGTGGTCTGCTGGGATTTGTCATCTCCCAGACACTCACTGCCTGGGCACTCGACTATACAAGTCCGGTATACTTCTCACTCATTGCCACACTCACCCCGATAGCTGTGATGCTTTGTGCGGCGCTGACTATTGGTGAGAAGATTACGCCTTTGAAGTCGCTGGGTGTGCTGCTGGGTATCGCTGGTGCGATCCTGATGGTGCTGATGAGTCAGTCGATGGGCTCGGGCAAGAACGATCTGATAGGTATCGGACTCGCCATTCTGAGTGTGCTCACGTGGGCTATTTATCTGATTATTACGCGTAATGTGGCCGAGAAGTATTCGCCCGTGACGCAGATGAAGTATGTGTTCCTTATCTCTGCCGTTGTCACAGTGCCCATCGTCATTCCTGAACTGCCCGCAAATGCACTCTATACCTCAGCCTGGGGCTGGGACGGCATTGCCGAGATGGCCTTTATCGTGATTGGCGCCACAGCCCTTGGCTACTTCCTCATCCCCTTTGCCATGAAGTATCTGCAGGCCACCACCGTCTCCATCTACACCAACCTGCAGCCCGTCATCGCCTCGTTTGTCGCCATCATGTTGGGGCAGGATATCCTCACCTGGGACAAACCCGTCGCAGGCATCCTCGTCCTCCTCAGCGCCTACATCGTCACTGTGGCCGCCGCCAAAGAATGAGCCGAGAAGGGTGGGGAAGGGTGGATGGGAGGGAGATTCAAACCCCGACTGACTACCATAGGTCTAGAGGAAAAGTTTATTAAAACTTTTATGGGAATTTATTTGGTGGAATCAAAATTTTTTTGTACCTTTGTACCCAAACAAAGCATTGCAACCCAAAGGTTAATTTGCATAAACCATGTCAATAACAAAATACTTAAAACCCTCCATCTTGCAAAAAATAGTATCATTGCTGTTTGGTTCCTTCCTGTCATTGGTGACTCTGGCGGCTGAAGGCGACTCGACAAGAGTCTATACGGAGCAACATCCGCTGGTGTATGAGGACGCATGGGACCTGTGGCCATACGCCTTCCTTAACGACAACGGCGAGCCTGACGGCTTCAACATCGACCTGATACGCCTGATCATGAAAGAGCTCAATATCCCCTATACCATCAGGCTGCGCCCACAGCAACAGGCTTTCGAGGATTTGAGAGACAGGAAGTCGGACCTGATGCTAGGACTGGCCGTAGGCTTCCACGACCAGTATGGACTATACGGCAATAACGCCATCACCCTGTTTACCCAGAGCCTGGCAGCACCCAAGGGCAAACCGACGGAAATCAAGACGTTTCGCGATCTGGGCAAGGATGGCATCAAGGTGATAGTAAACCCCAACAGCATAAGCTACCACCTGATGATGGACTACGGATGGGGAGAGAATGCCATTCCAAGTAGCGACCTGAGAGAGGTGATACAACAGGTGAGTGCCCACGAAGACGGACAGATCGTATGGAACACGCTGTCGCTGAAATGGCTGATGAACCGCTACCATATCGACAACCTTCAACTGACACCGGTCAACATGCCTCACGGTGAGTATAAGTTCATGTCGAACGATCAGCAACTGCTCGACCGTCTGGACGAGGCCTACACCAAGCTCTACACAGCCGACGAGATCACACCACTACAGGACAAGTGGTTCTACCCCGAGCGACTGAAACCCGAGCCCCCTCAGTGGATATGGTACGCGGCAGGAATAGCCCTCCTGCTGATAATCTTTGCAAGTGCATACGCCATCAGCTACCGCATACAGAGCACCAAACTTAAACTGCAGAACCTGAAGCGCAACAGACGGTTGGCACTGATACTCCAGACCAGTCAGGTGAGAATATGGACCTACGACATCGAGAAGAACCAGTTTGCATGGCGCAACGATAATGGACAGGTGGCCTACACCTATTCGATGGAGGAGTTCTCACAGCGCTACAGTCCTGAGGACTTCGTGAGACTGAAGACGGCTCTGGAACGACTGTCGAAGGGTACGAAGACCGAAAAAGAGGAAGAGCTGACACTCAGTCTGAGGGCGAAGGACGTGGAAGGCGGAGACACCGATCTGCGCGACTATTATATCGTGCTCTCAGTGCTGCGTCGAGACAAGGAAGGCAAGCCCACAGTGATTATCGGCACCAAGAAGGACGTGACGAAGGAAAGTCAGCTAAAGCGTGACGAAGAAGACCGGACGCTGCGCTACTGGTCGATATTCTACACCCCGATAGTGGGTATCATGCTTTTCGACAAGGAAGGCAAGATCGTGAACATCAATCCCAAGGCCTGCGACATGTTCTGCTGCGAAGCCGAGGATATCATTGCGGAAAAGGCCTCGATACAAGACTTACTCGGTATCAGCGACCTGAATCTGGAGAGTCTTGACGGATTCAACGCCACCCACATCATCGACCTCGACAGGATTCCGGATGAAGAACGGAAGATCAGGAGCATCAAGGCCAAAGGGAAAGTCTATAATGAGTTCAAGCTGATGACCGTATATGACGATTCCGAGGATCTGCTGGGCGTATTTGCCTTCTGCCGCGATATCACCACGCTGGTGAGCGGTATTGACCAGGAGCAGGAGATACAGAAGGAGATGAGCCAGGTGACGGGCGTACTCGACCACTATGGCAATGCCATCGATGCCACCATCGGCGACACCGACATCCGACTGGTCAGATACTCGCCAGGATCGCACACGCTCACCATCTTCAACGGCACAGACAAGATTCAGCACAAACTGACACAGACACGCTGCATGGCATTAGTGGGTGAACAGTCGAAACGTGCTGCCATGCGACTGTTGAACGACATGGACGACCGCGCCGACAAGGTGATAGAGCACAACATTCAGACAGCGCTGCGGGCCAAAGGCGGGAAAACACTTACACTGTATTTCAAGTTGAAGCCCAAATACGATAAAAACGGAAACGTCAAGGAGTATCTGGGACTACTGCAGGACATCAGCGAACTGATGGCTATTGAAAAGCAAATGGCAGTAGAGACAGCCAAGGTGCAAGAAGTGGAGAACACCAAGAACAGTTTCGTGAAGAACATGGTTCAAGACATCAAAGAACCTATGAACAACGTGATGGGATATGTTTCACAGATAGGCGAGAAAGCACCTACCGACAATGAGGAAGCATTATGCGCGGGTATTGAACAGAATGCCGACTACCTGCTGCACCTCATCGACAACATACTCTACCTGTCGCGTCTGGAGGCCAGAATGGTGGAGATCAAGAAAGAGCCATGCAACTATGCGGAGATATTCGAAGAGCAATGCACTAACGGCTGGATGAAATACCGGAATGCAGAAACCCGATACATCGTTGAGAATCCATACGAGCAACTGGTCATCGATATCGATGCCGACAATCTGAAACATGCCATCGCCCAGATAGCGGCCAACGCTGCCCAGCATACCAAGAGCGGCATGGTGAAGGCGCGCTACGACTATATCGGCCGACGACTGATTATCTCGATCGACGATACAGGCGAAGGCATACCGGCTGCACAACTCGAAAAGATCAAACAAGAGAAGCCAGGCGGCGCTCACACCACCAAAGGACTGGGACTGGCCATCACCAAAGAGCTGATAAGCCAGATGGAAGGAACGCTGGAAATCATATCGGAAGAAGGATTGGGTACTACTGTCTACATCACCATCCCCTGTCATGCCTCAGTCATCAAACGCAATAAGTTAGCTTAGCCTTATGAAGAGAATACTATTTATACTGATAGCCTTACAGACTACGATAGTCCCGCTGCTGGCCCAGAGCCTCAGTGAGAAGTACAATAAGGAAAGGCCTGTAGTGGTGGTCTGCGACTGGGACAAGCCGCCTTACGAATTCCTCGATGACAAGGGTATGCCGGCAGGTTCGAACATCGATGTGCTGAACGCTGTGATGGAAAAGCTCGATCTGCCCGTGAAATACGTGATGAAGGAATGGAGCATTGCCCTGAAAAACTTTGAGCGAGGCGATGCCGACATCATTCTTGCCAATGCACGCCGATATAGGAAAGGCCACTATGCCATATCCGAGAACATCGTCAACTACAACCGCATTCGTGTGGCTATGCACTCCGACTCCATCGGCATGGTGACTCTCAAACAGCTGGAACGTGAAGGAGCCGTATTCAAACCTGGCGACTATTCGGCCTACTACTTCCAAGACGGCGACACCATCAATACCAGCTTTATGGAGTTCCAGTCACCCAAAACGGCCTTGACGGGGCTGATCAATGGCGACTACAAATACTACATCTGGGGCGAGGCACCACTGAAGTGGAAAATCAAGGAGCTCCAACTAGAGGGTATCATCCTGAACGATGTGAGCATACCCATCTCCGAAATACATATCATCGGGCACGACAAAGACCTGATAGAGCGTATGGACGACCAATACTCACGATTGAAGCAGAGCGGAGTGATAGCCCAACTGCAAGACAAGTGGTTACATCCTGAGCGTGTGAAAGATGAGTCAACACCTATTTTATTATATATAGGTTTAGGCACACTGATACTGATAGCCCTCTTCTACCTGTTCATCCGTCTGGCCAAGGCGCACGTGAAGAGCGCCACCCGTCAGTCGACAGAACTAAACGACATGATGTACAAGGCGCTGCACATGGGCAACTTCAATGTGATGGAGTATGACATCAAGAACGATCGCATGACCAACCGCTACGGCAATATTCTGCCTAAGGCGGGCATGTCGCTGGCAGAATATACCCGGCGAATGCACCCCGACCAGCAGGCAGAGTTTACCCAGAAGATGAAGAGGCTGATTGAGGGGCGCGAGAGACATTTCGAACTGAACAAACGATGGAACAAGGGAACCGATGATGCACCCGACTGGCTGAACTTCCAAGGACACGCCATATCCGAACTTGCGGCCGACGGTCATCCGGAATACATTGTGAACGCCATTCACGACGTGACACAGGACATGGAGGAAGATAAGGCCGGACGAGAGCTTGTCAGGAAATACGAGCGACTGTCTAACATCCCATTTATCGCCATGTCGTTCTACAGCAAGGAAGGATGGCTCATGGACCTGAACGACTCGATGAAAGAGCTGTGTGGAATGGATGACCCTGAGACCAAGCGCTTCTGGGAAAGCGTCTGCATGTTTGACGTCCCACTGTTCCGCAATGTCTATTCCCCCGACGATCGCAATGACCTGCTGGTATGCCAGCATATGGACTATCCGGAAATGGGTATCGACCGCTATATCGAGTTCAACATCCTGCCGTTGTTTAATGCCGATGGCGAGATAGCCAACTACTTCATTACAACCCTCGATGTCACCGCCGACCGTACTCGCGACCACCTGAAGCACCTACAGGACAAAGACATCCAGCTGATGCAGGCTGAGATAGAGAACCGGAAGCAACGTCTTAACTACCTGTTGAAGAACAGTCAGCGATTCCTATGGCACAGCGACATCGAGAACCGGATGCTGTACTACTACCGTCAGCTTGGCGAGCCTGAGATCAGTATGGATTTCGATACCTATCTGAGCTATCTGGCAGAAGAAGACCGCCATCGCACGCTTGAGATACTGAATAGTCAGGAGATGCTCAACAACGACTTCCATGGCGACATCTACCACTTCATTCACACAATGACTGGTCCTGAGGAGGGATGGTTTGAAATAAGCGGCCAACCTATACGCAACAAGGACGGCAAAGTGACAGGCCACTTCGGCGTTTCGATCGACATCACGAACTTTATGAAGGCCCGTAAGGAACTGGAGGTTGTGACGAAACAGGCCAGCGAGAGCGTCAGGATGAAGAGCGGATTCATGGCATCGATGACTCATGAACTGCGCACGCCACTGAATGCCATCGTAGGCTTTACGAGTGTGCTGTCAGCGTTCGCCGACTCACCTGAGCGTCCGGAATATGTGCGTATTATCCGAAACTCGAGTGACATGCTGCAGCGACTTATCAACGACATCATCGATGCCTCGTCGCTGACCGATGGTGTCATCAGCATCAAGCCTGAGCAGGTAGACTTTGCCAGAATGTTCGACGATATCTGCTTCACACTGCAACAACGCATTGAAAAGCCCGAAGTGCAGTTCTGGAAGGACAATCCTTACAAATCGTTTGTCACCACCATCGATCCCGGGCGCATACAACAGGTTCTGACGAACTTCCTGACCAACGCAGTGAAGTTTACCAAGGAAGGGCATATCCGTCTGGGCTACCGCTACCAAGACGATGGGCTTTACCTGTTCTGCGAAGATACGGGCGCAGGCATCCCCAAAGATAAACAGCAAATCGTGTTCAACCGCTTTGTGAAGCTCGACGAGTTTGTTCAGGGCACTGGTATGGGGCTGGCTATCTGCAAGTCGATAGCAGAAAGTTGCGGAGGCAAGATCGGTGTGGATAGCGACGGGGCTGGCAAAGGCTCCACCTTCTGGTTGTGGATTCCGTGCAAGCAGGCTGTTTAGAATCTGTGGCTTATTTAATCTGTATGCAGAGCATTGTGAGGTCGTCACTCTGTTCGGCATCACCCGTGAACTGCTCTACAACCGCCATCATCCTGTCAATGAGATAGTGAGAGCGACTCTTGGGCAGGCGCTCGCCAAAAGGCTGGCTCGATTCGTTGAGCACATGCAGCATGCGCTTCTCGCCAAAAAGTTCCTGATCGCTGTTTGCGGCCTCATTCACACCATCGGTATAAACGAAAAGAGAGTGGTCGTGTATATTGTCGATATGCTCGCCTTTGAACTCCAATTCTGGCCATAGTCCGATGGGGGCATTCGGCTCCATCTCGATATAGCGGAACACAGTCTGCGAGGTATGAGCCCTGTGCTGGCCTAAAATAGGAGCATTATGTCCGCAGTTACAGAAGTCGAGTCGACCTGTCTTCAGGTCGATCACACCGATAAACATCGTGACAAACACACAGTTTTCGTTATCCGTAGAGAGCGTGTCGTTCAGTCGGTTGGCAATAACCTCAGGAGGACAGCCCTCCTTGGCCACCGCGCGGAACAGATTGACCACCACTGACATTGTCATCGAGGCAGGCACTCCCTTGCCACTGACATCACCCACACAGAAATAGAAACTGTCGCCCTGCATGAAGAAGTCATAAAGGTCGCCACCCACCTCCTTGGCGGGTTTCATCACAGCGTAGAGGTCGATGTCGTTGCGCTCAGGAAAAGCAGGGAATTTTCGGGGTACCATACCCATCTGGATGTCGCGAGCAATGCGCAATTCACTATCGATACGTTCCTTGGCAGTAGTGGTGTCCTCCAACTGGTCGTAGGCTTGACGCAACTCCTGTAAACGCTTGCGACGACGATACTGATAGAAACCCATAAACGCCATCGTAATAACAAGGATGATAATGCCCGCCCGTATCTCTATCGACTGGTTGGAAAGCCTCAACTCCTTGGCCTCGTTCTCGGCACGCGACAAATCAAGTTGTGATGCATACTCATAAGACAACTGCTGCACCTCGGCGGTATTAACGGAGTCGACATACTTCTTATATCGCTTATGCCAGAGATAGGCATTCTTGTAGTCACCCATCTCGGCATAGATGTCAGATGTCAAGTTAAGGCGGTCGGACATCGCATTAAAGCCCTTGGCCATCTTCAAGGCCTCTTCAAGACGCCCGTTTTTCCTTGCATAATAGCAGTTGACCGTTTCGCCAAACATATCATCGTGGCCATAGGACTGTTTCACCTTTTCACGCTCAGCATACGCCTGGTTGAAGTCGTCTTTCGTGTAGTGCGGGTCAGCATAAGCAAAGCAGATGTAACTCCAGGCAGACAGTTTATGCTGCATGATGATGCCAGGCTCGGCCAGTGCCTTATGGGCACAATCCAACACCTTATCCAGCCTTTTGGTGTTGACATATATCTTGGCCAAGCCCAGATAAGGTGCTGCTGCACTCTCGTCTGGAAAGTAGCGGTGCTGATAGTCGATAGCCTCATAAAAACTTTTCTCGGCTTGGTCGTATCGTCGCAGGTTTCCCTGCATCGTTGCCATAGCATAGGTTGAGGTAAAGAGTCCGAACTTGCTGTCGTGCTGGATGGCATAGTCATATACCTGCTGTGCCATATTGAGACCACGATTGCGGTTGATGCGGGTGAAATAATAAATAGCCTGATTGGCCCAGCACTTGTAAAAGAGATGTTCCTGACTGGCACCAGCCTCCTGACAAGCCTCCTTCAGTCGTTCGGTGACAAGCATGAAGCTGTCGCTCTCGGATGAACTGAAGAATCGGTACATCTCTTTCTCAAGAAGCTTGATGGTTGCAGAATCCGTTTGAGCCGCCATCGGCAGCGGCATCAATACAATGGTCAGGGCAAACAGTAATCGCTTTATCGTCTTCATCTCACGGAGGTTCTTTTTAGGATATGAAAGAATCCCGCCAACTGGCGGGATCCTTTATTAATTAGCTGATTCGAATTCTTCGAGGAATCGGGTGTCGTTCTCAGAGAACATGCGGAGATCGCTGACGCGATACTTCAGGTTGGTGATGCGTTCAACACCCATACCGAAAGCATAACCGCTGTAGATCTTTGAATCGATGCCGCACTGCTCGAGCACGTTGGGATCGACCATACCGCAACCCAGAATCTCTACCCAACCAGTGTGCTTGCAGAAGCCGCAGCCTTCGCCACCACAGATGAAGCAAGAGATATCCATCTCTGCACTGGGCTCAGTGAAGGGGAAGTAGCTGGGGCGCAGACGAATCTTGGTGTCGGCACCAAACATCTCCTTTGCAAATGAGAGCAGCACCTGCTTCAGATCGGTGAACGATACGTTCTTGTCGATATACAGACCCTCAACCTGATGGAAGAAGCAGTGGGCACGAGCTGTGATAGCCTCATTACGATATACACGGCCTGGGCAGATCACGCGGATAGGCTCCGACAGTTTTCCGTCTTCAGTATGCAAGTGCTCCATCACGCGGGCCTGTACTGAAGAGGTATGAGAACGGAGCAGAATGTTCTTCGTCACATCGTTGGGATGCTGGCTGACAAAGAAGGTGTCCTGCATATCGCGGGCAGGATGATCGGCAGCAAAGTTCATCTTGGTGAACACGTGGAGATCGTCCTCCACCTCAGGACCATCGGCCAGCACAAAGCCCATACGAGAGAAAATATCGATAATCTCGTTGGTAACGATGGTAAGCGGATGGCGTGTACCAAGCTGAATGGGGTAGGGTGTGCGTGTCAGGTCGATGGCCTCGTCGCCACTCTCCTGAGTCTCACAGTCCTCGCGCAACTGGTTGATGCGCTCAGTAGCGAGCGTCTTGAGCTCGTTGATCTTCATACCAACCGTTTTCTTCTGGTCGGCAGCTACATTGCGGAAGTCGTTCATCAGGGCTGTAATCTCACCTTTCTTGCTGAGATATTTCAGTCGGAGTTGCTCAACTTCCTCGGCGTTTTTAGCGCTCAAATTCTGTACTTCTTTCAGAAGTTCGTCTATCTTATCAAGTATCATAATAGCGTAAATTTGCAAATTTGCGTGCAAAGGTACAAAAAAAATGAGAATTATGATGAAGAATTAAGAATATTTTGTACCTTTGCCGAAATTTGAGAGAACAAACATATTGATTAGCATACTTCTTCGGTAGATGAAAAGGGTATTTTTTGCGATTTGCGCAGGCCTGTTGCTGATGTTCTCCTGTACAGGGAACAAAACAAACCAAGGTGGAGAAACACCTGCTGATTCCGTAATAGATTCTACGGATACGGCTGAGATTGACACCATGGAACTGTTGATTACTGAGACACCGATGCCTCGTGCGGCCGATGCCATGTTTGATGATTTCCTTTTTAACTTCCTGGCAAACAAGCGTTTGCAGAAAGAACGCATCGTATTCCCCCTCCGCATTTTCGAGGGCGACAAGGTGCAGCAGATGGAGGAACGTCAGTGGCAGATGGAGCATCTGTTTATGCGTCAGGGCTACTACACGCTGCTGTTTAACGATGATAAGCAGATGGCGCTGATGAAGGACACGGCAGTGAGCGAGGCTGTGGTGGAGAAGATATTACTGAAGAAGAATCAGGTGAAGGACTATATGTTCCGCAGAATCAGAGGTGCCTGGATGCTCTGCGAAGTGAGGATCAACCCACTCGACGAGAACATCAATGCTTCGTTTCTGAAGTTCTACCAGCGTTTCTCATCCGACAGTACTTTCCAAGTGAAGAGCCTGAACGAAACGGTACAGTTCGTGGGTCCCGATCCTGACGACGACTTTAACGTGATGGAAGGTGTGATTACGGCTGACACATGGGAAGCGTTCGCGCCGAAACTGCCTGCTAAGTCGATATATAATGTGATTTACGGTAAGCCTCAGAAGGAAGGTAATGATAAGATTTTCCTTTTGAGAGGTGTGGCTAACGGACTTGAACTGGAACTGAGGTTCAAGAAAGAAGGCGGCAAGTGGTTGCTGACGAAACTGATGACATGATAGATCTCAAGAACTATAATCTGAAAGCGCATAATACATTTGGCATCGATGCCAAGTGCAGCCGTTTCTTGGAGTACGAATCAGTAGCCGAAGCACAGGAGGTGGCGAAGATCCTGCGCGAGAGTTCTATACCTTATATAATAATAGGTGGTGGCAGTAACCTGCTACTGACGAAGGACTATGAGGGAATCGTGGTCCATTCTGCCTGTAAAGGTGTGGAGCGCAGGGGCAATAGTCTGATATGCGGAAGTGGAGAAGTGTGGGATGATATCGTTGCGAAGAGCATCGCCATGCAACTCTACGGAGCAGAGAACCTGTCGCTGATTCCAGGAGATGTAGGTGCGAGTGCCGTTCAGAATATCGGTGCCTATGGTTCTGAGGTGAAGGATTTGATCCGTAAGATCACGGCTGTGGAGATTTCAACAGGAGCTGTTCGCGAGTTCAATCATACTGAATGTGAGTATGGCTATCGCCAGAGCCGGTTTAAGCACGAATGGAAGAATCGCTTTCTGATCATCAGCGTGGAGTATGAGCTGAGTGAGGCTTTCCAGCCTCGTTTGGATTATGGTAATATCCGTGCGGAGTTGGAGCGTAGGAATATCACAGAGCCTACAGCCCAGCAGTTGCGTGATACGATTATAGATATCCGTAATGCCAAGTTGCCCGATCCAAAGGTGATGGGTAATGCTGGCAGTTTCTTCATGAATCCCATCGTAAGTCGCGAGAAGTATGAGCAGTTGGCTGAGCAATACGTGGGAATGCCCCATTATGAGATCGATGCAGACCACGTAAAGATTCCCGCAGGATGGATGATAGACCAGTGTGGCTGGAAAGGCAAATCGTTAGGTCGAGCCGGTGTTCATGATAAGCAGGCATTGGTGCTGGTGAATCGTGGTGGTGCTACTGGCGCTGAGATCGTGGCGCTCTGCGAGGCGATTCAGAAGGACGTGAAAGCAAAGTTCGATATAGATATTCACCCAGAAGTGAACATTATATGAAACTGACTCTTTTAGGAACAGGAACATCGTGTGGCGTACCAGTGATTGGTTGCCAGTGTGAGGTGTGTCAGAGTACAGACCCCAAGGACAAACGTACCCGTTGCTCTGCTTTGGTGGAGACGGATACCACTCGCGTGCTGATAGACTGTGGTCCCGATTTCCGTCAGCAGATTCTGCCACAACCCTTCCGCAAGATTGACGGTATTCTGATTACCCATTCTCACTATGATCACATGGGAGGTATGGATGATATCCGTCCTTATTGTCGGTTTGGCGAGATCAATGTCTATGCCGATCCCTATGCCAAAGAGTCGATGCTCCAGATGTTACCCTATTGTTTCGCAGAGAACCGCTATCCTGGGGTTCCTGCCATCGGACTCCATGAGATTCTGCCTCACAAGATGCTTCGTATAGGCGATCTCGATATCATGCCGATAGAGGTGATGCATGGTAAGTTGCCCATCCTGGGGTATCGGATAGGTAAACTGGCCTATATCACAGATATGAAAACCATCGACGATTCAGAGTTGCCATATCTGGAGGGAGTTGAAGTTCTTGTGGTGAATGCCCTGCGTTTCGATAAACCCCATCATTCACACCAATTGGTGGATGATGCTATAGCCTTTGCCAGAAGGGTAGGGGCACGTCGTACGTTACTGATTCACATGTGTCACGACGTCGGCTTACATAAGGAGGTAAATCGTCATCTGCCAGAAGGTGTAGAACTGGCATACGATGGGGAAGTGATATCTGTGTAATGACCCAAAAGAGCAATTGTTCTTTTGGTGGTTTTACTTCTTTTTTTTCTTCTTTCCAAACAGGAAACCATATCCTTTCATCAGTTTCCTTACCAACAGAATGGCATCGACAGCCATGAATCCGTTGCTTACCAACGAGGCAATATAATCACCCTTCGAATTCTCGCTCTTCTTAAGGAATACCTGATGCCATAGTTTGGTAAACTGTGTATTGTCCTGCTGGATTTCATTCAACAGTTCCTCCTTGCGCTGACGGATTTCATCGAGCGTGCGATATTCGTGTATGGGTTTCTTAACGGGAAGCATAGAAAGTGATTAGAAAGATTTATTTGCCGAGAAGAAGTGCTGCCAGGAAATGTACCAACGGCTTCTGGATCCAAGCCTTGCGGAAAATGACAAACAGAATGAATATCAACAGGTGGAGGGCCGATACAATAAAGAAGGCGGTCGCCATACCCGTATAGTTTGCCAACCAGAAGGCGAAGGCAAAGGAGAAATACATCAGGACAGCAATGATGATGAGGATAAAGACGATAGCCAAGGCGGCTGCCGTTAACAGGCGAACCACCTTGTCAATCGCGTCGAGCTTCGCATATTCCGTTTGAAGCCCGAGGTAGTGTTTTAGCACCTCAATCAGTTGTGCTATTGTCTCAACGTTCTTGTCGCTGGAGAGCATAGTTTATTCTTCTTCTGCAGCGTCCTGGATGTCGTCAACGAGGTCAACTACTTCCTTGCGGCTGAGTTTGATGTTGTGCTTCTTCAGGAAACCCTCAACTGCATCGGTGATTTTTACGCGGGTGTCCTGTCCCTTTTCGGGAGCCATCAGGATGCCCAGAGCTGCGCCGGCGATAGCACCGCCAAGAAATGCGCTTAAGTAACCTAAACTTTTCATAATCCTATTGTTTTAATTAAATGGTAATGAATTGTTGTGCAAATATACAAAACTTTTCGAATGTAACGCAAAAAAGAGCCATTTTTTTTGTAAATAAGTTGTGTTTTTCCCGATTTAACAAACTTTATGTGCCTTTTTCGCTCGTATTTGCCCAATAATTTGTAATTTCGCAGCAAATATTGAATTAATAACATATTTAAATAACTAAAAAAGATGAAGAAGTACACCCTTTTATGCGTTGGTTTATGCGCAGCAATGGCTTTTACAAGTTGTAAATCAAGTGAGAGTGCCTATAAGAAGGCTTACGAGAAGGCAAAGCAGTATGACACAGCTCAGCAGCCCCAGCAGACAGAAGAGACAGCTGTTGTAGCTCCTGTTCAGGCTAAGCCTGCTAACGAGACTCGCGTAGTTGACAATCTCGACAACGTATCTGTTCGTCAGGAGAATGTGTCACTGGTAAGCGGTAATGGTCTGAAGGCTTTCAGCGTAGTCGTTGGCTCATTTGGCGTACGTGCTAATGCAGACGGTCTGCAGCAGCGTCTCCGCGATGCTGGCTATGATGCACAGATTGTTAAGAACGAGGCTAATAATATGTTCCGTGTAGTAGCTGCCACATTCAGCGATAAGTTGGGCGCTGTAAACAGTCGTGATCAGCTCCGTGCTACTTATCCTGATGCATGGTTGCTCTATAACGCCCAATAATATTAGTATTGGCGCGGATATTATCCATCGATTACGGTAAGAAACGTACCGGTATAGCAGTCACCGATCCTCTGCAGATCATAGCCGGAGGATTGGCGACTGTTTCTACATCGGAGTTGTTCGACTGGCTGAAGGCCTATCTGGCTAAGGAGCAAGTGGAACGGATTGTGATAGGAGAACCACGACAGCCTAATGGTCAGCCCAGTGAGAATCTGCAGCGTGTGCAGCAGTTTGTAAACCGTTGGCGTAAGGCAGTTCCCGAAGTTCCTATTGAATATTTCGATGAGCGTTTTACTTCCGTATTGGCCCATCAGGCAATGATTGATGGTGGCCTGAAGAAGAAAGCCCGTCAGGATAAGGGCCTCGTCGATGAAATCTCAGCCACGATCATTCTCGAAGACTATCTCCGCTCTAGGAGATAAATTGTCTAATTGTTAAATAGTCAAATAGTAAATGATCTTACCTATTTATATATATGGCCAGCCTGTGCTTCGTAAGGTGGCCGAAGATATTACACCTGATTATCCGCAGTTGAAAGAACTGATTAGTGATATGTGGGAGACGCTGGCTGAGTCGGAAGGCATCGGGCTGGCTGCTCCTCAGATTGGTAAGGCTATCCGATTGTCAGTGATCGATCTCGATGTGCTGTCGGACGACCTGCCTGAATACAAGGGCTTCCGTCAAGTGTTTATCAATCCTCATATCGTGGAGTACGATGAGTCGAAGACTGATACCTCCGAGGAAGGCTGTCTGTCGCTTCCTGCCATCCATGAAAAGGTGGTGCGTCCTTCTCGCATTCATGTGGAATGGGATGATGAAGAGTTTCAGCATCATGATGAGTGGATTGAGGGATATCTGGCCCGTGTCATGCAGCATGAGTTCGATCATTTGGATGGAAAGATGTTCGTTGACCGCATTTCTCCACTTCGCAAACAGCTTATCAAGAGTAAGCTCCGTGCCTTGATTCAGGGCCGCTATCGTTGTGGCTATAAGACCAAACCCGTCAGGAAATAATTAAAATGCGCCGCATTTTAATTATTTTCTTACTTTGGCCTTTGGTCGCGTTGGCTCAGTTCAATACCGACCGTCTGGTTATGATAGGGCGCTCGGCGCTCTATTATGAGGACTATGTCCTCTCTATTCAGTATTTTAATCAGGCTATCAGTCAGAAACCTTGGCTCTTTGAACCTTGGTTCTTCCGTGGTGTAGCCAAATATTATCTCGATGACTTCCGTGGGGCAGAAAACGACTGCACAGAGGCCATCGGGCGCAATCCCTATGTGGTGAATGCTTATGAGCTTCGTGGCCTGTGTCGTATCAATCAGAAGAAGTATACGGAGGCTGTGTCTGATTATGATCGTGCGCTTCGTTATGATCCTGAGAATCAGGGCCTTTGGCACAATCGTGTGCTCTGTCTGATTCAAGACAAGAACTATGACCTTGCCTTGGCCCAGATTGATACGATGACCACCCGCTGGTCGAAATATGCACGAGCCTATTCCATGCAGGCTGAGGTGTATCTGCTTCAGAAGGATACCACGAAAGCCGTCAAGTCGCTCGATAAGAGTCTGGAACTCGATCCTTATGATGGTGGCATCTGGGCAGAACGTGCCGTCATCAGCTTGGCCCGTCAGAAATGGAAGGAGGGTGAGGAGTTCCTCACCAAGAGTATCCATCTGCTGCCCAAGCATTCAGGCAATTACATCAATCGTGCGCTGGCGCGTTACAATCAGAATAACCTGCGTGGAGCCATGGCCGATTATGATACAGCCCTTGATTTGGAGCCCAACAACTTCCTAGGCCATTATAACCGCGGACTGCTGCGTGCTCAGGTGGGTGATGATAATCGTGGTATCGAGGATTTTGACTTCGTGCTGAAACTCGAGCCCGACAACCTGATGGCTCTCTTCAATCGTGCTTTGTTGTTGGAGCAGACAGGTAATCTCAGAGCCGCCATTCGCGACTATTCTAAGGTGATCGAGGAATATCCCAACTTCTGGTTTGGACTCCAGCATCGTGCATCGTGTTATCGTCGTCTGGGCAATACCAAACAGGCCGAACTCGACGAGTTCCGTATCCTGAAGGCCCAGATGGATAAGCGCTATGGTAAACAGCCTCGTCTCTCTAAGAAGCAGATGCGTAAGCGTAGCGATGAAGACCTGGAGAAATATAACCAGCTTGTTGTGGCCGATGAGCAGGAGGTGGAGCATGAATATAAGAGTGACTATCGGGGTAGGGTACAGAATCGCAAGGCTGATCTCACTTGGCAGCCAATGTACGGACTCACCTTCATTCAGCCGCAGAGCGATGTGAAAAACGATATGGCCTATGAAGCCAGCGTCGATCAGTTTAACCAGCGCTCTCATTCTCGTACTATCTTTATATCTTCTGAACAGAAGAACCTCAGCGAGGAACGTATGAAGCAGACGTTTGCCTATATCGACTCCCTGAGTACCCGTATTGATGAATCGAAATCCACTGCCGATGTCGTACCTCTGCTTCTGCTTCGCGCTGTGGCCTATGGCACCATTCAGAATTTCGACAATGCCATTGATGATCTGAGCATCTGTCTGCAGATAGATTCTACATCGTCGATTGCCTATTGGCAGCGTGCCGTCTGTCAGGCTAAGATCAATGAATTCAATGCCTCAGAGGGTACGAATATCGATCTGAAATCAGCCAATGTCTTAGGCGATCTCTCTGCCGCCATCCAGTTGGCTCCGCAGAATCCATACCTGTTATATAACAGAGGTAATCTCTATGCTCAGCGTCAGGATTACCAACGCGCCATCGATGACTATTCGCGAGCCATTCAGTTGGAGGAACGTTTGGCAGAGGCATGGTATAATCGTGGCTTAGCCAAGATCTATGCCAAGAAAGTCTCCGAGGGCATCGAAGACCTCTCCAAAGCCGGCGAACTCGGCCTCTACCAAGCGTATAGTGTGATAAAAAAGTACCGCGAGAAATAACTTTTCGCATAATTATTTTGTATTTTGCTCAAATTACACTACCTTTGCAGGCAATTTCAAATTCAAACATATATTGTAGATATGATTAACATTACTTTCCCAGACGGATCTGTTCGCTCGTATGAGCAGGGCGTAACTGGTTTCCAGATTGCAGAGAGCATCTCTCCGGCTCTCGCACGCAGCGTTGTAAGCTGTGGTGTAAACGGTGAGACAGTAGAGCTGAACCGTCCTATCAATGAGGACGCTACCATCGAGCTCTATAAGTTTGATGACGAGCAGGGTAAGCATACCTTCTGGCACACTTCGGCCCACTTGTTGGCAGAGGCACTGCAGGAGTTGTATCCTGGCATCCAGTTCGGTTTCGGACCTGCTGTCGAGAATGGTTTCTTCTATGATGTGCTGTTGAAGGACGGCGAGAGCATCAAGGAGAGCGATTTCCCAAAGATTGAGGCTAAGATGAAGGAACTGGCTGGCAAAAAAGAGCCTGTGGTTCGTCGTGAGGTACCTAAGGCTGAGGCCCTGAAGCAGTTTGCTGCCGATGGTCAGACCTACAAGTGCGAGCACATCGAACAGGATCTTGAAGACGGTTCTATCACAACCTATACACAGGGTAACTTCACCGATCTGTGTCGTGGTCCGCACCTCGTGGATACCGGCGAGATCAAGGCTGTGAAGCTGACCTCTGTAGCTGGCGCTTTCTGGCGTGGCGATGCCAACCGTGAGCAGATGCAGCGTCTGTATGGTATCTCATTCCCCAAGAAGAAGATGCTTGATGAGTATCTCGAGATGCTGGAGGAGGCTAAGAAGCGCGACCATCGTAAGATTGGTAAGGAGATGGAACTCTTCATGTTCTCAGATAAGGTAGGTAAGGGTCTGCCCATCTGGTTGCCGAAGGGTACTGAGCTCCGTCTGCGTTTGCAGGATCACCTGCGCAAAGTGCAGAAACGTTTTGGGTATCAGGAAGTTATTACTCCACATATTGGCTCAAAGAACCTCTATGTCACCTCTGGCCACTATGCTCATTACGGCAAGGATTCATTCCAGCCCATCCATACCCCAGAGGAGGATGAGGAGTACATGCTGAAGCCGATGAACTGTCCTCACCACTGCGAAATCTTCGCTTGGAAGCCCCGTTCATACCGTGATCTGCCACTGCGTATCGCAGAGTTTGGTACGGTATACCGCTACGAGCAGAGTGGTGAGTTGCACGGACTGACCCGTGTACGTTCGTTCACACAGGATGATGCCCACCTGTTCTGTCGTCCTGACCAGGTAAAGCAGGAGTTCCTGAACGTAATGGATATCATCGGTATCGTGCTGACAGCCTTCGGATTCAACTTCGAGGCTCAGATCAGTCTGCGTGATCCTAACGACCACGATAAGTATGTTGGTACTGACGAAGATTGGGCACTGGCTGAGAAGGCTATTGTGGAGGCTTGCCAGGAGAAGGGTCTGCCCGCCAAGGTGGAATACGGTGAGGCTGCATTCTATGGTCCTAAGCTCGACTTCATGATTAAGGATGCCATCGGTCGTCGTTGGCAGCTGGGTACCATTCAGGTGGACTACAACCTGCCGAAGCGCTTCCAGTTGGAATACACCGACGAGGACAACACGAAGAAGACACCTGTGATGATCCATCGTGCACCATTCGGTTCACTCGAGCGTTTCTGCGCTGTGCTCATCGAGCATACATCAGGTCACTTCCCCTTGTGGTTGACACCTGATCAGGTGGCTATTCTGCCTCTGTCAGAGAAATACAACGACTATGCTCAGGAAGTTGCCAAGAAGTTTGATATGGGTGGTGTTCGTGCTACCATCGACCTGCGCAACGAGAAGCTGGGCCGTAAGATCCGCGACAACGAGTTGAAGCGTATTCCTTATATGGTGATCGTAGGTGAGAAAGAAGCTGCTGATGGTACTGTAGCCGTTCGTCCTCAGGGCGGTGGTGAGCAGAGCGTGAAGACCATTCAGGAGTTCATCGACGAGGTAAACGCTCGTGTAGCAGAAATGACAAAAGACTTCTAAGAAGTGAATAGTGAAAATTGAAGATGAAGGTTGAAAATTGAAGACGAGTTGTTAAAAAACAATAAAAAATGTATCTACGCAACAAAAACTTCAATCTTCAATCTTCAATTTTAAATTATTTATAGTAATTTTGCACCCGATTTTCTAAAAAGCAGTTGATGAAGAATGACAAATTGAAGAATCAGTATCGAGTCAACGAACAGATTCGAGTACGTGAAGTCCGCATCGTAGGCGACGATGGCTCGTCCGTTGTTCCTACTCGTGATGCTCTGAACATGGCCCGCGAACAGGGCGTGGATCTCGTAGAGATTTCCCCTAACGCTAATCCGCCCGTTTGTCGTCTTATCGACTACTCCAAGTTCCTTTACCAGCAGAAGAAGCGCCAGAAGGAAATGAAGGCCAAGCAGGTGAAGGTGGAGGTGAAGGAAATTCGATTCGGACCTCAGACCGACGAGCACGACTATCAGTTTAAGCTCAAGCATGCCAAGGAGTTCCTTGAGGAGGGTAATAAGGTAAGAGCCTATGTATTCTTCCGCGGACGCTCCATCCTGTTTAAAGAGCAGGGCGAGGTATTGCTGCTGCGTTTCGCAAATGATCTTGAGGAGGTAGGAAAGGTTGAGGGTATGCCCTCGCTCGAAGGTAAGAAGATGTTCCTCTATCTAGCTCCAAAGAAGGCTGGTGAGAAGAAAAAGAGTCAGCAGGCTCGCGACCGTGAGGCAGCTGAGGCTGAGGCTAAGGAAGCCAAGAAGGCTGCTCAGCAGGCAGAAGCTAAGGAGGCTGAGATGCCAGCAAACGGTGGACTCTTCGCCAATGCCAAAATCAGTGCTGATGCACTGAAGAAGCTTCAGGATACTGAGGATTAAACCGAAAGGTAAAAAAGAAAAAAGAAGACGGCGCGCCCGGTATATGCGTTGCCGCCGATTATTAATAACAATTTAAATTTTTAAAACAATGCCAAAAGTAAAGACAAATTCCGGTGCTAAGAAGAGATTCACATTCACCGGTACAGGTAAGGTTAAGAGACGTCACGCTTACCACAGCCACATTCTGACAAAGAAGACCAAGAAGCAGAAGCGCAACTTGGTTGGTACAACGATCGTTGATCAGTCAAACATGAAGCAGGTACGCGACCTGTTGTGTCTCCGTTAATCCTATTGTCTAACATTTTAAAGTAAGAAGAATTATGCCAAGATCAGTAAATCACGTTGCATCAAGAGCAAAGCGTAAGAACATTTTGAAGCTTACCCGCGGTTACTTCGGTGCCCGCAAGAATGTTTGGACAGTAGCAAAGAACACATGGGAAAAGGGTCTGACCTATGCCTATCGTGATCGTCGTAACAAGAAGCGTAACTTCCGCAGCCTGTGGATCCAGCGTATCAACGCCGCCGCTCGCCAGGAGGGTATGAGCTACTCTGTTCTGATGGGTAACCTCGCTAAGGCTGGTATCGAGATTAACCGTAAGGTGCTCGCTGACCTCGCCATGAACAACCCCGAGGCTTTCAAGGCTATCGTGGAGAAGGTAAAGTAAAGAAGAATGTCTTTATCAATAAAGGCCTCCCAAATCGGGAGGCCTTTTTCGTTATAATCCTTTGAGTGATAGCGAGATGCGATGGCGACGCTGATCAACCTCGATGACACGCACCTTGAGATGTTGGTGGAGTTTGACTACATCCGTAGGATGGGCGATGCGGCGATTGGCCATCTGTGAGATATGAATCAGTCCATCCTGATGGACACCGATGTCGACAAATGCGCCGAAGTTGGTAATGTTGGTAACGATGCCTGGAAGAACCATACCTTCAACGAGATCGTCGATGGTGTTGACATTCTTGTCGAACTCAAATTCCTCAATTTGTTCTCGAGGATCACGACCGGGTTTCTCCAGCTCCTTCATGATATCTGTAAGGGTAGGAATACCTACCTCATCAGTCACATAACGTTTGATGTCGATAGCCTCGCGTTTTTCCTTATTATTAATAAGGTCGGCCACAGAGCAACCCTGATCTTTGGCCATTTGTTCTACAACAGCGTAACTCTCAGGATGAACGGCTGAATTATCGAGTGGATTCTTGGCGCCAGGAATACGGAGGAAGCCTGCACACTGCTGATAAGCAGAAGGACCGAGGCGTGGAACCTTCTTGAGTTGAGCACGTGAAGTGAAAGCTCCATTCTCACGACGATAGTCAACAATGTTCTTGGCGAGGGTAGGGCCAAGGCCGCTGACATACATCAGCAGATGTTGTGAGGCCGTATTAAGGTTCACGCCAACAAGATTCACGCAACTTTCGACAGTCTGATCCAAAGAATGTTTGAGTTTTGTCTGGTCTACATCGTGCTGATACTGGCCAACACCGATGCTCTTGGGATCTATCTTAACGAGTTCTGCCAACGGATCCATGAGTCGTCGACCAATGGATACAGCTCCGCGAACAGTGACATCCTCATTGGGGAATTCATCGCGGGCGATCTTTGAGGCAGAATAGACAGAGGCGCCATCCTCACTGACGGTGAAGACTTGCGGTTGGGTGGTCTCTACCTGTTTCTTGGTGTCGATATTGAATCTGCCAGCCAGAACATCTTTGATGAAGTTATTGGTCTCGCGGCTGGCTGTGCCATTACCGATGGAAATTGCTTCTATCTGGTATTTCTGGATCATCTTCTGAATGGCAAGAGCCGACTCGGTACGCTTGTTAACGGGCGGGTGGGGGAAGATGGCTTCATGATGCAGCAGATTGCCCTGAGCATCGAGGCACACCACTTTACAGCCTGTACGGAAACCAGGGTCAATGCCCATCACCCGTTTCTGGCCTAATGGCGCACCCAGCAACAACTGGCGCAGATTCTCTGCAAAAACACGGATGGCCTCTTCGTCGGCTTTCTCCTTGCTGAGTGTTGCATACTCTGTTTCAATGGCTGGTTTGAGCAATCGCTTGTAGCCATCTTCAACTGCCTCTGCTACCAACTTTCCGCAAGGAGTGTTGCCATAGACATAATGGCGCTTCAGGCGTTCAACGGCTTCTTCGTCATCTGGCGAAATGCTGATGCGGAGAATGCCTTCGCTCTCGCCTCGGCGCATGGCCAAAAGACGATGTGAGGAACAACGTTTCAGGGGTTCTTCCCAATCGAAATAGTCTGAGTATTTAGCTGCTTCATCGCTATCAGCCTTAGCTTTCACAACCTTTGAGGTGATGAATGCCTGACGACTGAAGGCATTACGAAGTTGCTGGCGTGAGCGTTCATCCTCGCTGATGGTCTCGGCAATGATATCCTGAGCACCCTTAATGGCGTCTTCGACGCTGTTCACATCGCCCTTTACATACTTTTCTGCGGTGCGTTCCGGATCGCGCTCACGCTGAAGCATGAGAATTTTGGCGAGAGGCTCCAATCCTTGTTCGCGAGCCACCTGGGCACGAGTGCGACGCTTAGGCTTGTAAGGCAGATAGATATCTTCGAGTTCGGTAGCGTCCCAGCAATCTTTGATGCGCTTTTCCAGTTCAGGCGTCATCTTCTCAAGGTCTGTAATGGTTTTGACAACAGTTTCCTTGCGCTTCTGTATCTCCTGCAGTTTCTCGAAACGGTCGCAGATAGCTGCAATCTGTACTTCGTCGAGTCCGCCTGTTCGTTCCTTGCGATAACGGGAGATGAAAGGTATGGTACAACCTTCCTCGAGCAGTGCAAGAGTGGCTGCAACGGCTCGCTCCTGAAGATTCAGAGCGCTGGCAATTAGTTGGGCGAAGATGTTCTTTTCCATATTGTATGCCTTTTAAATCGTTAATTTGTGTGCAAAAATAATGAATTTCCATGAGAAATTAGTACTTTTGCAACTTGAAACTGAAAAAATGATGAGAAATAAGATAGTTTTGATGGTGTTGATGCTGTTGACCGTATTATGTTCAGTGCATGCGGAAGAAACGCCCAACTCCCGTCAGGCGCGACGAATTTTCAACCAGGCCTACCAGCAAGTATTTGGTGAACAAGGGGCCACGTTGCACTATGACGTGAATATAACTGGCATTTATAAAACCAATGGCACCATTTGGTATAAAGGTAAGAAGAGCAAGTTTCAGGATTCCAAGATGAGATCCTGGAATGACGGCAGATTCGTACTTACGGTAAAGAAAAAGAAAAAAGAAGTGGAGGTTCATAGTGCCAAGAACAATAAGTCGGACAAGTATTCGCAGAAGTTCAAGTTCGAGCCCGATAACTATGACTATAGTGTGGCCGAAGATCCTGAAGGGCTGATGCTGACGCTCAAGGCCAAGAAGGGCAAGAAAGGCATGAAGGAGATTCATGCGCTGGTGGAGCGGCAGACTTATCACCCCATCAGATTGCGCATCAAAGTGGCTTTTATTTGGACCACCATCAAGATATCGGACTTCAAATCGGGAGGCATCACAGACGAGATGCTTCGTTTCCCGAAAGAGCAGTTCAAGGATTATAAATATGTAGATAAACGATGATCTCAATAGAAGGACTGAAAGTGGAATTTGGCGTCAAGCCTTTGTTCGTGGATGCGAGTTTCGTCATCAACGACAGAGACCGTATTGCCCTTGTTGGCAAGAACGGTGCAGGCAAGTCGACGATGCTGAAAATACTTTGCGGACAACAGAAACCTACGGCTGGAAATGTGAGTATTCCTAACGATTGCAGAATAGGATACTTGCCACAGGTAATGGTTCTGCAGGACGATACAACGGTGCGCGAAGAAGCACAGAAAGCTTTTGCAGATATTACAAAGATGAAGCAACGTCTGGATCAGATGAATCAGGAGTTGGCTGAGCGTACGGATTATGAGAGTGAAGGCTATCTGGCACTGATTGAGAAGTACACCACAGAGCATGAACGCTATTTGATGATGGGCGCAGAGAGTCGCGAGGCCGAACTGGAGAGAACACTGATAGGACTTGGTTTCCTGCGTACGGACTTCGATCGCCCCACCTCAGAATTCTCAGGAGGTTGGCGCATGCGTATCGAGTTGGCCAAGATACTCCTCCAGAAACCCGATGTGCTCCTGCTTGACGAGCCCACCAACCACCTCGACATTGAGTCGATTCAGTGGTTGGAGCAATTTCTGGCCCAGTCGTCGAGTGCAGTGGTGCTGGTAAGCCACGATCGCGCGTTTATTAATAATGTGTCGAATCGTACGTTGGAAATCTCCTGTGGACAGGTGGTCGACTATAAGGTGAAATACAACGAATACGTCGTTCTGCGAAAAGAACGTCGCGAACAGCAGATTCGAGCCTACGAGAACCAGCAGAAGGAAATGGCTGATATGAAAGCCTTCATCGAGCGCTTCCGTTATCAGGCCACGAAGGCTGTTCAGGTTCAGCAGAAGATCAAGCAGTTGGAGAAGATTGTTCCTATCGAGATCGATGAGGTGGACAACTCTGCGATGCACCTGAAGTTCCCGCCTTGTCTCAGAAGTGGTGATTACCCCATCATCTGCGACGATGTACGTAAGGATTATGGTGCCCATACCGTTTTCGATCACGTAACACTCACCATCAAACGAGGCGAGAAGGTAGCTTTCGTAGGCAAGAATGGTGAAGGAAAGTCAACGCTGGTGAAATGTATCATGGGTGAGATACCATATACAGGTGAACTGAAGGTGGGCCACAACATCCAGATTGGCTACTTTGCCCAGAACCAGGCACAGTTGCTCGACGAGAACCTCACCGTTTTCCAGACCATCGACAACGTAGCGAAGGGCGAGATCCGTCTGCGTATCAACGATATCCTTGGCGCCTTCATGTTTGGTGGCGAGGAATCAGACAAGAAAGTAAAGGTTTTGAGTGGTGGCGAACGTAGTCGACTGGCTATGATCCGTCTGCTGTTGGAGCCGGTAAACCTGCTGATTCTCGACGAGCCTACCAACCATCTCGATATGCCTTCGAAGGATGTACTCAAAGAGGCCATCAAGGCCTTCGACGGTACAGCCATCATCGTGAGTCACGACCGTGAGTTCCTTGATGGCTTGGTGACGAAGGTCTATGAGTTTGGAGGCGGCAAGGTGAGAGAGCATCTGGGTGGTATCTACGACTTCCTCCAGGCCAAGAAGATATCAGAACTAAGCGAACTTGGAAAGAGCCAGAAGGAAGCCAATAGTTTGCTCCGAGGAAACCAGCAGTTTCCTCCGGGGAAAGTCCCGGTTTGCTCCGAGGAAACTCCCAGTTCCCCCCAAGGGAACAATCAGGGAACACTTTCCAAAGCCCTCAGCTATGCCGAGCATAAGGAACTCCAGAAACGTAAGAATCGTGCCGAGAAGGCTGTCAAGGAGTCGGAGCGCAAGATTGAGAAGATGGAACAGCGGCTGAAGGAGCTCGACGACCTGCTGATGGTTCCTGAGAATGCCTCCGACATGACCCTCGTGACGGAATACACCTCGACGAAGAAAAATCTTGACGAAGAGGTGGAGCGCTGGGAGAAACTCAGTGAAGAACTCGAAAGTTTAACAATAAACTAATGATAGATTTATGAAGAAAATTGTAACAATGATGGCAATGGCTTCCATCTCTTTGATGACGATGGCACAGAAGCCGTTGAGTTCTGGTCTGGACAAGACCGACTTCAACACCAGCGTGCGTCCTGGTGATGACTTTTACGAGTATGCCTGTGGTGGCTGGATGAAGAAAAATCCCTTGCCCGCAGCCTACTCACGCTATGGCAGCTTCGACCAGCTGCAGGAGAACAACGATAAGCGTATCAACGGCATCCTTGCCGAACTCCAGAGCAACACCTATGAAAAGGGTACGATTGAGCAGAAACTTAGTGACCTCTATAAGTTGGCGATGGACTCTACGCGTCGTAACAATGAGGGTGTGGCTCCTGTCATGCCCCTGATTAAGCGTCTGGAGGCTGCCAAGACTAACGCCCAGCTGCTCGACATCCAGTTGGAACTCACTCCCTACGGAGAGCAGGAGTTCTTCTATGCTGGCTTTGGAGCCGACGAGAAGAATGCCACGCAGAATATCCTGAACGTCTATCAGGATGGACTTTCTTTGGGCTTGAAAGAATATTATCTTGACAACGACAAGGCTACGGCAGATATCCGTGAGGCATTTAAGAAGCACATAATCAAGATGTTCCAGCTGTTTGGCTTTAGTAAAGGTGCGGCCGCGAAGAAGATGAAGAACATCATGAAAGTGGAGACTGAACTGGCCAAGGTCAGCAAGTCGCGTACGGAGCTTCGTGACCCTGAGGCCAACTATAATAAGATGACTCTTAAGGAGTTTAAAGAGAAATATCCGAATCTGCCTTTGGAGAAGGTGATGAAAGCCTCGGGCGTGGATGTCAAGTATATTCAGGAAATGGTTGTAGGACAGCCTGCGTTCCTCGAAGGTGCCAACAAATTGGTAGGTGCCATCACGCCAGCAGAGTATCGTGACGTGATGGAGTGGGGCGTCATTTCTGGTGCTGCCAACTATCTGAGTGATGCCGTTGTTGCAGAAAGCTTTGACTTCCGTGGTCGTGTGATGTCTGGCCGCAAAGAGAACCATCCGCTTTGGAAGCGTAGTACTAGTCAGGTAGAGCGTATGATGGGTGAGGCTCTTGGTAAGATATATTCGGAGAAATACTTCCCTGAGTCTTCCAAGCAGCGCATGATTACGTTGGTAAAGAATCTTCAGATTGCCCTTGGCGAACGTATAGCTGCTCAGGACTGGATGGACGATTCTACGAAGGTGAATGCCCTGCTGAAACTGAACACCTTCTATGTAAAGGTGGGCTATCCTGACAAGTGGACGGATATCTCAGGACTCCAGATCGATCCGGAAAAATCTTACTACGACAATATGCAGGAGTGTGCCAAGTTCTGGCAGGCTTGGGGCGTGGAGCATCGTGTAGGCAAACCTGTGGATCGTGACGATTGGCATATGACGCCTCAGACGGTTAATGCCTATTATAATCCCACCACCAATGAAATCTGCTTCCCCGCAGGTATCCTGCAGTATCCTTTCTTTGAGCCGACTGCCGACGATGCCTTCAACTATGGTGCTATCGGTGTGGTGATTGGTCATGAGATGACTCACGGATTCGATGATCAGGGTCGTCGCTTTGACAAGGATGGAAACATGAAGGACTGGTGGACGGAAAATGATGGAAAGAACTTTACATCTCGTACGGATAAGTATGCAGACTTCTTCTCTGCCATTAATGTGCTGCCTGACTTGAAGGGTAATGGACGTCTGACGCTTGGTGAGAATCTGGCTGACCACGGAGGTCTGCAGGTGGCTTGGGCTGCTTATAAGAATGCCACAAAGCGCCAGCCCCTTGAAGAGAAGGACGGCCTGACTGCCGATCAGCGTTTCTTCCATGCCTATGCTGGTGTTTGGGCTGCCAATATTACGGAGGCGGAGATTCGAAACCGCACGAAGAGTGACCCTCACTCACTGGGTCGTTGGCGTGTGAATGGAGCGCTTCCTCATGTCGATGCTTGGTATGAAGCTTTTGACGTGAAAGAGGGCGATAAGATGTTTATCCCTAAGTCAGAACGCCTCCAATTGTGGTAATTTGACACTAAAAAGCATAAAAATGCCGTCGTAAATGTAAATTTACGGCGGTTTTTTTTGTATATTAATATTTTTTGTTTAATTTTGCACCTAACTTATAAGTTAAAACACGTGTTATAGTATGATTGATGATATTACGCAAAACCCAGAACGAACTGATAGGGCCTCTCAGCAATTGCAGCGCGAGGAACTAGTTAGAGAGCGCATGGACGAGCCCATAGCCCAGCAAGCAATGCAGGCTAATATCGCTAATGGCGTGCAGTGCCCGCATTGTGGTACTGTCAATGATCCTGATGCTCTCTTCTGTGCTTCCTGTGGAAATCCGATTGGCATGACATCCTGCCCGAACTGTGGTGCGCCTGTTGAGCCTGATGCCGATTTCTGTGAGACCTGTCGCCATTATATCCGAACAGATGTTTGCTCATTCTGCGGCGCTCATCTTACGGGACAAGAAGCATTCTGTCCTGAGTGTGGTAGTCCACGTGGCGGAATTGTCTGCCCAGTGTGTCACACTCTGAACGACTTCTCATTCTGTAAGCAGTGTGGCACTCCATTGACTGACGAAGCACGTCAGATGATGGAAATGATTAGAGAGCAGCCTGAGTATAAGGAAATGCAGCTTCTAGCCAACGAAATTCAGCAGATGGAGATGACCCTTCCATATAATTCCGAACGCGATATCCTTCTCGACCAGAAGAATATCAAGTTGCGTGAACGCGTGTTGAAGCTGTTGGCAGAGGATAGAGGTATTGCTAATCCGGTCATACCCGAGCCGAGAAATAAACGCATGAGTAAGGAAGAGTATAATGCTAAGAAGCAGGAGCGTCTTGATAAACTTACGGCGATTCTGGAGAAGATGGCTCAGACACCTCAGCCCAAGCCGGCCCAGGTTCGTAATTATGCGATGGCCTGTAAGCCTCAGGGTGTAAGATTGGCATGGGAGTGCAACTTTAAGCATGCTCTTCATTCAAGTCCGTGCGGATGTGCCAAGCCCCAGATGGGAGGAAAATGGATTATTCTCGGTAAAAATACAAGAAAAGAAATAAAAGACGATAACTAATGAGTACGGAAAAAACTATACGTCCTGATAACCTTGACAGCACGGTGCGTTCGACAGATCTAGGCGGAACAGTCCGTCCGGCAAATCTTGACGGTACCATGCGTCCTGCTAATCTTGATGGCACCATGCGACCAGCCAGCCTTGATGGCACTATTAGAGTGACAAGTGCATCTTTGAGTGGAACAGTCAGAGCCGACAAACAGACTCCACAGCAAGAAGACGTCAATGATAATAGTTTCATGCTGAAAGGTGTCAGTTATAGAAACGTCCAGTGTCTGAGCGATAACTCTGGTGAGGCCCAGATATTCCTTGTGGAGAAAGACGGTAAGGAGTTCGTGCTGAAGATCTATTATCCGAATTTTGACGTTAACAAGACTATTCTTCAGACAGTACTGAACTTCGACTTTGAGATGATAGTCCGTGTGTTCGACTATGGTAAAACCTATGTGGACGGCAAGCATCGCTATTATGAGTTGATGGAATATCTGCAGGGAGGGTCATTGGCTGACTATAAACTGGGAGGCGATATCGACAAGTTCCGTCGTATAGCCCTTCAGGGAGCCGCTGCCCTGGCTTACTGTCATGGTTGTAATATCCTTCATAAGGACGTCAAACCCAGCAATTTGTTCTTCCGCGATAAAGAACATACAGAGTTGGTGCTGGGCGATTTCGGTATCTCCAGTATCATTGAGCAGGACGGAAAGTCTCATAAAACCACTCAGGCTCGTACGCCTATTTATGCTGCGCCTGAGATGTACTCAGATGTGATCGATGGTATGGTAGAGATTTCCCCTGCAGCCGATTTCTATTCTCTTGGTATTTGTCTGATGGCGCTCTGGTTGGGCGAGAATCCGATGAGTACCAATGAGCGTGTGATGATGCGCCAGAAGAACGAAGGTCGTCTGCCTCATATCAACGAACTGCCTGAGCGAGTTAAGATGATCGTGCAGGGCTTGACAGTGGTTAATCCGATCAACCGTTGGGGATATGAGCAGGTGGAACAGTGGTTCCAGGGCGGAAGTCCGAAGGTGGATCTCTCGTCACCGTTCCTGAAATATAAGAGTTTCATTGTGGATCCTGACAAGAATCTCGTAGCCGACAATATTCATGAGCTGGTTCCGATGCTTCTTGATAATGAGAAACTTGCTATCGGTTATCTGTATAATGGCAAGATTGGTTCTTGGTTAGAGTCATGTGGTAATGAGAAACTCAGTACCATCGTCAAGGATATCGTGGTCAATCGTTATCCTGCTGATCAGCGCGCAGGTCTAATGTCGGCAGTATATATGATGGAGCCTACTTTCCCATATAAGGATGTAAAGGGAAATCTTTGTGACGATGTGCATAGTATTGCTATTTCTGTGTTGAGCTATCAGAATGATTATGGTGTGCTGCTGACGAATCCTAATGATTCATTGTTCCTCTATTTGGAGTCGCATACTAAGTGTGATGTGGATCGTATTCGTTCATATTTCAAACAAACAGAAAAGAATGATATGCGAATACCCATCATGCGTCTGGTCTTCGAGATAGATCCAGATATTCCATTGATGGCCAAATATCCATCCTCAAGTATCAAGGAAATCGTGAAGACCTTTGGTCGTGAGACTTTGACGGAGGATGAGTGGCATTCACTGACTGATGGACGTCTTCTCTCATGGATGTACAGTCATGAAGACCATATGGCATGTGAGAGTCTGCGCATCATGACAAAGGGACAGCCTTATTCTTCGGCGCTGGCCTATAAGGTGTTGTATAACCTTGATCGTGAGTCAGCCTATGACCTGAAGAATGCTTTTACGCCTAAGCAGGTTGGAGAACAGTTGGCTAACCGACTGAAGGAGGCCCAGCATCTTTCTGACAAGGAGTTCCAGGAGGAGATGATCGATATGATTGAGATTGGAGGCAGATTCTCATATTATGCACAATTGCATGGCTGGACGGAAATGTATAACGAGCATAATCGTTGTTTCGATTTCAAGAGCGAAGAGAATCGTGAACGCCTCGGAGCATACGATGCTAAGACAGCTTTGTATCGTTTCTGTCGTATTTTGGGACAAACTCCGACTTATCTGATGCCCGATGGAACAGAACTATCGGATGGTAAGAATCTCAATCCGAACAATTTGTCACAGTTCCGTAATGAATTACGTAGCGGATCCTTGGCTCAGTGGATGGCGGTATTCTATCATGAGGACCCATTTGCCGACTTCTCTGCAGAGTATGCTTACGAACATTCCTTGGAGGATTGGTTGATGACCCTGGGAAAGATAGATGCTTCACAGCCTTATTACAAACGTTTTGTTGATGCTCGTGAGGAGACATCTAGTAGGGTGAAGAATGTGCGTGATAACTGGGCACGTGCCAAGAGAAGGGAGAATATCTGGCGTACAAGTTTCTATATATTGAGTGGTCTGTGGCTTCTCCTGATTATGATTTTCGGTGTGAAGGATACGCATTATCTTTTAGGACATACTTTCCTCTGCATCGGTCTTCCCTTGGGTGGTATGACAGCTTTGATTGTTGGTACACGAGCATACTTCAGGGGCTATGACATTGCCTTCTCATGTCTTTGGGGATTGGTAGGTGCTTTGTCCTCGTTTATACCTATTATTATATTAAAGTATATAAGCCAGTCCCATCCGGGCTATTTTAATCTGGCAATTGTCGCCATTACCTTGGTTTACATCCTGATTTGTCATCTTACAGACTTCAGAGGAGATCAGAAAGCTGACAATAAACTGATTACCGAGGTTCTGGATAATGATATTAAGTCAACATTAATTGAGCCTTTGTATTATACTTTTAAGACCAAGTCTTATAGGTTCAAGGGTTCTAAGTTCGGCTTACTTAATGACGTGACGGATCAGGTACGTTCTATCAGTGGCGAGAGTGTACTCCATTATGTACTGTGGAGTCTGCTAGTCCTGATATTCGTCCTTGACTTCATCATATTTAGTCCGAGTCTTATGAATGTCAGCAATCCTGGCGACGTAACGATCAATGCCTCTAAAGTAATCAAGCAATTAGAAAGGGATGTAGAATAATGGTTTGTCAAAATTGTCATAAAGAAAACAGAAGCGTAGCGAAGTTCTGCAAGTGGTGTGGTCAACCGCTTGTCAGTCAGGATTTGCTTGATAAGCTGGTGGGGCTTGACGAGGTAAAAAGTCAGCTAAAGACGATTGTCGACACCTATGCCTATCTGCGTTCCCGTAAGGATATTGCCAATGTCCGCATCTCAGTGAATGCTATCGTGATAGGAGAGACTGGTACGGGTAAGACCGCTCTGGCGGAAATACTCCGTGACTATTTCTATCAGCATAAGATTATTGAGAAGCCGAAGTTGACGATGGTGGATGCTGTTGACTATCAGCGCTTCGTCGACAAGTGGGATGAAAATATCAAGAAAGCCAAGAATGGCATCTTGTTTTTTGATAATGTCCAGAAACTGTTGCCCGATAAATACTCTAATCAGGTAAATCCGCTCGACAAGTTGTTTGTGGAGATGGATAAGTGGGAGGATAATCCGATCGTGATTATCTCAGGTCTGACAAAAGGATTGGAAGATTTCCTTGAGAGCAATCCAGCTGTAGCTAACCGCTTCAAGTATACCTTCCGTATGACGACACCAGGTTATCAGGAACTGGCTGAGATCTGTAAGCTTAACTTGCGCATGAAATATGGCATTACGGAATTCTCTCCTGAGGCTGAGAATCAGTTGATGCGCTACTTCAAGTATCAGGTTAAGATTAAGGACGAGACTTTCGGTAATGGTCATTTAGCAACCAAGACTTCTGAGGATATTTTCACGCAGTTTATCAGTCGTGGTGCTGATGCCAAGCAGGTTGAGAAGAGTGATATCAAGGGCTATGTACCTGAGGAGCGTACGGTAGAGGATATATTGAAAGATCTCGATACGTTTATCGGCATGGACGAGGTTAAGAGTGCCGTCAAGGAGATGGCCTACTCAGTACAGAATGCCATGCAGCGTGCTGAACGCGGACTCGGTGAGCAGGAGAAGATGTCGATGCATATTATCCTGACGGGTAATCCAGGTACTGGTAAGACAACGATAGCCCGTAAGCTGGGTGAGATTCTGGCATCTATCGGCTATCTTGATAGTGGACATGTCGTAGAAGTTGATCGTGCAAAGATGGTGAGCCCCTATCAGGGTGAGACTCCTAAGGTCGTAGATCGCTTGTGTGACAAGGCAAAGGGTGGAATTCTCTTTGTCGATGAGGCATATACCCTTGCGCCGTTAAGTGCTTCAGGTGATCGTGATAATCAGGGAGCCCAGGCCTTGGAGAAGCTGATGAAACGTATGGAGGACGATCGTGGGCAGTTTATTGTCATAGCTGCTGGTTATCGTACGGAAATGGAGAACCTGTTCCGTGTTAACCCAGGTTTCCGCAGTCGTTTCAACTATTTCCTCGATATCAAGGACTACTCACCAGAGCAGTTGTTCGAGATTATGCTTGTCTTTGCCAAGTCAAAGAAGTATATCTTCTCACCTGAGGCTGAGGAACTTACCCGTAAAATGATTACGGAGATGTACAACTCACGCGATAAGGACTTCGCCAATGGTCGTACGATGCGTACGCTTTTCGATCAGATATGCAAGAAGCAGGCTCAGCGTCTGCAAGGCGTAAATATCTCGTCGATGAGCAACGAGGAACTGATGACTATTAATAAGGAGGATATTCCTTATGAGGCTCCGCAGTCCGTGAATGTTGAGGATTGTCTCAAGAAACTCGATGGTCTGGTTGGACTTACTTCTGTTAAGAAGGAAATATCGAACCTTACGGCTTTCCTCAATTTGCAGATCCGTCGTGGAGAAACGCAGACATTCCAGGGTAAGCACTATGTGTTTACAGGTAATCCAGGTACAGGTAAGACCACTGTGGCACGTATCATGGCTGATATCTTTAAGACCTTGGGCGTTGTTGCCCGTGGACAGTTGGTCGAGGCTGATCGTGCTAAACTTGTGGCTGGCTATTCTGGACAAACAGCTATTAAGACCAATCAGTTGGTAGATCAGGCTCTTGGCGGTGTGCTGTTTATTGATGAGGCTTACACGTTGAAGTCGAGCGATGGAGACACCTTCGGTGCTGAGGCTATCGACACCCTCTTGAAACGATTGGAGGATGATCGTGGAAAATTCATTTGTATTGTGGCTGGTTATACAGACCAGATGCATGACTTTATCGATACCAATCCTGGTCTGAAGAGCCGCTTTACACAGACGATTCATTTCGATGATTATACACCAGATGAGCTGACGGAGATATTCCTGCATCTGGCAGAAGGAAAGAATTTCACTATCGATGATGATACCCGCGCGGCTATTCATCGCCAGTTTGAACAGCTCTATCTGCGTCGTGACAAGAACTTCGGTAATGCCCGTGAAGCACGCCGTATCTTCAATGAGGCAGTGGAGAAGCAAAGTCAGCGACTTGTCAAACTGATGAATGATCCAGGCTTCCAGGAGAAGGATATGTACAGCTTGACAAAGGATGACCTGCCAATGGCTCAGAGTGAAGCCGTTCGTCCGTTGGATGAGGTGCTCAACGAACTCGATGAGTTTATCGGCATGCGCTCCGTCAAGAACTCTATCCGTCGTCTGGCCGTTCAGAGCATGTTCATGAAACAACGTGCCGCTATGGGGGCAGGAAAGGTGCAGCAGATGTCTATGAACTTTATCCTGACAGGTAATCCTGGAACGGGTAAGACCTCTATAGCACGAAAGATGGGTGAGATTCTCCAGTCGATGGATATTCTTCCTACGTCTCGTGTTATTGAGGCAAGTCGAGCCACATTAGTGGGTAAGTATATGGGCGAGACACCAAAGATTGTCAACAATATGTGTGACAAGGCAATGGGTGGTATCCTCTTCATCGACGAGGCATATACGCTGAGTGATGGTGGCGACCAGTATGGTAAGGAAGCCATTGATACCCTGATGAAGCGAATGGAAGATGATCGTGGTAAGTTTGTGGTGATTGCAGCTGGCTATAAGGATAAGATGGAAGAGTTCCTGACTATGAATGCCGGACTGGCCAGTCGTTTTACCCATAAGCTTCATATCGAGGATTATAATGAAGACGAGTTGCTGGCTATCTATAAGCACATGGCTCAGAAGGAGCAGTACACACTCTCACAAGCTGCAGAGTTCAAGGCCCTTGACACCATCTATAAGATGGTACTTGCCAAGAATGAGTCATGGGGTAATGCCCGAGAGATGCGCAATCTGCTCGATTCAACGATTCAGAAGCTCTCTGAGCGTGTATCACATATGCCGCCAGACGAGGTGACTAAGGAAACATATCAGATTATATTACCAGAAGATATATAAATAAAAGATGATTATTTGTCCAACTTGTAGAGAAGAGATAGAGAACGATTCCCACTATTGTGACCAATGCGGACAGGCATTGCTCTTCTGCAATCAGTGTGGTCGCGTAGGACTCGGCAGACGTTGTACGCACTGCGGAGGTCTGATGGTCAGTCCCGATGCCCGTCAGGCTCAGAACCAGGCAGAAATGTCTGCTCGTTCAAATTTCTCGACGAATATGTCGACGGGTATGGGCGTCTCTCAGTCAGGTGTACAGCAACGAGGTGGAATGCCTGTGCTCACACTCGCTAATGATAGTCTGAACATACGTATCGTAGCTATGAATGGTGCTATCATCGGACGTCGTAAAGGACCATATACCCAGTTCTTTGAACAGCACGCTTATGTTTCAGGTGTTCATGCCCAGTTAAAATACAAGGGAGAGTCAGGTTGGTGTGTAACCGACAAGCACTCCTCAAATGGTACGAAGGTAAACCAGCGTACGATACAGCCTGATGTAGATATGTCGTTGAACAATGGTGACGTGCTCACGATTGCAAACATCAATCTACAGGTTATAATCAGATAAAGTATAATGATAACAATTGATATAACAGCAGCCAGTAACATTGGCTGTGTGAGACATCAGAATGAGGATATGATACTCGTGGGAAACCATTTCGTCAGAAATGACGTTTTCTGTACACGGGTGGATCTGACTAATCAAGATCGTTATATTGTGGCTGTTGCCGACGGAATGGGAGGCCATAATCGCGGCGACATCGCCAGTAGTGATGTACTTCATAACCTTCAGTTTTATTACAATGACCTTCCAGCAGGATTCGGCCCCAGTGAGTTTAATGAAACGGTGGTGGAATGGCTGGACGGCATAAATAATCTGGTTGCATCAAAAGGTCGTGCCGATGAACAATTTAAAGGAATGGGCACAACTTTGGTTTGTTTCGCTTTTTATGAAGGAGAATACTATTCCATGAATTGTGGCGATAGTCGATTATATCGTTATCGTAACGGCGAACTTCTGCAGCTTACGACCGATCACTCTTTGAGTAATCTTCTTGGGAAAGAGAAGCACACCAGCATTATCACTAATTGTATTGGTGGTGGCTGCTCAACGTCCTATATTGATATTGTGAGAATGACCCAGGATATACTGATGGATGACATATATATGTTATGTAGTGATGGACTGACGGATATGTTGGACGATCAAAAGATTGCCAGCCTGATGGCAGTAGGCGCTGATGCCAATGCGTTGTGCGAGGCAGCTATTGCTGCAGGTGGACTTGACAATGTCTCATGTTGCATCTTGAAGTTTTAAAGACAGTTTTTATTCATGCCATTAAGATTACCAGACAGACTTCCTGCGATAGATATTCTGAAGAATGAGAATATCTTCGTGATGGATAATTCCAGGGCAACCACACAGGATATTCGTCCTCTACGGATTGTCATACTGAACCTGATGCCGCTGAAGATTACGACGGAAACAGACCTCGTGCGTCTGCTTTCGAATACACCGCTTCAGTTGGAAATCAGTTTTATGAAACTGAAGAGTCATACACCTAAGAATACGCCTATTGAGCATATGATGATGTTCTATCGTGACTTTGAGTCGATGCGAAACGAGAAATTCGATGGTATGATTATCACAGGTGCTCCCGTTGAGCAATTGGAATTCGAGGATGTTAGTTATTGGGATGAAATCACCGACATCTTCTCTTGGGCCCGTACTCATGTCACCAGTACTCTGTACATCTGCTGGGCGGCTCAGGCCGGACTCTATTATCATTATGGTATTTCCAAATATCCGTTAGCCAAGAAAATGTTCGGCATCTTCCCGCAGACACCTATTGACAGACCTTTGCCGATATTCCGAGGTTTCGATGATGTGTTTATGATGCCTCATAGTCGTCATACTGAGATTCATCGAGAGGATATTCTTGCCAATCCTAATCTGACGCTTATCGCAGAGTCACCTGATTGTGGGGTGAGTATGGTAATGGCGAGAGATGGTCGCGAGTTCTATATAACGGGACATTTGGAGTATGCACCTAATACGCTTGACAATGAGTATAAGCGCGACCGTGGTATTCGTGACGATGTAGACTTGCCGAAGAATTATTATCGGGATGACAATCCTGATAATCCGCCTGTTGTTACTTGGCGTGCTCATGCCAATTTGCTCTATGCCAACTGGATAAACTACTATGTTTACCAGGAAACGCCGTATAATATTGATGATATTAAATAGTATTAGGCATTGACTCCATTAGAACTGTTGGCTCCGGCAAAGAATTTAGCATGTGGCATCGCGGCTATCGACCACGGTGCCGATGCTGTATATATTGGGGCTCCTCATTTTGGAGCGCGAGCTGCAGCAGGCAACAGTCTGGATGATATTCGTCAGTTATGCTCTTATGCCCATCCTTTTGGCGTTAAGATCTATGTTACACTCAATACCATTGTCTATGATAATGAACTCGACGAGGTCCATCACTTAATCGACCAATTGGCAGAGATTGGTGTAGATGCGGTTTTGGTGCAGGATATGGGGTTGCTGCAGTTTATGCAGGATAAGCCTTTCGAGATTCATGCCTCTACTCAGACTGACAATCGCACAGTAGAGAAAGTACGCTGGTTACAGCAGATAGGATTCTCGCGTGCTGTTCTGGCTCGTGAACTCTCAGCAGAAGAAATTGCAGAAATACATAGCGAGGTTCCTGATATAGAACTTGAGGTCTTTGTACATGGAGCTCTTTGTGTTAGTTATTCAGGCATCTGCTACGCTTCGCAACATTGTTTTCAGCGTAGTGCCAATCGTGGCGAGTGTGCTCAGTTCTGCAGGATGCGTTTCTCCTTGTTCGATGCTGATGGGGTAGAGATAGAACATGAACGCTATCTGTTGTCGCTCAAGGATATGAACCAGAGTGATAATCTTGAACGCCTGATTAAGGCTGGAGCAGTGTCATTTAAGATAGAGGGAAGATTAAAGGATGTGGCTTATGTGAAGAACGTTACTGCTGCTTATAGCGAGCGTCTGAATGCCTTTATCCGTCAGCATCCTGATGACTATTGTCGTGCATCGAAGGGACGTTGCGAATATACGTTTACTCCCAATTTGAACCGCACTTTCAATCGCGGTTATACCTCCTATTTTATGAATGGACGTCAACCGGGCATTGCTTCATTTGATACCCCTAAGGCTGTTGGCGAGTTCGTTGGTAAAGTGAAAGAGATTCGTGGCGACTCATTCAATGTGGCTGGTACAGCCAGTTTCGCTAATGGCGATGGACTCTGCTTTTTGAATCAGGATCGGCAGTTCGAAGGCTTTCGTGCCAACCGTGTAGTGGGCAATCGTATCTATCCTTTCAAGATGCCTGCAGCTTTGCGCCCAGGAATGTCGCTCTATCGCAACAACGACCAAGAGTTTGAACGGATTCTCTCAAAACCTAGTGCTACGCGTAAGATACCAGTAAGTATCTCGTTGCATGCAGTAAATGATGGTTTTGAGCTGAGTGCTGGCAATGCTAAGGTGCATTTCGTTGCCGAACATCAGTTGGCACAGAAGTCGCCTCGCGAGAATCTGGTACGCCAGCTTTCAAAACTTGGTGATACCATTTACGAGTGTACTCAGGTTGATGTGCCTGAAGATTTCAACTACTTTATCCCCAACAGCCAACTCTCTGATATGCGTCGCCAACTGATTGATGCGTTGAGCCAGACCAATCACAACGTAAAGAGGGCTAGGGTAGCGGGCTGCCCAGGAGTAAAAGAACTTAGTTATCTGAATAATATCTCCAACCATCAATCGGCCGCTTTCTATGGTACCGATGAGTTATCGGCCTATGAGCTTAAGGGTGGTGATGGACCTATCATGCAGTGTCGCCATTGTTTGCGATACTCGCTTGGCTATTGTGTGAAGCGTGGTGGTAAACGCCCCACTTGGCGTGAGCCTCTCTCTTTGGTATTAGGCGATGGCCGTCGCTTCCGTCTTGAATTTGATTGTACCCGCTGCCAGATGAATGTATATAGTAGTGAGAGGTGAGAGATATCATAATACGTTTAGAAGATTGATGAGGGTATTACTCTTGTCATTATTCACTATTCTATTCTCTACTTCTTGTTATAATCGTGGTCCGATAACGCCAGATGCTTGGGATCTTACCAAGCAGCAACTCGACTCCATCTCTTTCTACACCACTCATCACTATACGCAGAATTATAATTTCGTTGTAACGGGTGATTCCTTGGTGGTGGTGGCTCAGCAACCAGAGGATATGGCCGTGCCTGAGGTGGTATCCTTAGAGATAGAGGCAATGGGACTGGAACTACAGAAGGACTCGATCACACTCCACAAGAACGAACGGATTGTGGTGGCCGATATTATGACGGTACCATCAGATACCATTGATTCCATTTGGGTGAAAGTGGCTCGCGATCAACTTACCTTTGGTTGGACACATGAGAACGAACTGCTGGCCAAGGTGTCGCCTGATGATCCGATCAGTCAGTTCATCGATACCTTCTCAAATGTCCATCTGTTAGTGTTCTTGGCTTTCTGTGTTGTCATTGTTGCTGCCTATGGTGTGCGACGATTGATGAGGCTAGGGGCAAAGATTGTGCATTTCAATGATATCCCGTCGTTCTATCCTGCAGTATTGTGTCTGTTGGTGGCTACTTCGGCTGTCATTTATAGCAGTATTCAGGTATTCGGCCCTGAATCATGGCGTCATTTCTATTATCATCCGTCGCTCAATCCCTTTGCCTTGCCATTACATTTAGGCTTGTTTGTATCTTCTGTGTGGGCTCTTGTCATTGTCTCCATTGCTACAGTCGATGATGTGACAAAGCATCTGCCCTTGGGTGAGGCAATCCTTTACTTAGGAGGCCTGGCTGCCATCTGTGCAGTTGATTATGTGGTGTTCAGCATCACTACCTTATATTATATAGGTTACCCGTTGCTTGTAGCCTACTATTATTTTGCCATCAAACGTCTTCAATAAGCATCAGGTCGCTGATAATCATATCGCTGACGAACAGACCAATACGGGTTAGATGTAGATGACCTTTTGGTGAGAGCTGCAATAGTCCATCGTTGATGTAGTGTTGGGCTTCGCGAATACAATAGTTCCTATAGTAATCTGAGAGTTTGTTCAGGTCGAGGCCTTCATTGGTGCGCAGAGCTACAGTCAGCATGTCATTATAGCGGGTGTTCTCATCAAGCAGTTCCTCCTCAAAACGTGGTTGACCATTCTCTATGCCCTCTATATACTGTCGGATGTCGCTGATATTCCAACGGCGATAGGCTTTACCGTCAAAGGAGTGAGCTGCAGCGCCGAGACCGATGTAAGGAGTCAGATTCCAGTACGACGAGTTATGTCGGCTGCGGAAGCTAGGTCGTGCAAAGTTGGATATTTCGTAGTGTTCATAACCAGCAGCTTCCAGTCGGTCTATGAGATGATAGTACATCTGTCGCTCCAACTCTTCATCGGTTTCCGAAACCTTGCCCTCTTCCAACAGCCGATAGAGTGGGGTTCCTTCTTCATACATCAAACAGTAAGAAGAAATATGCTCTACGTCGAGCGCTAGGGCTTGGGTGATGTCGGCATCCAAATCCTCCAGCGTTTCGTCAGGAAAACCGTACATCAGGTCGATGCTGATATTCTGTATGCCTGCCTGACGGAGTATCTTTACGGCCTCAGACACTTGTTCGGCTGTATGGCGACGATTCAGGAATCGCAGACGACGGTTGTCAAAGGTTTGTGCTCCCATGCTTACCCTATTCACACCGAGTTGCTTTATTGCAGTGGCGTATTCTGGGGTTACATCGTCAGGATTTACCTCAATAGTGATCTCTGTAGAGGTGAGAGGTGAGTGGTGAGAGGTGAGAGAATATACCTTATTAATATATATAAGGAGCTGATTCAGTTGTGGAATCGTTAATTGGCTGGGTGTTCCCCCTCCGAAATAGATGGTCTCAATATCTATTCTCTCACCACTTACCTCTAGCTTCTCACCTCTTATCATCATTTCCTTGCATAGCGCATCTACATACCGCTGACGGAGTTCTAACCCTGTCGTGGAATAGAAACCGCAATAGATGCAACGGCTCCTGCAAAAAGGTATATGAATATAGATTCCTGCCATATTGGGGGCAAAAGTACTAATTTAGTTTAATATTTCCAAGAATCTTTTGGCTATTTCCTCAAAAATAACTACCTTAGTCCCCGCTTAGACTGAAATATTTATCCTAAAACCAAAATTGATATGAAAGTTTATCAGACAAACGAAATCAAAAACATTGCACTCATTGGCAGTGCGGGTAGCGGCAAGACTACTCTTGCCGAGTCAATGGTCTACGAAGCTGGCATCATTAAGCGCCGCGGTAGCGTAGAGAGTAAGAACACCATGAGCGATTATTTCCCTGTTGAACAGGAATATGGCTACTCGGTGTTCTCAACTGTTTTTCATGTAGAGTGGAATAACAAGAAGCTCAACATCATTGACTGTCCAGGAAGTGACGACTTCGTAGGAGGTTCAATTACCGCTATGAACGTGACCGATCAGGCTGTCATCCTCATCAATGGCCAGTATGGTCCTGAGGTAGGAACGATGAATGCTTTCCGCAACACAGAGAAACTGAAGAAACCCGTTATCTTCCTCGTTAATCAGCTGGATCGCGATAACTGCGATTTCGACCAGATTCTTTCTCAGCTGAAGGATGTTTATGGTCCTAACTGTGTTCCCGTTCAGTATCCTATTGCTACTGGTGCTGGATTCAACAGCGTTATCGACGTACTGCTGATGAAGAAGTACTCTTGGAAGCCCGAGGGTGGTGCTCCTATCATCGAGGATATTCCTGCCGATCAGTTGGAGAAGGCCAAGGAGTGGAAGGCTGCCCTCGTTGAGGCTGCTGCCGCTGGCGATGACACACTGATGGAGAAGTTCTTCGAGAGCGAGGACCTCAGCGAGGATGAGATGCGTGAGGGTATCCGTAAGGGTCTGGTTACACGTTCTATCTTCCCTGTATTCTGTGTTTGCGCTGGTCGCGACATGGGTGTTCGCCGCTTGATGGAGTTCCTCGGCAACGTGGTTCCTTTCGTAAGTGAGATGCCTGTTATCCAGAATGCAGCCGGTAAGGATATTCCTGCCGATGCTTCTGCACCTACCTCTCTCTATTTCTTCAAGACTGGTGTTGAGCCCCATATCGGTGAGGTAAGCTACTTCAAGGTAATGAGTGGTGTTGTAAAGAGTGGCGACGATCTGACCAATGCTGATCGTGGTTCTAAGGAGCGTATCGGTACCCTTTATGCTTGTGCAGGTGCCAACCGTATTCAGGTTGACGAGTTGCGTGCTGGTGATATCGGCTGTACTGTGAAGCTGAAGGATGTAAAGACTGGTAACACCCTGAATGGTAAGGATGTAGAGAATAAGTTCAACTTCATTAAGTATCCTAACTCTAAATTCTCTCGTGCCATTAAGGCCGTTAATGAGGCTGAGACCGAGAAGATGATGGCAGCTCTGCAGAAGATGCGCCAGGAGGATCCCACATGGGTAGTTGAGCAGTCGAAGGAGCTCCGTCAGATTATCGTTCATGGTCAGGGTGAATTCCACCTGCGCACCTTGAAGTGGCGTATGGAGAACAACGAGAAGATCCAGATCGAGTATATCGAGCCGAAGATTCCGTATCGTGAGACGATTACTAAGATGGCTCGTGCCGACTATCGTCATAAGAAGCAGTCGGGTGGTGCAGGTCAGTTCGGTGAGGTTCATCTGATTGTGGAGCCTTACACTGAGGGTATGCCCGATCCTACATCATTCAAGATCAACGGCCAGGAGTTCAAGATGAACATCAAGGGTAAGGAAGAGATTGATCTGGAGTGGGGTGGTAAGCTCGTCTTCATCAACTCAGTTGTTGGTGGTGCTATCGACCTCCGTTTCATGCCTGCCATCCTGAAGGGTGTTATGGAGCGTATGGAGCAGGGCCCATTGACAGGTTCTTATGCTCGCGACGTTCGTGTGATTGTTTACGATGGTAAGATGCACCCAGTTGACTCTAACGAGCTTTCGTTCATGCTGGCTGCTCGTAACGCCTTCTCTGCTGCCTTCAAGGAGGCCGGTCCTAAGGTGCTTGAGCCTATCTACGATCTCGAGGTGCTCGTTCCTGGCGACTACATGGGTGATGTAATGAGTGACCTCCAGGGTCGTCGTGCCATCATCATGGGTATGGATTCTGAGGCAGGCTATCAGAAACTCTCTGCCAAGATTCCTCTCAAGGAACTCTCCAGCTACTCTATCGCCCTGAGTTCTATCACTGGTGGACGTGCTTCGTTCACAACCAGTTTCTCAAGCTATGAGCTCGTGCCGAACGATATCCAGCAGGCTCTGATCAAGCAGCATGAGGAAGAGATGAAGGAAGAAGATTAATCCTTTCTGAATATATTAAGATGAATCCCCGTTGCAGACTTGCAACGGGGATTCATTATTTAAAATACTGCAACCATAAATGCAATATCTGTTAATTTAGTAAAATATCGTCGAAATAATTAACATAATAGTGCTTTGTATTTAAGAAATGCCTTACCTTTGCCGTTGATATGAAGAAAAGTACGATTTGGATCATAGCAATAGTCATGGGACTTTCGTTTGTAGGTCTTCTTTGGCTTCAGCTTTCCTATATCGAGGAGATGGCGAAGATGAAGAAGGAACAGTTCGATGAGTCCGTGAACCGTAGCCTCTATCAGGCATCTCGAAACCTTGAGATGAATGAGACACTCCGTTATCTGGAAAAAGATGTAAAGGAAACAGAACGTAAGGCCTTTAAGCAGGACTCTGTTATGGTTGATGGTCTCGATGGCACCATCAAGCACTCTCATCAGTTTGCTGTGGCTGCCGACGATGGTACTGTATACTCTAGTTTCGAGCTGAAGACCTTTGCTATCAAGCCCGCCAATGTGCCCAAGGCCATGATTCTGCGTACTGATAAGAACTCCATCTCCGAGGCTTCGAAGTCGTTGCAGGAGATTGTACGTAATCGCTATGTCTACCAGAAGGCTCTGCTCGACGAGGTGGTTTATAACATCCTCTATACTGCCTCCGATCGTCCTCTGAAGGAGCGCATCAACTTCAAGCTCCTCGATCAGGACATTCGTGCCGAACTGATGAACAATGGTATCAACATCCCTTACCACTTCCGTGTGGAGACGGCCGATGGACGTGAGGTATATCGTTGCCCAGACTATAGCGAGGAGGGTGAGGAGCATACCTATAAGCAGACTTTGTTCCGTAACGACCCTTCGTCGAAGATGGGTGTGGTGAAGATCCACTTCCCTGATATGAGCTCTTATATCTTCTCGAGTGTACGTTTCATGATTCCAGCCATGATTTTTACGCTCGTGCTGCTCATCACGTTTATCTTCACCATCGTGGTCATCTTCCGCCAGAAGCGCTATTCTGAAATCAAGAACGACTTCATTAATAACATGACCCACGAGTTGAAGACGCCGATATCCAGTATCTCGCTTGCAGCACAGATGCTCAACGATGAAAGTGTGACTAAGAGTCCGTCGATGCTTCAGCATCTGGGTGGTGTTATCAACGACGAATCGAAGCGCCTGCGCTTCCTGGTGGAGAAGGTTCTTCAGATGTCGATGTTCGATAGGAAAACTGCATCATTTAAGAAGAAGGAGTTGGATCTCAATGAGTTACTGGAATCAATCGCAGGCTCGTTCTCCCTCCGTGTGGAGCATACAGGTGGTAAAATCTATACTGAAATCGAGGCAGTCGACTCTGCCATCTATGTCGATGAAGTGCATTTCCAGAATGCCATTACCAACCTCATGGACAACGCTGTGAAGTATCGCAAACCAGAGCAGCCGCTCGATATTTATATTCGTACATGGAACGATAAGGGCCATCTCTGCTTCAGCATCCGCGATACAGGTCTGGGCATTAAGAAGGAGAACGTCAAGAAGATCTTCGATAAGTTCTATCGCGTTCATACAGGTAATGTCCACGATGTCAAGGGCTTCGGCCTTGGTCTGGCTTATGTCAAGAAGATCATCAACCTCCATGAAGGCGAAATCAAGTGTGAGAGTGAACTCGGCAAGGGTACCACCTTCACCATCTCGCTGCCCATCCTGCAGGAGGATTAAACAACAAGAATGATAAAATTTTAATAGATTAATTAGTATAAACTTTGGTGAAACGTTTCAGAGGAGATTTGGTGTAGCAGAGTAATCTCTAACCTCTAACCTCTAACCACTCACCTCTAAAAACAAAAGATTATGAATGAAGAAAAGTTGAAAATCTTGCTTTGCGAGGACGATGAGAACCTCGGAATGCTGCTCCGTGAGTATTTGCAGGCCAAAGGCTATGTAGCAGAACTCTGCGCCGACGGTGAGGCAGGCTTCAAGGCTTTCCTCAAAGCCAAGTTCGACATTTGCGTGCTCGATGTGATGATGCCTAAGAAGGACGGCTTCACACTGGCTCAGGAGATTCGTGCCGCCAATGCCGATGTGCCCATTATCTTCCTGACTGCTAAGACGCTGAAGGAGGATATCCTCGAGGGCTTCAAGCTTGGTGCCGATGACTATATCACCAAACCCTTCTCAATGGAGGAGCTTGTATTCCGTATTGAGGCCATCCTGCGTCGTACCAAGGGTAAGAAGAACAAGGAGTCAACCGTTTATCACATCGGTAAGTTCACCTTTGATACCCAGAAGCAGCTGCTCATGATTGGCGATAAGCAGACCAAGCTTACCACTAAGGAGAACGAACTTCTGGCTCTGCTCTGCAGCCACTCTAATGAGATTCTGCAGCGTGACTTCGCCCTGAAGACCATCTGGATCGACGATAACTATTTCAATGCCCGTTCAATGGATGTTTATATCACCAAACTGCGTAAGCATCTGAAGGAAGACGGTCAGATCGAAATCATCAATATCCATGGTAAAGGATACAAACTCATCACTCCCGAGGAGGAATAACCCCATAGGATTGGCGCTGGTTTTGGCCGGCGCCATCCTTTTGATAGTCGCTTATCTGGTTGGCTGGACGTCGAGTAATCTGGTGTTGCTCGCCGGCTGGCTGATGATTATTATTGGCGCCTATCTCCACATTCGCCAGCAGAAAAAGCGTGAAAAGTATTAAATTCTGTTAAACAATTAAAATGTTCAATGTCCAATGTTCAATGTTCAATAGAAAATTAGTACCTTTGCACCCGCTTTTAAGCACAACATTATTAATTTTTATTTTTTAAGTAGTATGAATCAATACGAAACCGTTTTCATTTTAACTCCCGTTTTGTCTGATGATCAGATGAAGGAAACGGCCGCAAAATTCAAGAAGGTCCTCACCGATAAGGGTGCAGAGATCATTAGTGAAGAGGCCTGGGGATTGAAGAAGATGGCTTATGCTATTCAGAAGAAGTCTACAGGTTTCTACTGCCTCGTAGAGTTCAAGGCTGAGCCATCAGTGATTAAGACACTGGAGACCGCTTTCCGTCGTGATGAGAAAGTAATCCGTTTCCAGACAGTTAAACTTGACAAGTATGCAATTGAGTACGCCGAGAAGCGTCGTGCAAAGCTTGGTAAAAAAGAGGAGGCTTAAATTATGGCAGAACAGAGTGAAATCCGTTATTTGACAGCTCCTTCTATCGACACAAAGAAGAAGAAGTATTGCCGTTTCAAGAAGAGCGGTATCAAGTACATTGACTACAAGGATCCCGAGTTCCTTAAGAAGTTCCTCAACGAGCAGGGTAAGATTCTTCCCCGTCGTATCACTGGAACATCTCTGAAGTATCAGCGTCGTGTGGCTCAGGCCGTTAAGCGTGCCCGCCAGATCGCACTGCTGCCTTACGTAGCCGATTTGATGAAGTAATTAAAGAGGAGGACGCAAGATTATGGAAATTATACTGAAAGAAGATATTATCGGTCTGGGATTCAAGAACGATATCGTGAATGTAAAGTCTGGCTATGGCCGTAACTACCTCATCCCTCAGGGTAAGGGTGTTATCGCCAGTCCTTCAGCTAAGAAGATTCTCGCAGAGAACCTGAAGCAGCAGGCTCACAAGCTGGCTGCCCTCAAGGCTGCTGCTGAGGAGAAGGCTGCCCAGCTCGCTGGTGTTGCTCTCGAGATTGCCGCTAAGGTTAGCGCCACTGGTCAGCTCTACGGTTCTGTAGGTGCTGCTCAGGTAGCCGAGGAGCTCGCTAAGCTCGGTAAGGAGGTTGATCGTAAGATCATCACCATGAAGGATGCCAAGAAGATTGGCGACTATGTAGCTCTCGTTCACTTCCACAAGGAGGTAACTGTTGAGATTCCTGTAAAGGTAGTTGCTGAGAACGCTGCTGAGCTGCAGGCTGCTGCTGAGGCTGAGGCTGCCATCAAGGCTGCTGCTGATGCCAAGAAGGCTGCTGCCGACGAGGCTGCTGCTGCAGAGGCTGAAGCTGAGGCTGAGGCTCTCGAGGCCATCGACGCTCCTGCTGAGGAAGCTCCCGCAGAGGCATAAACAAGTGCATTTTAAATCTACAATTAATAATTAATCAATGCTGTAAAGCATCATTATTTATTATGACGCAAGCGTCCCGAGGGCCACAAGCTCTCGGGACAATTGTTTTTATATAATACTTTTGGCTGGATGGAGACGATTCGTCACCATTTTGGACTATTGAAAGTCCGATGGACCTGCTTATAAAGGGGTGTTTTGGATAATATACCTTGTTAAATTCTCTAGAGAATTCAAGACTTTACTCCGTCTAAAGTCTGGGTTTCCTCCGTTTAAACCTCCAAATTCTCTAGAGAATTTATAATAGAGTACGTTGCTCGCCTATGGTATACTTTACTATCTTCTGGACTTTGGACTATCTATCGATTTGCGAAAGATAGTCTTTTATACCTCAAAAGATAATCTATTGCATCATCAAAGATAGTCTTTTACACCCTAAAAGATAGTCTTTTGTAGAGATTTAGAATGTTTTGTCTGGTTTATAAGCGCCCCTATAATTAACAATAAAGCCAATTTTGGTGGGTGAAAAACGCAAAAATAGCCGTTTTTGTTTAGGTAGTATGTGGGCATAAAGAAAGAGGTCGCGGGACTCACGCCCTGCGACCTCTCATTTCTCTCAATTGTTCGTCGAGTAATAATTACTCAGCAACAGTAGAGTCAGCAGCAACTGAATCAACAGCCAGGCTGTCTACTACGCTATCAACTACCTCAGCGATAGAATCAGTGTCCTGTACAGGAGCCTGAGCCTTGTTACCACAAGAAGCGAAAGAGATAGCAGCAACTGCTACGAACATGAATACTAATTTTTTCATTTTTTCTAAGCTTTTTAAATCTGTAAAACAATCATTTGTTTATTAAAACGCTGCAAAGTTAAGCATATTTTTAATACAACGTATCATTTTTTTCGATTTTTTTTCGACCTTTTTTGTAACTTTTTAGCAAGTGTCTGAAAATCAACAAGATACGAAATGTTAAAATTTGGTGTATTTTCTTCACTTAACGGAAAAATGCCAAAAATTGATGAAAATAGAGAAAAAAGATGTACCTTTGTGCCCGTAAACAAACAATGTTTTTAAGGCATAAAAAGTAAATAGGTAAAAGATGATAGATACATCGGCCTTTCAGGGCAAAACGGCGACTTACTACACACTGGGCTGTAAGTTGAACTTTTCTGAGACATCAACCTTCGGGAAAATGCTTCAGGAGTTAGGCGTACGGACAGCAGCAAAAGGTGAGAAGGCAGATATCTGCTTGATCAATACCTGTTCAGTGACTGAGGTGGCCGACAAGAAATGCAGGCAGCAGATTCATCGCATGGTGAGGGAGAATCCTGGCGCCTTTGTGGTGGTAACTGGTTGCTATGCCCAGCTAGAGGCAGAAGAGGTAGCGAAGATAGATGGTGTGAGTCTGGTGCTGGGCTCGAATGAGAAGGCGAATTTAATCCAGTTTCTTTCAGAAGCCTGGATTAATAGAGGTGAGAAGCTAGAGGTGAGAGGTGAGAGAAATGCCTTCCGCCAGAAGACGAAGGATATTAAGAGCTTTGCGCCAAGTTGCTCTAGAGGAAACAGAACGAGATATTTCCTGAAGGTGCAAGATGGCTGCGACTATTTCTGTACTTATTGTACCATTCCATACGCCAGAGGTTTCTCAAGGAATCCTTCTATCGCATCGCTTGTGGCTCAGGCTGAGGAAGCTGCCAAAGAGGGAGGAAAGGAGATTGTGCTGACAGGAGTGAACATTGGCGATTTTGGCAAGACAACTGGCGAGCGCTTCATCGACTTGGTAAAGGCTCTCGACAAGGTGGAAGCTATCAAGCGCTACAGAATCAGTAGTTTGGAACCTGATCTGCTCTCTGACGAGTTGATAGAGTATTGTGCTCAGAGTAGGGCGTTTATGCCTCATTTCCATATACCTTTGCAGAGTGGCAGCGACACAGTGCTGAAACTGATGCACAGGCATTACGATAGGCAGCTGTTTGCTGACAAGATACATCGTATCAAGGAGTTGATGCCCGATGCGTTTATCGGCGTTGACGTGATGGTAGGTTGTAGAGGAGAAACGCCAGAGTGTTTTGAGGAGACGTATGAGTTCCTGAAGGGGCTCGATGTGACTCAGCTGCATGTGTTCCCATATTCAGAGCGACCTGGCACATCGGCACTGAGCATTCCATACGTGGTAACAGAGAAGGACAAGAAACTTCGCTCGAAGCGACTGCTTGATCTCTCTGATAAGAAGACGATTGCTTTTTATCAGCAGCATGTGGGCCAGGAGGCAGAAGTTCTCTTCGAGAAAGCTACTCGAGGCAGAGCCATGCATGGCTTCACAAGGAACTACATCAGGGTGGAGTTGTCGCCAAAGGATGCCGACCCTGCATTGGATAATCAACTGGTTAGAGTGAAATTGGGAGAATTGACTGTTGACAAACAGTCGCTGAAATGTATTCTCTCACCTCTCACCACTCACCTCTCACCACTATAATATATAATAAGGTACGCGCGTGATGGATAAAGTAGCAATTGTAATCCTGAATTGGAACGGACAGGCGATGCTTGAGAAGTATATGCCCTCCGTGTTGCAATACTCGAAGGACGAGGCGACTGTCTATGTGGCAGACAATGCTTCGACGGACCAGTCGATGGAGATGCTCCGACAGCATTTCCCTGGGGTGAAGCTTATCCAATTGGAGAAGAACTGGGGGTTTGCAGAGGGTTACAATAAAGCCTTGAAACAGATGGATGCTGAATATTACTTGCTGCTGAACTCCGATATTGAGGTGACTCATCACTGGTTGACGCCCATGACAGAATATATGGATAATCATCCTGATGTGGCGGCCTGTCAGCCGAAGTTGCTTTCAATCTTCGATAAGGATCGTTTTGAATATGCAGGAGCGAGTGGGGGATACCTCGACCACTTTGGCTATCCCTTCTGTCGTGGACGTATTTTCGAAACAGTTGAGGAAGATAATGGTCAGTATGATTATGCCACAGACATTCTCTGGGCTACTGGTGCTGCACTGATGATACGATCGAAGGACTATTGGGAGGCTGGCGGACTCGATGGACGATTTTTTGCCCATAATGAGGAGATAGACCTTTGTTGGCGATTGCGTATTCGTGGTCGCAGAATAGTTTGTTTGCCAGAGAGTTATGTTTACCATGTGGGTGGCGGAACCTTGCCTAAGGGTAATCCGATGAAGACTTTCCTGAACTTCCGCAATAACCTGACGATGCTCTATAAGTGTCTCCCTGAGGAGAATCTGAAGAGGGTGATGCGATGGCGCTGGTGGCTCGACTATCTGGCTGCTTGGGAGATGCTGATTCTGAAACGGAATGTGGGCGACTTCAGGGCAGTGTATCGTGCACGAAGGGCTTTTAAACGTTGGCGGAAGGACTTTGAAGCTGATCGCAAGGCCATCCAAGCCAGTCGTGTGGCAAAAGAAATACCAGAGCGAAGGGCTTTCTCCCTGCTCTGGCAATACTATGTAAAAGGACGAAAGACGTTCGCCCAGCTTCCTTAATTACTGACGAATGACGACAGCAGGGTGATCTACCTCTTTCTGCTTCCACTGCTTCAGGTAGTCAAACCAAGCATCGGCAGAGTGGAATCCGAATGACTCGTTGTCTGAACAATAGATGACTTTATAGCAGAGGTGCTTGTTGTTAGTACCAACTACATAGGCATAGTTATCCTTGTTGGCCACTTCCTCGCTCTTGATATATTGCTGGGGTATATAGATGCCCAGTCCTACAGTTTCTGGTTTGAAGTTCTCATGATCGCTCGAAGGCCAATCTGTGCCCCAGCAGGCTCGCAAACCATTTTTGTCAGAGAACTCGACAGACTCTTTGACATTGATGATACCTGTAGAGAAAAGATAATCCTTCACATCCTTATTAAAGAATACATCGACATCCGTATCACGATGGCCAGCATATTGAGTATAGCGGATGGTCATATTCAGAGGTAAGGGGTGAGAGGTGAGAGGTGAGTATTGCCAGCCACGATCCACAACCTCGACGATGGTACGAAGCGGACCATAGGAGATGATACGCTGGGTGCGACTGCTGACAGGATCGATCATTGTGGGCTGCTTTCCATCCCAGCCTCGGAAGGCACCAAGTCCAAAGGTGTTGCCCACCCAAAGCACATCGTCGCCATAGCCCTGTTCCTTCTGTTCTTTCGACGTATAGAACTGAGTTTCTTTTAGTTCGAGACGTTTGTGAAACTTTCCATAGAGGTCGAGAGTCTGGCGCTTATCGAAATAAATGCGGATACCATTGTATTCACTCTCGAAATCTACACCATGATGATGTTGGATGTTATAAGAGTTGGCACAGTCGCCACGGGCTGTGATCGACTCGATGAAGTTATCGTGCTTGTTCTTCTCCTTTACCTTGTCATTGCGTATCAGCATCTCGGCATAGACACGGGCTGGATATTGAAGGGGTTTGTCACTTGTGTTGTATTCAATCGTGTAGATGGCCTTTGCTTTGGCTTTTAGATCTACCAGGAAACACAACTCATCAAAGATGCCGTCCTGGTCAAGATCGTCAAGCTGACAGGGAATCTCCTTGTTTGTTCCCAATGTGACTCTGGCTGAGTGGATATCGGAAGTATCCTCACTATCAAGTTTAATGACGACAGGCATGTCGGTGCGATCAATATCCGACGTGTTTCTGACTTCATAACGGATGCTGTTAGTCTGAGCCAGCATGTTAGTTGTGAATGTGGCAATAATTGCCAAAAGTAATGCTCTCTTCATGATGTTACTTTGTTTTGTTTTAGTGAATGGCAAAAGTAATCAAAAACAATCAAACTGAGCCCGATTTTTACACAAATAAACAAGAATGTGCAGTTTTTTATATTAATTTTTATCTTTTTTAGGTTAAAATTTGGATTTTAAAATATATTTTAGTATATTTGCATCGCTTTTTTAACAAACATATAACATTCAGAATAGGTTTAGTGCATAAGATATATCTCTTTCTATTGGTAGTTATGCTGGGGTGCATCAGCTGTGAATGGCAGTTCATGTCGGAAGACGACGAGGCGATTGCCATTGACCGCTATGATCGTATCCAAAGTCTATACCTGACGACAGGAGATTTCTCTGCCCTCCAGCAGATGAATACGGTATATCCAATGCAGACTAGAACGCTGATAGAAGATGTGTTACGTATTGGAAAGGTAAACGATACGCAGATTAACACTAAGTTCCTGCGTTTCTATCAGGATACTACTCTTCAAACACTGATTGCCGAAGCCGAGCAGCAGTATGCGAATGTGGAGGATCTGAATAAGGAACTGACCACAGCTTTCAAATATTTGAGAGATAACATCTCTGGGTTGGAAACTCCGGAGATATATGCCCAGATTGGTTCGCTCGACCAGAGTATCATTGTAGGTAATAACACCATTGGTATTTGTCTGGATAAGTATCTTGGTTCTGACAATCCTTTGTATCAGAAACCAGAATATGGCTATACGAGTGAACAGTTATCGATGATGAACCGCCATTTTATTGTGCCTGATTGTGTGGGCTTCTATCTGTTGAGCCTTTATCCGATGCCTACTGATAGGGTGCTTAGCCAGTTGGAGCGTGATATTCACATAGGCAAGATACAATGGGCTGTAAACAAGGCTATGGGCAAGCGTGTATTCCAAAGCAAGTATATCCAGAGAGTTCAGCGATATATGTTGCAGAATAAGAATGCAACCTTGGATATGCTATTGAGAAACAACAATTATCAGGATTTTCAATAATTCTCAGAAAAAATCATTATCTTTGCACCCTGAAATGAGAATTATTTAAAAACTGAGGATAATGATAAAACTTAGATTACTAGTTATAACGTTTGTTGCTCTGTTGTTTTGTGCCCCTTCTATTGCAGGGGAGAAACTGAGTTTGAAGGATATTACGGGAGGTAAGTTCCGCTCGAAGACAATGACTGAGGTCTGTACGATGGACGATGGGGAGAACTATGCCCAGATCAGTGATGACGGGAAACGGATTGTTACCTATTCCTTCAAGACAGGAAAAGAAACTGGTGTTCTTTTTGATGCTGCAACTGCACAAGGTGCAGCGATTGAGAAAGTAGAGGGCTACATCATGAGTAAAGATGGTAGCATCTTATTGATACAGACTGCTACGAAGGCAATCTATCGTCGCTCTTTTACTTCCACCTATTATGTATATAATATTAAGGATAAACAACTGAGACCATTGAGTGTTGGTGGGCCGCAGCAGACGCCTGTATTCTCGCCCGACGGCAAAAAGATTGCTTTTGTCCGTGAGAATAATATCTGGTTGGTTGATCTGCAGAACAACCATATAGAGTGTCAGGTGACGAAGGATGGAAAGTTCAATGAGATTATCAATGGTATCCCTGACTGGGTATATGAAGAGGAGTTCTCCACCAATTCGTCGATGGTATTCTCTGCCGACTCGCGACAGATTGTTTGGATTCGTTATGATGAAAGTGCTGTCAAACAGTATTCTATGCAGTTGTTTAAGGGACGGAAACCAGAATTAAGTGAGTTCGGAGAATATCCAGGTGACTATACTTATAAATATCCTGTGCCAGGACAGGTGAACTCAAAGGTCAGTGTACACAGCTATGATATACAGTCGCAACTGACGAGAATCATTGATGTGCCATTGGATTCGGATGGCTATATCCCTCGTATCAAAGCTACCAGCGATCCTACGAAGATTGCTGTCTTCACAATGAATCGCCATCAGGATGTACTACGTATCTATATGGTCAATCCTCAAACCGCTGAAAGTCAGTTGATTATTGAGGATCAAGTGGATAAGTATATCAAAGAGGAAACTTTGGAAGATGTACAATTGACGGATAAACACATACTGTTGCCTAGTGAGCGTGATGGTTATAACCATTTGTATCTCTATGATTTAAATGGAAAGATGCTGCGTCAGATTGTGACAGAAAAATATGTTGTGAAAAGTGTGTATGGCTACGACGAGAAGAAAGGCGATACCTACTTCGCTGCCAATCCGAATGGCGCTACTGATCAGCAGGTAATGGTGGCTCATGCCAATGGTAAAATAGAAGTGCTGTCGAAGCAGGCTGGTGTGAATCGGGCTATATTCAGTAAGAATTTTAGGTATTTCATCAATATCTGGAGCGATCTCGACCATCCTATGCAATATACTCTCTGTCAGAATAACGGCAAGGTATTACAAACCATGATAGATAATCATGAATTGGTAGAGAAACTTTCTGCCTACGATCTTGGCAAAAAGGAGATGTTTGCTTTCACTACTTCTGAAGGCATACAATTGAATGGATGGATGGTGAAACCTGCCGATTTTGATCCTTCCAAAAGATACCCAGTTATTATGTATCAGTATGGTGGTCCTGGTAATCAGCAGGTACTCAACCAGTGGGGCATCGGCATGAATGGAAACGGCGCCATACTTGAGCAGTATCTCTGCCAGCAGGGTTATGTTTGTGTATGTGTTGATAATCGTGGTACAGGTGGTCGTGGGGCTGAGTTTGAAAAATGTACTTATTTGCGACTTGGTGAACTGGAAGCTCGCGATCAGGTTGAGACAGCCTTGTGGCTTGGACAGCAGTCTTTTGTAGATAAAGAACGTATCGGTATTTGGGGATGGTCATATGGCGGATGGAATACATTGATGTCGATGTCGGAAGGTCGCCCCGTGTTCCGTGCTGGTGTGGCCATTGCTCCACCAACTTGTTGGAGATATTATGATTCGATATATACAGAACGTTATATGAGAACACCTCAGGAGAACCAATCAGGTTATGATGAGGTAAACCCTATTGCAAGAGCTTCACAGTTACATGGTGCATTGCTTATTTGTCATGGTCTGGCTGATGATAATGTTCATTATCAGAACTCGGCGGAATACGTTGAGGCGCTTGTTCAGGCCGATAAGGATTTTCGCCAATTGGTATATACCAACCGTAATCATAGTATCTTTGGTGGTAATACCCGTAATCATCTGTTTCGTCAGGCCATCAATCACTTTAATGCAGAGCTGAAATGAACATTCTGTTAGCAATTGTATCGTTTCTGACACTTGAGGTGTCGAATCCCTCAAATGAATATAGGGAAGAGGTCATAGAGCTGCCTCTTGATTCTGTTTGCATGTTGTTGGGAACAAGCTCCGACAGTATCCGTGTGTTGGATCGTGCAGGTCTCGATATTCCCAGTCAGTGTACCCGTGATGGGAAATTGCTGGTAGGCGTTTATGTCAGAAAGGGTGGGGTAAACAATTATACCATCAGGAAGGGAGCAACGCATGATTTCCCCATTCTTTGTGATGGTACTATTCATCCGGAGCGAAAGGATGATTTCGCTTGGGAGAATGATCGAGGAGCGTATCGTGTTTATGGTCCGGCACTGGAGCGGACAGGTGAACGTAGCTATGGTATTGATGTGTGGACCAAGAACACCCCCGATCCGGTAGTAAATGACCGTTATTATATAGAAGATGTGGTGATGATGCCAAAGGTTGACTCTCTGCGTCGCATCGATCGCCATCGTGGTGATTCTCTTTATCGCATCAATTCCTATCATCATGATCATGGAAAGGGATTCGATCCCTATAAAGTCGGAGCTTCCTTAGGATGTGGAGCACCGGCCTTGCTTATTGGCGATAGTATTGCTATGCCGTATTGCTTTGAGAGTTACGAGGTTATTACCAGTGGTCCATTGCGTTTTGAGGTGCTTCTTCGTCAGAGTCCTCGTGTGGTATGTGGAGACACGATCCGTGAGAATCGTATTATCAGACTTGATAAAGGATCGAACTTTAACAGAATGGAAGTATGGTATGAAGGTCTCTCAAAGCCTGTATCGTTTTGTTCGGGTGTTGTCATTCAGAAGGAAGATCCAGAACCTGTTGTTCTGGGCAGCAACTATGTGTCTTATACCGATCCGACAGACCAACCGGATGTACACCACGCTCCCCTTTTTGTTGCAGCCTTGTTCCCTAATGGGGATGTGAAGACGAAACAACTGGGTAATCACGCATTGGGTGTCATTCCTAATTATCAGGGAGAACATTACGTTTATTACTTCGGTTCAGCCTGGTCGAAATACGATGTTAGGACGGCTGAAGAATGGAAAGCCCGAATAGAATGGTATCTCCGTTTGTTGAAGAATCCTCTAAAGGTTACATTGAAAAAATAATTAAAATATCGGCAGAATGATGCTAATTATCCAAAAAGTTTGTATCTTTGCAACCGATATATGTACTTTTAATATAATTGTAAACATGAAAACAATTAAAATTTTAGGAATATTCCTGTTGCTGGCAGTTATGAGTGTTGGCTTCACCTCTTGTGGTGATGACTATGAAAGTCGTCTGCCGGAATTGATCATTAAGAATCTTGAGTTTGACAAAAGTGGTGGTGAGCAGACGATGGTATTTCGTAATGAAGACCTCACTAACTACGGTATTACAGCAAATGCAATCTGGTGTTCTCCTTGGATAGATTATGATGCCTCGACTATATATGTAAAGGTAACGGCTCGAGGAGAAGCTGAATCAGATGAAGAAAAATATGATGAACGCTCATGTGTTGTAACACTAACAGATGTGCGTGATAATACAACTCGTACTTTTACTGTTAAGCAAGCTAAGGTAACAGATGTCATCGTGAAATTAGGTGATGATAGTGCTATTGATTCAAATGGAGGCGATGTAATCGTAGATGTTCAGTATAATGTTGGATGGAATGTTGAAATTCCAGAAGATGCTCAAGACTGGATTACCCGAAAGACTGCAGGCACTCGTGGACTGGAGAAAACGACTGTAACACTGTCAGTTGCTAAGAATAATAGCGGTGGCGCTCGAAGCTCCAAAGTATACTTTAAGAGTGAAGATGGAAGTATTAGCAAATATATCACCATTAATCAATTGTTTACACCTGTATATTCTTTTGAAAAGAAAGAATTTACAGTTGATGAACTGGGTCAGACTATCAAGGTTAATTATGAGTCCAATATTAATTTCTCTGTTTATCCTGATGATGATTGGGTAAATAAAGATGGAAATAAAGAAAAGGTTGATGGCTCTGAAAATAAATATGTCCAGAAATTCACCATTAGTGAGTTTACTGAAAAGAAGGAAAACAGAACAACTAAAGTGGAATTCTCTGCCAGTGTTCGTACTGCACCAAATGATGATCCAAAGACATTCATGGAGAATATTACCATTACCCAGAAACGTACACTTTATATTCCTATAGACTCTGTTAAGTTGATGGTTGGCGACAGTATCATCGTTGAAGTGATAAATACAGAGAAACGTGATTTGGTATGGAGTTCTTCAGACGAAAAGGAGTTCACAGTAAACTCAAAGGGACAGGTGAAGTGTGTAGCTATCGATGGTGACGGACAGGCAACTATTACAGTGAAGTCTAAGGATGGTAAGTATTCAGATAAGATTATTGCAGTGGCCGAAAAGCCCAAGGATCTGACGAAGTTCCTTGTTTGTAAGTGGGATTCAACACAGACAATAAAGGAGGGCGTAAGCTCTACAATTCTGACTTTCAAGATTACAAATACCAGTTCTGAGTCTATTACTTTGACTGGGTACACAGCTTATAAGGATAGTGCTGATGTGACGAAGTGGTATGAAGAACCCCTCTCTGAGACTTTGGCTGCAAATAAAAGCAAACAAATCAATTTGGGTGCAATTCCAACGACGAACTATTACATGAAACTAAGGTATACCTATATGAATGAGAAGTATATCTTAGGATATTCGAAGAAGGGTATCATGACCATTACGAAAGAAACGACAACACCTCCAGCTGCAACCCGTAGGTCTGCAAGATATCGTAGAAGATAAAAATATAGATAAAATAAAAGCCCCGCCAATCAGCGGGGCTTTTATTATGAATGTGATTAATTAATATGCGAAGAGTGGATACTCCTTCATCTTCTCATTAACTCTTGCACGAACACTGGCGATAACCTGCTCGTTTTCAGGATCATTCAGAACCTCTTCAATCCAAGCAGCAATCTGAACCATCAGATCCTCCTTAGCACCACGAGTAGTGATAGCAGGAGTTCCAAGACGGATACCTGATGTCTGGAAAGCTGAACGACTGTCGAATGGAACCATGTTCTTGTTAACAGTGATATCAGCAGCAACGAGAGCGTTCTCGGCAACCTTACCTGTAAGATCGGGGTACTTAGAGCGCAGGTCAACCAGCATAGAGTGGTTATCGGTACCACCACTAACGATGCCGAAGCCACGCTTAACCAGCTCATCAGCCAGCACCTTAGCGTTCTTCTGTACCTGCTTAGCCCACTCCTTGAACTCTGGCTGCAGAGCCTCACCGAATGCAACGGCCTTAGCAGCAATCACATGTTCAAGAGGACCACCCTGCTGACCAGGGAATACGGCTGAGTTCAGCAACTGACTCATCATTTTAACTACACCCTTTGGTGTCTTCAGACCCCAAGGATTCTCGAAGTCCTTACCCATCAGGATGATACCACCACGAGGACCACGAAGAGTCTTGTGAGTAGTTGAAGTTACGATGTGGGCGTACTTAACAGGGTTGTCGAGAAGACCTGCTGCAATCAGACCTGCAGGGTGAGCCATATCGATCATAAGCAGTGCACCAACCTTATCGGCAATCTCTCGCATGCGCTTGTAATCCCACTCACGGCTGTAAGCACTACCACCACCGATAATCAACTTTGGCTTGTGCTCCAATGCCAACTGCTCCATCTCATCATAGTCAACACGACCAGTCTCCTTATTCAGGTTGTAGCCGATAGGATTATAGATCAGACCAGAAGTATTAACATGTGAGCCATGAGAGAGGTGGCCACCATGGTCAAGGTTCAGACCCATGAATGTGTCGCCTGGCTTCAATACTGCCAACAGTACTGCTGCATTAGCCTGTGCACCTGAGTGGGGCTGCACGTTCGCATACTCAGCACCAAACAGCTTGCAAACGCGGTCGATGGCAAGCTGCTCTACCTCGTCGACTACCTGGCAACCACCATAGTAACGGTGGCCAGGATAACCCTCGGCATACTTGTTGGTCAGGTAAGATCCCATGGCTTCCATCACCTGGTCGCTTACGAAGTTCTCACTAGCAATCAGCTCAATGCCTTTCAGCTGGCGCTGATGCTCTTTCTCAATCAACTCAAAGATTGTGTTGTCTCTGTTCATTGTCTTTGTTTATTGGGGTTATACTAATTCTACTTTATTAATATCCTGCTCTTTCTCACAGTAATGGCAAGTTAAAATGCCGTCAGCCACATGGAAATGAGTTTTCATGGGCTCATTGTTCGTTACACATTTTGGATTGTTGCACTTTACAATGCCTTTGATCTCGTCGGGAGTTACCACAGTTTTCTTTTCTACAACCTCATAATCACGAATGATGCTGAGAATAACATTAGGGGCTACAACAGAAAGACGAGAGATCTCATCATCTGTGAAAAACTTATCAGAGACCTTAATGATACCTTTGCTGCCCACTTTCTGAGAAGGGTAGTTGAATCCAATGGTAACAGGTGTCTTTAAATCGAAAAGTCCCAGCAGGCTGGCTACCTGATAAGTCTTATTGGCTGGTATGTGATCGATAACGGTGCCATGCTCAATGGCGGCAACCAAACGTTCTTTCTTGTTCATAAGATAATGGTTTTATCGTTACGTACTTCGTCTAAAGAGATTCCTAATACATCACAGAAGATGGCTTCGCGGGCAAAGAGTCCATTACCAGCCTGCTGAATATAGTAGGCATGTGGATTATCATCTACCTCGTAGGCTATCTCGTTTACGCGTGGCAGTGGATGCAGAATCTTCATGTTCGGCTTGGCGTTCTTCAGCAGATCATTGTTCAGCACATATACATTTTTTACGCGCTCATATTCCATCAAGTCAGAGAAACGCTCTTTCTGTACACGGGTCATATAGAGGATATCAGCATCGGCTATCACTTTCTCGTTGAAGGCGGTATGTTCCTGATACTTAATGCCGTGCTCTTTGCAATAGAGCTTGTATTCGTTGGGCATTGCTAACTCCTTAGGAGCTACGAAATGGAATGTTGGATTGAAGTGGCGCATGGCCATCAATAGAGAATGAACGGTACGGCCATATTTTAGGTCGCCCACCATATATATATTAAGGTTCTCCAGCGTTCCTTGTGTCTTGTATATCGAGTAGAGGTCAAGCATACACTGAGAAGGGTGTTGATGAGCACCATCTCCTGCGTTGACGATGGGGACTGGAGCTACTTCTGATGCATAAACGGCTGCTCCTTCAATATAATGGCGCATCACGATAACGTCGGCATAGTTTGATACCATAAGGATCGTATCTTTCAGCGTTTCGCCTTTGGTACCGCTGGTTATCTTAGGATCTGCAAATCCAATAACTCTGGCTCCCAATCGGTTGGCGGCGGTTTCAAAACTCAAACGTGTACGGGTCGATGGTTCGAAGAAAAGTGTAGCTACCACTTTTCCTTTTAATAACTCCCTGTTCGGGTGTTTCTCAAATTCCTCTGCCATCTCAATCATGTAGAGAATCTTCTCTCGAGTGAGGTCGGCAATAGTTACAAAATTATGCTTTTCCATCCTAATTTGTATTTTGTTTGCGCAAAATTACATAATATTTCTGATTTAAATGCCATATTTTGAAAGAAAATAGTAATTTTGCACCAAGATATTACAAAAAGATACCAAAAATAGATTATGAGAAAGCTATTTGTCTATTTTTTATGGACATTATTGACCATTACCGTGTTAGGATCAGCAGTGGCTTTTTATGCCATCGACGAAGGTTGGATTGGATATATGCCTCCCATTGAGGACCTGCAAAATCCAATTAACCGCTTTGCCACTCAGATATATTCTGCTGATGGAAAACTCTTGGGAACATGGAACTATAACCGTGAGAATCGTGTGTTGGTAGATTATACCAAGATCGCGCCATCGTTGGTGCAGGCCTTGGTGGCTACTGAAGACGCCCGTTTCTATGATCATTCAGGCATTGATTTTTATGCTTTGGGGCGTGCAGTGGTTAAGAGAGGGATTCTTGGACAGAAAAGTGCTGGTGGTGGTTCAACTATTACGCAGCAGTTAGCCAAGCAGTTGTATTCCGAACATGCAAATTCAACCCTAGAACGATTGCTTCAGAAACCGATAGAGTGGGTGATAGCTGTTAAGCTTGAACGCAATTATACGAAGGACGAAATCATAACCATGTATTTAAATTATTTCGATTTTCTTCATAATGCGGTAGGTATTAAGACTGCGTCAAATGTTTATTTTAGCAAAGAGCCTAAGGATCTGACAGTTACAGAGTCGGCTACTCTCGTCGGTCTGTGTAAGAACCCTTCCTATTATAATCCCGTGAGACATCCCGAACGTAGTCGTGAGCGTCGTAATGTTGTTCTTGCTCAGATGCTTAAGGGTGGTTATCTTACTCAAGAAGAATTTGATAAATATAGTGCCGAGCCTTTGACTCTGAAGTTCCATGTGGCTGATCATAGGGAAGGACTAGCTGTTTATTTCCGCGAATATCTCCGTCGTTATATGACAGCTAAGAAGCCTGATCGTTCTCTGTATCCTTCATGGAATATGGTCAAATACTATAATGATTCAATTAACTGGGAGACAGATCCTTTGTATGGTTGGTGCAATAAGAACAGGAAACGTAATGGTGATAATTATAGCATTTATACTGACGGCTTGAAAGTTTACACCACCATTGATTCTCGTATGCAGCGTTATGCTGAGGATGCAGCTTATCAGCACGTGGTTAAGTTCTTGCAGCCTGCTTTTAATAAGGAAAATGCGAGGAAAAAGAACGCTCCTTATTCCAACAATCTGACGTCAAACCAGATAGAGCAGATTCTGAATCGTTCCATTCGTCAGAGTGAGCGTTATCGTGTGATGCGGGAGGATGGCGCCTCCGAAGACCAGATTCAGAAAGCATTCCGTACTCCTACAGGTATGACTATCTTTACTTATCATGGAGAGATAGATACGACAATGACGCCGATAGATTCTATTAAGTATTATAAATCATTCCTTCGTACAGGATTTGTGAGTGTATGTCCACAAAATGGTCATGTTAAGGCGTATGTGGGTGGACTTGATTATGAGCATTTTGCTTATGATATGGTTATGGAAGGCCGACGTCAGGTGGGTTCGACAATTAAACCCTATCTCTATTCATTAGCGATGGAAAATGGTTTCTCGCCCTGTGATGAGGCTCCCAATGTGCAGCAGACATATATCGTGGCTGGTCGTTCGTGGACACCTCGCAATGGTAGCCGTGCCCGTTATGGTGAGATGGTTACATTGAAGTGGGGACTTCAAACCTCTAATAACTGGATCTCAGCATATTTGATGAGTAAGCTGAATCCTCAGGCTTTTGTGGACTTGCTCCATGAGTATGGTATTCGTAACCCGGAAATCCATCCCTCTATGGCTTTATGTTTGGGACCTTGTGATATCAGTGTGGGCGAGATGGCTAGTGCCTATACTGCATTTGTTAATCACGGTATTCGTGCTGCCTGTATGTTTGTGACTAAAATTGAGGATAGTGAAGGTAATGTAGTAGCACAATTCCAGCCTCGAATGAATGAGGTTATTAGTGAGGAAAGTGCCAATAAGATGATCTATATGCTGAAGAACGTAGTTGATGGCGGTACAGCTTCTCGCTTGCGTTTCAAGTATAACCTGAAAGGTGATATTGCCGGTAAGACAGGAACAACAAATAATAATAGTGATGCGTGGTTCGTAGGTATTACGCCTACTCTTGTTAATGCATGTTGGGTTGGTGGTGAAGATCGTGATATTCACTTTGAATCTATGGCGATGGGACAGGGTGCTTCGGGTGCTTTGCCGATTTTTGCCCTATATATGCAGCAAGTTTATAAGGATTCTCAACTTGGCTATAATGAGAATGCAATTTTTGATTTACCAGCCGGATATGATCCGTGTTCTTTTGTTGAGGAAGCCATAGGTTTGAACGATATTGATGATATTTATGAATAGAGGCACTTATTAATATATATAATGTGTATTTGATATTTGTAATGATTCCCGAAAACTTTCATGTTTTTGGGAATTTTTTTGCTTTAAAATTTGGATGGTATTGATAATTGTTGTACCTTTGCACTCGCTTTCG
>CADBVZ010000007.1 GCA_902798285.1 uncultured Prevotella sp. | reverse complement strand
GACACCTGGCCCATCTTGCGACAAACCTCAGAAACACCCCAAATATCTGTCGCAAAAGGGCATAAAAAAGCCAGTAAAAGGTGTATTTACTGGCTCTAATATATTAATTAGGTAGGGTATTAATCGAGTATCTCCTGAATGTGGTAGAGTGGGCGATGCTTTACCTCATTGAATATCTTGCCAATGTAGATGCCCGTGATACCGATGCAAAGGATGACGAAGCCGCCTACGAGCCAGATGGAGAGGATCATGGACGACCAACCAGGAACAGCTGTGCCCAGGATGATGGCTCGCACCACGTAGATGGCGATGCAGAAGGTGATAATGAGGAACAACACGCCCAAGTAGGTAATGGCGTACATGGGCTTCACGCTGAAGGCAGTAATACCGTTAAGGGCCAGGTTGAGCATCTTCTTCAAGGTGTACTTGGAGGTGCCGGCATAGCGCTCGCTAATCACATCGTCGACGGTGGTAGACTTAAGACCAATCTGGGGAATCAAGCCACGCAGATAGAGATTAGTTTCCTTATAGTCGGCCAGCATATCGAGGGCGCGCTTGCTCATCAGACGGAAGTCGGCATGATTATACACGCTCTCAACGCCCATGGAGTTCTGCAGTTTATAGAAGGCCATGGCCGACATGCGTTTCATGAAGGGATCGGCTTGGCGCGATACCTTGACACCATAGACGATATCGTTGCCTTCTTCGAAGTTCTTCACCATCTGGGGGATGCACTCAATGTCGTCCTGAAGGTCGGCATCGATAGTTATCACAGCATCGGCCCAGTTGCGGGCTGTCATCATACCTGCAAAGATGGCATTCTGATGACCTACGTTGCGCGAGAGGTTGATGCCTCGTACGTACTTGTTCTCACGATGCAGCTCAGAAATCATCTGCCAGGTGTTGTCGCGGCTGCCGTCGTTGACAAATACCATCATACTGTCGCTGGATATCTGTCCCTCGGCAATCATGCGCTCAAAGAGGGCCGTGAGGCGTTCTACGGAGTGGCGGAGCACCTCTTCCTCGTTATAACAGGGCGATACGGTTGCAAGTTTTATCATTTCTTTATGGGATTATTTACAAATTCTGTGAAGGTGCCGAAGGTGTCGTGCAGCTTCAGCATCTTAATGAGGTTATCGAGGCGCTCCATCATCTGCTGACCGCTGTGGTTCTTAATGATAAACGGCATCTTGAATTCTGGGTGCTCCTTCAGGTCATAGAACTCCCATGGGTGGAAGTAGGTAACGAAGTAGCCATCGTGTTTCAGAGTACGACGCACGAGCCAGTGGTAGAGACCCTCTGGCAGATTGTGCAGGGCAAGCCAGAATAGCGGGAAGCGGATCAACGGGCTGACCGAAGCAGGAATCTGCATCACATCGCCTTTCATGAACCAAGTACGTGGCTCTGTGAGATGCATGTAGCGGCCAGGGATGAAGGCAGGATTCAATGAAGAGTTGTATTTATAGCCTACACGTGCTATCTCGCTGTCGCTGACGGGGAACATGCGAGGCTGACGATAACCATACACCTTGCGACCACAAACGCGCTCTACAATCTCCTTAGAACGTGCGAAGTCAGTCTCGGTGGGCTGCCAGTGGTCAACACCATGACAAGCCACCTCATGGCCCTCGTCCATAATGCGCTGCATTACCTCTGGAGCATGCTTGGCAAAGTTGCCTGTGCAGAAGAACGTGGCCTTCACATTGTTCTGCTTCAGCACGTCGAGAATGCGGTTGGTACCCTCGATAGAGACTGCCATACCTTCTTCCAGCGAGAAGTCGACCCCATGCTCACGGGGCACATCGAACTCCTCAGTATCGAAACTCAATAATATCATAATTGTACAATTTCGGGTGCAAAGTTAGTGCAAAATTTCGATTAAGCGAAGAGAATACAAATATATTTGCATTCCTGAGTGTGAGAAATTTATCTAAATCGAGCGAAATACAAAATAATAAACACAAAAAACACGGGTCGCCATCTCGGCGACCCGTGCTGAACACAGAAATTTACTAACCTAATTAATTCCGATATGCGGGGTTTTGATATGCAGTTTTCTCCTCCTCGGTCATCTCCATACCGTCGAGCTGTCCCTGTGGGATAGGACGGATGTAGTAACCATCGGGGATGTCACGCTTCACCTCCTGGAGGTCCTTATCGGTGTAACCGCTACCAGCAATGTGGTAAACGCTTGCACGCTTCTTCCAAGTCTGGGTACGAACGAGGTCGAACCAACGGTATCCCTCGCCCCAGAACTCACGGCTACGCTCGTCGAGGATGAAGTCGATTGTAATCTGATCAGGTGTAGCTGCTACCATCTCTGCGCTGTGGTCGGCTGCGAAAGGAGCACGAGCATTTACGCAGTAGGTCTGCTTACCGGCACGGGCACGGAGTACATTTACGAGTGTCTTTGCATCCTGGTTCTTACCCAGCTTAACAGCTGCCTCAGCACCAATGAGATAGAACTCAGAGAACTTAGCGATATTCCAAGGACGTGGGCTACCACCGTTAACCTTTGAGCCGAGACCACCAGCATTATCAGTACGATAGATACCTAACTTCCAGTTGATGGGGTACTTCTTACGGCTGATATGATTAACAGCTACAACGAAGTCAGGACGGCCGGCCATCTCGCCGAAGCCGAGCTTACCATCGGCACCAGTGTAGTTGATCTTGCTGTCATCGCTCTCAGAAACCCAGCTGAAGTAGCTCTCGCCTGGCTTGATCTGAGAACCATTGGCACCAATTACATAAGGCTCAGAGTTGCCAGACTTATCCCAGTTGGTGAAATAGCTCAGGGTGAAGGTTGCATCATAGCGAGAGTCGATAGACTTGACGGCGTCTTCCCATACACCACCCTCAATGAAGGCATCAGCTACAGGAGCCATACGAGTCCAAGGACGTCCGAGACCCTGAACAGCCTCACGCTGAACAGGATTAATCACAGCGCCAGAAGCAGCCTTAGCGGTCATCTCGGTGTAGTTCCAAGTCTCCATCCAGTAAGCGAAGTTCTCAGGAGAACCACCGCTACCCCAACCATAACCTGCACCACCGTTACCATACTTCTCGTCCTCATCGTGATCAGCATAGAGCATGATCTCAGAGTTACGGTCGTTGGTAGCTACGTTAACATCATAGAAAGTGGGCTGCAGTCCATAAGGGCCAGGATTGTCAATGGCCGCCTTAGCCATGTCAAACGCCTTCTGGAAGTAGCTCTGAGCCTGGCCGGCATCACGGCTGCACTCAGGATAGGTAGGAATGTTGTTGGGATTCTCCAACCACCATGCATAGGTCAGATAAGCCTTTGAGAGATACAGTCGGGCCAGGTTCTTGGTGGCTGTACCTGTGAGACGGGGATTCTCGGGCAGATCGGCCACAGCCTTCTCCAGGTCAGAGAAGATAGCAGCATAAACCTCGGGAACGGTGTTACGTACAGAGGTACGAATGGTAGAAGTATTGAACTTCAGTTCACCAGCACCCAGATCCAGAGGCACACCACCATAGGTCTGTACCAATATAAAATAGTCGAACCCACGGAAGAAGTAAGCCTCAGCGAGCAAAGCAGGATCAATACCTGCAGTCTCACCATTCTCAATCACACCACTACAGGTGTTGATGTTTGCAAATAGGGTGCCCCAAGCACCACCAGCAACGGTGCTGGTAGGAGTTACAGAACCTACACCAGAGAGGTCGGCATCCTTGAAGTTACCGTCGGCAGACTGCGCATAGGTATACTCGTCGGTACCTGTCTCCAATGAGTTCAGGTAGTAACCATTGCCATAGAAATAGCGCAGATGAGCGTAGAGTGAGGTCAGACCACCCTCAATACCCGCTTTCGTATTGAAATATGTCGGATCGAACTGGCTACGGGGCTGCTCGTCAAGCACATCACCGCAAGAGCTGAACGTCGTGGTTAGACCACAGCATACTAAACCTGCAGCGAGGATATATTTGATACTTTTCGTTTTCATAACTTTACTTTTTTACTTTTTTACCTTTTTACTATCTTACCTTTAGAAGGTTACGTTCAGACCGAAGATGAAGTTGCGGGTAGAAGGCGTATTGTAACCGATGATAGGCATTCTGTGACTACCAAAGGAATAACCTACAGCTGTATTCTCGTTTGACCAAGAGTTGGTCTCGGGATCGAGTCCGCATTCGTCGTTGTACGGAGAGAAGAGTACGAACGGGTTCTGAACTGAAGCATAGAGGCGCAGACGGCTGATGCCGAGATCCTTCACAGCCTTGATGTTCTCGAAGCTGTAACCAAGAGTAATGGTACGAATCTTCAGGTAGCTGGCGCTGAAGTAACCGAGGGTAGAACCATACTTGGGGTTATCACCACTCTGGATACCACCAGGTTTCGGATACTTGGCACCTGTGTTCTGCTCTGTCCAGTAATCAACATCGAGGTTATTACGACGACCAGTCAGCATATTCAGGTAACCGTTTGAAGAATGGATGGCAGAAATCAGCTTACCGCCAACCTGGAAGGCACCAATCACAGTCAGGTCGAAGCCCTTATAGCCAACAGTTGTATTGAAACCACCAATCAGGTCGGGCTCCATGCTCATGATCTGACGATCAGAAGAGTCAATCTGACGGGTAGGCAGACCGTTAGCATCATAGTCGCCAGTATACTTTACCTTAATCATACCAGCGTTACCACCGGGCTCGAGGATGTTCATAGCAGCCTCTTCACCCTGCTGCCACAGACCGATCTTCTCCCAGTCGTAGATTACGTCGATAGGATAGCCTACGAACCAGAGGTTGCCCTCATCGCGCTTCTCACCTGATGCCAACTCAGTCAGTTCGTTACGGTTCTGATAGAGGTTGATACCAGCCTCCCAGTTCCATCCCTTATAATTATCAAGGATGATGCCGTTCAGAGTGAACTCCCAACCCTTGTTCTGAGTCTTACCGATGTTACCTGTAAAGCCACTTACACCAGAGGTGTCAGGCAGTTTCACGTTGAGCAGAATGTCGTTGGTCTTCTGGATGTAGTACTCGAATGTACCAGAGAGACGACCATTGAAGAGTGAGAAGTCGAGACCGAAGTTCCAGGTCTTAGAGTACTCCCAGCCCAGCTCGGGGTTAGGCAGTGAGTTTACATAGTAACCAGCTTTGTAGTTAGTGCCGTCGCCGAAGTTGTAGTTGCGGATACCCAGTCCACCGAGGGTAGAGTAGGGGTTGATAGCCTGGTTAGAGGTCTCACCATAACCTACGCGCAGCTTCAGGTTGTCAAGCCAATTGATGTTCTCCATGAAACTCTCACGGGCAATGTTCCAACCAGCGCTGACAGCGGGATATGTGTGCCACTGATGGCCCTTTGCCAGACGTGAAGAAGCGTCTGAACGAACGGCTGCAGAAAGCATATACTTATTATCATAAGAGTACATGACACGACCCATCCAAGAAATCAGACCGCTCTGGTTGTAGCTGTAACCGGTAAGGTTAGCCTGACCAGTAGCTTTGTCGAGTGCATAGTACTGGAAGTAGTCAGCAGGAATCTCCTGTGCAGAAGCACCAGACTGCTCGTAAGTTGACTGCTCGGCAGAGTACATGGCAACAGCATTGATGTTGTGCTTGCCAAATGCGTGATCGTAGGTAAGCAGGTTCTCAACAGCCCAGTTACGGGTCTGGTTCTCGTATACAGAACCGCTGTTAACAGCGTTGGCATCCTTGTTGTTAACACCAGTACCGGTGAAGCTACCACTCTTAGAGCTACGGAAGTTCAAACCAACGTTGATGCGATAGCTCAGACCCTCAATCCATGGGCACTTTAACTCACCGAAGAAGGTGTTGTAGGTACCGAGACCCTTATTCTCGCTCAGCCAAACATCCTTGTCGCGCTCAACGGTCTCTTTGGTAACAACTACCTGGTCGTCGGCGGGTAGAGCGTTATAACGCTTCAGGTTGCCGTTTGCATCGTATGGACTTGACAGAGGTGAAGAACACAGAACAGCGTACATGTTGTTCACACCCTGAGTCTTGCGATAGCTGGTATTGGTGCTCAAGCCGAAGCGGAAGTACTTACCAACCATCTGATCGAAATTACCACGAATAGAAACACGGTCGTAACCCTCGGTGGGAACAACTGACTCGTCGTGATAGTAACCAGCGCCGAAGCTGTAGCTACCACCATTGGTACCACCAGCAACGCTTACATCGTGGTTGTGGCTAACACCGGTCTGATAGTACAGATCCTGCCAGTCGGTATTGGTATTTTCGTTCTCATCGAGTGAGTTCTGATACAATCCAGCATACTGACGCATCTTATTGAAGGTAGGACCATCCATCATAGGATACTTCTTGAATACCTTCTTAAATGATACATAACCATTATAGGTAACCTTGGCGGGAGCGCCCTGAGAACCCTTAACAGTTGTGATGATGATGACACCGTTAGCACCACGAGAACCGTAGATGGCGGTAGCAGAAGCATCCTTCAGGATATCCATCGACTTGATGTCGGCAGGGTTGATATCAGAAAGCTGTCCCATGAAGGGGATTCCGTCGAGCACGATCAGCGGGTCGTTACTTGCAGTCAGTGAACGCTGACCACGAATACGGATCTGCATCTCAGCACCTGGCTTAGAAGAAGTCTGTGTCATGAGCACACCAGCCACACGACCCTGCAACTGCTGGGCGGCGTTGGTAGCTGCAATCTGGTTCAGTTTCTCACCACCGATGTTGGCTACAGAACCGGTAACAGCTTCACGGCGCTGGGTACCGTAACCGATAACCACCACCTCGTTAACTACGTGACCATCTTCTTTAAGGTTCACGTGTACGCCATCGCCAGCCTTAATCTCCTGACTCTCATAGCCTACATAAGAGATGACGAGCGTAGCGCCCGGCTTTACATTAAGAGAGAAGTTACCTTCGAAGTCGGTAACTGTACCATTGTTGGTACCCTTCTCCATGACCGTGGCACCAATCAGCGGACCCTGAGAGTCGGAAACCTGACCAGTAGCCTGCTTCGTTTGCTGTACGGAAGCTACTGATTCGGTAGCTGCCGAAGCCTGCTGTGCAGAGATCATGCCCAAGAAGCACAATCCTACCAACATGGCTGTTTTCTTTGCTTTGAAACTCATACGTTTGGTTTTGTTAGTTAATAATAAATTAAAATTAAAAAAAAATCTGCCGCAAAGGTAGGCAGATTTCTTTTTTGGGGCTTTAACGTATGTTTCGTTTCATTTCATATTTGTTTCAACCTTGTTTTTTTAGCACTTTTTGCTCTACATACTCGGTTGGAGAGACGCCAAACTGCTTGCGGAAGACCGTTGAGAAATGGGCCAGATTGCTGAATCCAACGGTGTATGCAACCTGTGTCACATTGATTTTCTGCTCCTCCAGGAGACGTACGGCCTGCTCCAAACGGATGTTTCGGATGAACTCGCTAACGGGCAGACCTGTCATCTCTTTCATCTTGCGGTGCAACTGGGCTCGACTGATGCCAACCTCTTTCGTCAACATCTCCACATTGAAGTCGCTATCATCAAGATGTTCGTTTACCACCTTCATGATACGTTCCATAAGTGCCTCGTCGTTGCCCTTTACCTGCTTCTCTTCTACCTTGTCCTTCTGTTGCTGTACACCAGAGAACTTGCCCTTCAGACGAAGGTTCTTGCTGATGAGGTTGTTGATGACGACATGCAACTCATCCATATCGAAGGGTTTGGCCAAGAAGGCGTCAGCTCCCTTTTCCAATCCTTCAAGGCGGTTGGCCACATCCGACTTCGATGTCAGCATGACCACAGGGATGTGGCTGATGTTCATATTGGTCTTGATCATACGCAGCAAAGTGAAACCATCCATTTCGGGCATCATCACATCGCTGATTACGAGGTCGTATTGTTTCTCGGCGTCTGGACTTAACAGTTCCCGTAAGGCTTCACGGGCGCTGGTTACAGCGGTAATGTGATAATACGAGCCAAGTTCCTGAGAGATGTATATGCCGATTTCTGCATCATCATCGACCACCAGAACACGATAGTTGGACTGTGATTTGGGACGAGATGCCTTTTCCTTATCATTGGTAACGAGTATTTCTTCTGCCGTCAGATGACTATTGCCTAATGGTAGACGTACCGTGAAGATACTACCCTGACTGTCGTCGCGGTTGGCAGCTTCGATGGTGCCGTGATGCATCTCTACCATCATCTTACACAGGTTCAGACCGATACCCGTGCCTTCGATATGGAGCGAGCGGGAACTGCTGCCCTGATAGAAACGGTCGAATATCTTGTGTACATCGCCACGGATACCCATACCGTTGTCAATCACCTGTAGTTCAGCTGTCTGGTTAGGACCTTCAGCTACACGGACTTCTATCTCACCACCATCATAAGTATACTTAAAGGCATTGGAGAGCAGATTATCAACCACTTTATCGAGTGAGGTACGGTCGAGCCATACCTTCAGTTGGTCTATCTCTGGCTTGTAGTGGAAAGTCATATTTCGCTCTTTAGCCGTATACTCATACGATTTCAGGATATTGCCCACATATTGAACCATATCGGTTTCCTGACACTGGAGTTTCATCTGCTGTTTGTCGATTTTACGGATATCAAGAATCTGATTGACGAGGTTCTGCACACGACGGGCATTATGCTCAATAGTTTTCAAGTCAGACTTCACATCACTGTCAAGGTCACGCTTTAATAGCTTATGAAGTGGACTCATAATCAGTGTCAGCGGTGATCGGATGTCGTGGGTGGCATTGATGAGGAACTTCATCTTTTCCTCGTCGAGTTCTTGTTTACGGCGACGCAGGTATATCCACAAAAGGAAACCGAAAACAGATAGGGCTCCTAATATATATATAAGGTACGCCCACGAGGACTTGTACCATGGTGCACGTACGATGACATGGTAGACCTGCGCATCAGTATAGGTACCACTATCATAGGCTCTAACCTCAATGGTGTATGAACCCGGCTGCAAATGAGTAAAAGGTATGCGGTTGCGGCCTGCTAATGTCCTGGTCCACTCCTTCGAGCCGTTAATACGGTATTCGTAGAACACATTCTCGGCATTGGAGTAGTTCAATAGCGAGAACTCCATGGTGAAAGTGTTATCCAGATAGGAGAGTTCTATACGGTGGCTCTCCTCTAGGGTCTGCGTTATAACAGGCTTGTCGTCGGAGAGCGTATTGCAGTTAACGGAGTTACTGCCGATATAGAGGCCTGTAAGATGAATTTCGCCAGGCTGATGCTTGCTGCTCCTGATGGCTTCGGGCTCAAATGACGTGATACCATCGCTGATGCCGAACCAAATTCGATCGTCGGGTGTACGCATAGCCACACCGAGAGCATACTCTCGTGTGACGAGTCCATTGCCGTATACATAGCCTACAAAGTGTTTTTTCTTTCGCTGGTATTGCCAAATGCCCATCGTTGTACTGCACCAGATATCGCCCGAGGCATCCTCAACGATACCACACACCATTCTATTGCTTAGGATGTCAGCTCCAGGCATGGGTACTGCCTCGCCTTTTTCTTGGTCGTAGATGTAAATGCCATAATTTGTACCGAAAAGGAACTGGTGGTCGCCGGTTTCACATATAGCCTCAACACTGTTGTAATCAAGAATGACCTCCCATCCGTAGGGGTGGAAATGATCGTTCTGCGGATCATAACAGTTCACACCCGAGGCAGTGCATATCCATAGTTTTCCTTTGCTGTCCATCATCAGACGCGTTACCCAGTCGTTGTGTATACTACCTCGCTTGGTGTTATCGTCGTGCATACTGAACTTCCTTACGGAGCCTGTCGTGGTGTTATACACCCATAATCCCTCAGAATAGACAGAGAAGTAGATATTGCCCATTCCATCGTCAATCATGGCGTTTACAAAGCCGTTATTGAAACTTACTTTTTGCTTGGCAGCACCAGTTGCAGGGTTATATTCGAACAGTCCGCTGTTCGTTCCCACCCAATAATTGCCGCGTTTGTCGCGATAGAGTATGTAAGTTCCCTGCGGCGATGCGGGATGGGCAACAAGTCTTCCTTCGGCATCGAGACCAAAGACGCCGTTATTCTGTACGGCACACCAGGTCATACCATTATCGCCAGCACAAATTGAGGTTAGCGAACCTCCGGTATTGACATGCTGGTCAGCCAATTTCCAGCTTCTGAATTGTGGCTTACGCTGAGGCAGCATCAACAGACCGCGTTTCTGACACCCCACCCAGAGGTTATCCTGATTATCTTCAAACAGGGCCCATACGGTAGAGGTACTCAGGTCGAAAGATGCACTTTGATACTCATAACGCTGCATACGGTGTTCCCCCTTGGGTATCCAACAGAGACCATTGCCCATTGTTCCGACAAACAGGTTGCCGTGGCGGTCGAGCATAGCGGTTCGCAGCAGGATATCTTTGCCAGAGAATTCTCCAAAATCAAAATAGTCGTCATACATCTTTCCATCGCGATAATAGAGTATGCCATGGATGGCAACCATCAGCACTCCGCCCTCATAACCTACAAAGCCGGTAATGGTGCCATATGGCGACATAAACTCCTCAAGTTTCCCATCAGGGGTGCGATGAATGACTGTACTGCCATGTCCTGATTTCCAGAAATGGCCCTTCTGATCGATGAAGATATAACTGAAGAAATTGTTGTCGGCTGTCGCGTATCCTTGGAGAAGGTGGGTTTGCTTGGTGGCAATATCAAGACGGAAAAGACCATATCCGGCTGTTCCTATAAGCAGATGGTCTTCATTTTCCTGAAGGATATAGTTGATTCTTGGAACATCCTTTGCGCCATTCATCTTAATATGGACAAACAGATCGTTAGCATCATCATAAAAATCAAGTCCTTTCTGGGTTCCTACCCACAGGTTTCCTTTTGAATCGTTGAAAAGGAAGGTAATGATGTTACTGCTGATGCTTGAAGGATTGTTTTTGTCGTAGAGATAGTTGGTAAAACGGTAGCCATCGTATTTGTTCAGACCATACTCGGTGCCAATCCAGATGTAACCGGCCTTATCCTGGCAGATGTTCATAATCTGATTGCTCGACAACTGGTCCGAGGTGAAGAAATGCTGGGTCTGTCCCACAGCGATGAGACATTGTAGCAGCCAGATAGTTAGTAAAAGTAGTTTCCTCATTGTCTTGGTTATATTGTTAGTTATAAATAGAAGATACTTTCCGGTCCCATGTTCAGCAGCAGGTCGAGTATGGACAAATTTGGCAGGAAACCATGCTTTTGTCGATATACCTGATAATAGGGTTTAGGCTCGAATCCTGCGTTCTCATCTGGTGAGTTAGTCACATCGCTTATGTGTCGGAAGGACTCTGTATAGCTCACGTCGGGCTGGATATCTATCAACTCGCACATTTTCTGCCTGATGGCCTCGTTGAAATCGAGCAGGAAGTCCCAGCGTTGCTCAAAGAAAGGCCGCAAATCGTCTTCATAATAGTCAAAGAACGGCGACTTTCCGTAGGCGCTCTGAATAGCATTCCAGTGCAAATGTCGCCAGTTGCCATGGTCACTGATGCGGAGATCCTTTATCAGCATGGTATCACCATGTTTTACAGGCACCGTGAGCGCCTGAACACCATTGGCAGCCGCAATGAGACAACGATTTCTGAAGGTTTGCTTCTGAAAATTCTCCCATCGCTCTATCTTTACATTCTCAGCCCTATGCAGTTGCTGATACCACTGCACGGGACCGAAATATGTTGTGCTTAGCAGAATAGGCTCCACTCTTATTTAATATGGTCTACAATACGTCCGATACGACTCCAGCGAACACCACCAAAACCATGGCGATCAGGATCGCTACTCCACCAGATAAAGATGGGCTTACCTACGATATGATCCTCAGGTACGAAACCCCAATAGCGTGAGTCGGCTGAATTATGGCGGTTGTCGCCCATCATCCAATAGTAGTCCATCTTGAAGGTGTACTCTTTGGCTTCTTTACCGTTGATAAGAATCTTGCCATCTTGTATCTGGAGGTCGTTGCCTTCATACACCTTAATAGGACGTTCGTAGATGGCGATATTGTCAAGTGTAAGCGCGATGGATTCGCCCTTTTTCGGAATCCACACAGGTCCGTAGTTGTCACGTGTCCAGTGTTTGTTACCGTTAAGAGGATAGATTTCTAGGTCGTTGGCCTCAGTATTCAACTTGACGCTCTCCACAATGTCGGGATGGCTCTTCAGAACCTTTACGGCATGATTTGTCAATGGCATATATCCTGCCGTATTCAGACTAGTCAGATCCTCCATCGAGATTCCTAATTCTTCCATCATCTCTTCTGGGATGGCCTGCCTTAACTTTACATAATAGGTATACTGTACGTTTTCTGGCTCTTTGTTTGCTTTACCGTCCAGATATATGATGTGATCCTTAATTTGGAGTGTCTGTCCTGGTAGACCTACACAGCGTTTCACGTAGTTCTCCCTACGATCTGCTGGACGAGTGATGATTTCGCCGTACTCTCCCTGGTTTCGATGTAACTCTTCACGACCAGCTGCATAAATAGCATCGAAATACTTCACACGCATATCGGCTGTCAGAGAATCAGGATCAGGACGATTCGGATAAAGCTGATAACCAATACCGTAGCACATCTGATAGTAGTCGTATGCCTGATACTGAGGTGCAGCACACAATGTATCGCCTGCGGGGAAGTTGAATACCACGATGTCATTCAGTTCCACTTTGCCCAAGCCCTTTACACGACGGTAATCCCAATGAGGCCACTCGATATAGCTTTTGCACTCTACCACAGGCAGGGTGTGCTGGGTCAGTGGCATCGTCAGTGGTGTTTGTGGAATGCGTGGGCCGTAGCTTACCTTAGATACAAACAGATAGTCGCCCGTCAACAGTGATTTCTCAAGCGAACTAGATGGAATGACATAGTTCTGGAAAAAGAACTGGTTGATGAAGTAGACAGCCACTAAGGCGAAAACCAAGGCATCGATCCACGACATGACAAACTTAACAGGCTTTTCGGCCTCTTTCCACCACTGCCACTTGATCTTCTTGGTGATATATACATCGAATATGAAAGGCACTACAAGCAGTCCCCACCAACTCTTAACCCAATAAAGGAAGAGCAGATAAAGGATCAGTACGACGATGAACTTCGCCCACTGAACCTTTGGATTGAATTCTTTCTTCTTTACCATTTTATCAAAATTACATTCACATCGGTTTGACGCAACGGTATTTAAGGAAGTTGCATCTTTTTCGGACTTTAACCTATGTTTTAGAACTTAAACATATCGCTAATTGTCAGCAGACCCTGATGATCCTTCGTATATTCAGCAGCCAGCACGGCTCCAAGAGCAAAGCCCTTACGGCTGTGGGCATCGTGAGTGATAGTTATCAAGTCGGCATCGCTGTCATAACGCACGGTATGGATACCAGGCACCTCACCACGACGGATATGGTCTACACGCAGGAACTTTGGATCGGTCGTATCCTCTTTCCATGCCTCCTTACGGTCGATATTCTCTACGATTTCATCGGCCAAAGTGATGGCTGTACCACTGGGATGGTCGAGTTTATGTACGTGATGGGTTTCCTCCATCTCAACGTCGTACTGTGGGAACTGGTTCATAATCTTAGCTAGATAACGGTTTACAGCCGAGAAAATGGCCACACCGATGGAGAAGTTAGATGCCCAGAAGAGTGTTTTGCCTTCCTCACTGCAAGCTTTGCGTACCTCGTCGCCATGCTCTGTCATCCATCCGGTTGATCCGCTAACCACCTTCACACCAGCCTTCCAGGCTTTCAGGTAATTGCCATAGGCAGCCTGAGGGGCAGTGAACTCGATGGCGACATCGGCTGAAGCAAAAGCAGCCGAATCAAAGTCCTGTTGATTATCGATGTCGATAATACTCACAATCTGATGACCACGGCTGATGGCAATCTGCTCAATCATCTTACCCATCTTTCCGTAGCCGATTAAAGCAATTTTCATAATTAATCCGAATTAAAACGCTGCAAAGATACTGCTTTTTACTCATAATTTCATGAAATTCAACAGAAAATAACCAAAAAGGTCAGTAAAATTTGTACATTTTAAAATAAAGTCCTACTTTTGCACCCTCGAAGAGAGCAAAGATTTCTATTTCAGGATATGAGAAAATCAATTTTTGACTTACTTGAATGTAAGGGAAAGCAGCCAGTCAGTATGCTGACGGCTTACGATTATCATACGGCCTGCACCATTGATGAGGCCGGAATCGATATGATCTTGGTTGGCGACTCTCTCGGCAATGTGATGCTGGGCTATGAGAATACACTCGCCGTAACAGTAGATGACATGATTCATCATGGCAAGGCTGTGGTGCGTGGTGCCAAACAGGCTTTTGTGGTGATTGACATGCCTTTTATGTCTTACCAGATATCGGTAGAGGATGCTGTCCGTAATGCAGGACGTATCATGAAAGAGACGAACTGCCAGGCCGTGAAGTTGGAGGGTGGCGTGGAATATGCCGATCGTATCAAGGCCATCGTTGAGGCTGGTATTCCTGTTGTGGCTCATATCGGACTCACTCCACAATCCGTTAATGCCATGGGTGGTTATAAGGTACAAGGTAAATCCTTAGAACAGGCCCAAAAACTGATCAAGGATGCCCAGGCAGTGGAAGAAGCTGGTGCTTTCGCTATCACATTAGAGTGTGTGCCAGCTGCTTTAGCAAAGCTCATTACCTCACAGACCAAGGCATTGACCATTGGTATCGGAGCAGGCAATGGCTGCGACGGACAGGTGCTGGTTTATCAGGATATGTTAGGCTATAACGATGGCTTCATACCTAAGTTCGTGAAGAAATATGCCGACTTGCACAGTGTGATGCTTGAGGCTTTTAAACAATATAAACAAGAGTGCGAAGAGCGTACCTTCCCAGCAGCAGGGCATACCTATGCCATCAGCGAAGAGGTGATGCAGGCGCTTTTTGAAACGGAGTTAGAAGAAGTAAGAAGATAAGAGAATATGAAAGTTGTTAAGACAGTAAAGGAGGTAAGAGAGATTGTAGCCGGTTGGCGTAAAGAGGGACTCACAGTAGGACTGGTGCCCACGATGGGATTCCTGCACGAGGGTCATCAGAGTCTTATCCGCAAGTCGGCCAGTCAGAACGACCGCACTGTGGTTTCTGTATTTGTAAACCCCATCCAGTTTGGACCTAACGAGGATCTGGAGGCTTATCCTCGTGACCTGAATCGCGATATGGAGAAGGTAGAAGAGGCTGGGGGAGATTTGATCTTTAATCCGGAACCTTCTGAGATGTATCCTGGTCACTTTACCTCGTTTATCGATACCACAGAGACTACCGAACTGCTTTGTGGTGCTGTTCGTCCTGTTCACTTCCGTGGTGTGTGTACCGTAGTGGGTAAGCTCTTTAATATCGTAGGTCCCGATCGTGCATACTTTGGACAGAAGGATGCCCAGCAGTTGGCTACAGTGAAGCGTTTTGTGCGCGATCTGAACTTCCCACTTGAGATTGTGCCCTGTCCTATCGTCCGTGAGGAGGATGGCTTGGCCAAGTCGAGCCGCAATACCTATCTCAACGCAGCAGAGCGTCAGGCTGCGCTGATTCTTTCTAAGAGTCTGAAGAAAGGTAAAGAAGCTATCGAGGCTGGCGAGCGCGATGCACAGAAGGTTATTTCTATCATCCGTCAGAACCTGGAGACTGAGCTAATGGCTCGTATCGACTACGTAGAAGTGGTAGACTTTGAGAACATCCAACGAACAGCCCGTATCGAAGGCGAGGTGCTGGTGGCTATCGCCGTGTATATCGGCAAGACCCGACTCATCGACAATTTCATCGTTAATATATAATATAGGTATGGATATCACGCTGCTGAAAGCTAAGATTCATCGTGCCGTGGTTACCCAGGCCGATCTGGACTATGTGGGCAGTATCACCATCGACTCAGACCTGCTGCGCGAGAGTGGCATTCTTGAGTACGAGAAGGTGGAGATTGCCGATGTTGACAATGGCAACCGCTTTGAGACCTACGCTATCGCTGGTGAGGCTGGCTCAGGTATTATCTGTCTGAATGGAGCTGCTGCCAAATGTGTGAACGTAGGTGATAAGGTAATCATCATGGCATATGCCTATATGACTCCTGAAGAGGCTAAGAGTCACAAGCCTACCGTACTCTTCGTAGACGAGAACAATCGTATTGTACGTAAGGCTAACTACGAGAAACACGGCCTACTCAAAGAGCAATAAAATAGTCAAAAAGTCCAATAACACTATGCTGACAGGAAAAACCATCGTACTAGGCGTTACGGGCGGTATTGCTGCCTACAAGAGCGCCAATCTGACCTCGATGCTCATCAAGTTGCATGCCGATGTGCATGTGATTATGACTCAGAACGCCACCAAGTTCATCACACCGATGACGTTCGAGACACTTACCAACAATAAGTGCATCGTTGATACCTTTGATCGTAACTTCTCGTTCGATGTCAAGCATGTGTCGCTGGCCAAGCGTGGCGACCTGTTTGTGGTGGCTCCCTGTACAGCTAATGTCATCGGCAAACTGGCTCATGGTATCTGCGACGATATGCTCACTACTACCATGCTGGCCACACGCGCTCCAAAGCTTATTGCGCCTGCCATGAATACTGGCATGTGGGAGAATCCTATCCTGCAGGACAATCTTGTTAAACTTAAGGGCTATGGCTATCATATTATCGATCCTATTGTGGGCCGACTGGCTTGTGGCGATACGGGCACTGGCAAGATGAACTCTGAGGAGGTAATCGTAGAACATATCCTCACGTTTATGGCCAAGGAACACGATCTTAAAGGCAAGCGATTCCTGATTACCGCTGGTCCAACACAAGAGGCTATCGATCCTGTGCGCTATATTACTAACCACTCTTCTGGTAAGATGGGCTACGCAATAGCCAAGATGGCCCGTCTGCGTGGCGCTGAGGTTATGCTGGTTTCTGGTCCTGTTAACATCAAGTCTTTTGAGGGTGTGGATTTAGTACCTGTTAAAAGTGCTGCTGATATGTTTGATGCCGTTACCAGTCGCAGCGCTGAGGCCGATGTGGTGATTATGTGCAGTGCAGTGGCCGACTATACACCAGCTGAATATTCTGACCAGAAGGTGAAGAAACACGATGGCGAAATGGCCATTCAGCTTAAGCGCACTCAAGACATTCTGGGTTGGCTTGGTGAGCACAAGAAAGCAGGTCAGACATTGGTAGGATTCTCGATGGAAACGGAGAATTTGATCGAGAACTCGCGAGCCAAGCTTGATAAGAAACGCGCAGATATGATCTGCGCCAACTCTATCGCAGATGGCAATACAGGCTTTGCAGTCGACACTAACAAGGTTACAATCATTACCAGCGACGCAGTTACCGAGTTGCCTTTGTGTTCTAAGGAAGAAACTGCCGACCTAATTCTCTCGCATATCCTAACACTCTAGTACGTTATGCATGTTCTGATAGATATCGGCAATTCCACCGTTGTTATCGCTCTAGCTTATAACAACGGCGACATCACTGCTACATGGCGTTTCAAGACTAAGAAAGAAGAGACGGCCAGTTTCTTCCGCTACGAGCTTCGCCAGGGTTTCCGCAAATATGGTGTTGAGATTGCTGATATTGAAAAAATCACCGTTTCATCGGTAGTACCTGAGGTAAATGATGACCTTGCGCAGGCCGTAGTCGACCTGACAGGCATCACACCACATTTCTTCTCGATAGCCGATGCCGAGGGTATTGTCAGCATCGATGTCGAGTCGCCTTCGCAGTTGGGCAAGGACCGATTAGCCGATGCTATCGGCGCAGCAAAGTGCTATGGTGTACCTGCTATTGTTATCGACTTTGGTACAGCAACCACATTGGGAGTTATCGATGAAAACGCGCATTTTCTTGGTGGATTGATTATTCCTGGCGTTAAGACATCGCTCAGCGCACTCAGCACTCGTGCCTCGCAACTCTCTTCTATCACCATCGAGAAACCAGCCCATTTCATCGGTCGGAACACCCTCGAGTGCATGCAAAGTGGTATCCTCTATGGCACTGCTACTATGATCGATGGACTTATTGATAAGCTCCTACCCACACTTTCTGCCGATGTCCATATCATCGCCACTGGTGGAATGGCCAAAACCATCGTCCCCCATTGTACTCATCAGATCATCATCGACCCATACCTTCTGTTTAAAGGACTCTTATGAAAATCGCTTTTATCGGCTCAGGCAATCTGGCCACGCATCTCTCTCTCGCCCTGAAAGCAGCTGGCGAGGAAATCATCCAAGTCTATAGTCGTACAGATGCTCATGCCAAGGAATTGGCAGATAAATTGGGTTGCATCCATACGACAAATCTCGATAAAATCTACCTAAATGCTGATGTTTATATCCTGTCAGTAAAAGATGATGCCATCAGCCAAATAGCCGATTCTATCTGTCACAAATGTCCTCATGCCCTGTTTGTGCATACTGCTGGTAGTGTGCTGATGGATATCTTCAAGGGGAAAGCCAATCATTATGGTGTGCTCTATCCCATGCAGACCTTCTCAAAGGCTCGAAAGGTATATTTCCTTCCCATCCCATGTTTCATCGAGGCTTCTAGCAAAGAGGATCTTGCCATTATTCGCTCACTTGCAGAAAGCATCTCCGACCATGTGGTAGACTGCGATTCGGAGAAGCGTAAGAAACTTCATCTCGCTGCAGTCTTCGCCTGTAATCTCACAAACCATTGCTATCGCTTGGCAGAACGAGTGCTTCAGGAAGAAGAAATCGACTGGAAACTCTACCTCCCACTAATCGATGAAACGGCCAAAAAAGTGTCAGAGATGTCACCTAAGGATGCCCAGACTGGTCCCATGGTCCGCTACGATGTTAATGTTATGAATCGGCAACTGGCCCTCATCCCCGACGAGCGCACCCGCCAGATCTATCGCCTCATGGCCGAAAGCATCCACGAGGACTCAGGCCAATAGGTGGTATGAACCGCCAGCTAGGGGTTTGAGGACGCCTTTCATCTCGAGTTGGAAGAGGAGAGCTGTTAGTTTGCCGATGGGTTGACCTGTTTTGACGCTGAGGATGTTCAGTTGCAGGTCGTTGGTCTGTTGTAGCAGGTTGACAATCTGTTCTTCTTCTGGTGTAAGCTCTGGGAAAAGACTTCGCTCTATGCCTACGTGGTTAGCTCTCTGACGTATGGCTTCATCTTCCCATCCCATGGCCTTTACGAAGTCATCGGCATTGGTGATGAGGGCTGCTCCGTTGTCGCGAATCAGGTTATTACAGCCCTTGGAGAACTCGGCCCCCACATTTCCTGGGAAAGCGAACACGTTGCGATCATAACTCTGGGCTATCTCGCAGGTGATGAGACCTCCGCCTTTTTCTGCACTCTCCACGAGGATGGTTGCATCTGCCATACCTGCTACAATGCGGTTTCTGCGTACGAAATTGGGCTTATCGGCATTGGTCTGGGTCATAAATTCTGTGAGCAAACCACCATGTTTTACCATCTCGGCGGCTGTTCCACGATGATGGTAAGGATAAATTTGGTCGAGACCATGAGCCAGCACCCCCACTGTGTCGTAGCCATTCTTCAAGGATTCGCGATGGGCATTGATATCAACACCATAGGCCAGTCCACTGACTACCAACACCTGAGGACATTGTGCCTTTAGGTCTCTGATAAAGGAACGGATCAGATCCTGTCCATAGGTAGTCATGTGGCGTGTGCCGATGATACTGATGATCTTAGCTTGGTTCAGATCACTGTTACCTAAATAATAGAGTACGATTGGCGCATCAGGACATTCCTTGAGTCGCTGGGGATAGTCGTTATCGGTCAATGTGAACGCCTTGATGCCATGTTCCTGCATGTATTTCAACTCATAATCCGTCCGTTTCATCGCCTCATCCCAGTCTTTGAGGGCTTCCGTCAGTCTGGGAGATGCTTCCTCAACGATGTCGCCGATTTCATTTCTGTGCTCATACAACAGCTGAGCACTGCCAACAGTTTTATACAACTCCAATGCCTGCTGATAATTAAAAAACGTGAGACGCGTCAGCGCCATTGTGTAGAATAGTTCTTCTGTATTCATCATTCTTATTTTCTTTTCAAATATTCATAACCAAAACGACAGCGAAGACAATCTTTCTTGTCGCAATATTCCTTTTTGAGTTGGATGAGGGCTTGTGAATCGCCGGCCGTTTGAACGGGCAATCCCACCTGCTGCCACATTCGGATAATGTGATTATTCTCAGCCTTCAACTGATCCAATAAATCAAAAGCGCGATCGCAAAGTACCTCTTTTGAACAATGCCGTCCGTAGGCGAAGAGCATAGGGATAGCTGTATTGATAATTAGAAGATTAAGTGAGCCGTAGGTCAGGTGCTTCTCGTTCTTGGAACTGGTGGAGCCGAAGGTATAATGCGTCTCCCAATAGGGGGTGACGTACGAAGAAAATAGCGCCTTCAGCTCCTCAACAGTCTCACACTCCACTAGTTGACTCAAACTTGCTTTTTGTTGATAGTAAAGATTGGCAAGCTGGGAAATGCGGATATGGGGGAAGTTCTGAGGACGTAATCTGAGGAATCGCCAGAGTTTATAATCTATAGGTTCCATCGAGAATTTGTGAGCTAGATAGAGGTATTCATTGCGCAATTTGCTGAAGTAGCCCTCGTTGAGGGCATCTTTTTGATAATACTCGGGAATAGCCTCCAATTCCAGAAGTCCAGCCTGTCCCATGAAGATGGCCTCAATCTGGAAGAGGTCATCACGATGATGAGCTACTGCTTGAAGTGGAATACTTTGTGCCCATTGCTCAAAAACGTCGCCATTGACACCAAAACCATAGTTGCGGGCTAGTGTCATAAAGTAGCCGTCCTCCCATGAACCACCACACAAATCCACCCTTTTGCGGATTGCCTCCGTTTTCTGTTCCAATCGTTCTGTCTGTAAGGCAGCCATCCAAGCATGTACTGTGAGTTGTGTCAGTTCTGGGATAACTTTATAGCAGGGCGGATAGCTGTCAGTCTTCAATAGCTCATCATAATGTTCCTTGACCATTGCTGGCACGTCGAGCTGCATCTGACGGATAAACTCGCCATTGGTATTCATCACTTCAGCGTCGAGTACTCCAGCAACATGGAGTATCACGTTATCATAATTACGGTCCTTGTCATGGCCATGCAGATACCAATCCGATGATTTATCGTGTATTTCCACATTGCCCACCCATAACGTCTGACCAATCCTTACTTTTGCGTTAAAGAAGTCTGGGCCAGCATTGCGGTTGTGCAAGCCGGAGTCAATCACCTCAACGGTCTGACCGTCACTTGTCCTCAGTTCTCTTAGTGGGAACAATTTATGTTTCCACACATAATGCAACAGTTGCTCCATAATACTGGTTTAATTTTTTAGCTCATAAGATATCCATCAGTTGGCTAAGGTTTGTAACCTCAAAGGTAGCTGGTTCTGGCGCAGGATAGTCTGGAAAACGGTTGAAATAGGCTGTGTCGAAGCCAGCCTGTTTGGCGCCGAGGATGTCCGTATTGAAGTTATCGCCTATCATCAGTGTCTTTGCCTTAACGGCCCCCGACTTCTGTAAAGCATAGTCGAAGAACTGCTTGGAGGGTTTATTGGCTCCTGCATCCTCACTGAGGATGATGGTATCAAAATAGTCGAATAGTCCGCAAGCGCGCAGTTTCTTGTATTGCACCTCATGGAATCCGTTGCTGCAGATATGCATCCGATAACCTTTGTTCTTCAGGTAATCCACCAGTTCATGGGCACCTTCTACAAGTCCGGGCTTCGAGGAACAATAGTCGAGAAACAGGTCGCTGGCCTTCAGACAATATTCTTCTGTGGGGTCTAGTCCTTTGACGAAACTCAGCGGACGCCGGAAACGCTCCACAATCAGGTAGTCGCGCGTGATCTCTTCTTTTGAATAACGCGTCCAAAGATCGATGTTGGCTTTCCAGTATTCGTCGTAGAAAACCTCGGGGTCAGCGAAATACTGTCCTAGTTGTAGGGTCTCAAAAAGTTCGTGCAAGGCAATAACGGCATTACCATGCGTATCGTAGAGTGTATCGTCGAAGTCTAGGAAAAGGTCGGTATACAGTCTCATTATTTTATTAAATGGTTATTTCTTCTTTCTGAACTCATCAAGCTGTTTAAAGCAGTGACGATTGATAATCTGTTCCAACTCACGATCAGGATTATGACGGATGTAGCATTTGTGATTGAACACCATCAGCTCGCCATTTTCAGCCGTATAGACCTGCCATGAGGGAAGTCCCTCGATGTTTGGATTGCCTGTCTTGGCAAACTGAGCCCACACGTTACTCATCGTATCGGCCAACTTCAGATCGTCTGCAGTAGGCTGAGGCAAGTCATTTTTAGCCCTATGGAGTGTATTGAAACAGAATTTGAGTTCGTGACCATGGATAGAGCCATTGTTCAGTGGTGAACGCCAGGTGAACATATACATATAGGTGGGAGCCTTGCGACTCTCGGCAATAGCATCGGCTGTGATGATAGTCTTCGGACGGAAGAGCCAGTCGATACTCAGCAAGTCCTGAGGTGTATAATCGGGATAAGCCTTGGCAAAGGCAGCGATATAAGCCTCCGTTTCGTCGCCGAAGGTTGGTTTCAACTCTTTCTTGGCATCCTCAAGGGTCAGTTCGCGGTTATAGTGCAGTCTCTGGAGTTCGTTGAACGTAGTGCCAATCATGATGGGGATATCATCGCTAATGCTGGCGAAGTTCGGTTGGAAGGGTTGTTGGAGCAGGGTCTCACCATCGGGTGTTGGACCAAATCCCCACATCATTGGGGTACCAGGCTTACGAGTGCCTATACTGGCTGCCATCGCCCGCTGACCAGCATCGTAGAGTTCCTGATAAGGCACATCCTTGATACGGTCTATATCCTTTTCTGTGATACCTAGTTCCTTTACAACAGCTTTGCCAAGCTCTTCAGTCATCTGTTTGGTGTTCACGTTGAGGATGGTGCCACTCATGATGATGGCCTTATGGAAAAGTCCTCTGGCAGCTGGCATACTTAACAGCGTGCCCACCTTGCCGCCTCCGCCTGATTCACCAAATACAGTCACGTTCTTAGGGTCGCCTCCGAAGTTGGCAATGTTGTCACGAATCCATTCTAAGGCCTGAACCACGTCGAGCATGCCCACATTGCCAGAATATTTGTATTTATCAGAAACAGCTGAGAGATCGAGGAAACCGAGAATGTTCAGACGATGGTTGATGCTAACAACTACCACATCTTTTTTGGCCAGTTGCATACCGGGATCCCATTCTGACGTACCAGAGTCGAAGCCACCTCCATGGAGCCACAGCATCACAGGCTTACATGCCTTGGTGTCAGTGGTCCATACGTTCAGCACACAGCAGTTCTCCGACATCTCGTCTTCTGAGAGTTGCTTGCCCCAGGTTTGTTGCATGGTCTGTGGTCCCCAGTGGTCGCAGGCTCTTACACCTTCCCACTTCTCAACGGGTAATGGGGGCATAAACCGTTCAACCTTTGCATAGGGAATACCTAACCAGGCCATCGTGCCCTCTTGCATGATGCCGCTCACCAGTCCATTAGTGGTGCTGATAACTTGGTTATTCTCTCCCTGTGCTGAGGCAGTTGTAAGAACCATCAGCCACCCTAAAAGTGCCAAAGCTGTTTTCTTCATATCTGTTATCCATTTTTTGTCAGGTGCAAAAGTACATAATATTCCTCATACAACCAAACTTTTCCGATTTTACTTGCACATATTAAAGATAATGTGTATTTTTGCAACCATATTTTACTTATCTGCTATGCGAGCATTGGAATATATTACCAATAAGAGCCAACGAAAAATATGGTTGCGGGCCTTCCATATCTGGCAGCACCGATCTTATGAATTAGCCCCGCTCTCTGAGGAGGTACACGTCTGTGCTTCCTGTGGCACGAGATATCAGGGCAATTTCTGTCCGCGTTGTGGACAATCGGCCAAGGTGGGGCGCTTCTCCTTCAAAAAAGCTTTCATGCACTTCCTCGATGTGTGGGGCATTGGCAACCGTAGTATGTTCCGTAGTTTGCGCGATCTGATGTTCCGACCTGGCTATATGATCCGCGATTATCTCAGAGGTATGCAGTCGGCTTATTTCCCTCCTTTTAAGATGTTCTTCCTGCTAACAGCCTTCTCGCTGGTGGTAGAACATGGCCTGGGACTTACTGCCGAAGAAGAGGCGAAGGACGAGGTGAAGGAAGCAAAAAAGGAAATCGTGGAGGAGGCCAGGAAACATAGTAAACATGTTGAGATGAATAACGGCAACATTACTATTAATGATGTGGAGGTGGAGAATCCCATGTACAAAGGAGGCGTGAAAACGGCCAACTGGATGAATATGCTACGCAAGAAATATCCGGCCATCTTTGCGCTGGTTATGCTGATGCTGGTGTCTATACCCTTGTATTACTTCTTCCGCAAGTCGCCCATCATTCCCGACCTCCGTTTCTCAGAATTCTTTGTAGCGCTGGTCTATACCTCGAATATGTATAGTATATACTCTATCCTGGGTACGCTGTTTAATTCTGGGCTCCTCAAACTCATAGCCTTGCTGATGATCTTTGTAACCCTCAAACAGTTCTCTGGTTTTTCCAAGAAACGGGTATTGGGCTACATTAGTCTCTCTGTGTTGATCTTTGTCGCCTTTGTAGTGATCGTCGGGGGAAGCTATGTATTTATCCTTTATAAGATGTCTGGCGCCTAAAGTTCTATACTCTCAATACGGAGTTTCATCAATCCAGCAGGTACACGTACTTCTACAGTGTCGCCTGCTTTTTTGTTTAACAAGGCCTGGGCGATAGGCGATTTGATGGATATCTTTCCCTCACGCAGGTTGGCCTCGTGGGGACTGACGATGGTATAGGTCATACGGGCATTGTTGGCCAGATTGGTCATTTCCACCTTACTGAGTAGTCCTACGCTGTCACCACCGAGTTTCGACTTGTCGATGACCCTGGCATTCTCCAGTACCTTCTGCATGAAACGTATCCTACCCAGCAGTCTGGACTGTTCGCGCTTGGCGGCATGATATTCGAAATTCTCGCTGAGATCACCCTTGTCACGGGCTTCAGCGATGGCATCCCTCACTGCGGGAAGCTCTACGTTTTCCAGTTCTTTCAGTTCGGCCACGAGTTTATCGAAGCCCTCTTGCGACATATATTCCATTTTCCTAAATTAATTTTGTGCAAAAGTACTGATTATTACAAAAAAAATGCTATATTTGCACCCAATATTACAAAACTTTAACCCGCATGAACAGCGGTAAAGAACTAAAATAGATAGAAAATGAAGAGATTATTTTCCCTCTTGGCAATGCTGATGCTGATGTTGCCTACCTTTGCAGATGATACCTTTTGGTTGGGTGCTGATATCAGTGGTACGTCCACTCTTGAGTCTTTTGGCCAGCAACTCTTTAATGCCCAAGGCGAGTCGTGTGAGAATACAAGGCTCATGAAGTCGTATGGTTTGAATGCTGCTCGATATCGTGTTTGGGTTAATCCCAGAGGTGGATTTAGTAGCAAGGAGGACGTGCTGAAGCTTGCGCTCCGTGCTAAGGAACTCGATATGGCCATCATGATAGATTTCCATTATAGTGACTGGTGGGCTGATCCTGGTAAACAGAATATTCCCAAGGCTTGGGAGGAGATGAACTATGAGCAGATGAAGTCAGCGTTGGCTCAGCATACCCGTGAGACTCTGCAGTTGTTGAAAGAAAACGGTATCGACGTGAAGTGGGTGCAGGTTGGCAATGAGACCACCAATGGTTTCCTCTGGCCCATGGGCCGCTCTTCCGAGAATATGGAGCAGTATGCAGGTCTCACTCAGGCTGGCTATAATGCAGTAAAGGAGGTCTACCCTGATGCCCTCTGTATTGTTCACCTCGATGGAGGCTGTGATCCTAAACGTTATCTGCATATCTTCGAGGGGCTCAAGAGATATGGTGCCAAGTGGGACATGATAGGTATGAGTATTTATCCCTATTGGGATATCGACGCCAAACTGACGCAAAGCGAAGATGAAACTTTAGAGAAAGCCATTGCCAACATCAACCAACTTTGGGATGCCTATCACACACCGCTGATGATCGTTGAAACAGGCTATGATGCCGATCATCCTGACGAAGGCAAACTTTTCCTGAATCGTCTTATCAACGCAGCTCGTCATCAGACGGGCGGACATTGCAAGGGTATCTTCTATTGGGCACCCGAGGCTGAAGGCCATTACAAACTTGGTGCCTTCCGTAATCATCGCCCCACTGCTATTATGGATGCCTTCAAGGAAGCCTCTTCAGCCCTTTGTCAGACTGAGGAAATTAAGGTAAAGTCCCCAAGTGGCAATCTGGAGGTAGTCGTACGCAACGAAAGTGGTAAGGTTACCTATCAGGTATCGCTGGATGGTAAACAGATGGTTGCAAAATCAAACTTGGGACTGAACACCAGTATTGGTGATCTTACCAACGGACTGAAAATCGTTGGCAACAAGACTGAGGCTGTAGAGAAGCATTACGATATGCGCACCATCAAGACCTCTCACATCGACTACAAGGCCAATAAATTGGTGCTGACTGTTGAGAATGAGAAAAAACAGCAGATGACCATCACCTTTATGGTCTCGGATAACGATGTGGCCTTTAAGTATGGTATCGCAAAGGGTCCTCGCGACAAGCAGCGTACACTGATATTTGGTGAGGCTACCAGCTTTAACTTCCCTGATGGAACCACAACATTTATCACCCCACAGATTGGTCCTGAAACTGGTTGGGCAAACACAAAACCAAGTTACGAGGAGGGCTACAGCGTAGATGGACAGATGAACGTTAAGTCGCACTATGGTCGTGGTTATACCTTCCCATTGATGTTCCATCTGCCTGATGGATGGGCTCTAGTGAGCGAGACAGGTACCACTGGTGCTTACTGCGGCACACATGTGTCTGATTATCAGCCGGGTGTAGGCTATACCATCGCATTCCCTGACAAGGGCGAGAATGGTGGATTCGGCTCAGAGTTTGTGGCTATGTCGTTGCCCGGTGAAACTCCTTGGCGTACTATTACGGTGGGTTCAACACTGAAGCCAATCGTAGAGACAACTGTAAGTTACGATGTGGTAGATCCTCTCTATGAGCCTGCTTACGATTATAAGCCAGGTCGCTACACCTGGAGCTGGCTTATCTGGCAGGATGGTGCTACCAATTATAAGGATCAGGTTCATCTGATCGATCTCGCATCTACAATGGGGTATGAGTATTGTTTGGTAGACGCCCTTTGGGATACACAGATAGGTCGCGACAAAATGGTAGAGCTTTCTCGCTATGCCCAGTCTAAGGGCGTATCGCTGATGCTCTGGTACAACTCAAATGGTTATTGGAACGATGCACCCCAGGGACCACGTAACTGTCTGAACACATCGCTGGCTCGCAATCGTGAGTTCAAGTGGTTGCAGGAGATTGGCGTTAAGGGCATCAAGGTCGATTTCTTTGGAGGCGATAAACAGGAGACTTTGCAGCTCTACGAAGATATTATGGTAGATGCCAATCGTTATGGCATTCAGTGTATCTTCCATGGATGTACCCTGCCTCGCGGTTGGGAGCGTATGTTCCCCAACTACGTAGCTTCTGAGGCTGTTTTGGCCAGCGAGAACGTATTCTTTGGCGAGGGCGCAGCTATTCACGAGCCATTCGATCTTACTTTGCATCCTTTCTGTCGCAATGCTGTGGCATCTATCGACTGGGGTGGTGTGATTATGAACAAGTATCTGAGCCGCGACAACAAGAGTCGCCATTCTCGCAAGACTACTGACATCTTCGAGATGGCTTCTGGTATCACCAACCAGACTTCTATCCAGTGCGTGGCCATGTATCCCAACAATTTGCAGGAGTTGCCACAGTTCGAGCTCGACTTCCTGAAAGGTCTGCCTACCACTTGGGATGAGACACGTTTCATCGATGGTTATCCTGGCAAGTATGTGGTTTTGGCTCGTCGCCATGGAGATGATTGGTATATCGCAGGTCTGAATGCACAAAAGGAACCACTGAAGCTGACCCTCGACTTGTCTATGTTCGTTGGTAAGACTCCAACGATTTACATAGACAATCAAAAAGGCGAACCCACCATGACTACCCTGAAGATTGATAAGAAGGGTAAAGCCAAGGTGGTGATTCAACCCAATGGTGGATTAATCATTCGTTAGACATTTCCTAAGTACACATAGCGGATGCCTTCTTCTTTAGCTATCTGTTTGGCGTTTTTAAGCGTCTGGATAGGTGTTGGGGTAAGATGCTGCATCTTATAGCGAGGGAAGAAACGGCTAAAATGAAGAGGAGCCTCTTTAAGGTTGTTCTCCTTTAGCCAGTGACACATCCTTCGAATCATCTGCATATCGTCGTTGATGCCAGGAATGATGAGGTTGGTGATTTCTACCCACACCCCAGCTTGCTTCATGGCGAGGATAGTGTCGAGCACAGGTTGCAGATGTCCACCACTTACCTTACTATAGATTTCATCGCTAAAGGATTTCAAGTCGATATTTGCTGCGTCAAGATAAGGTAACAGGTCGGCTAAAGGTTTCTGACAGACGTAGCCTGCTGTGACGAGAATATTCCACAACCCAGCCTCATGTGCCAGACGTGCGCAATCCGTGATGTATTCCAAGTAGGTGAGGGGCTCTGTGTAAGTGTAGGCAATGCCTGGACAATGGTGTTTTTGGCAGAGTGCTACGAGTTCCGAGGGGGCAAGGTTATAGTAGTCGGCGTCAGATGGTGATACTTGAGAGATATCGTGGTTCTGACAGTTCAGACAACGGAAGTTACAACCCGTGCAAGCGAGGGATAGACAGGTGGTGCCAGGATGGAAGTGGTAGAGTGGTTTTTTCTCGATTGGGTCGATAGCCAGCGAACAGGGTTTGGCATATACCTCACTGACGAGTATACCGTTTTGGTTACGACGACTACGACAGAGCCCCGTCTTGCCATTGGCTATCTTGCAATGGTGTGGACAGAGTTGGCACTCCACCTTTCCGTCCTCTAATGTCTGATAATACCTACACTCCATCAGAACACTATTGCTTCGTAAACATAGAGTTCCGCATCGCGCCAACCATCCCAACCAAGTCCAGCCTTATCTTGTGAGCAATGACCAATGAACTCTTCCTTAGTCCAGTTTACCTCGTCGGCCACCTGTGGGAGGAAGGTGCCGCTGCGGAAGCCTTTACGGATATAAATGCCATGACGATGCAACTCAAACTCATCAATACTCTGGATGCGGCGCATAGGTGTAAGCACGGAGATCTCGATGTCGATATCATCTAACTCTTCTCGAGTCACGGGTGTGAAACGTGGATCTTCGAAAGCGGCAGCACGCGCCATCTCAGCTACAATCTCATGCAGAGGATAGTCTTCACCAAAGTGTCCGATACAACCACGAAGCCGACCATATTTGTGGAGAGAAACGAAGGCGCCGCACTTTGAGTTGAGAATTGATAATTGAGAATGAAGAGTTGGCCGCGCGATAGGCTTGCTATCGAGGGAGTCTTTGATGCTCTGAAGGGCTATTTCCTTCAGTTGTTTCTTGTCAGCATCGGTAAGGGTGAATTCTGTTTCCGATATCTGTTTGCGAAGGAAAGCGAAAGCATGATAGCCTACCACACGACTATGGTCGTGGTTATCAATATCGCCTGAGTTCTGATACATCAGATGCTTGATCTCGTAGTTGTGGTTCAACATCAGCATCAGCGTGATAATGGGAAACTCGCCACAGGCGCTTGTAGCCAGATTGCGCTTGCCACTATCGGCATTGTTTTCAATGGTGGCAATTAGCTGCTCCACATCGCCCGTCTCAATAGCCTTTCCCGTCTTGGTATCCACCTCATAGGCATCCTCGTACGAAGGATAGTGCGAAAAATCGCTACTGATTATAAAGAGGTTGTCATCAGTGAAATAGGGTCTCAGCATCTCAGCCATCCGCTTTAACTTGGAGTAATCGTTGGTAGAAATGATGATGGGCACGATGGGAGGCACCTCATCAAGTCTCCGTTGCAGGAATGGTAGTTGTACCTCCAAGCAATGCTCCTGCGCATGGGCGGCAGCCTTATAACTGAATACACTATCTGCATCTATCAGCTGTTGTGCTGTTTCGCGATCTACCTTCACATTTCCTAATGGCGTCGCGTAATAATCCACCTTGCTATTCACTGAGGCCCCGTTGAGCCATTCGTGGTGACTTGGTCCCAAGAGAAAGATACGCTTGTACGACTTCTTGGGGTTGAGTGTCATATAAGCCGATGCAGCCACATTGCCAGAGAAATAGTAGCCAGCATGGGGCACGATGAGTGCTGCCACATTTTGATATGTGGTTCTGCTACTATGGAGTGCCAGGAAACTATCCACCTCCTGACTCAACTCCTCTGGATTGCCCGTATAGAATCGGTTGGCCTGGGTGGCAGGTCTCACCACAGGCGTTTTTTGTTCATTGCATGAGGTCATCATCATGATTATTGCTAAAAGGAATCTTAATAACATGGCACAAAGATACAGTCCAGGTCTGTTTAGAGCAAACCTGGACTTTGTTTCTCAGAAACTAAAATTGATGTTATTTAGCCTCGCCTTCGCCATAGATATAGTTGAAGGCACCACTGGTATAGTCGAAAATCTCCTCGTCGCGGAAGAAACGTTTCAACTCTATTTCGGCATTCGACGTAGAGTCACTGGCATGGACGATGTTCTGCTGGTTGCTCATCGAGTAATCGCCTCGGATGGTTCCAGGTGCAGCCTCACGTCCGTTGGTGGAGCCAGTCATAGTGCGTACCACTTGTACGGCATCCACGCCTTCGAGGGCGAGCGCTACTACAGGTGATGTCTGCATGGAAGCTGTCAATGAGGGGAAGAAAGGTTTGTCAACGAGGTGAGCATAATGCTCGCGCAGGATCTCATCACTGAGCTGCATCATCTTCATACCTGCCACACGGAGTCCGCGACGCTCAAAACGGTTCACAATTTCACCAATCAGTTGACGCTGTACACAACTGGGCTTTAATAAAACAAGGGTCTTTTCCATATTGATTGTTTTTAGGGGTTATTTCTTACTTTTATAGAATTTCTCGAGGGTGCGATATGCATTCTCCTTTTCTGAAGAGGCGACCTCGGCTGATTCGACGTCAATCTTCATGACAGGAGCGGCATCGAGATTCTCCTTGGTGATGGCAGACCATTGAGGCAGTCCTTCACCATTAGGATTACCAGTCTTGCAGAAGTTGGCATAGTAAGAGAGGAACAGCTTTGAGATGGCATAGTCCTCATCCTGCCAATCGTAGTACTCGTTGGTATCGAGGGTACCCATGGCATACTCGATATCTGCAGAGTGAACAGCACCAGGAGCGATGGCAGGCTGCTGAGCCTCAGCTTTCTTCTCTTCGGCAGTCTTCTCGCGGACACCACCTGCCAATGCACCAACCTTATCGCCCATCTTGGCAGAAACCTGAGGACGTGGATGCATATAGTGGTAACGATAGACGGGTAGACCAGACTTGGCGTGGTAATCGCAGACCTTCCAGGTTGGGAAACCTGTGAAGAGATCAGATGCGAGATCGAAACCTTTCTGACTCAAAACATCTTCGTCTGTCTCAATGCCGTATGCCTTGAAAATCTCGTCAGTCATGTCGCCAAAGGTGGCTTTCATGGCATCCTTATAGTTCTTGAGTGTAGGTGCCTGACCCTTAAGGGACTGTGAGGGATGGCCTTCGAGTGAGTTCCAACCAGCCAGCAGAGGTACTTGAGCCTGTTCGTTCTTCTCGAAGACATCATCAGCATTCTCTTTCATAAAATAACCATCGAGCACCACACTGGCCATACCCCTTGGAGGCAGGATGGCCTGGAGTGAGTCGGCATTCATCGCCATAGCATCAGCCAGACTAGCGATACCTGCAGATTTGAGCAGTTCTGCACCAGCAGCCTCTGCCTCAGCCTGAGTGGCAGCCTTATAGGGAAGCACCTCTGCGCCAGAAGAGAGCATGGCACCAGCAATCAGGTTCTTGGAAAGAGGAGAGCACATGAGGAGAGAGACTGAGAAGGAGCCTGCCGATTCACCTACGATGGTAATCTTGTCAGGATCGCCACCAAAGGCCTGAATATTATCCTTCACCCACTGGATGGCAGCCACCTGATCGAGGAAACCATAGTTACCACTTCCCTTGTAGTCGGAGGCGGCTGTGAGCTCTGGATGGGCAAAAAAGCCGAACACACCCTCACGATAATTGGCTGTCACACCAATGACACCTTCCTTAGCAATAGAGCTTCCGTCGTAACGGGGTTCACTACCAGAACCTGCCATGAGTCCACCTCCATTAAAATAAATAAGTACAGGAAGGGCATCTGCAGTTGTCGTAGCTGTAGTCCAAATGTTCAGATAAAGACAATCCTCGCTGCGACCTGGGCCACGGAAGGCCATATCGCCAAAGATGTTGGGTTGCATGGGATCGTCGCCAAACTGCTTGGCCTCACGAACACCTTCCCAAGGCAGAACGGGCTGAGGCGCCTTCCAACGGAGTTCGCCTACAGGAGCCTGGGCAAAAGGAACGCCCAGGAACTTCTTTACACCATCCTGTTCGAAACCTTCCAGAATGCCATACTGGGTTTTTACTTGAAGGGTTACTTCTGTTCCCTTCTGTTGGGTACAGGCACTGAAGAGTGCCATACAAGCGATGGCAAGCATCGCAAAAGCATTGGTCTTAGTCATCATAACTGTTTCTTATTTATATTTTTCTACACGAGCATCATTGATCACTCCTTTCCAATTGAGGCCAAAGGCGAAGTCGTAGGTGTTGCCATCGCCATCCTGATAGCAGCGCATATCGCGAGGCACATCCTCCTGTTGTTCCTCTACCGTCTTCATGTCGGCAGGCATCTGCATGGGTAGGAGGGCTGAGGGTTCTGCTTTACCGCTGATGATATCGAGCAGGGCCTGATGTTGTACTTGGAAAGAGACGAGGATGGCATCGGCATTAGGCTCTATTTCTGAGAGCACGACGGGTCTTCCCGTTTCCAGAATAACAATAACGGGCTTGTCGCCCATAGCCTTCTTCGTCTCTGCTATTAGCACCATATCGTCGCGATTATAAGCCTTGACGGTCTTACCCTTGAAGCTACGGTTAGTCGTTTTCTCCATGGGATCGCCGCCAGCGATGCTGACAGCACGAGCATCCTTAGCGGTATAGTCTTCATATTGCAAACTGAACGGCAGATAACCATTGCCGCCCTTCTTCACATCGTCGTAACTGAAGCCAAAGCCTGTGCTGGGCTCTTCGATAACGCAGATGGCGAAGTCAGCCTTCTCTGGCGCATCCACCACGTCAAAATATTTCCCCACTAATGCAAGGTCTATTGGCTCCACTGTCTTTTCTTCAGAGATACCACCCCAAGCACCTGGGATAGCGGGGAAATGACGCTTGGGCACATACACCTTCTTGCGATCCTTTACTGGTAGGACCTGATTTCCATGGTTCTTCAGCATGACGATGGATTTGAGCTGAGCCTCATAACCCTCCTGCATAAATTCTGGTTTGCCCACAATCTTCTCTGTTTCGGCAGGATCGAGGTAAGGATTCTCGAAGAGTCCAACACGAAATACATTCAGCAGCAAGCGACGGGCAGAGAGCTCGAAACGCTCACGGGCGCTCTCCTCACCAAACTCCTTGCACCACATCTGATAAGCCTCCACTACAGGACCAATTGCGTTGTTGCCACCAAACTGGTCAACACCAGCCTGCAGGATCTTATAGTGACGCTCAGCCTCATTGAACTGCTCCATTCCCCAGGGCTTACCGCCACGAGGACTGTCCAGTACCTTCATATCTTGGGTGATGCCCCAGTCAGTACAGGCCACGCCTTCGAACTTCGCCTCATCACGAAGCTGCTGCTGGATGAGCCACTTGCTGTAGCTGCCACCCACATTCTCGCCAGAAGGATCCTGATTCCACAGGATACTATAGATAGGCATGACAGCTGAAACCATCTCTGTACCTCCCTCCAGATGGAAGGCACCCTCGACAAACGAACGCTTATGCATCTCACGATTATTGCCTGGATAGACGGCATATTTGCCAGAGGCATAGTGAGAGTCGCGACCTCCTTCCTGAGCTCCATAGCCATACCAATGTTTCACCATTGCGTTGACACTCTTCATGCCCCATCCCTTAGCCTCAGGGGTGGTCTGGAAGGCATCACAATAGGCGCGAGCCATATCGGTAGCCAGTTGAGGATCCTCACCAAAGGTGCCACTGAAGCGCGACCAACGGGGATCGGTAGCAATATCCACCTGAGGCGACAAGGCCGTAGCGATACCCAAGGCACGATATTCTTCAGAGGCTATCTCGCCAAAGCGATAAACCAATTGAGGATCGAAGCTTGCAGCCAGTCCGAGTGAGGTAGGCCAAAGAGATATTTGTCCGCCAGCACCTGCATTATATTCTGTCGTGGCCTTTGCCTCGTGACGAGGATCGGAACTTGTGTTGGCTGGGATACCATGATCCAGTCCCTCGACGAAGGCCTGCATATTGTTGTTCCACTCAGCTGCAATGGCAGGTGTCTCCAACCGAGTGACCAGCACAGCACGCAGATGATCGTCCTTTAAGAATTTCTTCTGGTCGTCGCTCAAGTCAGAAGCCTTGGCACCACTCTCCTCATACGCCTTTCCATCGTTGTAGGTAGAAACGCCAAAACCCATCGTTGGAATCATCGGCACAGCCTGGTGGCTGCTATAAAGCATCAGACCTGCGATCTCTTCTATCGACAACTGCGAAGCCAAATCTGCAGCACGCTCCTGAGGGCTCAGTCGCCAGTCTTCATAGGCATCGAGAGAGTCGTTACGGTTCAGATCCTTGAAGGCATAACCATCTACCGTCAGGATCTTCACACCAGACTGTGGCGAATAGCCCAGAGAGGGGCCACCTTTCTGAGTGACCAACATAAACGAATCTACCTGTTGCTCCGACCATTGCTGACCGCCACAAGCCATAAGCCCCATGAGCATTCCGCCCATTGCCGCCAACATCATTCCCTTTAACTTAACCATCTTCCTAATTGTTTTTATGTTATTCGGTTGCAAAGATAACTATTTAAGATGAAATCCAATTATTTTTTGTTTTAAAATGTAGTTTCATCTCAACTTTTTTTGTATATTTGCGCCATCAAGGTTAATAAAGTGGTATGCAGATGAAACGACTCTTGAGTATGACTTTAGGCTTGCTGATGTCGATGACTCAGGTAATAGCCGAGACAAAGATTACTGTTCTGTCAGACATTCATGTCATGGCTCCAGAACTGATTGTCAACAATGGCTCTGCATGGCAGAACTATTTGGCAGGCAAGCGAACGATGCTTGATAACAGTACACAGCTATTTGATGAACTTATTCCGCAACTGATAGCAGACAAGCCTGACTTGCTGTTGATTACTGGCGACCTGACGAAAGATGGTGAGCAGGTGAGTCATCAGCTTGTGGTAAAGCAGCTCGACAGACTAAGAGCCTCTGGTATTAGGGTGTTGGTGATTCCGGGCGATCATGACCTGGGCACGGAGACTGCTTACATATTCGATGGCGACAAGACCAGTCCCGCCAAAACGGTCGACAGCAACGCGTTTGCAGAAATGTATCAGCAGTATGGTTATGGTGCAAGCTCGGACAGGGATACGGAATCGCTTACCTACTGCTGCGAACCTGTTGACGGATTGGTGGTAATAGGTATTGCCTGCGACAGACATGGACGTATGAGCAATTCTACGCTTTCATGGGTTTGCAATCGTGCAGAGAAGGCTCGCTCCGAGGGGAAACAGGTGCTTGCCATGATGCACTTCCTGTTATTCCCACATGTGTCGAACATAGAGAAGACCAATGAAGACTATATCGTAAAGGACTATGAGACAGTGCGCGACAGATTGATAGAATCAGGTGTGAGAGTCGTACTGACAGGACACTTCCATGTCCAGGAGATAGCTAGAGACTTGAATGATAACTTGACGGGTGACATTTATGAGATTATCACCAGCTCTACAGCGGCCTATCCTTGTGGCTATCGTCAGATGACACTCAGCAACGATAAGACAAAGCTGTCGGTAAAGTCGAAGAATATCACTTCGCTTTCAGGTGTGCCCGATTTCCAGAACGTGGCTAAGGAGAGGTTGAAGGAAGGAACTACAAACCTATTCATAAGTGAGGAAGTGAATAGTGAGACGGCTGGCGACCTTGTAGCGCAGGGTTTCGTCATCCATGCTGCAGGCAATGAAGACAAGTCAAGTGAGTCGCAAACCTATCTGACATTTTATGAGTTGACGCAGTTAGTGCTGAGGTTGACTGGGGTTATGAATAGTAAATTCGACGAGCTGGGTCTTACTTGGGACTTTGTGAACACTACCGTTCGCAGTATGCTGACGGATACCAGCCGATATGGCATCCCCGGACGAGAAGACAGGACCGATGACCTAAGTGTCACGATTGATCTTCCCAAACCAACAACAGGCATTCATGTCGTTGAATCCAATCAGACTATAGGAAAGTGTTACAATTTACAGGGTCAGCAACTGATTACCCCTCCGAAAGGACTTTATATCCAAGAAGGCAAGCTTAAGATGAGGAAAAATCCTACGGAATAAAGACGAGTGAGAGGCCGACGCTGAAGATCAGGTTGGTGTTCGCCAGCGTACCACTCAAGTCCCAGTCGTCGTGATATTCGTCGGAGGGCTTGTGATACCATACGGGCATGGGGTATTTGTTGGGACGGCTTGGATCTACGGGCTTCAGACCGTTCTCCACCACGACAGCACGTACGCCCTTCTTCACGAAGTTATAATGGTCGGAACGGAAGAACCAGCCATCAGAGTTGTCATCGTCGAAGAAGATTGTCCTGCCTTGGGTCGCTGCTGCTGCCACGTAATATTGGTCAAGGTCGGTCTCACCGCCACCTAAGATCACCACATCGTGAGTCAACTCGGCAGGACCGATGCTCTCAAAGTTCAGGCATGCCGAAGTCTTCTCCATGGGGATGACCGGATGATTGCAGTAATACTCTGAGCCGAAGAGTCCACTCTCCTCGGAAGAGGGGAAGAGGAAGAGCACGCTGCGACGGGGCCGCTGGGGCAGCGCCTTGAACTTCTTAGCCACCAGCAGAGCGCTGGCCATGCCTGAGGCATTGTCGGCAGCACCGTTATAGATAGAGTCGCCATGTTCATCGGGCTTGCCGATGCCGAGGTGATCCCAGTGTGCATTCATCACCACTGCCTCGTCGGCTATATCAGTCCCTCGGAGGATGGCTCCCACATTGCGGGTCTGCTGAATATTGTAGGAGACAGCCATCCTGACATCGCCTTTCACCTTGAGCGAGAAACTCTTGAAGTCAGGTCGTTTGGCTGCTGCCAGCGCCTCAGCCATATTCATACCAGCGGCAGAAAACAGTTTGCTGGCACCTTCCTCACGCAGCCAACCCTTGATGGCCAGCTCATCGGCATTACGGGTATCGGGGTTGTAGATGGCGAGATTGTCCTCCATGTGACCATTTACACATACATGCCAACCATAGCTGGCAGCCTCGGTATTATGCAGCACCAGACAGCCTGCGGCCCCCTGACGACGTGCCTCCTCGAACTTATAGAGCCATCGTCCATAATAGGTCATATTACGTCCTCGGAAAAGTTGGGCGTCGTAGTAGCCAGGATCGTTTACCATAGCAATCACAATCTTGCCCTTCACATCGATGTCGGCATAGTCGTCCCAACCATACTCAGGGGCATGGATGCCAAAGCCAACGAATACATATTCCGCCTTCGGCAGCACCACCTTGTCGGTAGCACGAGCCGTCCACACCACCACATCATCCGGATAGCGCAGCTCTGCTTGCTTTCTGCCTTTTACCTTCAGCTTGCTGCCCTGAGGCTTGGCTGTGACAGAGATCAGCTCGAAGGGCTGAAACCAGCTGCCGTTGAAAGCAGGCTTCAGGCCTATCTCTTCTAACTGCTGAGCCAGATAATTTACGGTCTTATCCTCGAAAGGCGACATCGGCTTTCGCCCGCCAAACTCATCGGAGGCAATCACCTTGATCCAGTCTCTCAACATCTGCTCGTCGCTCTTCGACGAGACAAGCGGCTGAACGGGACACCAACCTAACACCCAATGACTATCGGAATAGCGGCCTATAAGTTCGGCATCGCGGAAGGGATCGAGTTGACGGAGTAAGGGGTGGCGCTGAGAGACGTCGATGGGACAGCCTTGCGGATCGTGGCTGTTGAACTCCAAGAGGGTAGCAGTTGTGGCACCTTCGTCTACCTTTCCCCAGCCCGAAGCCGGGATACCTTCTAACTCGCAGTTGATAAGTACACACTCGGCATGAGGATAGTTCTTACCTTTATTATCGGGCAGACGGCCCAATTCGGCATAGGCGGAAAGTCCCTTGAAGCAACAGTCGATAAACACGTTGCCATGATTTTCTTCCGTATTGCGGATCCACATGAAAGCTCCATAGCTGGTAATGGTACAATGATTGAAGAAGGATGGACCTCGCCCCAAGATGGTATCGCCCCCTCCGTCAATGCGACAGTTCAGCCAGTAGCAGCTGCCATTGGCCTGTAGCGCATCACCATCACCGATTATGTGAACATTCTCAAAGAAATTACGTTCACCATTCACCAATAAGCCTTCTGCCTGCCCCTTGCAATCAGTCTTCAAGGTGATATTGCGGAAGATTAGGTCAGTGCTGTTATCAGCGGCAAAGGCTGCACGGCGTGAAGGAAACGTGCCCTTCACTTCGTTGGTCTTGATATCGGCAGGATGGGGATTGAACACCTCGTTGTTGGGATAATGCACCAGCACACCCTCGCATGATTCGCCCTCGATGGTGACGAAACGCTTGTTGCGGAAATAGACCAATTCCTCGTAATCGCCGTTTTTGACAAATACGGTATATCGGTCGCTTTCTGATGTCAGGAAATCAGGGATGAAATCCATCGCCCCCTGAACCGTAGAAAAGTCACCACTACCATCAGCAGCCACGACGAGCCGCCGCTGTTCAGGAGATGGCGGAGCAGTCTTCGTACGGAAAGTCCAACCCTTCTTGCCCTTGATGCCGTCGAATCCCTCCAACACACCTTTGTCGATGGTGACATAATACTCGTGACCATACTCTAACATGTTGTGATGCAAGTAGATGGTGGCCTGCTGTCCATGCACAATGACAGGATAGAAATGGAATCCATCGGAGAAGCCTCCAATGATGTCAAGCTGGTAGCGACCAGTGTCCCAAGCATTTACGCCAGATGGAGTGCCTGGCTTCGTTGTACGATTAGTAATATGTTCCGACTTATAAATATAAGGTACAGGCGTATATTGGGCTAAAGGATTGGCAGGCTGACCTTTCGCAGGACCAGCGGGGATGCTCAGATCCAGTCGATTCACAAGCTTTCCCGTCTGTTTATCATAGATGGAAACAAAGCCCTTTTCTCCAACCATGACCTCTTCTGAGAACGTTAGAGTCAGGTGGGTATCAGGGTTCACATCCACAGCACCGTTAGCCGGCATCATCCTTGTTACCAAGGGTGCTGCCTCAGAAAACAGTGCTATCAACAGCCCAATTATTATGATTTGTTTTCTCATATCTCAGGATATATTAAATATAGTTTGTTCTCGGTTGCAAAGATATACAATTATTTTGAATTCAAACTGCCCTTTTGTTTTTTTATCCCATTTTTCTGGCAAACGGGTTATAAAGACCATCTGTTTTGCAGTAAGTAAATAAAAACTTAAAAATCATTTAAATCACAGGCCCAAGATAAGTTTAATTGCGAAATAATTACTATATTTGCAACAAAAAGTTGCGAATATGAGGTGGATAATGCTTTTGGCCATGTGGTGGGCTATTGGTGGTATGGCAAAAGGAGTCATACTGACAGAGCGTTATAACCCGTCGTTTCTTGACTTGAGTAATGGTTTACCCCATAATAATGTCAGTGCGCTATTTACCGACTCCAAAGGATTCCTATGGGTAGGAACTTATGGTGGAGGTTTGGTGCGCTACGATGGCTATGGAATGTATTCGCCAGCTTGGGGACTTGGAAGCCTATCGTGCAAAAGTATAACAGAAGACCCGTTCAAACGACTCTGGGTGGCCTTTGATGAAGGCACTAACGTTTTGGATTTACAAACTATGCTCCCCACGGTGCCGAAGACACCTCGGGGAGACATCAGTGAACTACTGGCTAAACCTGGCGTAAAGACCTACTGCGATGCCTTAGGACGTATATGGGTGATTACCAACCGTGAGGTTCATCTGTTAGTGTTCGATGCCCAAGGAATGGTGATTAAGGATCTAAGTTATTCCTATGTAGGCAATACTCCTGATATCTGTATTTGCGATGTTGAGGGTAATGGCAAGCCCTGGATAGGTGTGGATAGGGGATTATTTCGTCTGGTAGAAAGCAACGGACGACTTGTCCGCGAAGAGATCTCACCTTTGTTGCATTCCCTCTTTGGGTTGTATATTACCGACATACTGAAACGGGGAGACATGATATGGATTACCACGAACCATGGTGTTTTCCGGTATGACACTCGTCAACAGCTGCTCACTTGCTATCGTCATGATCAAAACAATCCAGAGACCCCATCACATGAGTTTCTCTCCAGTCTGGCTCTGACTTCCGACAATACCCTGCTTGTCGGTTCGCTGTGTGGTATCAATGTATACGATGACAAAAAGAACAACTTCACATCTTGGACATCGGCCAGCATTCCTCCATTGAAAAATGACTTCGTGCATTGTCTTCTAGTATCCAATGGACTCATTTATATAGGCACAGAGGCAGGTGGTGTCATCCGTCTGGTACCTCAGCAGTTGCTAGTCCGTAACCATATCCATTCCTCTGATCCGGGGTCTCTCTCTCCAAATGCTGTCAATGCCATGTATGTAGAACCTGAAGGCGTATTATGGGTGGGAACAGTTGAAGGTGGCCTCAACCGCAAAGCGAAAGGAGAAGAAAGTTTCACCCATTACACCAAACAGAACTCAGGACTGGCCCATAATAGTGTTTCCACGCTAGCTGCTGATAGACAGGGACGTTTATGGATTGGCACATGGGGTGGTGGCGTCTGTCTGCTTGATATGAAGAACCCTCAGCGCATTAATCGTCTGGAACTGACAGAGGAACAGATGCGTCTGACAAATTTCGTTGGAGCCTTGGCTTACGATCCTATCAATGATGGCATGTGGATAGGCAGTAATGACGGTATGTTCTTCTACCGTTATGCAACCTCTGAACTCGAGGATCCTTTCGAGGGATGTAGGAACGTTCGTGGTTGTATTGGCTCCATCATCACTCGTGACGGATGGCTATGGATGGGTTGCATGCAAGGAGTGAGGGTTGTCAATCTTCGTAACCGCAAGAACGGACAATTCGAGAATCGTGGCATTATGCATCGTCTCGACGATCCCCATTCGCGGATTGTTGACAAGATATCCTCTTTCTGTGAATCTGACGACGGAACACTGTGGCTTGGCAGTAATGGCTATGGTCTTTATCGTAGGGTGTTAGGAGACGATGGACAAGAGCAATTCGAGGCTTTGACACAAGAGGACGGATTGGTATATAATGGTGTGAAAGGCATTGTTGAAGATAGGAATGGGCGTTTATGGATTACTACGCAAAACGGCCTTTCGGTTTATGATCCTCAACAAGAAGCCTTTAACAATTATTCCCAATACGACGGTCTTATAAATCCTCATTTTTACTGGAACTCTGCCGTAAAAGATTCTTCAGGTATCATTTACTTAGGTAGTGAAGGAGGACTCATTGAGGTTTTAGGTGAGAATACCGATGTTTCATATCAAGGACATCTTACGTTTACAAGCCTGATGGTTGACAATCAGGAGGTGCAGGCTGGAAGTGATATTCTCGATGATGATATCTCTAAGGCCGGAATTGTCAGACTCAAAGAGAGCAACCGCTCCTTTTCCATTTCTTTCTCAGCATTGGACTTTGGACACGAGACACAAGGTGTGTATAGCTATCGGATGAAAGGGTTTGAAAAAGATTGGACTATCCTGAAACCAGGACAACATTCAGTACGTTATAGTGCTCTGCCTGTGGGTAACTATACCTTCGAAGTCAGTTATAAATCCGCCCTCATGGCAGGAGTTAGCGATACCATCTCCGTCGATATTGTCGTAAGACCTTTCTTCTGGAATAGTTGGTGGTTCCGTCTTCTATTAGGTTTATTACTGATAGGACTGATTATCTATGGTTATAATAGCCGTGTGGCTGAGCTAAAACGACGTGAGGCAGAGCAACTGCTCAGTCCTATTCGTGAAGTGCTGGAAGAATCGGAAGACCCTCGTCAACTCCAGACTCGTATTCGGAACATCCTCGACAACCAACAGCGTTATAGGAATAGTGTATCAAAGAGCGTGGAGGCTGACAAGGAGGAACTGCTCAAGAGCACTAAACCGTTCATGGAGCGTGTGATGGAGGTTATGGAACATAATTATATGAATTCCGAATTTGGTGTGCAGGAGTTTTGCGATGCCCTTGGCATGAGCCGCTCGGTGGCCAGTAAGCACTTGAACGTAGAGGCAGGCCTACCCGTCGGACAATTTATCAAGAACTACCGACTGAATATGGCCAAGGAGATGCTGTCCGCTAAGACCGGTAACAGGAATATCACAGAAATAGCTTACGCTGTAGGTTTCAATGACCCTAAATATTTTACCCGTTGTTTTACTAAGATGTTTGGGGTAAATCCTAGTTCTTGGTCTTGATTTAGGTCAAAAATAGGTCTTGATATAGCTCAAGAGGTGGAGATTTTACACTTTGGAGGACAAAAATCGTTTTGTCCACCTATTAAGTTGTTTTGTCCACCAAGCCGCTCTTTTTATTCATTATCTTTGCGCCAGATTTCACTAATTATTATAATTCTAAACTAAAATCAATTAACAATGAGAAAACAAGTATTATTCTCTGTGATGCTGTCTCTCGGCATGGTGGGTGGACTTTCAGCCTACTCCGTTCCTGCGATGGCATCGGTGCAGCAGGCACAGACTATCAAGGTCAGTGGCCAGGTTGTTGATCAGGAAGGAGAACCGCTCATTGGTGCTACCGTAAAGGTAAAGGGAGCCACGACAGGTTCCATTACTGATTTCGACGGTAATTTCACCATCGACGCTCCGGCCAACGGAACCCTGGTTGTAAGCTATGTGGGTTACAAGGATCGTGAGATTGCCGTACGTGGGCGCGCGATCCTTAATAAAATTGAGATGGAATCCGATGCTATGATGCTCGATCAGGTCGTTGTAGTAGGTTATGGTGTACAGAAGAAAGCCGACCTGACAGGTTCTGTATCTATCGTAAATGCTGACGAACTCAAGCGTGTATCACATTCCAACATTTCTTCCATGCTTGAAGGTAAAGTCGCCGGTGTTCAGATTACTAGTGATGGACAGCCTGGTGCCGATCCTTCCGTACGTATCCGTGGTATTGGTTCTTTCGGAAGCACTGCTCCTCTCTATGTCATTGATGGTGTGCCCATGGGTACCACTATCCGCGATTTCTCACCTAACGATATTGAGACCATCCAGGTGCTGAAGGATGCTTCTGCAGGCGCCATCTACGGTTCTCGTGCTGCTAACGGTGTGGTTATTATCACAACCAAGGGCGGTAAGAAGGATCAGCCTCTGAAGCTTGACTATAAGGGTTACTTCGGTATCGACAAGATTCCCGGTGATGTTTACGACGTTATGAACGCCGATCAGTATAGCAATTATCTGGGACAGGCAGCTGTGAATACAGGTATAGCACTGCCTGGAGGTTACACTCAGAGTGGCAATGGCTATAAGTTCCAGGACAACACCAATACTGACTGGTTCAAGGAGGTGTTCAAGACGGGTATCCGCCAGAACCATAACGTAAACCTCAGCGGTGGTGGTGCCAATAATACTTATAATATAGGTCTTGATTACTATAATCAGAAGGGAACACTCGAGGGTGCTGGTCCTAATTACGAGCGTTTTACCGCCCGTGTAAACAATACGATGGACACTAAGTTTATCAAGTTCCGTACCAGTTTCGTGTATTCTCACTCTGATCAGGACAACACCTCTATCTCTAATGCCAACGAGTATGTACAGGGACTCTATGGTAACCTGCCCAACGTACTCCTCGGCGTGCTGACCATGCAGCCTACCATCAAGGCTTACGATGCCAGCACATGGGTGCTCGATGATAAGGTGGGTTCTGCCAGCAGCTGGAATTACGATGCCTATGGTTACGGCGTTTACTATGATACTGTCCATGGCGACATCTCGGCTTCAAACCCCTTGCTCATCAATAACCTGTTGACACGTAATACGATTGTCGATCGCTTCGTAGGTACAGGTTCTGCCGATGTTGACCTGCTCGAAATGGTTGGTATCAAGAGTAAGAATCACAAGTTGAATTACAAAATTAATCTGTCTTACAGCACGACTAGTGCCAATGATAAGACATGGATTCCTGCCTGGGTACAGAGCAACCGCGTATATCTCGCTAAGGAGAACGAACGCCTGACCAAGGGACACCGCAAATATACCGATGCCCTCATTGAAAATACGCTGACTTATGACGGCACCTTCGGACTGCATCACGCTAACATCGTGGTAGGTCAGACTTATGAAGAAGAGCACACCAATACACTGACTGGTTGGGGCGTAAACTTCTCAGAGCCTTACTTCCTGCAGTTACAGAATGCTAACGACACCTACTCTGAGTCGTATGAGTACAAACATACACTGGCATCTTACATTGCCCGTCTTAACTATGACTACGACGGCAAGTATCTGCTTTCTGCAGTAGTTCGTCGTGATGGTAGCTCTCGTCTGACTAAGGACATCCGCTGGGGCACCTTCCCCTCTGTATCTGTCGGTTGGCGTTTCGACAAGGAGAAATTCTTCCCCATTGATCGTAACATCGTCAATATGTTCAAGGTTCGTGCCAGCTATGGTGAACTTGGTAATGAGAACATCGGTGAGTACGTATATCAGGCTACCATGCGTCGTAACAACATGACCTACAGCTTTGGTAACAATCCTGTCACAGGTTCTGCTGTTTCAACTTTCGTTAATGAGAATCTGGCCTGGGAGAAGAAAACCACGATGAACGTTGGTATTGACCTGGCCTTGTTTAACAACCGCATTGAGTTCACTGCCGAGTGGTACAAGAACAAGTCTACAGATCTGCTTTACAGTGTTCCCGTTCCTGCTAGTGCCGGTGTGGCAAACACCAGCGTTACCATGAATGCCGCTTCAATGGAGAACAGCGGTTTGGAGTTCTCAGTAACTTATCGTAACAATGATCATCCTCTGAAGCATCAGATCAGTGCCAACCTGAGTACCCTGAACAATAAGGTGACCTCACTCGGCTTTGGTACAGAGTATTATCTCACTGGCGATTATATCACTTATGTAGGTGAGGAGATTGGTCAGTTCTATGGTTATGTATATGAGGGAATAGCCCGTACACAGGCTGACCTCGACAATCACGCCACACAAAACGGTGCGCAGGTAGGTGACTGTCTTTATAAGGATCTCAACGGCGACGGACAGATCAATGCCGACGACCGACAGGTGCTGGGCAGTGGTTTGGCTAAGATCAACTTTGGTCTAAGTGCACATCTCGAGTATAAGATGTTCGATATGAGTATCTCTACCTATGGCGCTCTGAACTATCATGTGGCTGATTATATCTACAACGCCATCAACTCTTGCTATGGTTATGGCAATAAGGATGTGGCCATCCTCGGTGCTAACCAGTGGAGTGGCGACACTTACACCGCAAACGTTCCACGTACCTACATCACCGCAAACGGTGAGCTGTGGAACGACTACTTCAGCAGTCGCAAGATTCAGAACGCCGCCTATTGGAAGATTGCCAATATTGAAATTGGTTGCAACCTACCTAACAAGTGGTTTGCCAACTATGTCTCTGGCGTACGTCTTTATCTCTCAGCTCAGAATCTCTATACCTTCACTGGCTATCATGGCTATAACGTTGACTATGCCGGCGGTACCTTCACCCCGGGTCTCAACTACTGCTCTTACCCCAGCGCACGCAGCTTCATGGCCGGTATTAACTTCACCTTTTAAATGATATTCAATATGAAACTATATAAAATTTCCTTCGCTCTTTTGCTGGGTCTTGGCACACTCACTTCGTGCAGCGACCAACTGGAACTGACGAACCCCAACCAGCAGACAACAGGTACCTACGGCTTTACTGCCGACGACTTGGAGGAGAATGTGATTGCCGCCTACAACCATATACGTATGGAGGGAACCTATGCTCGTGTAGGCTTTATGCTCGACGTGTGCCGTGGCGACGAGGTATGGAACTCCTCTCAGGTTTGGTATATGCCGTTCGACGATCTCAACGCCCCTGTCACCGACGAAATCGGTCAGTGGTCATGGCGTGATTGGTACTATACCATTAACGTGACCAATTTCACCATCACCCGTTGCGGTGAGGACAACAGTGTCCTCTCAGAAAAGATGAAGCGCATCAAGGGACAGATGCTGTTCCTCCGCGGTCTGGCATATTACAACCTCGCAGGTTACTATCAGAACCCCATTCTGATTACCGATTATAATACCTATTCTACGCTCGATGGTCTCTATGCCACCAACAGTACCTACGATGAGGTGTTCGATCAGGTGGAAAAGGACTTCCAGGAGGCTATGACATTGCTGCCCACCCGCGATGCAGGTGGTGAGTGGGCCAAGGGTCGTGCCACCAGTGGTGCTGCAGCCGGCTATTATGCCCGTGCCCTGATGATGCGCCATAAGTATGATGAGGCACTTACAGTGTTGAAGGCTATCATAGGTGGAACATACGGTAAGTATGAACTTATGAAGAACTATGGTGACAACTTCCGCGAGGGGTCTGCCTATGAGAACAATGCAGAAAGTCTCTTTGAGGTTCAGTATCTCGACTATGGTTCTCAAGGCGTTGACGATGAGTGGACACCAGTAAACACCAGTCCTAATGCTACTCAAGGTCATGCCATCGAGAGTAACTTCGGCCCCGGTGACTGCGGTGGATGGGCCGACCTCTCTGCCTCACCTTGGCTCTATCAGCTCTTCAAGGCCGAAAAGACTACCAGCGGTAAGCTTGATCCACGTCTCTATTGGACCATCGGTACCTATGAGCAGGACTGGGAAGGCTTTGAGTATGGTAACAAATGCTACACCCTCGATATGACGGACGATGCGCCTATGGTGACCAATAACAACAATGGTGGTCTGCCTGTGGCCAAGAACACCAACTTCCGAACAGGCATTTACGACAAAGTGGTGACAGGTCTCCACTGCGGTATCAACCTCCGTATGATGCGCTACAGCGATGTGCTGCTCCGTGCCGCCGAATGTGAGAACGAGGTAAACGGTCCTACACAACAGGCTATCGACTGGATCAATCAGGTACGTAACCGTGCTCAGCTCCCCAGTTTGAAACTTTCTGATTTCGGCAGCAAGGACAAGCTCTTCGAACAGATTGCCAGTGTAGAGCGCCCGAAGGAGTTCGGCTGCGAGTTCGGTCGTGGCTTCGACCTGCTCCGTTGGGGATTCTTCTACAGCGCTGATCGTGTACAGCAGCTCAAGGAGCACGGCACCTTCCGTCGTTCTGCAGATCGTACCCGTGTCAAGGAGCCCGTCAGCTACGCTCAGGTGGGTATCGATCCCGAGTTGAAGAGTTCTTACGACTCCTGGAAGCCCGGTCACGAGTTCTTCCCCATCTATCAGGGAACGCTGAACGACAACCCCAACCTTGTGGGTAACTCTGCCAACCTCGATATTGACAACACCAGCTACTTCACCAGTAAGGGGTGGACGGTACATCCCGTGGTCGATCTCAGCAAGTAAAGGTAAAAAAGTATAATTGTAAAAAAGAATAAGGTTATGAAATATCTCAATAAAATAGCATCCGTCTTTTGTTCGGTAGCATTAGGTCTGCTGGCTCTGACGAGCTGTGAGGGCGGCGACCTCTATAGTGTTGACGCTCCCGACTGGATCTCCGCCAAGGTTGACTCCATTAATGAAGCCAATAAGGGCAAGGGTGAGGAGGAAATCGAAGGTATGCATGAGGATGTATATACCGTTGGCGCTACCGACTTCACCACTGGCTGGTGGGCAGTATTCTCAAAGTATTATCAGGTTCCTGATGGTGAGAAGTGGATTACCCAGTTCAACCTGAACATCAATCCCAATGCCTCTAACACGTATAAGAACTTTGCACTGATCATTACCAACGATGAGGATCGTGGTGCTGGCAATTACAAGGAGTATGGAGCTATCCGATATGACTATCAGCCTAGTGGTAACTCTGAGTGGGGTGACTATATTGACCGCAGCCTGGCTTCGAGTACTCTCACTTTCGAAACCGATACTGATCCTGGTGTAGGCAATCTCGGCGGCAAGGTAACACTCACCGTCGATCGTACTCAGGGTGGTATGATTGTGACGATGACCAATGGTAAGGTGACGAAAACCTACAACCAGTCATCTCCTTTGGCAGCTCTTAATGGTGATGGCAGCAATAGTCCTATTCGTTGCTTCCTCGTACCCGAGGGTTCTTACATCGATTTCCTTGGCTCTACCATCGAGCCTATCGGAGGCTACACCTCTAAGGAGGACAAACTGCCACTGTCGATGACGCTTAACGGTGTGCCCAAGAAAGTTAAGTTAGGTACTGAACTTGCTGAGGCGTTTGCCAACGTGACAGCTACTATCCAGTTCGAGCAGGGTGTCACAAAGGATGTTCCTGCCAGCGAACTCTCATTCCAGGCTGTTCCCGATATGAACAGTCTCGGCACTAAGACACTCATGGCTGCCTATAACAAGTCGTATAAGGGCGAGGTTATCAGTAAGTCTGTGATGGCTATGGCCTCTTTCGACGTGGTTGACAAACTCTATACCAGCATTGGTAACACTGATAATTCTACAGCGTTCTGGGGTGCTCACTCTGAGAACTTCAAAGTTGGACCGAAAGAGTCGTTTGTCACTAGCTTCACCAACTATACAAATGGTCAGAATAACTGGAACAACTTCGTTGTGGTTCTGTGCTCTTCGGATGGTAGCAAGGAGTACGCCGTGGTACGTGCCGACAACTATGGCTGGGGCGACGGCTATGCTGCCTGCACACCGAGTGGCGGTCAGAGCGACTGGGGGGCATGGCTCAAGGCTATGGACGGAGCTAAGGTGACTGTGGCCGTGACGAATAATGGCGACGGCACTGCCGATATCCAGTGTGTCATGATTGGCAACGATGGTAATACCTATATCCAGAACTATACTGGCATCAACAACGTCGATCCAAACAACTGCTACTTCAACCTCACAGTCGATGGTAGTCACATCGAGTTCGACGACGTGATTGGTGCCGAGGATAATTCTACGGCATTCTGGGGAGCTCATTCACAGATGCTTCGTGTGCCTCTGGGTCAGAGCGTGACCACCCGCATCAAGAACTTCACCAACCTGCAGAACAACTGGAATAACTTCGTGGTGGTACTCACCCGTGAAGACAATACCGAGTATGCTGTGGTACGTGCCGACAACTATGGTTGGGGCGACAGCTACGGCGCTTGCAAACCGAGTGGTGGCCAGAGCGACTGGGCTGCATGGCTCAAGGCTATGGACGAGGCTATGTGCTACGTATCAGTCACCAATAATGGTAGCTCGGCCGATGTGAAGTGTATCATGATTGGCAACGACGGTAAGACCTATAAACAGGACTATATCGGCATCAGCCCCGTTGACGGCGAGGATCTTTTCTTCCGCTTAACGGTCGATGGCAGCCATCTTATCTTTGAGTAAAACTACGTTTTTACTATAGTTAATTAATTAGTAAGTAATCTGAGAAGGGGGCGGACTGTTCGAAGCCCGTCCCCTTTCGCTTTAAAAACTTATTCAATGAAAGCGAAAACATTTTTGTGGTCGCTGTTGGCCTTTATTGTGTCTGTTTCAGCCACAGCCCAGCGTCGTCATTTTCCAGCAGAGCCGTTTATTACCGATACGCCAATGGTTCACGATCCAGTGATGGCTTTTGAAGACAGCACCTGGCACATCTTTGCCACGGGCATGGGCATTCAACACATGACCTCTACTGATCGGACTAACTGGAAGGTACTCCCTCAGCCCGTCATGAGTGTTATTCCTCAGTGGACCCACGACTCCGTTCCTGGCTTCACACATCACGTCTGGGCACCCGATGTCATTAAGTGGCATGGTCGCTGGTGGCTCGCCTATAGCTGTTCTACTTTTGGGCGCAACGGTTCAACCATCGGTCTGCTCTCTACCTCTCACCTTTCAACCTCTACTATATGGAATGATGAGGGCTGCATCGTCACCTCCCGCGAAGGGCGCGACAACTGGAATGCCATCGATCCTAATTTTGTGATCGACGACAACGACCAACCTTGGCTCGTATGGGGTTCCTTCTGGGATGGCATCCAACTTATTCGCCTCGACACCACTATGCATGTGGTTGTTGGAGAGAAGCCACGAACCATTGCACGACGTTATAACCTTGGTGATCCCGATGGTAAGAAAACACTCTCGGTGAATCCCAATCCCCCCAAGAATCCCACGTCCGACTTCGCTGGACCGAATGCGATCGAAGCTCCGTTTATCTTCAAACATGCAGGCTGGTATTATCTTTTCGTTTCTTGGGACTATTGTTGTCAAGGCTCTAAGAGCAACTATCGAGTGGCTGTAGGTCGTAGCCGTAGTGTTGAGGGACCTTATCTCGATCCAGAAGGATGCGACATGCGCGATGGTGGTGGTATGATCTTTATTGAGGGCGATAAAAAGGCTTTCGAAGCAGCCGGTCATTGTGCTGCTTATACTTTCAATGGCGAGGACATCTTTATCTGTCATGGTTATAGTGTACCCCTTAATGGTGCTTCTGTACTCATTCAGCGTCCCATCAACTGGACAAAAGATGAGTGGCCAAAACTTGTAGAATAAGAAAAATAATTGTATATTTGCACCCAAAGACATCTTATAGAACAAACTACGCAATGAAAAGAACCCTATTCTTCCTGATAGCAGCACTTATCACAGCGAGTGCTTCAGCCTATGAACTCAAGCGCGTGAGCGTTCATGATCCTAGTATCGTGTGGGAGCCCACCTCTAGTACCTATTATATTTTCGGTTCTCATCGAGCTGTAGCCAAGACTACCGATTTGATGAGTTGGTCGACAGTCAATCCTGTCGTCAGCACCACAGCCTTCTCTTCGCCTGCTGTCAAAAAAGTAAAGAAGGGTGGGGTGGAGTATGATTTTGCATTCAATGCCGAGTCGTGGTCGAAACGTGGAAGCACCAGCTATGATATCTCAGGAAATCTTTGGGCACCTGATGTTATCTACAACAAAGCCATGAAAAAGTGGTGCATGTATATGAGTGTGAATGGCGATAAATGGTATTCTAGCATCGTGCTATTGACGGCTGATAACATAGAGGGACCTTATACCTATCAGGCACCTGTGGTTATCAGTGGCTTCCATGACGGCACTTCCTATAAGGATACCGATCTCGAAGTGGTGCTGGGCGCTCAGGGCTCACTGCCCGAGCGCTATAAGATGGCGACCAGTGGTAGTGGCAACTGGGGTGAGCGATGGCCTAACAACATCGACCCTTGCGTGTTCTACGACGAGGAGGGTAAGCTTTGGATGTCTTATGGCTCGTGGAGCGGAGGCATCTGGATGCTCGAACTCGATGAGAATACTGGCCTGCGCGACTACGATGTTAACTACGAGCTCACGGGCTCGGGCAATGGTATTACCATCGATCCTTATTTTGGCAAGAAGATTGCAGGTGGCTACTATGTCTCGGGTGAGGCTTCTTATATAGAGTATATTGGTGGTTGGTATTTTCTCTTCGTCACCTATGGTGGCTTGGAGGCGGCTGGTGGCTATCAGATGCGTGTTTTCCGTTCTGAGAAGCCCGATGGACCTTATGTAGACGTGCGCAATACAAATGCCATCTTCCAAAGCTATAAGTTGAACTACGGGTCATCCTCCAACGATAAGCGTGGTGTGAACATCTTTGGAGCCTATAGCGACTGGGGCAATCAGGTTGTGGGCAACTGGAGTGAGCGCTCGCAAGGCCACAACTCTATCATTGCCGCTGAGGACGGGCGCACTTATCTAGTTTATCATACCCGTTTTCAGAACCGCGACGAGGCCCATGAGGTACGCGTCCATCAAGTGTTCCAGAACAAGGATGGCTGGCTCGTGGCTGCTCCCTTCGAATATACTGGCGACCAGGTGAAGAGTGCTGATATTACCTCAACACAGCAGGTTCCTACTTCGCAGATTCCCGGCTCTTATAAGTTGCTCATCCACGATTTCAATCTCGACCATAGTAAGAAAGAGCTTGCCAAACCTGTCAGTATCGAAGTCAATGCCGATGGCACTATTACTGGTTCTACCACGGGCACTTGGAGCATCACTGAGGGAACCAGCTATATTTCCATCAAACTTGAATCGTCGAGTTATGCCTATGAGGGCGTGATGGTTTACCAGACCCTCGAACCCACCACCGATCGTGTGATGGCCTTTACTGCCGTTAACCGCAATGGTGTTACCATCTGGGGCTATTGCACCGATCCAGTTACAGGTATTGAGAGTGTTAAATTCCACAAGCAAACCGACGAAGATGCCATTTACGATCTCCAAGGCCGTCGTGTCAACGCTCCTCTCAGTCGTGGCATCTACATCCGTCAAGGGAAAAAGTTCATGATTAAATAATCACGGGTCGAATCCTCATCACTACAGATGCCAGATCATTGGGACGATACTAATCGCCCATGAACTGGCCGATGAAGAAGATGGCGCCTGTGGATTGCTCGCTGATGACATAGAGGAACGGACGGGTGGCGAAGAACTTCACATGCTGGGGCTCCGAAGGCGTCATGGATTCGTTTTTCAGACCTATCACAGTGATGGCAGCAGCCTCTGTGCCCTCTTCGTTGAGTTTGATTTTGGCCACCTGTTTCATCAAACCGATATAGGTTGGCACATTACAGAAGTTGGGGAACTCAGCCAGATAGGGATCAAAAGCCCTTGGCATACCCAATTCTGACATAATCCCAATCAGTCCGAGATCCGACTGTGATTCAAAGCGGGGCAGTTTCACATCCACTATGGCATTGCCCATCTGTTGGTATCTCTGCCAAGTGCTGGTGGTCAATGTCTTCAGCAAATCGTTGATGGTTTTGCCCTCCTTAGGCAGAAGGATGGTCATGCGATAGGCATTATTACCATAGGGCAGACAGAGAGCCTGACAATCATCCGTCTCCGTATAGTTGAACTCGTGCTCCTGATGCATCATGGGAACCTTCTTCTCCACGCTATAGCCCTTGAAGGATTCCTCCTTCGTGTTGCTCTTATCGAACTTCTCTGCCCAGGCACCCTTGAAGTAGATGGCATTCAGCAGATAACTGACGGCCGAGGGGTCGAAGTCGTCTTCCGTCAGCACCTCCTCGATCATCTTCTCTGTATGGTCGCTACCCCACTTATTGATGACATCGCGAGTCTTTCCATCGCCAAAGTCGCGTGTCTCAGGTTCAGCATCGTAGTAGCTCTTAGCTTTGCTGATGAAATCAGCCTTCAACTGGTAGCCTTTGTTCATATAAACGGTGTTGGCTATCATCACCTTCGTCAGTTTATCCAGCGTAGGTGCCTCGGTGAGCATCTTCTGACAGAAAGCATTGATCCCGTCTGCGCCAGCATTTCCGAAGCCTAGCACGCGATTAATCTCTGCTTGTGTCTCGCCAGAAGCCCCGTTGTTGAGCATGCCCAGGGCATAGGTAATGCTGATGGGCGACACGATGGCGCTCTTGGGCTCTTCAGCCACCTTACGAAACAGATTGAAGGCGAACGCATTGTTTTCGCCCACCAGTTCCTGTTCAGCACGAGTGAGAGAGATGTACTTTAGCTCATTGTCCTCGTTCGACAACGGTTCATCGGACGTCTCGTCATTATTTGAACACGCCACCATCGTTGGTATCATCAGGGCGATGGTTACCCATATCATACTCTTCTTCATAATCACCTGCAAAAATAAATCATTTTTACTATTATAACTCATCAGAATCCAAAATCTTGCACGGAAAATAGTTAAATAATGTTTTATAGGGTATAATGCTATTTTTTAATGGTTGGATTTGAGAAGAAAAAGTTGTATCTTTGTACCCAGAATAAACTGCTGATCCCAATTAACGTCAAAAATAAAACTAAGACAAAATGAAAACAAAAATTAAACTAATGGCAGCCCTGATGCTGCTGACAATCAACATTTCTGCAGTTGCACAACAGATGCCCTATCAGAATGCGAGTCTTACACCCGCTCAGAGGGCTGACGATTTGTTAGGTCGATTAACTCTTGAAGAAAAGGTAAGTCTGATGATGGATACCTCGCCGGCCATTGAGCGGTTGGGTATTCCACAGTTCCAATGGTGGAACGAGGCTCTACATGGTGTGGGGCGTAATGGTTTTGCCACGGTGTTTCCTATCACGATGGGTATGGCTGCCTCGTGGGATGATGCCTTGTTGCACAAGGTGTTTACTGCTGTAAGCGATGAGGCTCGTGTGAAAGCCCAGCAAGCCAAGCGCTCAGGAGACATCAAACGTTATCAGAGTTTGTCATTCTGGACACCCAATATCAATATTTTCCGTGATCCCCGTTGGGGACGTGGTCAAGAAACATATGGCGAGGATCCCTATCTCACGTCGAAGATGGGACTGGCTGTAGTACGTGGCCTTCAAGGCATGACCTACGAAGGACAGTGGTTGGGAGATGGTTATAAAAAGCTGTTGGCTTGTGCCAAACACTTCGCCGTTCATAGTGGTCCGGAGTGGAATCGTCATGTGTTTAATATCGAGAACCTGCCCGAGCGTGATCTCTGGGAGACCTATCTACCTGCTTTCAAGGCTTTGGTTCAAGAGGGTAAGGTGGCAGAGATCATGTGTGCCTATCAGCGCATTGATGGTCAGCCTTGTTGCTCGCAGACCCGTTATGAGCAGCAGATCCTGCGTGATGAGTGGGGATTCGATGGTCTGATAACGAGCGATTGCGGAGCCATACGCGATTTCTTGCCTCGTTGGCACAATACAGCCAAGGATCAGGCAGAAGCCTCAGCCCAAGCCGTATTGGCAGGAACCGATGTTGAGTGTGGCTCAGAATACAAGCTTCTACCAGAGGCTGTTCGTCGAGGGGATATCAAGGAGGCCGACCTTGACAAGAGTCTTCGTCGTCTGCTCATTGCCCGCTTCGAATTGGGCGATTTCGATGATGACAGCATGAATCCCTGGACCAAGATCCCAGAGAATATTGTTGCCTCAGATGCCCACAAACAGTTGGCACTCGATATGGCCCGTAAGAGTATTGTGTTGTTGCAGAACAAGAATCAGGCCCTGCCGTTAGCCAAGGATGCAAAAATAGCCGTTCTCGGAGCTAATGCCATCGACAGTGTGATGCAGTGGGGTAATTACTCAGGCTTCGCCACCAGCACCGTTACTGCTCTTGAAGGTATACAGACCATTGCTCCTCAAGCAAAGTTTATCAATGGTTGTGGACTCACCCGTAACGAGGTGTTCGAAAGCCGTTTCGCAGACCTGAAGACACCCCTCGGTAGTAAAGGTATGCAGGCCACCTATTATAATAATACAGAGATGCAGGGCACTCCAGCTGCTACTGTAGATTTCACAGCTCCCATTATGCTGAGTAACGGAGGCAACACCGTCTTTGCCCCAGGCATAAATCTCGAGAACTTCTCTGCCCGTCTTGATGCCACTTTCATCCCCACCAAGGATGAGACCGTTATCTTCAACATCAATGCGGACGACAAGGTACGTCTCATCGTCAATGGCGATACCATCGTCAACATCTGGAATGTTCGCAACCGTATCCAAGGAGCACAAAAGGAGATGGTCGTGAAGGCAGGACAGCACTATCGTATCCAGATAGACTATGTACAGGTAAGCGATTTTGCTTTCCTCGGCTTCGATATACAGCACAAGGTTGCTCCCACTCATCAGGAATTGCTTGCTCAAATTGGCGATGCAGAGACCGTTGTATTCGTGGGTGGTATCTCTCCAAAACTCGAGGGTGAGGAGATGCGCGTGAACGAGGAAGGCTTTAAGGGTGGCGATCGTACCAGCATCGAACTGCCTAAGGCTCAGCGCGAGACACTCGCCATGCTCCACAAAGCTGGCAAGAAGGTCATTTTCGTGAATTGCTCCGGATCAGCTATGGCACTTACTCCTGAACTTGAAACGTGCGATGCCATTCTCCAGGCTTGGTATGGAGGAGAGCAGGGTGGAACTGCTTTGGCCGAAGTGCTTTTTGGCGACTATAATCCCAGCGGTAAGTTGCCCGTTACTTTCTATAAGAACACAGACGAATTGCCTGATTTCCTCGACTACACAATGAAGAATCGCACCTATCGCTATTACACTGGCGAGGCCCTCTTCCCCTTCGGATATGGATTGAGCTACTCCCAGTTCGAGATAGGAAAGCCCTCGTATAGTAATAATAAGGTTCGTGTGAACGTCAAGAACACTGGCGCTCAGAAAGGTCTGGAAACCGTTCAGGTTTACATCCGTAATACTGCAGACAAAGAGGGACCATTGAAGTCGCTCCGTGCTTACACCCAAGTTTCCCTCAACCCTGGTGAGTCGAAGATGGTTACTATCGACCTTCCTCGCAGCAGCTTTGAAGGATGGGATGCTAAGACCAACACCATGCGCGTAGTTCCAGGACGCTACGAACTGATGGTAGGCAACTCGAGTGCAGATAAAGACTTAAAGAAGATTTATTGCACGCTCCATTGATCCACTACGATGTGGGCATCGAGAGCACGAATGGTGAGGGTATGATTGCCTTTGCTGAGACTGACTTTCTGTTGGCGGAGGGCCTGACCGCGAAGCACATTCTGTTTCCACTCTTCTGAACGGAAAGGCTCTTTCAGATTGAAGACCACAGGCTCCTGATCATCGATGCTGACGCTATAGCGCAGATCGCCGTTATCATTGGGTTGGGTGGGGATGAGTGCTGTCTGAAGCATATACTCCCCATCCTCTTTCATGTCAAAGCGATAAGTAAGTGAAGCATCCTTGGGCAGGGCTACTGCCTTCATCGAATGGCCCAGCATCTGAATAATCTTTGCACCATCAGAGGCTGATGTATAATCGCAGGCATTGACAGAAGTAAAGGGACAATCTTTTTTCTCTGTAATCTTTACACCTTTCATTTCTATCTTTTCACTCACTACAGGTGTCAGCGGAGCCCAGAACACGGGCAGATCACGCGGATGGTCGCACATCAGATTCTTCCATTTTCCACCAGCCATTTGATTGTTGTAATAGTCCGTCAGCTGATGAATACGATCATAGGCTGCATAGCTGCGGGCAACGGCCAGACGAAGCTTATCCTGATTCTCAAATATATCACTACGGGTACTACCATTGGCAAACAGACGGGCTCGCTGGGCTTCCAACATCTTCTCACATTGGGCAGCTGCGGCCTGAACGGGATACTTGATGGCAGCAAAATAGGCATCAGCGAGATCGGGTCGCACAGACTTTCCTATCTCCTCCGCTTCATGGCTGAGCGCAGCAAAGCGCCCTTCAAACCAATCGCATTGTTCCTGTGTCCAATCGCTGTTGCGAACCTGAGAAAGACCGCGGTCATAAAGCTTCTTATCCACTTCCACCTGATTCCAGCCCATAAACTCCGGGCGACGGATACCACATAGCTGATAGAACTCATGCATCACAGGGAAAAGCTTCATGCCAACCTCCTGTCCGAACTCCCGACAGAGCCATAACTGATAGTGATCATTGAGTGTATTTCCTTTTACGCAATCAATGTTCCATGCCATATCGAGGAAGAGCTCGAGGTCGTAACCAGCCACTTTCACATCGTGGACATTCACAATCCAGAGTTTCCTGACGTTATGGTCGTAGGCCTGGCGCATCTCGTTATAGACCAATCCAGGTTGAGTGGTAGTTAGCCAGAGGTAGTCATGTGGACGACCCCAGTAAGAGAGATGATAGTACACGCCACCTCCACCGATTCGTTTTTGCTCTTCCGCATTCGACAGTCTGGTCATATAACCATAATTGTCATCGCACCACATCAAGGTGACATAATCAGGCACCTGCAATCCTTTCATCCCCGACGTGCCGTCGCCTACTCGTAGCCCTTCATAGAGCTGCAGCACCTCTTTATAAGGTACAAAGACCTGCATCAGCTTGGTAGGATCGTCTATATACTTCCGAAGTAGTTCCTGCTGGTCGTTGATCACTTGTTGCAGTCCGTCGAACTTCTCCTGTTCTGACTTGTAGCCCTCCATCGAACTGTCGTGGATGCCTCGCATGCCGATAGTAAACATGTTGTCCTTCGACTTCTTCACCTCTTGGAGGCGTTCTATCCAATACTGATGCACTGCCTCACGGTTCGTGCGATAATTAAAGTCTCCCCGCTCAGCGATATCCCACTCATCGACGTTATTTCTCAGTAACGGCTCACAATGTGAGGTGCCAATGACGATACCACAACTATCAGCCATTGCCTTTGCCCCTGGTATCTTGAAAAATGCCGTGGTGCCAGGATGCATGGCTGGCCAGATGGTATTGGCCCGTAAGCGCAATAGCAACTCAAAGATTTTTTGATAGGTCTTAATGCCTATACTCCCTTCATCAGAAGGCTCATAGTTCTTACTACTCCATGGACGCAGGCTCCAGTCTTCGTCGTTGAGGAAGATGCCACGATATTCCACACTCGGACTTTGCTCCGTTATGAAATCATCGCTCATCACTAAGCGGTCTTTCTTCTCCGGCACCACATCGCCCCACCATATCCAAGGCGACACGCCTGCCAAGCGCGAGAGTTCCAACAGGCCGTAGGCCATACCTCGTCCATTGCTTCCCTCAATGATGATTTGCCCTCCTTTTATATAAATACGGAAACCATCTGTAGGAATGTCCGATACCTGTACGATTTTAATGGTTGCCTTGTTAGATGTAACAGGCATCATTCCCGTCACCTGACGCATATCATCTTTCCACATCTCAAGGGCAATCTTCACCACAGACTCCACCTTTTTAGGCATGCTATATGTAATAGGGTGCTGCCCGTCGAACCATACCACCTCTGCATAAGAAGTGAAAAGAGAAAAGTGAAAAGTGAAAAGTAAAATCAGTATTCGTTTCATTGCTTGATATCGTTATATTCTAGTAAATAGGTGTCGTATTGAGTCTCAAAAGGATGGAAAGGAGCTGGGACTGTTTGTGGATTCACAAACAGGTCCTTTCTCTGATATTGGCAGTTCGAATTCGCGAGCTATGCGACAAGAGGGTATTTCCATCACCACACATTTGGCTGGCTTGCCGTTTTGTACGAATACCACATGTGTCTGTCCGATGGGCTGGATAGTATGAATCTCCGTTCCCTCAGGAGCTGCATAGCTCCACACCGTCTGCTGATCCTTTGTTACCTCTGCCACACCGTACTGATGTGCCACCAGAATATTTCCGTCACTCATCAATATAGCATCGCTGACTTCTCCACGGCCCAGCTGATCCTGATAACTCCAGATTATCTGTCCATCCTTCACAATGAACATCCGTCGCTGCTTACTTTGTCCAGCATAGAAAAAGTTATGTCTGGCAATGTCCGTTTCTAAGATCTCTTGTGCCTGTGCGTTGCATATAGCCATAACCATTAGGCACCAAGTCAATAATTGTTTCTTCATATTTATTTCGTAGTTTGTGGGTGCAAAGATAGGTATTTACGATGATACCCAGCTTTACTTTTTGATATTTCATCCCTATTTTTGGGCAAACGTCGAAGGCGATTTTGAGGCATCCGATGCGCCATTATGAATCCTGTCAGAAACGATACAGGTCTCCCTCATCCTTGCGAACACCCGCCGACCAAGCTCTTCAGCTCCGCAGGCATCAAAATGTATCTGATCTCTTCAGGAACCGCTCCCATTGCTATATTGCTACACAAGAGTAGTAACGCAATGATTATCGAATAAGCTCTTTCTGTCATATTTTATTGGTCTATGTTCTTTACATCTTCTATAATGATATCTGGTCGTTCGTCGGGAGATAATAGCTCAAATTGCACATTGTGTAGACGTAGACCATCGACATGACGGGCGAAGAGGCCATAGGCTGGGGTAGGACCAGCCCAACGGGGTTCTGGATAATTCGTGCCCTGTTCACGATAGGGTGTTTCCACCCTTTTGCCGCCACCACGATACTGGATGCGGATGTTACTCAGTGAGACATTCCTGATTGGCTCGCTCTCCATACCTGTAATAATGATGCCAGCGAGAGAATCACAGTCATCAGCTATCACATTATTAATATATATATCACGGGCAGATGACATTCTTGTAATCTCTTTCGGACCACGATTTCTGCAACCAGTCGTGATATAAATGGGATAATGGTGAACATGACTCATCGAGATATTATCGACTACGATGTTCTCCATTCTGCCCTGATCCACCTCCTCAAAAGCAAGACCGCTGCTCCACATACAGGTGCAGTTGGAAATGGTGATGTTGCGATAGCCACCATTCGACTCCGTACCAAGTTTAATGCGTCCACATACCCAGTTCACTTTCTCCGGGATATACTCACCACTGAGGAAAGTGCCGAGCTTATAGCCTGTCACGATACAATTAGTAATGAGGATATGTTCACAGAGCACAGGCTTCTTCAGCGCATACGAACTTTTCAGTACGATGGCATCGTCGTTAGGAGTGTTAACTTTCGTGTTGCTGACTGTAAAATACTTGCAGCAGTCGATGTCAATGCCGTCGCGATTGGTGTCGATGGTTACATTATCAATTGTTCCGATATCACACCCAGTGGCGATAATGGAAAAGTGCCCTCCTCGATAGATGGTGATGTCGCGGATGGTGACGTTACGACAGAGTTTCAAGGCAATCGACTTGTCACCAGTGCCAATCGATCCTCCTTGCACGTTGCCGGCATTTTCCGTATCGTGCTTTGTCAATCCTTCACCATCTATCAATCCTCGCCCTGTGATGCTGATGTTCTGCTGGCCCTCTGCCCATATCAGAGAGTTGTGAAAATAAGTGTGCCCTCCATCCTGATATTCTGGAAATCCGCCAAACGACTCACTCTCGTCGTAGACCTTCATCTCTCCTGGAGCAGCCAGAATCTTGGCACCAGCCATCAAGTGCAAGTCCACATTGCTTTTCAAACGAATGCTTCCACAGAGATAAGTACCAGGGGATAGCACTACTTGCCCTCCACCAGCATTCGTAGCTGCCTCAATAGCCTTGTTGATAGCTATGTGATCGAGCGCCTTACCATCGCCCTTGGCACCGAAGTCTTTGACATAATAAATGCCGTTGGCCAGCATGCTTGTCATACAGAGACTTAATGCAAGACTCAAAAATAATCGTTGTTTCATATTCTGATCAGTAGTTTGTTTGTGGGTGCAAAGATAGTGCAAAATTTCGATTAAGCGAAGAGAATACAAATAAATTCGCATTCTTGAGCGTGAGAAATTTATCCAAATCGAGAGAAAAACCAAAGAAAAAAAACTTTTTCTTTGTTCTTCCGAGATGCAGCCTATCTTCGAGCTTTTGCTCAAAGATAGGCATTTGTGATGAATTCTAACTATACTTTTTGCTTTTTCGCCCCCATTTTCTGGCAAACGTCGAAAGACATGGGGGTAAACGTCGAAAGTGATTTGAAATCTGCTCTTATTCTTCATACCTTTGCACTGTCAAAAGACGAAAACAAGTCATAAAACGACAGAAACAAAGTATTAACAATTTAAAATAAAAAAAGCCCGACTTGCTGTTCCTCGACATTCAGATGCCGAACATCGATGGGATGGAGCTGGCCCATAGTCTGCCTGAAGAGACGCGTGTCGTCTTCACCACCGCCTTCAAGGAGTATGCTTTCGAGAGCTACGAGGTGAATGCGCTCGACTTCCTGCTGAAGCCCATCCGATATAACAAGTTCCTTGCTGCCGTCGAGAAAGCCAAGAAGCAATATCAACAGCCGATAGCTCCACAACCACAACAACCAAATTCTCTCTTTATCCGTGTAGAGGGAGAATGGCGCAACATCGCTATCGACAAGATTACTTATGTAAATGGCATGAAGGACTATGTGATGTTCTACCTTGACAATGAGCCCAAGGCACTGATTACTCACCTGACAATGAAGGCTGTAGAAGAAATGTTGCCCAAAGACAAGTTTCTTCGCATCCATCGTTCCTACATCGTCCATGTCGACAAAATCAAGAAAGTCGATCACAACGACTGTGTCTATATCGGTAACGAGATTATCCACATTCCAGAAGGCTACCTCCCCGCTTTCAAGTCCTTCTTGGAAACACACTCATTCTAAGATTTCATTTGCGTTGCCGATACTCTGTGGGCGACATGCCTTTGGCTTTTGAGAAGAGGCGGGAGAAATAGAAAGGATCTTCAATGCCTATCTTATAACAGATCTGATTCATCTTCAGGTCTGTTTCTTTTAATAAGGTACAGGCATAGTCTATTTTCAATTGGTTGAAATAGGCGAGTGGACTCTGGCCAGTTTGTTTCTTGAATAGCGAAGAGAAATGGCTCTGTGAGTAGCCCACGTAGTCGAGCACATCCTGCAAGGTGATGCGATTCCCGATGTTTTCCTCCATAAAGTGGATGGCAGCCTCCACGATATTCCCACTGATGGGGCTGGACTTGCGGAACTGCCCCAGAAAGCGCATGGATGCCAGGAAATGGTGCAGCAGACTGGAGGCATAGCGCAAGGCTTCGATGTCAACACCAGAATCCGACTCGTCAACATAGAGTGTCGACAGGATCTCCTCGAAGATGTTGATTCGATCGCGAATACGTGAGTTTATGGCTACACTTATGTTCTGAGGTGTCTGCATGCCCTCTGCATAGATGGCGGCATGCTCTCCACAGAAGTGCACCCAATAGATGGTCCACGAACCACCCTCCTTGGCGCCATAGATGTGTGGTATGTTGGCTGGTAGGATGAAGAACTGGTTCTTTTCTACCTGGTACTCCTTATCGTTCAGTACATAGAATCCGCTTCCTTCCACACAATAAATCAGCACATACTGGTCAATGGGCTGCTTGCGGGCACGATAGTGGTTTGTGGCATTGGGGTAGTAGCCAATGTCTGTCACATATAGACTCGATACCAATGGATCTTTCCGCTCCATCTCCACAATCACAGGGGGCAGCACGATCTGCCTCTCGCCCTGGAATCCGTCTTTCTGCCTGATCATCTTCTTCAGTCTTTAGTAATTCCCGGCAAAGATACGCATAATCTTTGAATTATGCAAGACAATCTATGAGAAGAATCGTATGTCAACACCCGCTATGCCTTCGAAATTTTCCGACCCGATGGCACCAGCGTGATAGAGTATTAAATGATTGGTGTTCTAAAATGAGTGTGTTTCCAAGAAGGACTTGAAAGCAGGGAGGTAGCCTTCTGGAATGTGGATGACCTCGTTACCGATATAGACACAGTCGTTGCGATCGACTTTCTTGATTTTGTCGACATGAACGATGTAAGAACGATGGATACGTAGGAACTTGTCCTTGGGCAACATTTCTTCTACCGCCTTCATCGTCAGGTGAGTAATCAGTGCCTTAGGCTCATTGTCAAGGTAGAACATCACATAGTCCTTCATGCCATTTACATAAGAAATCTTGTCGATAGCGATATTGTGCCATTCTCCCTCTACACGAATAAAAACGGAATTTGGCTGTTGTGGTTGTGGAGCTATCGGCTGTTGATATAGCTTCTTGGCCTTCTCGACGGCAGCAAGGAACTTATTATAGCGGATAGGTTTCAGCAGAAAATCGAGTGCATTCACCTCGTAGCTCTCGAAGGTATATGAACGAGGAAGGCTTCAAGGGTGGCGATCGCACCAGTATTGAACTGCCTAAGGCCCAGCGCGAGACACTTGCCATGCTCCACAAGGCTGGTAAGAAAGTGATCTTCGTGAATTGCTCAGGATCGGCTATGGCACTTACTCCAGAACTTGAGACGTGTGATGCCATCCTTCAGGCTTGGTATAGTGGAGAATTGGGAGGAAAGGCCTTGGCCGAAGTGCTCTTTGGCGACTATAATCCCAGCGGTAAACTCCCCATTACCTTCTATAAGAGCACTGACGAACTGCCCGATTTCCTCGACTATAGGATGAAGAACCGCACTTATCGCTATTACACAGGCGAGGCGCTCTTCCCCTTTGGCTATGGTCTCAGCTATACCAAGTTTGAAATCGGTCAACCCGTCTATAAGAATAATAAGGTACAGGTACGTGTAAAGAATACAGGCGCTCAGAAAGGTCTGGAAACCGTTCAGGTGTACATCCGGAACACAGCCGATAAAGAGGGACCATTGAAGTCGCTCCGTGTTTACACACAAGTCTCCCTCAACCCTGGTGAGTCGAAGACTGTTACGATCGACCTTCCTCGCAGCAGCTTCGAAGGATGGGATGTCAAGACCAACACCATGCGCGTGGTTCCAGGACGTTATGAACTGATGGTTGGCAACTCGAGTGCAGACAACGACTTAAAGAAGATAACTGTCAACCTAACGCGATAAAGTGACAATAGTGCATTGCACATCCTCCTTGTTTGTGGAATAGCCAATGTAGAGAATATTATTGTGTACGAAGGCCTTGGGATAGCTGTATCCCAAGGTCTTATATTTACCCTCATAGCGTCTGGGAGGTAAATCGTCAGCCATACCACTACGGAGCAAGATGGCTTTGTCGAAGCAGACGCCATCACGGCTGAGCAATAATATTAGAGGCCAGCGCTGTTTGCTGTTGGATGGGCAGCAGACCATATAAGAGGTGCCGTCTGGCAGGTTGCCGGCACATTGCTTGGTGCGCGCATCAGGGATGTTGGTCAGTTGTGGCTTGCTCCAGGTCTCGCCTCGGTCTTTGCTGACAGAAGCCAGTTTGCGGAACGAGCTCTTCTGATCACGAAACAGCATGACGATGGTGCCATCGGACTGGATGTATTGACTGGGTTCTATTTCACGCGACTGTTTCCCCATATCTTCTGACTCAAAGTCAGCTTTCCGCCAGCCACTATGTCCTGTAGGGTCATCGGTAAAGACAGGACAGATGTGCAGTCCTGGCATGAAGTGGACAGCACCCATGAGGCGACCATCGGGCAGGGTGTAAGGATCTTGTTCCAAGACACCATTCATCTCGCTGCCATCAGCCATCAAGACGGATTGCATGGGATTCCAGTTCTGTCCGTCTGTACTCATGATGTAACAGGTTCTACCACCTCGTGGCTCCAGTCCTTTCTGCCAGGTGTCGATAAAAGCAGTCAAAGTATCGCCTCTGACAAGCCATCCGCCTGATGTGCAATAGAAATCATCAGAAGCGAGTGCTAATGGTTGCGGCTTGCTCCATGTCAGTCCGTCGTCTGTACTCCAGCTATAGGCCACCCAAGTGTCATCGCTATCCTCATCCCTTGGTGAACTCTGCCACATGCAGTAGAGTGTCCCCTTAAAGGTTGTCATCACCACGCCGTTGGCGTAATGATCGGTATCGTCCGAAGCCTTGAAGATAGTGATGGTTCTAATTGTCTCACTCTTCTGAAGTCCAATTGTCTCATGGCGTGTGGTGTCTATGACCTCTTCTGCCAGATAGGGTAGATGGTCGTTGACTGATGCCGACAGGTAGTTTTTCGATGCGTCGATGGCAATGAGAACGCCGTCCTCGATGCCAGTACTAGTCTTATGAGGACGGAAGATGAGAACCTTGTTGTCATATTGGCCGAGATAAGTGAGTTGTCCCGTGCTGGCATTCATCCACCATACCTTCTTTTGATGACCGGATATCTTGCGCAAATCGATCTTCATATCGCGGCTTGTGTAATTATATACCAGCAAATAATCGTTGCCACGCGTGGCAATCAGCCGATCATATTGCGTGCCGTTATCCAAAATGATGCTTTGGTCGGGAACCCGTTCGAAGTAGGGGAGGGCAAGGATGAGTCGTTTCAGATGCTTCATCTGATTGAATCCAGGATCGTCAAGTGCCTCCGTCCACACCTTATGATTAAAATAGGCAGGAGCATAACCAGGCTTGTAGAATTGCATGATGGCATTATGACCATAGGTGTGTCCAAAACTGCCTGCAAACACACTCCAATAGGCGTATCGTCTGACGTCACAGGCTTCCCATACACCCTCGTTAGGGTCGTGGAGTCCTTTGGGTATTCCTTCATAGATGGGCTCGTCGTCAATGACAGGTTTCATGGGTTGATAGGCCCAGGTGGAATCCACATACATCCAGTTATCCTCCTCTGTATTGTCGGGTATGGGATATTTCTTGTCGTTCATGCGCTGACCGTATTTGCGATGCCCACTTTGGAAGGTGTGGAAGTCTATCCACGCTGCCTTACTCCACCATTTAGCCGAGGTGTAGCGACCACGTGGATGATAAGTCATCAAGTGATTCTTATCTATCCTCTTGATGGTGATAGCAAGAGCCTCCCACACTTCAGTCTTAATATCTCCTTGAATATCTCCGCCAATAATCCAAATAATGTTTGGACAGTCTTTGTAACGATTGGCCAGGAAACTACCATAAATCTTAGCCTGTTCTACAGAGAGTTTGCCAGCCTTTACCACTCCACCCCAGATGCACACCATACCGATGTAGATGCCACGCTGCTCGGCCTGATTGACAATGTAGTCCATATGGTCCCAGTAACCATAGTCGGATTTGGTCAGCAGATTTCCTTGCTTGTCGTGCGAGGGTTGCCCATAGATGTTCATCGAGGGCACATCGTTCAGCACCTGTACCTGAGCCATGTTATAGCCGGCATCGCGTACCTTATTTAAATAATACGAAACTTCCTCGCGGTTCAGCCTTTCAGGCATTAACCAGGCCGTCTCACCCAACCAGAAGAAGGGCGTGCCGTCAGCGTGTTGCAAGAAACGCTGGTTAGGCGAAACCTCGAGACGTCCATGTTCCCATGGCTTTTGTTCTGCTTCTAAGGTGTTGGTTATCATTAGCAGCAACAGCGCTGCCATCAGTTTTACTGTAGTTTGCATTCCTATTTTTGTTTTGTTTCTGAAGTTCTAGGTACGATTACCAGCCTAGTACCCAATGGCTATCTGAATAACAGCCTATGAGTTTGGCATCGCGGATAGGATCGAGTTGACGGAGCAGGGGATGACGCTGAGAGACGTTGATGGGACGGCCTTCCGGATCATGGCTATTGAACTCCAAGAGGGTGGCAGTGGTAGCGCCTTCGTCAATTTTCCCCCATCCTGTAGCAGGGATACGTTCTAACTCACAATTAATCAATACACATTCGGCGTGAGGATAGTTCTTTCCCTTATTGTTAGGCAGTCGCCCCATTTCAGCAAAATCTGATAGTCCTTTGAATCGGCAGCAGAAAAACACATTGCCATGATTATCTGCCGAATTGCGGATCCACATAAAAGCTCCATAGCTGGTGATGGTGCAGTGGTTGAAGAAGGATGGGCCTCGCCCTAGAATGGTATCACCTCCACCATCGATGAAACAGTTCAGCCAGTAGCAGCTTCCATTGGCTTGTAACGCATCACCATCACCTATAATGTGAACATTCTCGAAGAAATTACGTTCGCCATTCACCAATAGGCCCTCTGCCTGCCCCTTGCAATCAGTCTTCAACGTGATATTGCGGAAGATTAGGTCAGTGCTGTTGTCGGCAGCAAAAGCAGCACGACGGGAGGGGAATGTCCCCTTTACCTCGTTGGTCTTGATGTCGACAGGATGCGGATTGAAAACCTCGTTGTTGGGATAATGTACAAGCACACCCTCGCGTGATTCGCCCTCGATGGTGATGAATCGCTTGTTGCGGAAATAAACCAGCTCCTCGTAGTCTCCATTCTTAATAAATACCGTGTAACGGTCGCTTTCAGATGTCAGGAAATCAGGGATGAAATCCATCGCACCCTGAACCGTTGAAAAGTCGCCGCTACCATCAGCAGCCACGACGAGTCGCCGCTGTTCAGGAGATGGCGGAGAAGTTTTCGTACGGAATGTCCAACCCTTCTTGCCTTTGATGCCGTCGAATCCATTCAGCACACTTTTGTCGATGGTGACATAATACTCATGACCATATTCCAACATATTATGATGCAAATAGATGGTGGCTTGCTGTCCATGCACGATGACAGGATAGAAATGGAATGCATCGGAGAATCCACCAATGATATCGAGCTGATAACGGCTTGTATCCCATGCGTTGACTCCAGAGGGAGTGCCGGGCTTAGTGTTGCGGTTGGTGGCACGCTCTGGTTTATATTCATAAGGTACGGGCGTGTATTGGGCCAAAGGATTGGCAGGCTGTCCCTTTGTAGGACCGGCCGGGATGCTCAAATCAAGACGATCCACGAGTTTTCCCGTCTGTTTGTCATAAATGGATATATAACCTTTATCTCCAATTGTAACCGCTTCAGACAACGTCAATGACAGATGAGTATCAGGATTTACATCCACAGCACCATTGGCAGGTATCATCTTTGTTACCTCAGGTGCTGCCTCAGCATACAAAGCCATGAAAAGGCCTATTATCATGATGAGTTTTCTCATTTGTCTTTTTTCAGGGCTTTAATGTAATGATGACGTTTTCCTTCTTCACGTTCTTATAGTTGGTGAACTCGGCATCCTTTTTGGCTATGATGTGAATATCCTTAAGAGTGATGTCTTCGATGGGCATTTCTGGCAGGCCGTTAAATTCCATGGCTCTGCCGGCACCACTGCAGACGATGTTGCGAATGTCGATATGGCGGAAAATGGGTGTCTCTTCTGTAATGGGTATTTTAGTTACATTATCAGGATTGTCACCATCGGCCAACATCTCTGCCACCGACTTACCTCCATAATACATATTAAAAGTAATGGCATCCGTCTTGATATCGGTCATTGAGATGTTGTTGATAAAGATGTTTTCTACGATGCCACCACGTCCACGGGTAGATTTGAAGCGCAGACCCACATCAGTGCCAAGGAACTGACAATTTTTCACTAAGATGTTGCGTACACCGCCACTCATCTCTGAACCTACCACGAATCCGCCATGTCCGGCAAATACCGTACAACCATCAACCACTACATTTTCACATGGACGTCCACGACGGCGCCCATCGGCATCCTTACCGCTTTTAATACAGATACCATCATCGCCAGCATCAAACTTTGAATTGACAATCAGCGCATTCTTACACGATTCCAAATCGAGTGCATCGCCATTCTGAGCATAGGATGGATTACGGGCCAGTACACCATCAATGATAATATTCTCGCACAGCATGGGATGAATATTCCAGGCAGGAGAGTTCTGGAAGATAACATCTTTAAGTAGCACGTTTTTGCAATTCACCAGACTGACCATCACTGGACGAAGGAAACGCTTGATGGCATTCCACTCCTCGTCAGTCTGTGCCTTGGGGACATTCATGTCGGCATTCTTCTCCGCATTGGCATAAGCTTGGTTAGGCACCCAATAGCCCGGTCTTGACTCCATGCCACCAGGACGGCCCAGTACCTCTTTCCACTGAGCGTCGGTCATCTTGGCCTTCTTGACAGGACGCCAGAACTGCCCATTGCCATCGATGACTCCCTGACCTGTGATGGCGATGTTCTCGGCCCCGTTGGCAGAGAGTGGTGACTGACATCTGCGCGTGTCAAGACCCTCGAACGAGGTCTTGATAACGGCATACAGCGATTCATCGGCTGAGAACTTGATGACGGCTCCCATCTCTAGGTGCAGATCGATGTTCGACTTGAGTATGATGGGACCAGTAAACCACACCCCATTGGGCACAATCAGATGGCCACCTCCCTGATTGCTTAAGGCTTCGATAGCTTTTGCAAAGGCATCTGTACATAGTGTGGCTCCATCGCCTACAGCGCCAAAGTCTTTCAGGTTCACCTGACGTTCTGGAATCACTGGGGCTTTTACCTCAAGCATGCCGAAAGGTAGGTCTTGAGTATACTTCTTGTAGGGATTCTCTCCTTTGCAACAATCTTGCGCTTGGACTGTTATAGCCAATGTCATCAGCGCGATAGAGATTAATTTCTTCATTTTAGTATATTTATAATCGTTGTTCGTTATTCCTGGTGCAAAAATAAGAAAAAAAGATGAAAAAGGAGTATTTGTACACCGATAGAATTATTCTTTTTAACGTAAACGTTTTCATACAAATTATTGATTTTAATCAAGAAAAAACGAGCCAATTCCGTGAAATTATGTTATATTTGCAGCCGTAAAATAAAGATTTACTAATTCAAATACATTTTAACCTAATTATTAACATGCAGAAAAGAAGAATCTTCTTAGCCATGCTTCTATGTATGCTTTGGCTAACGGGCTTCGCCCAGAATGCAATCAAGGGTACGGTCAAGGACAAGACCGGTGAACCTCTGATTGGCGTGAGTGTTACCTATGGTAACGGACAGGGAACTGTGACCGACTTTGATGGTAACTTTAGTGTTAATGCACCTGCAGGTACAACGATCAAGGTATCGTATGTGGGTTTCAAGCCCCAGACCCTCAAAGGTGGTGACAACATGAACATCACTCTCGAAGAGGACAATACGACCCTCGAGGATGTGGTAGTAATCGGTTATGGTACAATGAAGCGTAAGGACCTGACTGGTGCTGTGGCTTCTGTTTCCGGCGATAAGCTGGCTGCCAATCCTGTAACCAACGTAGCCCTGGCCCTGCAGGGTCAGCTCCCAGGCGTGAGTGTTGTTTCTCAGGACGGTCGTCCTGGTGCCTCTATGGCCATCCGTGTTCGTGGCGGTGGTTCTATCACACAGTCTAACGATCCTCTTTACATCGTCGATGGTGTACAGGTGAGCGATATCAGCGACATTCCTGCCGACAACATCGAGAGTATTGATGTGCTGAAGGACGGTGCCTCTACCGCTATCTATGGTGCCCGTGGTGCTAACGGTGTGATTCTTGTTACCACAAAGGGCAGCAAGGGTGACGGAAAGGCCAAGGTAAAGTATAATATGTACTACCAGATTAAGAAGGCTCCCAAGCCTCTCGACGTGCAGAGCGCTTACGGCTATGTACTCCACAACTGGAGCTATGCTACCTTCTATGGTATGAATGAGGCCGATGGTATTGCAGAGTATTTTGGACTGGGATCGCAGTTCGGCAACCATCTGAACGAATACAAGAACATCTCGGCCCATAACTATGTGGACGATGTAATGCGCACAGCCGGTACTTGGAACCATGACCTGTCGCTTTCTGGCGGTAACGAGAATACCAAGTACTATGCCACTGTCAATTATACCAAAGATGACGGTATCCGCATCAAGTCGGGTATGAGCCGTTGGAGTGCTAACTTCAAGATTTCTCAGAAGATTACGAAGAACTTGACCTTCGACGCCGACCTGCGTTATAACGAGATGAAGTTCGAGGGAACAAAGTTCGACCTGGCTGCCGGTAATGAGGTGTATGGCTATCGTCCGATCGACAAGCCCCTTGGTACTGACAACTCCGCTCTGCTCTCCATGGGTAGCTCAAGTGTTGAACCAGAGTTCAATCCCGTTGCAGTTATCGACAACTACACCAACATCTCCAAGCGCCAGCGCATCCGTGGTATGGGTTCGCTCACCTGGAACGTGCTGAAAGGACTGATCGCCAAGTCTGAGATCTCTTTGAGCCGTAACTGGAGTGAGACCCAGTATTGGGATGGTGGACAATCTACCAACCCCTACAACCAGGCTCAGTTGACCAAGGGCGACGGCTATGGACTGCGTTGGGCTACAACCCTGAACTATGAGGTGCAGGGCCTTGGTGAGAACCATAGCCTCACCTTGCTCGCTGGTAATGAGGTGCTCGCATCCAAGTCGAACAGCAGCAAGATGACAGGTGCCGGCTATCCCACCGAGTTTGATATGGATCGTGCTTTCGGACTGATGAATATGTACAACATGAAGGAGGACTATTACGAGCAGACCAAGAAACTGAGCGATTTTGAAAGTGCCGTTGGCGAACCTAAGCACACGCTCTCATGGTTCGGACGTGTGAATTACGACTTCTTGGGTCGTTATCTCTTTACTGCTACGTTCCGTGCCGATGGTAGCTCAAACTTCGCTCCCAACCACCACTGGGGTTACTTCCCCTCAGCAGCCTTCGGATGGCGTATCAGCGACGAGCCATTCATGGAGAGTGCTCGCGGCTGGCTCGATAACTTGAAGCTCCGCCTCTCTTATGGTACATCAGGTAATGATGACATCGACGCCTCGCTCTGGAAAGAGTACTGGGTACCTAAGGTGACATGGAACGGCGACAAGCGCACCGTGACCTTCTCACCTGGTGAGATACTTGCCAATCCTGATCTGAAGTGGGAAACCACTGTTAGCCGTAACCTCGGTATCGACTACAGCTTCTGGAATGGTAAACTCCGTGGTAGTTTCGAGGCTTACTGGAATACCACGAAGGACATCCTGATGAAGGTTCCTGTAGCCGAGACCACTGGTCACAGTTATCAGTTCCAGAATGTCGGTGAGACAAGCAACAAGGGTATTGAGCTTTCCATCTTCTACGAGATCATCCGCTCTAAGGACTTCAACCTGAGCGTTAATGCCACCTACAATTATAATAAGAATAATGTTGAGAAGGTGGTTGATGGCGTGAATGCCGATACTCATACCAACTGGGGTTCATCCATGAAGCGCCCCTATAACGACTATATCATCCGCGAGGGTGAGCCTGTAGGAACCATCTTCGGTTACAAATCTGCCGGATACTACACTGTCAACGACTTCGAGGTGGTGAATGGCGTATGGACACTGAAGCAGGGTGTTCCCGATATCAGTGGTGTGGTTAACTATACTGGTGTAGGCAACAAGACCTACCAGACCCCAGAAGGCCAGGTAGCCTTCCCCGGTATGATGAAGTTTGCCGATACCAACGAAGACGGCGTGGTGACTGAAGACGATGCTACTGTGATTGGTCATACCATGGCCCAGCACACTGGTGGTATCAATATCAACGCCAACTACAAGGGCTTCGACTTTGCTGCAGGCTTTACATATCAGATTGGTGGCGACGTTTACAACGCCAATGCCATGCACTCTATGATGGGTAATAAGAACACCAGCTACGGTTGGAACCGACTGGCTTTCGTTGATGACTGCTGGAAGATGTACGATGTCGATGGTAACGGCAACCTCTATGCCGTCACAGATCCTGCTGCTCTGGCTTCCCTCAATGCCAATGCCAAGCATGCACTGCCATACTGCGAATACGGTATGGTATCGTCGGAGTTCATTGAAGACGCTTCTTACTTCCGTCTCAATACGCTGACCATTGGATACACTTTGCCGAAGAACCTTACCAAGAAGGTTGGCATCAGTAACCTCCGTGTATACTTCACCGGTGGTAACCTCTTCTGCCTTGCCGGATATAATGGCTATGATCCAGACGTGAACACACGTCCTGGCGGACAGGATGGATTCCCTGTTCCTAACTACGACTGGAACTCATATCCACGTGCCCGTACTTATACATTCGGTCTTAATGTTGCATTCTAATTGATAGGAGGAAAGAAATATGAAAAAGATATTATATTCTACACTATATGCAGCCGGAGTTCTTGCCCTGACAACCTCCTGCAGCGATTATCTGGAGACCGACTCTCCGTCAAAGACTGACGCAGGCTTCGTGTTCTCTACCAGCGAAACAGCCCGTGCCGCCCTTGAGGGTGCATACGCCGACTGGGTCAGTGCAGCCACGAATAAGGTGTTCGGTGACGGTCTCTTCTATGCCGCTGACGTGGCAGGCTCAGATATCGAGCGCCATCCTGAGGGATTCACCGCCCAGCCTGGACGTCATTATCCTGAGTGTTTCTACCAGAATGGTAAGTATGCCGGTGAATATGCCCTGCTGAGCTACCAGAAAGAGAACGACACCTATGCAGCCCTCTATGCTGTCATCAATAAGGCTAACATTGTGATTCAGGCCACTCGCGAGGTGGAAGGCTTCGACCAGATCCTTGCTGCTGGTGTGCCATCCATGACAGGCCAGCTCTATGGTGAGGCTGTTGCCCTGAAGGCCACTGCCTATCGCGAGCTGCTGAAGTACTTCGGCGACGTGCCCTACCTGAGTGGTAAGATCACTGACAGCGGTAAGCTCTGCGGTCGTGACTCTATCTATGACGTGATCATCGCCGAACTGGTTGAGGCTGCTCCCAATATGTATCCTGTAGGTTCCATCCCCGGCATCACCGGCAAGAATTACTTCTCACGTACTTATGTCGATGGCCTCATTGGCCGTCTCGCTTTGGAGGCTGGCGGTTACCAGACACGTCGTGGTGACCTCTCTCCCCGTACCGACGGCAACGGCAATACGCTGACCTTCGAGACCATGGGTAAGGAGAACAACGGAGCCGCTTACGGACGCCGTTCCGACTGGGCTACGCTCTACAACATCGCCAAGACCCACTTCAAGGCCGTTATCGACAATCCCGGCACCGCCAAGCTGATCACCACCGATCCCCGTAAGGATGAGAGCGGACGTACCTATGGCAACCCCTATCAGTACTTCTTCCAGCAGTTGCATATGGACGACGACGGTTTTGCCGATGAGTCTATCTATGAGTTCAATATCGCACAGGGTGGCGGCAACGATCCCCGTCCTTATTCCTTTGGACGTCCAGCCACCGGCGGCTCCAAGAACAACTACCCCTGTAAGAACTACGGTCAGGGTCGTATCAACCCCGCCTTCTACTATGGTATGTTCGATCCCGCCGACCTGCGTCGTGACGTGAGCTGCACCGTCACCGCCTCCAATGGTGGTAACGGCACCGAGATCCTGCTCCCCTTCAACCCGGGTTCACAGGGCAAGGGCGGTGGCATCTCCTTCAACAAGTGGGACGAGAACCGTCAGACCAAGGTGTGGGTAGCCAACCAGCGTAAGTCGGGTATCAATGGTCCTTACATGCGCATGTCGGAGATCTATCTCGGCTATGCTGAGGCCTGTGCCGCTACTGGCGATGAGTCTTCTGCCCGTCAGTATCTCACCATCATCCGCGACCGTGCCTTCGGTGGCTCAGGTAAGGGTAATGTCGATGCCTTCATCGCCAAGGAGGGTTCCGTCCTCGAGGCTGTCATCGACGAGCGTGGCTTTGAGTTTGCCGGCGAGGGTGACCGTCGTACCGTACTCATCCGTACTGGTCTGATCGGTAAGAAGATCAAGGCCATCAAGGATCTGACGAAGGCTATGATGGACGGTCTGGAGAAAGACGGCTTCTACAAGTTCGAGAACGGCAACGTCATCTCCTCTAAGGTCTACACCAAGTCTGTCGACCTGAAGGGCATCAAGGGTCACCGCCTCACGGCTCAGTGCCCTGCTGGTCAGGAGAACGATCCGCTGCTCTATCCCTCTTGGCGTGGTGTCAACGACGATTGGGCTAGCTATGGTCTGAAGACCGACGACAGCTACGCACCCAACCTTGCTATCCAGGGACTATTCCAGCCCGTTGCCGATGTCAAAGCCCTCGAGGCCGACGGTTATAAGGCAGTCGACTGGGGTTCCACACTGGTAAGCAATCGCGATGAGTACGAGAAGTATCTCTTCTACGATTACGACTACGTCAGCGCACCTATCCACTACTGGCCATTCACACCGAATGTGCTGAGTAATGGTGGATTCACAAATGGTTACGGATTCAAGAACGAGTAACCTTGTGCATGTTAGTTTAGTTATGCACCCGATGAGGCTTGTCGTGAGACAAGCCTCATCTTTCGTTATTAACAATTAATATGCCAGGATATTCCAGAGTTTGCGGATGCTGGCTTCAGGATCCCATTGGTGGCGAAATGTCCATAGAGCGGTGACTTCATGAAACTCTGGGTTTTCTTCCGACTGTGAGAGATTGTTGCTGAGCCATCCACTATTTCCACCTTCGCGGAAGCAATTGTGATAATACACACGTAGTCCCCAAGGACAAGGGTCGAGTACCTTATCAGTATAGGCGTATCGAATGTTCTCATCCATTATTTGCGCCGAGAGTTTACAATTGAGCAAAAAGAATTGTGAGTCATGGTGGTAGCGACCTAACGGGGTGGGACGTTTGGCATCGAACCAAGAGTCTTTGATGACCAATTTCTTCGTCTTGTCACCTCTTCCGTCGTGCCAGATGATGGCATGCCCGTCGCCCTCGAAACGACAGCGGGTAGCATAACACCAGCCGCGTGGACAGAGGAAATCTACGCCGAGACAACGTAGATAGAGGTCGGCGTGGTAATACATACCGCCATTATGTGCCCAAAGCGAGAGGGCATCGTTGCCATCGGCCCATACGTTGCAATTAATAACGATGGTGCGGGTGGCACGTCCGAAGATAGCCATCTGATGAGTAGTGTTACCTGGTTCCACCATCGTGCCGTAGTTGTTATAGACGGTCAGTCCGCTAATGATACAGTCGTCGGCACCTTCTTGTAGTACGATGACGCCATTGCCCACCTCTTTGCCGTGATACTCAGTTATCTGTCTGGTCCGGGCAGTTTCTGCTATGACGAGAATGGTGCTGTCACGATCTTCACCCACAAGGACGATATTTGGACGGTCGATGATGACTTTCTGACGATAGGTGCCTTTGCGGATGAGAATCTTGTATGGCTTTTCGGAATGGACAGGCGCATGCTCGATAGCCAGTTGGATGCTGTCGCCAGGATTGATCACAGCATCGAAATCGTTCAATTGTTTGGAAGGCTTGCGAAACCAGTCGATAATGCCTTTTTCATTGGCACCTTTAGTTTTGAGACTGATGTAGACTTTGTTTTCGGGGTCGTATTTGTCAGCCCAAGCATCGTAAATAGGATAGAGCTGTGCAGGGCGCTCGCCATACCAAGCATAACCGTTTCGACGCTCACTACCTATTTGCTCCAAATGTCGGCGGGGCACACCATCACGGTCGCAGACATAGGGTTCGCAGTGTTCTAGATCGTAATAGCGGGCCCAGAGTGGACTCGCCGTCGAGTCTTTCACCAGTTTACGGTCCTGATCGGGACTACCTTTGTAGCCTTTTCGCACATAGCGGTAACCAGTAAGTTTATATTTGTCGAACCAGCGCATGGCGGCATGGACGGCCCGCTTTAAACGGTCGTCGGGATTTGGCAGTTCCATCAGAAGTCGGACGATGGCGGCACTCTCCATTGAGCAATAAGATGGCAGCTCGTAAGCTCGTGCCGGAGCGGGTTTAAAAGTCTCGCGATCATGCTGTTGACACCACACGGCGGGCTGGCCGTCAGTGACAATCTGTGTGGCTAGAATGCACTCAATGCCTTTGTCGAAAACTTTCTGTATCTGCAGACGGAGAGCCTCATCAGTCAAATCGCCTTGGTATGGTTCCTTTTGAGCCGCTATGTCGCGTAGCAGTGTCATGGTATTTACCATGGCATCATCATTATAAGTAATGTGTATTTGATAGTCGCGCATCTCGGGCCAGAATTGGGGCCACCCACCGTTCTCATATTGTCCACTAAGCAAGAAGTGTACACCTCTACGGAATCCCTCACGATAACGCTTGTCTCCTGTCTGTTGATACAGTTGTGCCAGGTATTTCATTTGGCTATTGGTTGCCCCGTTGTCGGTGGTGGAGTCGTTGCGCTTCTGTTTATCCTTGATTACCTGAGCTCGCTCTTCATCTGAAAGTGGCTTCGCCATATCGATATTCTTTGGCCATCCGCCAGTTATTCTTTGATACAACAGGATCTGATCGCCCACACGACGTTGATTGTTCAATAGATCGTCATCCGGAAGCACTTGTGAGCTAAGGCTGGTCGCCAAACTCAGGCAACATAGCAAAGTAGTTAGTTTTTTCATTTTTTTAATGTAGTTTGATAAAATTCTCGGCAAAGATACAAAATAATTCATAATTAATAATGCAACAAGCATATTTTTTTGTACCTTTGTACCCTACAAACTACTGATATAAACGAACAACAAAATGCAAACTACAGTAAAATTAATGGCAGCATTATTGTTGCTGCTAATGACAACTCCTACAATGGCGCGCCAGAAACCTGCGGAAAAGTACAGGGTATTGATCTCTACCGATATCGGTGGCACAGATCCCGACGATAATCAGTCGTTGGCACATCTGATGATGTACTCTGATGAGTTCCAGCTCGAGGGCCTCGTCTCTTCTCCGTCATTTGGTAGTGGTAGTGCAAAGGAGATTCTCCATATGATTGATGTCTACGAAAAGGATTATCCTGTATTGAAACGTCATGCCGATGTGATGGCGCCCGATGATTTGAGACCTCTCGATATACGCAATCAGAAATGGAATGGCTATTATAAGGGTAATGGTCTGTATGTGCTGCGCCATTCTACCTACTATACAGGAACGCTCAACTATACGATCACCTCTACAATAAAAGGCTTCGATCCCATTACTGGCCAGATTACCGTTGAGAACACTTGGAACCGCCAAAACGAGACTGATTACCAAGTAGGTTCGCAATGGTGGACGGACAGCTATGCACCAGAAGACTACTGGCATAATTGCGCAGGAGCCCGCCACCAATTCGTAACACGCGAAGAAATCATGGAAGATTGGGCTCAACGTTGGAGCTGGTTGAAAGCCTTAAGCTTCTGAACGGAAAGGCTCTTTCAGATTGAAGACTACTGGCTTCTGATCATAAGGACTATTTGTTTTGCAGTAAGCAAAGTCTTGGTTTGGACTATTCTCGCTAGGGGGTTGGATAGTCTAGACCCTGAAATTCTCTAGAGAATTTAGAGGTTTGCTCCGAGGAAAGTCTGGGTTTGCTCGGAGGAAAGTTCGACTTTGCTCGGAGGTCCTTGGTAGAGTGGTGATTGTAGCCTCATTTTTGGATATATATGCAGTTTCGGGGAGGTCGTCAGAGACCGGAACTTTGCCCGGAGTAAAGTGGGGGTTTACTCCGACTAAAGTCCCACTTTACTCCGTCTAAAGTCGGAGCGTTTTTTGCTGGTGTATATTTTTGCATAGTCTGTATGATTATGCAATATTGCAGATTTCTGAGGAATGATTATCAGAAATCGCAGAAAAATATGAATTTCGCAAAAAAATGGCGAAACCTCCCCTTTTCTTCCAGAATGCCTTTATTTAAAGGGGCTCCGGCACGGGAGGTATGTTTCAGACACCTCCCTTATACCTCCCTTATACCTCCCATATACCTCCCGTCATACCTCCCGTCGAGAATAATGCCATCAATAACTCGATAAAACTCGAAATAAGTCATCATAAGTTTATATAAGTGCTTATAAGTTCATATAACGTCGAAAAACGTCGATTATGCGAGGATAAAATTTGGAGAACTCGATTATTTTTATTATCTTTGCACCCTGATAAGCCGCTATGAAAAGCGTCTAGACTATAACATTATTAATAACACAAACAAAACTTTATTTCATGACAGAGAACATGACAATTAATGGAGAGGCACTTGATGCCTCACTTGAAGCAACGCTCATTATTGAGCAGTTTCTTTTGGACAACTACCGATTCCGAAGGAACATCCTCAACGGAAAGGTGGAATTTGCAACCTTAACCAAGACGGATGATTCCGAATTGGCCTTCCGACCTCTTATCCCAGAGGCTCTGAACAGCATCGTAATCCGGGCTAAGAAGGAGCAGATCCTGGAGAAGGGAAGTCCCCAGGCTGAGATTTCGGAGTATGTCCAGTCGGAGGAAGTGCCTTTGTTCAACCCCGCTCAGTACTTTCTGAGCAATCTCCCTAAGTGGGATGGCAAGAACCATGTGGCTGACCTCTTCAGCCGAATCCCAGGCCTTAGCACGGAGCACCACTCCTTTCTGGCCACGTGGATTCGAGCCGTTGTGGCCCATTGGTTGCAGATGGATACGCTTCATGGCAATGAGTGCGTGCCCACTTTGATCGGACCGCAGGGCTGCGGAAAGACCACTTTTGTGCGTCGACTCCTTCCGCCCCAGTTGCGTGAGTACTATCTCGACCACTTCAACCTTTCGAACAAGTTCGATAAGGAGATGGCGTTGTCGAACAATCTCTTGGTAAACCTCGATGAGCTCGATGCTATTCGTCCCAGTCAGCATGCGGCTCTGAAGCAGGCCTTA
>CADBVZ010000006.1 GCA_902798285.1 uncultured Prevotella sp. | reverse complement strand
CAGCCGCATGCTGAAGAAGGAGTGTACGTTTAAGGCGGCTTACGTGGTGAGCTCGAAGAGCAAGACCATCGATGGCAAGAAGCGTACCTACCAGGAGAAGATTCCTATTTCTTCGTTCGCCGTTGCCACGGCGACAGAGGGTAACCCCTCTGGAGATTAAGAGGTGAGAGGTGGGGGGTGAGAGGTGAGAGAATAGCTGGCGAAGCCATTGCTCAAGCCTCCCCCACTCCCTCCTAGTTACTAACCATTCAAAAAACAAACTACAATGAGCAAGAAAGAAACCGCAAAGTTTATCGTGCAGCTGATTGCCTCGATCGCAACAGCCATCCTTACCGCCCTCGGCACCACGAGTTGCATGGGAGTATAAGATCAATAGCCTCGGAAGTGATTCCGAGGCTATTTTCTTAGTTTCCCCCACATTCTAGAATGTGGTGCGGATCATGAAGCGGACTCCTTATTTGTTATCCTTATTTATCATATCGTGCCTGTCCCCGCGTTACCTATCTTAATTCGACACGGGGCGGATAGACTGCCCGAAGTAACGACTGTTGACGAAAGAGAAGAGAGCAGGTTTATCCTCATTATTGTTGATATATAAACAATACGCATCATATTCAAAGTTTCTATCTTTTTCCGGGCGACCCGTATCCAAGCGTTCCGAAGCCCAGTAACAGCCTTCGGATCCCGCATAGGGATTATAGCCGGCAACAGGAGATTCCCTCAACCAACCAGCGGCGGGAAAGAAGATGCAGCGGTCGGGGTCGTCTTTGTCGCTTACAAGTAATCCATTTATCCCTGTGCCAAGGTAATTAGTCTTCCACTCAGAATTGTTGCGTATTATCAGCCAATAAAACTCATCATTTGTCGGGATGCGCCAGGTGCCCCCCCACCGCTGCCTTGCAGCGTCATCGACATAATTGTAATCGGCAAACTTCTTCTTGCCGTCGATGGAGTTATACTTGGTGATATGTTTCTCGTCGGCATAGCCCGCCTCCATAAAGGGATAGTTGGCCCAGTTGTAGCCAGTCTTGCCGTCAACCCAAATCGAGTACTCCGTCAGGTAGTACGGCCTTGTGGCGCCCCAGGCGTAGTATTCGCCATATTCCCAGGGTTTGTTGGCTCCCAAGTTGCAAGTGGCCCATTTGCGACCACCTAATTCCACGTATTCGTGTCCGTTGATACTGCCGTGGCCTTCGTAGGAATAATCGCTGGGGATGTCGGCTTCGTCGTCAACGGGATTGTCGTCGTTGCTGCACGATGTCATTGTCACACACGTCATGGCCATGCCCATCACGAGGGCTGCCATCCATTGGAATGTTCTTGTAGTCTTCATACCTTTTATTGTTTTAATGGTTCTGATTAGTTTCATCTGTTCGTCAGAACGTGGTGCGGATCATGAAGCGGACGCCGTGTTTGTGGGCGGTGGGGAGCTCGTTGTAGTTGAGACGGCGTACATACTCCACATGGATGAGTTTGAAGATGTTGTGGATACCCAGCGACAGTTCCATGTAGGGGCGCTTGGGATCGATGACGTAAGAGCCCTCAGGGAAGTACATGAGCAGCGGCGAGCCGGCATTCTCCTCGAGGAAGGGGTTGTTCTTATCGGTGAGCTCGCCCCAGAGGATGCGGAAGCCGATATACTCACGCCACTTGAGTTTCTTCAACAGCGGAATGCGATTGAAGAGCTTACCATTGAGGTCCCAGCCAATATTACCTGAGAGGAAGCGATCGGTGGGGAACTCCATGTTGTTGATGGACGTGAAGGTGAAGTCCTGCAGGATATACGAGAGGTTGGTCTCGGGCATGATGAGGAGCGGATAAGGCACCTTCTCCCACTCGATGCCGCCCTTGAGCATGATATCGACCTTACCCCACGACTTGAGCCAGAAGCGCTTATAGATGGAGGCCTCAGTAAAATTATAGCTGTAATCGCTGCCCAGGAGGCCCTTGATACCCAGCGTGTGGCTGAGGGTAAAGACGGGGGCATCGAGGTTGATGCGCACACGGCGCTGCTTGGTGTTGATGAAGCTCTCGCCAGGGGCGAAACGCAGCTGGGCATAGAGCTCAGTAGTGCGGAACTTGCGAGAGGCCACAGGGGCATACAGGGCTGTGGTGAACTCACTACCCTGGAACATAGGCGCCACGGGATGGCTCCAGTTGGTCCAGAGCGAACGATCGGGACTCTCGCTCAGGGGGATGTAATACAGCTCGCCAGCGGCCTCGTTCTCCTCGGTCTTCAGGCGCAGGGTGGTGCGGAAGCCCCAGTCCTCCTCGCGCTCAAAGGTAATCGACTGGCGATTGTAGAAGAGCATCTTATCGACCTTATCCCACTTGAAGGCGGTGAACATGTTATCCTTATCGGTATGCATGAACTTATCGGAGGGCGACTCGATGTCGTAGCTCGAAGAGAAGGTGAGCGTGCGCTGGGGGAACTCGCGCGGCAGGTACTCCTTCTTATTGAACGAGTAGATAACATCGCCTTTATAATACATCTTCTTACTACCCCACCCTCGGGCCACGTAGCCACGGAAGAAGAAGTTGGAGTCGAGATTGGCCGTGCTCTGGGCAGAGAGACGCGTACGCAGACCATCGATGAAGTTGGAGGTGACGATGGTGTTGACAGGGCCTATATCGACCTTAGAGGGGTGCTTCTTGGAGCCCGTCTCGACGAAGTTCTCGATGAGAGCCTTCAGACAGAAGATGATATACTTAAAGCCCTTGATATTCTCGATGTTCTTGATGAAATTATCCATGGAGCTCTCGCTCTTGGTGAGTTCCACCTGGCGATACTGCGCCCAGAAGTCGTCGCCTCGCATCATGGCGTTGGCATCCTTCACCTCCTTCTTCTTACCCTTGAAGAGCTGTCGTGGCAGTTCGTCGAAGGCATAGTCGGTCATACGCGTGTTGCGGATCACGGCGAAGGTATTGAGGAAGCTGGCGAACTTGAGTTCCGTGAAGAAATCATCGACGGAGAGCACCCACTCGCCATTGGGCAGCTGGGTAAACTCCTGCACAATCTGCATGTTCTCCACAAAGTTCACATCGCTCTTCTTGGGGATGGTCATCTCACAGCGCTTCACCTGCCATGAGGAGTCGGCCAGGATATAGAGGTCGCCACGGAAGCCGAAGTCCTGCTGGTTGTTGGGCAGGAAATGGAGGTGGAAGCAGAGGTTGCCCTGCACCATGAGGGTATCCTGGATGTAATAGCGATAGAAGGCTATGGCATCCTTACCAATGGGCGAGGTGAAGGGATACTGCAGCATGCGTATCTGATCGTCGTAGATGTTGACATCGGTAAAGATGTCCTTGACGACGGTATTCAGGATGTCGCCCGTCTGGATGAGGTCGTTGATACCCGTAGAGTTCATGCCCTTGATGATGGTCTTCTCGTCATGGGGCTTCTTACGATAGATTTTCTGCGACACAGTCTCATCGACGCTGATGGGGAGGATGAGCTTGTTGTTATAGGGGCAGGCCTCTATCTGATCGACCAGCCACGGGCGCTTGCGGAACTTAGGCGAGGAATCGAGTTCCTCAGGCTTGAAGTCGTTGAAGGCAAGGGTGATCTTCTGGTACTTGTTGTACTGATAGAAGTCGTGATTGGAGAGGTCGGTAAGCTTCTTGGCGGCCACCACCTTCTTCATCATCTCGACAGCGGGGTTGTTCTTACGACTATAGCGACTACGCTTAGACTTGACGGTGACTTCCTTGAGCACCTGATTATCGGGCTTGAGGCGCACCCTCACGATGTTCTTGGCAGAGGCGTTGACCAGAATGGTTTGCGACACATAGCCTACAGCCGAGAACGTGAGCTGCCAACCGTTATGGCGGGCGATGGAGTAATTGCCTTCGATATCGGACACCATGCCGATGTTATGGCCTTTGTACTGGCATGAAGCAAAGGGCACAGGCTCGCCCGTAGAGGCATCGAGTATCTGGCCCGTCAACAAGTGAGGGTTCTGCGCATAAACAGAGGTGAGAGGTGAGAGGTGAGGGGTGAGATAGAGGATGAACAAAATTACGATCATTCTCAACCACCATTGCACCTTTATATTATATTTTATTATCATCATCATTATAATATTCTATAGGATCTCACCGAGATCCGTGATGATCTTATCGGGGATCGACTCGTCGACGGGATCATTGGTCCAGCCCTCGCCCTTGAACCAGATGGTGTGGCAGCCTGCCTCACGGGCAGGGATGATGTCCTTGTCGATGCTATCGCCTACCACCACTACCTCGTCGGGCTCAAGTCCCAGCGCCTCCACACCCAGCGTAAAGATACGAGGATCGGGCTTACGTACGCCCACCACAGCACTCTCGATGACCTGCTGGAAGAGGTTCTCGAAACCAAACTCGCGCAGCACGGTATGGATATTGCCATAGAAATTACTAACGAGCACCATGGGGAAATGACGCTGGAGCGTCATAAGCACCTCGCGACTATGGAACGTCTGCTGGTTGGTGTTCTCATAGAGTTCATCGAGCAAGGGATAGAGGTAAGACATGAGGGGCTTGATGCTGGAATCGAAAGCCATCAGGGAAGAGACGCCCAACTCCAGCGGACTATCGGAGGAGACATGCTCATGGAGATACTCCAACTGCAGACGGAGCTTGGTCTCGAGCGTCTTGCGGAAGGTGAACTCGGGCTTGATGATAGGGTTGCGCCCCAAGGTACGCTCGCCATGCACGTAGGCCTCGCGATAATGTTCCTCACTCACGGGCACCTGCTGGTGCTCGTAGGCATGCCAGATGACCTTGCCCCAGTGCTGTCCGCCCGTATCGAGCGTGCCACCGTAGTCGAAAATATAACCTTTAATCATTATCCAAATTGGCAGGGGTAATCATTAAATAATATGACAATTGCTCGTGTGTGCGATGCATGTAGACATACATGGCCTGGAACACGGTAATCTCGAGCAGAGGGTAAACCCACGGACATCCCAGCAGACAAGTAATGTAGATGGTGATGGCACGTGAATTGAACGTGAGCAGGTTGGTGTACTTCATGAGCGGACGGCTGTTGGTGATCAGCAGCTGGCGATGAGACTCGAAGGGCTCCTCCTTCCACTGGCGGAAGAAGCGCTGGAAATAGGGGGTACGATCCTCCTGACTCTTGCAATAGTTGGCGTAATTATAATAGAACACGCGCGAAAGGTAGTCATTCTTGGGCAACGACTCATAGATTTTACGCTGCTGCTCATAGTTATCGAGCTCGCTACCCTCCTTGCCCAAAAGGAAGTAGAGGTGGATCTGACGATAGTAATCGGCCAGCGAACTCTGCTTGGAGTGGAAGCCGAAGCCAGCCACAGCACAGAGCAGGAAGCCCCAGAAACCCCAATGGATATTGGTGAAGGGGATGTTCTGATTCCACAAGCGTACCACAATACCGATATAAATAGCGAAGAACCAGACGTCGCCCGAGAAGCCGTCGAGCATACGGCCTATGAGGGTCTTCTTGCCCGTAAGGCGAGCCATCTGACCATCGGTGGAGTCGCAGAAGTTGGCAAACATGAGTAACAGCACACCAGCGACGTTCGACCAGAGGTCGGTGTAATGAAACATCCAGCCCGCCCCTACTCCAAGGAAGATGGAGAGGATAGTGATGACATTGGGATGGATATCGAACTTATTCCACAACAGGGCGAATGCAAGTCCAATAGGGCGTGTGAAGTGGACATCGAGCCACTCCTCAGTATCCTCGCTCTTGAATGATAATTTCAGTAATTCCTTAAATGTTGCCATTATAATGTTTAATCTTTAATGTTAATACTTCGTATTGAGCCTGCTCACGCTCGACATAGCTCAAGCAAGCTTGGCTCTGTTCTCGCTTAATCGCAGCCTTCAATGAGCGCCGCTATCGCAGTAGCGGCGGACTCGCGGCAGCGGGAGAAGCTGGGCCAATCGTTGAAGTCGATGACGCAGAACGTACCATCGCTGCGGATGATGGCATCGCCGCCGAACACCTCTACCCCCACAGCCGCGGCCAAGCGCTCTACCTCGTACTGAAGCTGAGCCGCTGAGAAGGGGTAATGATGAGCCAGACCATTGCGAGCCTCATCGCCAAACTTCGACTGTCCATCGTCGGTGGGGTAATAGTAGCGGAAGAAGCCTGTGCCAGAGACACCATAAAACTTCACCACATCGCCCACCACATGGGCACTCACCACGTAATCGCAGATGCCGCGACTCTCGAAGTGGCGAATCTTCTCAGCAAGCTCAGCCTTCGTGGCTGCATATTGCACATCGTCCCTGGACTGTGCAGCTGCATCGCCCCGCTTGAGCCAATAGCCATCAGGGCCTTCCTTTGGGGGCACAGGGGTTCTAGTCTGCGCCATGACAGCCTCCAACTTCGATCGAGCGCAATTGTCAATGCCCTCAGGGCGATTGATCACCCTCACGCTTTTCAGGGCTTTCAGGGCCTGGAGCGTTTCAGGCTCGCGACCCATCGTGAAGATTGCATCGTAAGCAAGAGGCTCGTTGAGCGCCAACTCGCTTATCATATCTACTTGATGACCAGCAGCCGTGAGACGGGCGCCTACTGCCTGGAGTATCGCCTTATCGTTCTCTACCGAGTTTGGCGAGAACCTCTCTGCCCGCTGAATCAACAATATTCTCATCTCTCTCACCTCTAGCTCCATTCCCGAGCAAAGCTCGCCCGCTCGAACTTGTTCGCTTTGCTTGCAAAGAACCCGTAGCCTTTCACCTCTCACCTCTAAGAAAGCTCTCGGCTTTCTGAATATCACTAGCGTGGTCGATATCGAGCACCTTCGAGAAGGGGTAAGCCTTCAGGCGAAGACCATCAGCCACGAGGGCCCGCTGGAAATTACGCATACGACTCTCACCACGCTCTATGCAACCACGCAGCGTAGTTATGCTCTGGGGAGTAAGACCATAGATGCCGCCACTAATGTACTTAGGGGCATCGCAGGCGTCGAGGAAGCCCGTGATACGCAGATCATCATCGGTAGAGACGTAAAGCGGTTTCTCGTCGTCGATATAATCGGTAACACCCATCAGTCCGTCAGCCTCGCCACTCGTGATGAGTCTCTGGAAAGCCTCCACATAAACCGAAAATTCCTCCTCGCGGAAGATGGTATCGACGGTGGTGAGTACAAAAGGCTCATTGTCAAGCCAACGACTCAGTTCCCACATGCTGTGCATGCTACTGGGTGTGGACTTGACAATGAACTTGAGGGGGATATCGCCCCGCTGGCTGATCGTTTCGAGGTGGTTCCTTACAGCCGTCATCTGCTCGTTACAGATAACCACCACCTCAGAAGCGCCATTGGCCATAAAGACCCGCAAGAGACGGTCGATGAGCCTTTCGCCGTTAACCTCGACTAGGGGTTTAGGACTGGTAATGCCCTCCTGGGCCAACCTCGACCCTTCGCCTGCGGCTATAATTGCATATTTCATTCTATTTGTAAATTATCTATATCTATATCGCCCGAACCATGTTTCGACTGGTGGAAGCGAGCGACCTTTCCCTGCAGGCTGATGTCGCCTGAGCCATTCAGATCGCAATCCACAGCGCCACATCCCTTGCCGAACTCGGCCTTGATATCGCCTGAGCCCTTCACAGAGAGAGTGGTATCGAGAACTTTAATCAATTTCAATCTTATATCGCCAGAACCAATCAGCGTGGCTGATGCACTCTGAGCCTCGAGACAATCCAGAGTGATGTCGCCAGAGCCAATGAGGTCGACCTTACAACGATCGCAGAGCAAATCATCGAAACTGATGTCGCCTGAACCACGCAGGGTGATGGCCATATTATCGGTATCAACCTTCTTCTCGCTGACAAAGTCGCCAGAGCCATTCAAGCGTACAGCCACGATATCAGGAGAAGTAACATAGACAGCAAGCTCTTCATCGCCACCCAACTGGAAATTGACAACGCCAAACTTACCCTTATTGCGGATGACCAGCGAGTTGCCCTCCTTCTCGGTAATGATGTTCTCAACGGCATCCTCTGGACCCTTCACCTTTACAGAGAAGCTATCGCTCTGGGCATAATAAACTGTGGGAGAGCCATTCACCTCGATTTCATCGAAACCATTGATGTGGCGATTTTGAGAAACCATCTTACCTGTGAAAACGGCATGGGTATTACATGAACACGATGTCATCGCTGAAGTAACGACGAGCGATACAAGACCTACGATTGCAAACTGAATTCTTTTCATAATCATTTTCTTTTTTTTTGATTCAACTTCTGCTTATTTGACGAGACAGAAGCTTGAAAAGTTGCAGACCGCCTGAAAAATTACATCAGGGGCAGATCAATCCAGAAGGTAGAGCCCTTGTTGATCTCTGACTCCAGACCTATGATTCCGCCCAGACTCTCGACATGCGACTTTACTACTGACAGGCCAAGACCTGCACCAGGAATATAATCGTCGACCTTGACAAAGCGCTCGAAGATACGCTGCTGGTCCTCCTGGGCGATACCCTTACCAGTATCCTGCACCCATATGCGTACATGGTCGCCCTCAGAGAGGTTGTAGCCTAAGGTAATAGTGCCATGGAGGGTAAACTTTACTGCATTCTGCATGAGGTTATCAATCACCTCACGAAGCTTGTCGGCATCGGTATTCATCAGCAACTCGTCGTAGGGGAAACGTGTGGCAATAGCCACCGTCACGCCATCGACAAGCTGTTTATGTTCATTAGCAACACTCTGAAGGATGGGTACAATATCAATCTGAGCCTTCACGAGACTCTTGGCCTCGGCCTCAATCTTCGACATGCTGACAAGGCCATCGATAATCTGAAGCAGTTTGTGGTTGTTCATTTGTATTTCGCTGATGAGTTGATTACGATCCTCCTCGCTCTCAACCACAGGCAGCAGGTCGGCAAAACCAACGATGGCATTCAGCGGAGTACGGATTTCATGACCCATGTTAGCAATGAAGGCAGTCTTCAGGCGATCGCTTTCCTCAGCCTTATTACGGGCATTGATCAGGGCTGTCTCCATATGTTTCTGATCGTCGATACGCATGGAGGCTCCCACTATCAGCGTAGGCATACCTTCCTCATCGCGATTGGCCACCGTAGCAAAACTCTGCTCCCAATAAGGCTGTCCTGTGGCACTACCTCGGGTCTGATACTGCTCCTCGTAAATCATCTTGCGCCCAGAAATCAGATCCTCAAGAGAGGACATCACACGCTGGGAATCGTTAGGCGCCAGAAGATCAGGGATCAGATCGAGCGGCGTTTCTGTGGCTGTAAAATAATTATTGGTTCCACCACGGAAATCGGCATCGAAGGTGAGGGTTCGTTTCTTAGCATCAATATGCCATGTGGACAGTTTCATGGCCTTCAGCACCAGATCATACTCAATATTATCCTGACGCACGCGATCGAGTTCCTCCAACTCCTTACGGATCTTGAAGCCATTCCTATATTGAATGACTAGCGACACGGACAACAGAACAAGCAACAACGCACCCAGACCCCACAGAATGGGATAGAGATAAGCGTCGTCTATCTGAATACTGAGCAGAAATCTAACCATGGCTTCACATTTTATGATGGGCAAAAGTAAGTATTTTATTTGGAAAATCAGCAAATAAAGCCCTTTTTTTGACAAAAACTAAAGTTTTTTATTAGATTAACAGAAAAAAAGGCGGTTTTTCGGCGACTTTGTGTTAACTTTGCAGGCTGTAATTGACACATTTTCATGGAACAAAGATTTGAACTGATCGCCAAAACGTTTATGGGACTGGAACCTGTACTGGCGAAAGAGCTGACCCAACTGGGGGCTAACGATGTAGAAATCGGTAGACGAATGGTTTCGTTTACAGGTGATAAAGAGTTGATGTATCGTGCAAACTTCCAATTGCACACCGCCATCAGAATCCTTAAACCCATACACCACTTCAAGGCAAGAAGCGCTGACGACGTGTATGAGGAAATCAAGAAGATAGACTGGACTGAATATTTAGGAACGGACAAGACGTTTACCGTTGACTCTGTGGTGTTCTCGGAAGAGTTCCGCCACTCGAAGTTCGTATCGTATAAAGTGAAAGACGCCATCGTGGATCAGTTCCGCGAGAAGACGGGCAAGCGCCCCAATATCTCAGTGGCTAATCCTGACATCCGACTGAACATGCACATTGCAGAAGACAAGTGTACGCTGAGTCTCGACTCCAGCGGTGAGAGTCTGCATCGTCGTGGCTACCGCCAGGAGAGTGTAGAAGCTCCGCTGAACGAGGTACTGGCTGCAGGTATGATTCTGTTGTCAGGATGGCAGGGCGACACAGACTTCATCGATCCCATGTGTGGTAGTGGAACTCTGATTATTGAGGCTGCCCTCATCGCCCGCAACATGGCACCTGGACTGTTCCGCAAGGAGTATGCCTTCGAAAAGTGGCCCGACTTCGACGCTGACCTCTTCGACGAGATTTACAACGACGAGAGTCTGGAGCGCGAGTTCAACCACAAGATTTATGGCTACGACATCGACATGAAGGCTGTAAACACAGCCCGACTGAATGTAAAGGCTGCTGGTCTCTCGGATATCATCAGCGTGGAGCAGCAGGATTTCAAGGACTTTACCCAGCCACAGAACAAGAGCATCATCATTACCAACCCACCCTACGGAGAGCGCATATCGACACCCGACCTGATGGGTACATATAAGATGATAGGCGAGCGTCTGAAGCACCAGTTCAAGGGCAACGATGCCTGGGTGCTGAGCTATCGCGAGGAGTGTTTCGACCAGATTGGTCTGAAGCCCAGCATTAAGATTCCTCTTTATAATGGATCGTTGGAGTGTGAGTTCCGTAAGTACCAGATGTTCGACGGAAAACTGAAGGATTTCCGCTCGGAAGGTGGTATTGTGAAGACGGAAGAGGAGAAACGCCAGATGGCAGAGAAGCATCGCTTCAAGAAGGAACGTGAGTTCAAGAAGCGTCTGGAGGAACAGGAGGAGAATGAGGAGGCCGACATCCGCTCGTTTACCTTCCACCGTCATGACCTGAAGAAGGACGATCGCCAGGAGCGCAGAGGTCGCAGAGAGGGTGGTCGTGAGGAGCGCGAAGAGCGCAGAGATCGAAAGGGTGGCTACAAGGGTGGTCCCAATAAGGGTGGACATGAGCGCTTTGACAGAAGCGGTAAGGGTCGCTCATTCGGAAAAGGCAAGGACTTCGGAAAGAAAAGGAGGTTCGACGATGATGAGGATTAAGCAGTTGCTGGCCATGGCTATCATGCTGGCAGCATCGACAACAATGAGCGCACAAGACAAGCTTTTCACACTCGAGGATCTGAACTACGGAGGTAATAACTATGCCAACCTCCGCCCTAAGAACATGTGGCTCACATGGTGGGGCGACAAGTTGGTGAATACCGATGTGGAAGCGTGTTATCTGATAGACAAGAAGACGGGCGAGAAGACCGTGCTCTTCACCCTCGACGACATTAACACATGGGCTGAGAGCAACGACGAGAAGTACGTGCGCCACCTGATGAACGCCAGTTTCCCCTACCCTGACCAGCCTCTCGTGCAGTTGGGTAATAGGAAAGCCGTAATACTGGTAGACTTTGAGGCCAAGAAGATGGTATGGCAAGACAGCATATCAGGACAGAATGCCTACGACTGGAGCAAGGACTCGAGAGCCACGGCTTATGTAGAAGACAACCAGCTTTTCGTGGCTGACGGCAAGGGCAAGAAGCATCAGCTATCGACAGACGGCAGTCGCGAGATAGTTTACGGACAGAGCGTACATCGTAATGAATTCGGAATAGACAAGGGCACCTTCTGGAGTCCTGACGGACAGAAGCTGGCCTTCTATCGCATGGACCAGAGTATGGTGACAGACTATCCGCAGGTGGACATCTTCCCCCGCAATGCCAGCTACGAGCCCGACAAATACCCCATGGCAGGTATGACAAGCCACAAGGTAACGGTGGGTGTGTACGACCTGAACACAGAGAAGACCATCTATCTGCAGGCTGGCGACCCTACAGACCGTTACTTCACGAATATTGCCTGGAGTCCCGATTCGAAGACCATTTATATGTTTGAGTTGAATCGCGGACAGAACGATTGCCGTCTGGTATCGTATAACGCCACGACAGGCGAGAAGATAGCAGAACTGTATCGCGAGACATCAGACAAATACGTGGAGCCTCTGCATCCCATAGAGTTCCTGCCTTGGGACGCCACGAAGTTCGTGATGCAGAGTCAGAAGGACGGTTACAACCACCTATATCTATTTGATAAGAATGGTAAGGAGCTGAAGCAGTTAACAAAGGGTCCGTGGGTGGTGATGAAGCTGGTGGGCTTCAACCAAAAGCAGAAGAGCATCATCATCAAGGCCAACAAGGAGCACCCCTTGCATCATCGCCTTTACAGCGTGAACATGAAGGGAGAGATAAAGCAGTTGGAGACGGTGGATGGTGTACACAATGCCAAGCTGTCTGCATCAGGTAGTTTCCTCGTAGACGAATACGTCACCCCCACCAGACCAAGGGTGATCGATATCGTGGATATCTCTCACCTCTCACCTCTCACCTCTCACCTCTTAGAGGCCGAGGATCCCTGGGCAGGTTATCAGCAGCCCATCTTTGAGTGTGGCAGTATCAAGGCCGCAGACGGCGTGACCGATCTCTTTTATAGAATGGTAAAACCCCACGACTTCAATCCCAATAAGAAATATCCTACTGTGGTTTATGTCTATGGTGGTCCGCACGCCAACAACGTGCAGGCTTCATGGCACTGGGCCTCTCGTCCCTGGGAGACCTATATGTCGCAGAAAGGCTACATCGTGTTTATTCTCGACAATCGTGGTAGCCAGTATCGTGGTCGTGACTTTGAACAGGCCACTTTCCACCAGCTGGGACAGATTGAGATGCAAGACCAGATGAAAGGTGTGGAGTATCTGCGTACCCTACCCTACGTGGATATGGACCGTCTGGGTGTGCATGGTTGGAGCTTTGGAGGTTTCATGACCATCTCGCTGATGACCAACTATCCCGATGTATTCAAAGTGGGTGTAGCTGGTGGCCCTGTGATAGACTGGAAATGGTATGAGGTGATGTATGGCGAGCGCTATATGGGCACCCCAGAGAATAATCCTGAGGGCTATGCTAAAACGAGCCTCATCAGCAAGGCCAAGAACCTGAAGGGTAAGCTGCAGATTATCACAGGATATAACGATAATACGGTGGTGCCACAGCATTGTCTGAGTTTCCTCGATGCATGCATCAAGGCTGGTACTCAGCCCGATTTCTTCGCCTATCCTGGTGAGGAGCACAACATGCGTGGTCATGCCTCAGTGCATCTGCACGAAAGAATTACCCAATATTTCGAAGATTATTTGAAGTAATTGAAAATTGAAAATTGAAAATTGAAATAAACAACATGAAAATCTTACTGTTAGGAAGTGGCGGACGTGAGCACGCCCTGGCTTGGAAAATCGCTCAGAGCAACAAATGTGAGAAACTCTATATCGCCCCAGGTAACGCTGGTACAGGCAACTGCGGCGAAAATGTAGCCATGAAGGCCGACGACTTCGAGGCTATCAAGAACTTCGTAGTTGAGAAAGGCATCAACATGGTGGTGGTAGGTCCTGAGGATCCTCTGGTAAAGGGTATCTACGACGAGTTGAAGGTTGACGAGCGTACGAAGAACGTGCCCGTGATTGGTCCTTCAAAGGCTGGTGCCGTGCTCGAAGGCTCGAAGGATTTTGCCAAGAGTTTCATGGAGCGTCACAACATCCCCACAGCCCGTTATCAGACATTCGATGGCGAGCATCTGGAGGAAGGACTGAAGTTTCTCGAAACCCTCGAGGCTCCCTACGTGCTGAAGGCCGATGGTCTTTGTGCTGGTAAGGGTGTACTCATACTTCCCACCCTCGACGAAGCCAAGAAAGAACTGAAGGAGATGCTGGGCGGTATGTTCGGCAACGCTTCGAGCCGTGTGGTGATTGAGGAGTTTATGAGTGGTATCGAGTGTTCGGTCTTCGTGCTTACTGATGGTAAAAACTACAAGATTCTGCCTGAGGCTAAGGACTACAAGCGTATTGGCGAGCACGATACGGGCTTGAACACTGGCGGTATGGGTAGTGTGACCCCCGTTCCCTTCGCCACCAAGGAGTGGATGCAGAAGGTGGAGGATCGTATTATCCGTCCTACCGTAGAAGGACTGGCCGCTGATGGTATCGACTACAAGGGATTCATCTTCTTCGGACTCATCAATCGCACCAATACCCCCAGCAAGGAGGCCGAACCATACGTGATTGAGTACAACTGCCGTATGGGCGATCCTGAGACGGAGAGTGTGATGCTACGCCTTAAGAGCGACATCGTAGACCTGTTCGAGGGTGTGGCAGAAGGTAATCTCGACCAGCGCAGCATAGAATTCGATGAGCGTGCAGCTGTTTGCGTCATGCTCGTCAGCGGAGGCTATCCTCAGGAATATAAGAAAGGTTACCCCATCAAGGGCATTGAGAACGTAGAGGGTTCTATCGTCTTCCATAGTGGTACAGCCCTGAAGGATGGTGAGGTAGTAACCAACGGTGGACGTGTGATTGCTGTGTCATCGTATGGTAAAGACAAAGCCGAGGCTCTGCAGAAATCGTTCGAGGAGGCCCAGAAGATTCAGTTTACCGACAAATATTTCCGTCGCGATATCGGAGCGGACCTTTAAGAGGTTAGTGAAATGAAAAAAAGGCTTCAGAATAAGATAGCTGAAAGTCGCTTATCGCTTCCGATAGCGGTAGTATATGGCATTATTGTTTGGCTACTGGCTGGGCTGCTGACGGAGCAATGGTGGGTTCAATTCTGCTGTTTCGGTTTATCAGTATATCTGATGGCGGAGCTAAACAATCAGAATATGCTCATCCGCATCTTCAGTAGGATGGTGTCGTGTGTATATATCGTTCTGATATGTACAGCGGTATTCCTCTTCCCCTCCATATCAGGAGCCGTGGTGCAGCTATGTGCTGTTTCCTCGCTATTCATGCTCTTCCATACATATCAGGATACCGATACGGCGGGATGGATCTATTATGTATTCTTATGTTTGGGTGTGGCCAGTTGTATAGATGTACATATACTCTACTACGTACCCCTTTATTGGATACTGATGGCATGGCTCATCTATTCCCTCTCATGGCGCACATTCCTCGCCTCACTATTGGGACTGATCACACCTTATTGGTTTACGCTACCCTGGTATGTGTATCATCATGAGTTCCATATTTGGACAGATCATCTGGCTGGGCTTTTGGACATCACATTGCGACCCGACTTTGCTTCGCTGAGTATGCCACAACTGTTTTTCCTAGGATTCTTGCTGGCTCTGGCCATTCTGGGCGGACTTCATTTCTTCATTACCAGTTATCTCGACAAGATTCGCGTACGCCAGCTCTATTACACCTTCATCTTGATGACGGTCTATTCTGTGCTACTGGTTTTCCTGCAACCTCAGTGTTACGGCATGATAATTGGTATGATGATCATTACAGTAAGTCCGCTATATGGACACTTCATCGCCCTGACACACACAAGGCTTTCAAATATTGTGTTTATCGTGATAGCAGCCATCACCCTTACCCTGACTGGTCTTAACCTATGGATTTCATCATCTCACTTCTAACCCAATATGGTTATTGGGGCATGTTGCTGGCAGCCTTCTTGGCCGGCAGTTTCTTCCCCTTCTCAAGCGAGGCTGTGATGGTGGCCCTGATGGCCACAGGGCTCGACCCTTGGCAACTCATGGTCTATGGTACTGTGGGCAACGTTTTAGGTAGCGTTGTGAACTATTTTGTAGGTCGTATGGGTAAGATGGAGTGGATAGAGAAGTACCTGCATGTGAAGAAGGAAGACCTTGAAAAGGCCCACCGTTTCATGGCTGGACGAGGTTCTTGGATGGGCTTTTTCGCTTTCCTGCCAGTATTGGGCTCGGCCATCACCATCGCGCTGGGATTGATGCGTTCCAATATCGTTATCACGTTTGTAGCCATTACATTAGGAAAGATTTTCCGTTATATAATCTTAATTTACGGCGCAGGATTATTCATGTAGCCGACTTTTTTCGTAATTTTGCAGTGTTTTTAGATTTTAACGTTAGAATAGCATATTTTCAATGAAACAATTCAGACTGGTGGACAATATCCTCGGATGGCTCTCTTTCCTGATTGCCGCCTTCGTATATTGTTCTACAATCGAGCCGACAGCCAGTTTCTGGGACTGCCCGGAATTTATTACAACAGGTTATAAACTTGAAATCGGACATCCCCCTGGGGCACCGTTCTTCATGCTGACGGCCAACCTCTTCTCGCAGTTTACGAGCGATCCCTCGCAAGTAGCACGCATGGTAAACACCATGAGCGCCCTGCTATCCGCCACATGTATCCTGTTCCTTTTCTGGAGCATCACTCACCTTGTGCGCCGATTACTCGTTAAGGACTCGAGCGACATGTCGCTCTCGAAGCTTATTGCCATCGAAGCCTCAGGACTTGTGGGTGCCCTCATCTATACCTTTAGCGACACATTCTGGTTCTCAGCTGTCGAAGGTGAGGTTTATGCCTACTCTTCTGCTTTTACGGCTGTAGTATTCTGGCTGATCCTGAAATGGGAAGACCATGCTGACGAACCTCACTCCGACAGATGGTTGGTGCTGATTATGTATATGACAGGCCTCTCTATCGGTGTCCACCTGCTGAACCTCCTATGCGTACCCGCCATTGTACTTGTATGGTATTATCGCCGTTTCCCCGATGCCAACCTCAAAGGCTCTCTCATTGCCTTGGCTATCTCGGTTGTGATTCTCGCCGCTGTGCTCTATGGTGTGGTTCCTGGTATCATCACCGTGGGCGGATGGTTTGAGTTGTTCTTTGTCAACACCCTCGGTATGCCGTTCAATACGGGCGAAATTATCTATATCATCTTATTGGTAACCTGTGTTATCTGGGCTGTTTACGAAACCCAGACCCAACGCCACGGCCAAAAGGTACAGAACACGGCTTTCCTGCTTTCCGTAGGTATGCTGGGTGTCCCCTTCTACGGCTGGGGATGGTCGGCCTTCTTCATTGGTATTGTAGTTCTCGCCATTCTGTGGTTTGTTCTAAGTTATCAGCGTGAGAAACAGCCTCTCATCTCTGCCCGCATCAAAAACACCATGCTGCTCTGCATGCTTATGCTGATGATTGGTTACTCCAGCTATGCCCTGATTGTCATCCGTTCTTCGGCCAATCCGCCAATGGACCAGAACTCTCCTGAGGACATCTTCACGCTTGGCGACTATCTGGGTCGCGATCAGTACGGACAGCGTCCCCTACTCTATGGTCAGGCTTACACCTCACAGGTAGCACTCGAGCAGGAGGGCAACTACTGCAAGCCCGTCATGTCGAAAGGCAAGCCTGTGTATCAGCGTAAGGAGAAAGCCTCGGCCGATGAGAAGGACTCGTACTTTGTAGTTCGCACCAAGGATGAATACAAATATGCACAGAACATGCTGTTCCCACGCATGTACGATGCAGCTCATGCTGCAGCTTACGAGTCGTGGATGGGTGGCGTCGACGGTTCTGAGGTATCGTACGACCGTTGTGGCGAACCCATGACGATTAAGGTACCTACCCAATTTGAAAACATCCGTTTCTTCCTCTCATACCAGTGTAACTTTATGTACTGGCGCTACTTTATGTGGAACTTCGCTGGTCGTCAGAATGATATTCAAGGTAATGGTGAACTCGAGCACGGCAACTGGCTCACGGGTATTCCGTTTATTGATAACGCCCGCCTGGGAGATCAGTCGCTCATGCCCGATGAGCTGAAGGAGAATAAAGGCCACAACGTATTCTATTGCATGCCGCTCATTCTCGGTCTGCTGGGTCTTTTCTGGCAGGCTTGGTACACCCGTAAGCGTCAGGTTGGCGATAAGACAATTGATGATCCTATTGGCATACGCCAGTTCTGGGTTGTATTCTTCCTGTTCTTCATGACAGGCTTAGCAATCGTCATCTATTTGAATCAGACACCTATGCAGCCCCGTGAACGCGACTATGCATATGCTGGTTCGTTCTACGCTTTCGCCATTTGGTGTGGTATGGGTGTAGCAGCCATCATCGACTGGCTCCAGCGCAAGTTGAAGAAAGAAAGCCTCGTCATTGCAGCTGTTGTTGGTGTGATCTGTTTCTTTGTTCCCATCCAGATGGCCTCACAAACCTGGGACGATCATGACCGTTCTGGACGCTACACCTGTCGCGACTTCGGACAGAACTATCTCATGACACTTCAGGAGGAAGGCAATCCCATTATATTCACCAACGGCGATAATGACACATTCCCCCTCTGGTACAATCAGGATACCGAAGGCGTTCGTACTGATGCCCGCGTGTGCAACCTCTCTTATCTGCAGACCGACTGGTACATCGACCAGATGCGCCGTCCTGCATACGATTCACCCTCTATGCCTATCAATTGGAGCCGTCTGGAATATTGCGCTGGTACCAACGAATATGTTCAGGTTGATCCCTCACTCAAGGAGCAGGTACTCGAGCTCTACCGTCAGAATCCCAAGGAGGCTAAAGAGCAGTTGGGCGAAGAGCCATTCGAATTGAAGAACATCCTTAACAACTGGGTACGTTCAAAGGTCAGAGACTTCCATGTGATTCCTACTGATACCGTATTTGTCACTATCGACAAAGAGGCTGTTCGCAAGAGTGGCATGATGATGGCCAGCGACTCCATCCCCGACAAGATGGTCATCTCGCTCAAGGGTAAGAGTGCGCTATATAAGGGCGACCTCATGATGCTCGAAATGATAGCCAATGCCAACTGGACACGCCCCATCTACGTGGCTCTCACAGTAGGAGCAGAGAACTATATGAATCTGGGCGACAACTTCGTACAAGAGGGATTGGCTAACCGTATCACACCGTTTACCACCAACGCCCCAGGTGCCAAGAACTTCGATACCGAGAAAACGTTCAACAACGTCATGAACAAGTTTAAGTTCGGTGGTGTCGATGCACCAGGCATCTATCTCGACGAGACGGTTATGCGCATGTGTTACACCCATCGTCGTCTACTTTCTACCCTCGCCCTCCACCTCGTTCAGGAAGGCAAGGATCAGAAGGCGAAGCAAGTGCTCGATAAGGCAGAGAAATGCCTACCTGATTATAACATCCCACATGACTATCAGAGCGGCTCGCTCGACATTGCCCGTTCATATGCCCTCACGGCTCAGCCTAAGAAGGCCCAGCAGGTTATCAATGCCCTGTGGACAAAGTCTATGCAGTACTTACAGTACTATTGCTCGCTCGATGGTTCGCAGTTCTCTCTCTCACAGCACGATTGTATGATTCAGCTCTACATCATGCAGCAGATACTCCAGATTGAGGATCTTGTGGACCAGAAGAAGGCCGATGTTATGGAGAAGCAACTCCAAGGCTATATGAGCTTGTACGAATCAAAAGGAGGGAACTGGGGAGAATGATTATTGAGCAACCGGCAATATATCTCCGCTGGCTTTATCCAAACGCCTACTGGAGAATGGATCATCACGAGAAGGCAGTCTACCTGACCTTCGACGATGGTCCCATACCGGAAGCTACCCCCTTTATTCTCGACACGCTGAAAGAGTTTGGAGCAAAAGCTACCTTCTTCATGGTGGGCGACAATGTGCGCAAATACCCTGAACTCTATGAGCGCATCGTGGCCGAAGGCCATCAGGTGGGTAATCATACCCACAACCATATCGGCGGACTGCGCCACACCATCAAGGAATACAGTTATAATGTTGAGAAGGCCAATGCCTATATCAAGAGCCATTATGTACGTCCACCTCATGGTTGGATGCGCTTGACTCAATATGCTTGGCTCAGTCGCAAATACAAGATCGTGATGTGGGACCTCGTGACCCGTGATTACTCCAAATGGTTAACAGCCGAGGACGTTGTTAATAATATAAAGAAGTACGCGCGTAACGGCTCCATCATCACCTTCCACGATTCACTGAAATCCATCGACAAATTACGAACGGCCCTTCCAGAGTCACTCCAGTGGCTCAAGGATCAAGGCTATGCTTTCCGGATTTTCCCCTAACAATAATTATATGAAAAAATTACTAACAACCTGTTTATTAGCAACAACATTCGCTATGACAACAAATGCTCAGCCCCAGCTCAGAGCCGATAACATCGACGAGGTGCTCAAGGCCATGACCCTTGAAGAGAAAGCCAAACTACTCGTTGGCGGTGCAAACAACTTTTTCGGTGCAGGAGCTGTTGTTGGCGGTGAGGCCGACCTGGTGGCAGGAGCCGCAGGAACCTCTCCAGCCATTCCACGACTTGGAATCCCTGCCACCGTCCTAACTGACGGCCCTGCTGGTGTGCGTATCAATCCTACCCGAAAGGGTACTGACAAGACTTTCTACGCCACAGCCTTCCCCATAGGCTCTTGTCTTGCTTCCACATGGAACACCGAACTTGTAGGCAAGGTTGGTGAGGCTATCGGTAACGAAACCAAGGAATATCGTTGTGATGTCATCCTTGGTCCAGGTATGAACCTCCACCGTAATCCTCTTTGTGGCCGTAACTTTGAGTATTACTCTGAGGATCCGCTACTCACCGGTAAGATTGCTGCCGCCTATATCAACGGTGTACAGAGTCAGGGAGCAGGTGTTTCTGCCAAGCACTTCGCCGTAAATTCTCAGGAGACCGACCGCACCTCTGTCGACGAGCGCGTTAGTCAGCGTGCCGCCCGTGAGCTTTATCTCCGTGGTTTCGAAATTGCTGTGCGCGAGAGTAACCCTTGGACCGTCATGGCTTCGTATAATAAGATCAATGGTGAGTTCTCTATGGGTAATCACGATCTGCTCACCAAGATTCTTCGCGACGACTGGGGCTTTAAGGGTATCGTCATGACCGACTGGATTGGCATCCGCGAAGGTCTTCCCACTACTCGCGAAGTACATGCAGGCAACGACCTCATGGAGCCTGGACAGCCCGCTCAGGTTGACGAGATCATCGCTGGCGTAAAGAACGGAACCCTCGACATTGCAGATGTTGACCGTAACGTGCGCCGTATGCTCGAATATATTGTAAAGACCCCGAGTTTCCACAAGTACCCTGCCAGCAACGCCCCCGACTTCAAGGCTCATGCAGCCATCACACGTCAGAGTGCCGCTGAAGGAATTGTACTTCTTAAGAATAATGGAATCCTCCCATGGAAGGACGGTTCAATTAAAACTGTCGCCCTCTTTGGCGAGAACTCTTACGACTTCCTGAGTGGTGGTACTGGTTCAGGCTGCGTTCATCCGCCTTATGTAGTGGATATGCTTCAGGGCTTGGAGAATGCCGGAATCAAGTCGAGTGCAACCCTCACCGATATCTATCGTAAGTACATCGAGTATGCAAAAGTGAAGTTCCAAGCCGAGCGCCATCCTGCAAAGTGGTTCCAGACCGAGATGATGGGTCAACAAAAGTATCCGGAAATCGGACTCTCGTCCATCGCCATTAATAAAGAAGTAGGAGCCTCCGATGCTGCTATCATCACCATTGGCCGTCAGGCTGGTGAAGGTATCGATCGCGACATCGATACCGAGTTTAACCTCATTCCTGAGGAGCGCAACCTCATCATTGACGTTTGCAATGCCTTCCATCAGGCAGGCAAGCCCGTCATCGTAATCATCAACTCAGGTAGTGTTATCGAAACCGCCTCTTGGAGTGGCTATCCTGATGCCATTCTCTGCGCTTGGCAGCCTGGTATGGAGGGAGGCAACTCTATCGCCGACCTACTCACTGGTAAGGTTAATCCTTCTGGTAAGCTCACCATGACGTGGCCTATCGCTGCCACCGATCATGCCTCGACGAATAATTATCCTGGCACGATGGACTTCTATACCTACGAGGTAACCAGAGGCTATGTAGGTCAGGTAGCAGGCTATGACTACACCAACCACGATGAGGACATCTACGTAGGTTATCGTTTCTTTGATACCTTCCAGAAGGATGTGGCATATCCCTTCGGATTCGGCCTCTCTTACACCACGTTCGAACTCTCGAAACCCACTGTGAAGAGCCGTGGTAATCTCGTTGACATGACCGTTACCGTTAAGAACACTGGTAGTGTCAGTGGCAAACAGGTTGTTCAGGTGTATGTTCAGGCACCTCAGGGTCGTCTCGAGAAGCCCGCTCAGGAATTGAAGGCCTTTGCCAAGACCCGCGAGCTGAAGCCAGGTGAGAGTCAGACCATCACGATGAACCTTCTGTTGCGCGACCTCGCATCGTTCGACGAGGCAAACAGTCAGTGGCTCACTGAGCCCGGCACCTATCAGTTCCGCTTCGGATTCTCCAGCCGCGACATCAAGGCAACACTGCCTCTCGCTCTTAAGGAGTACACCGAGGCCACGAGCAACGCCCTCGCTCCCCAGCAGCCCCTCAACCTGCTGAAGCAGTAAACAAACACAGAATCCCCGCTCAATCGAGCGGGGATTTTTTTACGGACACGAATGTAAGAGATAGTATCGTAATTTTTACGTTTCAGTTTGAGTATAGGCACACGATTGTTTGGGTATAGGCGAATAATCGTTTGGGTATAGGCAAACGATAGTTTAGTACGTACTTTCTCCCACCCTACAGCATGATTCACCCCTGTATTCTCCTGTGTTTATCCCGCTAATGGTCACACGGTCACAGCTGTGACCATGTGACCGATAATTAGTTGTCTTTCTCGATATACGTGAATGTGGTGTTACCAATGGTGAAACGGCGGCCGTGATAGAGCCATATCTCCTTACCAATGGGCAGAGGCTTATCATTATCCACATAGACACCGTTCTCCATAGCCACGAGGCGCATACTGCCCACATGCTGGCGAATCTCAGCCTGTAAGGGAGCCACAGCGCCATTGAGATCCCACGAAAGCTGAATACTACAGTCGACGGACTTACCGATGGTAACCACATGATCGGGCGAAACGCGCATCCACTTGTAGAGGGCGACATCCATTTCCTTGACAGCACCCTCAACATGGAGGAAGAAACGCTCCGATCTGGGAGCCACGCGGGCAATGCTGACCGCAATACAGACTGCATAGGTAAAAAAGCCCATAAGCAGAGCCACACGATGGTCGAGGAAAGTACCGTCGTTATAGACCGCGGCCCAGACGAACATGGAGAGGAAGCCAATGGCACAAGCAGCCACAAGGAACAATTTCTCGATACGTGTTCGCGTATCGTAGGTGATGGCAAACATGATGACCCAGCTCATCAGTGCCCATGGGATCCAGTCAACCAAGAATGTATTGGTGTCGATATGAAGGGCAATAGGGATGATACAGCCCAACAGACAGCAGAAGAAACTGGCCACACCTGCCAGAACCGCACGTAGCAACATCTCAATGATGCGCAAATGCCACTGTCGGCGACGAATCGTGAGGAACGACAGGAACAGCGTTACGAAGAAACTGACATAAAGACCAAATGCCGGCAGATAACTCAAACGAGAGCCATACTCAGCAATTGAGAGTTCAGCCTCTCGTGTGCCTTCCTTTAGACCAATGATCAACAGAACGATGCGCTCAACAATCTTGGTAGACATCGGATGATCCTGAACGATAAACAACAGCCAAGCCACAAAACCTGCTACAAGGGCGATAAGCACCCACTTCATGTAGAACAGGGCATTGTGATAATCTGTAAGTTTCTTACTATTATAATAATGAGAGCCTTCCTTACAATGACGGCCATGCTCAGGACAATGGTACTCATTCTCGTCCCAACAGTGCTTATGCATGGTGTGCTGACACTTGGTAACAATCTCATCACCATCCTCAAAAGGAGCCTTACAGAGGTAACAAGTCTCGGCCACCATCTGTCCACCAAAGCTCATCTTATTGCCACCATAGATCTTAACGTACTTGCGCTTGAAGAACTGGTATCGGATGTAAGGTTCCAAGAATTGGAACACCAGCCAAACAAGTAGCAAGAGTGTCAGTAAAACCAAGATGCCCTGAATAATAACATCGATTGTAGAGTCGCCACGCACAATGATGGGGGCATAGACACTGCCCAGATAGAAGAACGAGGAACCCGTAACAACAAGGTCGTTGTTGTGAGCATCGTAGAAGGATATCTGGATGTTATGACGATTTCCACGGAATACCTTTTTGTCAGGTTGCTCAAGAGTAATCTTATAATTGACATAGTTGATATTAAAGTCCTGAATAATATCTTCCTCAATCAATGGCCAGTCGAATTCCGTCTGATAAAGACCATCCAAATCCTTACAAAAGTACTGCAGGATATTAGCATCGGCCTGACGTGCGGGCGCCACAAGGAGCGAATCTCCGCTGCTACTACTGTGTTCTGTGAAATTGGCATAGTAAGCTAACAACTGACCTTTACACTCCTTTACCTTATCGGTCAACTGCTGTTGCAGTTCGAAATGCTTCGGATCAACAGGCTGATCATCCTCATAGGTTTTACCACCTGAAAGGATAAGCAGCACTCTGTAACGTGAACCACCCAGCACCGTAGTCCTATCCTGAAGTTCAGACAGTTTGGTGAGCATGGAGCGATAGAGATAGACAAAGGATGGATCCTGATGAACGAAATAGTTATTGATTACGTAGTCAGTAGCCTGATAGGTCTCTGATACATTATCGCCATTCATAAAGGCCAGGAAGAGGTTCTGCTCGCCAAAGAGAGTCTTGATTTCGCGTACAGCCTTCCGTTCTTCATCAACAAGCGACTGAGGCACACTGAGATCTACAAGTACAAGAAGTCTCAACTTGAGTTTAACCACCTGCTCACGACTAACATTGGTAACACCAGTCACTACGGGCTGACTTTCCTGACGCGTCTGTCCTGAGAAAAGCTTTACCTCCTGCAATGCCTTAACAACCACTTGAGAAGAGTCTGCAAGGTCATATTCGCCTACATTATGAAGCAGGCGTGCTGAGAGCGTCATAACCTTATGATCGTCGGAGAACGTAATATCTTGTATCTGCAGTCCTTCACCTGAGACCTCTACCGAATCCTCAGGCGACATCAGGTCGTCAATATCGGGGATGCCCTGCTCGTCACAGCTCGCGACTCCGAGTGCAACCCCTACTGCCAATAACCATTTATATAATCCTTTCCTCATATATTTCATCCTTATATATTTCACTATTTATATGGTTGGGTATTCCTTCTGACCCATCATTGATTCTTTCATCTTCTTTGCCTGTTCGCGTGCCGCCTTGAGTTGCTTCAGTTTCTGGGAGAGCAGATTGACGAACATCATCAGGATGGCCACTGCTGCCAAGCCCAGCAAATAGTCCTTGATACGCTGGATAAAGGGTTTGTACTCCATCTCCTGTATCTTTGCCGATACACTCTGAAGTTCAACAAACTTTTTCTCCATACCCTTCATGCGCACCTCAAGACCCGGAAATGTCTCAGAAGCTTGCTGAGCCTGAGAGTAGTACTCCTGCGCCTGTGAGAAGATATTTGATTCTTCGGCCTTTACCTTCTCAAGCTGGGACGCCAACTTGGGCGATAGCGAATACTGTTGAGCCTGCTTATAAAGAGTACGGTATTTCTTGTCCTGGCCCCAGATAAACTGCTCAGCCTTAGAGAAAGCCGAAAGCTGGTCGAACTGTTGCTGGCGAGATGTCAGAGTATCGTTGACCGTCTGCTGCATCTGCTGTATCTGGGCTGACATATTGAGCAGACTATCATTATCGGCGATATACACCTGCTGAGCCTGCGAATAGGTATTCCAGCGCGTAGTAAAAGAGTTGAGCGATTGAGACAACGAGCTGAGACGTCCTGATACAGCTTCGAGCAATTGAGATGTAAGTGGCATCTCCAGATCGATATTCATCTGGAAACGGCTCAGGGCATAGAGCTGATTAAGCTCTTCCTCGAACAAAAGCATGCGCTCCTCAATATCTACGTAGGTCGACTCGAGATCTTCCTCCGTAGTAGCCTCCTGTGCCCCTGCCACTAACGGCATCAGAGTGAAGAAAGCTATGAGTAGAAGCAAACTATTTATTCTTCTCATCATTTCTTACAATTATTATTAAAATAACGTTCGGCCTCACGGAACACCTGCAAGGCCTGACGCTGCTCGGCAGTGTAGACTCCCTGTGACTTAACCATGGAATTGGCCTCTTTGATAATGCTCTCACACTGAAGGACAATGTCGCGACGCTCAATGGGATCACCCGAAAGCAGATAACGGGCCACAGCCGCATCGATTTGACGGGCTTTTGACAACAGTGTCTTAGCACCAACGCCGCCACCGCCACCACCGGCACCGCCAGTAGACACCACAACCTTCATATTGGCAATAGAGTCGGCATAGGCATTATAGGAATCATAGAGCTGCTGCAGATCGCCACAGGGACTCTGATCGGCCGTGTGGGGGTATTGCTTCACAAGCAGATCCTTCAGGTCATTAAACACCTTCAAGCTTTCCTCACTAGTCGTTGTACCATTAGGATACTTTCCATGGAGATTGCCATAGCTCTTGCTTACACCTTCAAGGGCGGCCTGCGCCTTAGTAATATCCTCATCAAGTCCGAAACAGGGATTACGCTGTATGTCAACATGATACTCCGTATAGAGATCACGACCAAAACGTATCTCATAAACCTTCTTATTGGGTTTCTTGCTGATATCGTCCATAAGCAGCACATCACGCAGACTAACGACTACCGAAGAACGTTTGTTCTGTATATCGAATGTCTGGCTGATATAGTCGTTCACCATGGCATACTCCTGAGGTGCTGGCTGCAAACCCTCATAGTCAATCCAACGATGGAACACATATTTACTACGAGGCTTGGGCACTGTGCTCTTGAAGAGCTTAGAGATGCGGTATTTCTCTGTAGGATCGAAAGTCACCACATAAGGCAACATGTCGGGGCGTATCGTGCGGCCCTTGATAGCGGGCTTGAAACGAGTATCCTCGCGAAATACAAAGATATTACGGTAAGAAATAAGACTCACCGTAAGCTGATTGGCAGCCTCATCGAACACAAATTTCACCATGATGTCCTTATCAGTGACATCGTCGTCAAGACTGATGTGGTCAGTAAAAGGCTGTGCCTGACTCACAGAAACATTCTTGACTGTCTGTGCCCAGCTACCTTGCAGAGCAAGACAGCTTAATAGGCAACTATATATGTAACGCTTTATATTCATATCTCATTATCAAAGTATATCCATTCATTGGGTTCGCCCTGACGGATGACCCATGAGGCCACCTTCAAGTCCTCAGGGTAAGGAGGCTCAGAGACGGCATGATAAATGTCGTAGCGCAGATAATGGCCAACTCGTTCCACACCCCATACAAGGTCGGTATAGGTATCGGCCATATTGATGCATACCCGTCCTGCAAAATCACCAAACCAGCGGATGTTCGGATGCCAGGGATGGGGAATGGCGCGTCCCTCAGAGTCGTGGGTAAGAAAACGGAATACGGGAGGACAATCAACAGAAGGATAGCCGTCGGGGATGTCGATACGCATCTGGTAGCCTGTAGCATAGACGGGGGCATTGGTAACACCTCGCTCGCCGAAATGCTCGAGATTGTCAACGCCGCAGATGCTCCTGAGCTGATAGTTTACCAGATAGGCAGTAGGTAGACCGTCGGCATTACGACGAACCACCTGCAACTGGATGTCGCGTCTGCCATTAAGACGCTCTTCCAGTTTACGCCATTCGTTCAACAGTCGACGATTGCGACCTACGAATGCTTTATCCATATAACTATCGCTCTCCATAACTCTTAATTCAAAACAATCATCCTGGGAAGGGATCGGGCATTAAGAATACCTTATCACCATTCTGCACATTATAGTCAGCCAGTGTCTGATCATTACGACCGATACGTGGACGGAGCACACGGATTTCGTGAATCTCGGGATCCTCGCGGCCAAAGAAATAATCGAGCGGTGCACCCGTTTCGTCAATCGACGGGAAATCAAAGATCAGACGGCCATCGCTACCTACGGCATGACGCAAGTTGTTCATCAGTGTCGACAACGGAGCCTCAGGATTGACCACCTTGAACCTCACCGTCTTGTTCTTATAAACAATATCTAAAAAGAATTCATCCATATATCTTGATAGGTTTTGAGTTTACTTAATCTGAATACTTACATGTATGGGGTATATATTGGTGCTACGCACCTCTATCATCTTCTGCAAAAGAATCTCCACCTGCGGAATCTTTTCGGCAAAACTACGCTTCACAAACGAATTATCGGCCAACAGGATTTCCACCACTATCTCATAACCACACTCGCGGTTGTCTATCTGCTGACGATGACTTACACTGATGTCACTCACCATATCACGAACGATACCATAGCGCGTAAGCAGTTCGTTGTAGCAGAATACCTTGATATCGGCTGGAGTCACAATGCGGTCGCATGTAGCCACATAATAACGCGACAGACTGGCTAAAGCTCCTTCCTCGCTTACTTCGTCGCTACCCGGTACGGGGGTTGCTATCTGACGGGTATCGGTAGAGTTGAAACCTGTAGGCACAGTAAACGTGCTGGAGGAGTTGAGGGCCGCATTCACATTAGCACCTGCGGTCGTCATATAGCTAACATCCACACTGCCGTTGCCTGTACGGATGGCGCTTGCATCACGCAACAGGATATACACACCCGGCAGTTGGCGCAACTTATCCTTCTGGGCAGCATCAAGCAGACGCGACAGGATCTCTTGCAAAGCCTGCATAGTCTTGTCACCCGATATACCCTTCATGTCTTGGAATGCGTAATAGTCGGAATGATACTTAGCGATCAGTACATGCAGCAGACGTACCAACTGTCCCTGATTGAAACGATCAGCAGCCACGCGGCGCACCTCTACAAGACTATTACCATAAATCTGCTCTTCCGACGGACGGATGGCATGCAAGAACTGCTGACTGGACTGATCGTCACGATTATCATATCCTGCTACACGGGCCAAAGGCGAAGCCGCCGAAAGTGTCACAGAGTGCATCTTTGCATTAGCAAGCAGCACGGTATTCAAAGAGAAACTCTCCTTGTCAAACTGGAATCTGTCGCTGATACCTGTAAACTCGAACACCAGATCAACCGTCTCAGTCTCTGCAGGCAACAATTTACCTGCAGCATGAGGCTTCACATAGAACAGTCTGATGTTCTGGCGTGCGAAGAGATCGAGACAGGATGCCTGAGCCTGATAAGTCTGTGAACGGTTATAAAGAATGGTATCCAGTCCGAAGCACTGTGACAAGGGCAGATCAGCAAAGTCCCATGGCTTCACCAAGGGAACAAGCTGTCCCTTGATTGTTACCTTTACATCCTGAAAGTTCACATTACGGACGGCAAAGGTAAGGCCTGAGATCTCAGAAACAGGCGATTTGAAAAGCAGTGAAACCTTCCAACGTCGGCCGTCCATTCTGACGATGGAACGTACCTTGGCATTCATCACTCTGCTACGTAAAACCGGTATAAACGTATAGGGAGTACCTGTGAGCGTGAACTCACTCTGGGGCGTAAGTTCCATCTCTGGAATCGTATCCTGTAAGGCCGTCTCAATCACTGCTGTAGCAGGTACGGCATGTCCCACTTCATAGGGAGTCAATAGATAGGCATACTCCTCAAGCACCTCAGTCTTCAGCATCTCCATATCGCCGACTGCCTCATTCATCTGATAGGCCAATGCCGTCAGCATGAGAGAGAGCACCGGATCGGTCTCCAGACCTTCCAGGAAATCATTCATGTCACTCTGCCGCCAGATATTGATGGCTTCGCGCATTAGTTCATCGGCTCGTTGCCTTGTCTCAAATATCGTTTGTTTCATCTTTCTCTATCTTAATTCCAGATTCTGAAAATCTGTTTATAGACATAATTCTCCTTTGTACTGCTAATTACACCCTTCACCGTGATATATATCTGTCGCTCCTCACGGATATAGGTCATCGACACAGTTACATCCTCCAGACGGCGCTCATACTTAGCAACAGATTCCTTAAGCTCGGAGGCAAAAGTGTTAATACTCTTCGACGAGCCAGAGATCTTCTTGTCATAGATACCCTGAAGACCGTCCATCGAGTCCGTATCGCCTGAGTCGTAGACCACACCCTCGTTCTCATTGAACATTTCGAAACGCAGATTGTTGAACACAAAGCCGAACTGCGGATCAGCAGGTGTGCTGAACTGAGCTGTCGATAAAATCAGGGAGATTGAAGAGTCGATCGACTTCTTCAACTTTTCCTCTCTCGACAGTCCTTTTGGACCTACATTCAGGGGTAAACTGATACTCGTCATAAGCACATCATATTAACGGTATATACTCTTTCTCCTCTGGCTCCGGCACGTAGAGAGCATTGAACAGATGGTCGAACATATTGAAATAGAGTTTCTCGTAGAGCGACTCCGAGAGATCCTTGCCCAACTGATCGAACTTCTGATTGAGCGCATCGGTAAGCGCATTGGCACGATTGTCGACCTCCGTAGCCAACTGTTCGAGGATGGCAGTCTTCAACGTGTCGTTGATATAGGTAGTGAGAGCCTCCGTCTGCTGTTGCATCTCGGCACGCAACTCCTCCTTCATATCGGCCAGCAGTTTCTCAATGAGTTCAGGATGCAACTGCTCGTAGAGCTCTTTCTTTGCTTGTGCTAAAAGAGCGTCGTAGTCAATGGTGTTGTCCTCAAGCACCACACCATCGAGGATGACGATCGCACCTGCCAGATAATCGTCGAGCCACTGCAGCCACGCCTGGATATCGGTATACGACGGCTGAGGCACCTCAGTGGGCTGTTCTCTGTTTGGTGTCACTATATAGTAGTCGATGGCCTGTGCTATCTCCTGGGTCAGCAGGACAAAGTCCTGCATACTGTTCTGCAGGTTATAGCCCTTTAGACGGAACACGTAGCGGAGCACCGCACGCTTACCCTCACCATCGGCAAAGCTCTCGTGAGTCGATAGGAGCATCAACTTCTCCACATACCTGTCAATATAGTCTTTAAAACGTTTATCGGCAGTGAGCAGCAGACAAGGCGGAATAAAGTCCGAATCCATGGAGAACACACCATCGGTAACACTGAAGCGCAACAGGGGGAACAGATCGTTGGCTTCTATCTCCTCGAGCGTGTTGATGCCGTAAACATAATGGGGACGAATAAACGGCACGCCCTCCTTCTCATACTCGGTATTATCCTCGCCAAAGCCAACAGTCAGGTAATAACGATCTCCGAAAAGCATCGGAATCGTTACCTGTACATCTTCGTCGGCACTGACTATCCTACCTGAAGTAAGGAGCGCCAGACACTGAAGATGGTCGACCTCGAAGCGGTTCTTCACAAAGATGCCATTACAGCTGAAGACCGACTCGGGCAACAGTCCCATTCTGTTGTTGCCAAGGGCTGCACGCAGGGCCAACCTGTACTTATAGTTCCAGTTCTCGGCCATCCCAAGGAAGGTCTGCGCCGTGATTTCCATGCCCGGCATCCAGTTAATTCTCGCATTGATATCCATATCGTCAATCATTATTGTATAGTTCCGTATTATAGTCCAAAGTCAGACGGGTATTCACTTGCTGCTCTGAATGATGTTCCTTAATCAAGATCTCGCACTTCACCTCGTAGGGTATAAACCATTCCCGGATGAATGTACGCAGGGGCTGCAATTCTACATCCTTCAGTCTGAACTCCTCTGGCGATAGACCGGCAATCAACAGCTCAAACCTAACGCGAGGAAGCCAGCGACGCGTTGTATCGGTATGACTGTATCGCCCTGTGATGATGTCCACATGACAGTGAAGCAGCGCACCCAACAGACCGGCCACGAGACCAAAGTCTCCCCGACTACGGCTCACATAGGGCAGCATAAGGGCAGCCTCCTTTACCAGTGGACTTTCCACCATATCCAGATCAATGCCAAAGTATTCGTTCAGCACATACGAGAGTTTATTCTGAAGCAACTCTGAAACCTGACGCTCCACGAACAATCGCTGATGGAAAGCAATCGTATCGATAGGCAGGAACGCCTCGTTCAGCAATCGGATTCTGCGCTGTATCTTCTTAAACTTCTGGGCAGCGTCCTCACCTTTCAGGTCATTATCCTGATTGATGACGCCCTGCGGCAAGAGGTTCAGGAAAGTGTCACGCGCCGTCCATATCTCCTTCGTCTCGTCGTCGAAATCGAGGAGGTCGCTGTTGTAGTTTCGGTAGAATGAGCCTTCACCATGGGCAATCCATTGCTTCTCCACCTCAGGATAGAGGAAGTTCAACAGCATCTCCGCACTGGCTTCAGATATATAATTTCTTTTTCTCATACTTCTTTTATTTCCAGATAATAATCACCCTTTTCTGTCGACACACGCAACACGTCGTAAGGCGGAATGCCCAGTTCTGTGAGCGTGAGTTCCTGATAGGGGAACGACTTATCGATTCGACGGTACTCATGCTGATAGAGAGCACTCAGAGGGAAGCCTTGTAGCACCTTATCCCTAGCTGTGGCCTCTTCTACAGCTCTTCCTGGACACATCACAAAAGTGCGCTCATCATTATCACGCCTCGCAACGTAGTCCACATAACAGTCCTGAGTCAGACTGATCGTCACCTCCTCGTCACCGAGTTCCTGCGACAGTCTCTGCAGGGTTTCTCCTACAGTATCCTGACGTTTGACCTGCGTCTGTCTGATGGGTGTCCACTGCTCATGCTCCGGACAGTCCTCATCGTAGGCCACAAAGTCAGCCGTACGTGTTGTCAGGTGTTCCCCGTCGTAATAGAACATCCTGCCACAGAGCGATGTCAGCCTCCCGGTCTCCAGCTCCTCACGGTGTATCAGTTTCAGCGCTTCCTGCACCTGTACAGCTCCTATCACAGAAGCTACGATAGAGGTGGTGGGCGCTGAGCCGGCCTGTTCCTGTCTTCGGATGATTCCCGAACAAGGCATGCGCCGTGCCAGATCCTTCTGGCCCTCAGGTCCGAGGTTACAGGCATAGCAGTTTTTGCCAGGCATGAACACACGGGCCGTTCCTTCCAGTCCGTCGATGCCACCATCTACCCAGGGCACACCAGCCCGCATACAAAGGCGGTTAATACAGTAACGCGCCCAACGGCTGTCGACACAGCCTATAACTACTGCCATCTTCCGAATCAGTGCAAGTCCCACATCGTAGGCTATGTCGCCACAGATGGTCTGCACCTCTACAGCCGGATTCATTTTCTTCAGACGTTCTGCCACCACGTCAGTCTTCAGACGTTTCGCTTCGGCATCGGCCTTTGTATAGAGGACGGAGCGTGAGAGGTTTCCTATCTCCACGATGTCGAAATCAACCACCGTCATATGCTCCACACCCATCAGTACCAGATTCTTCAATACCTCGTTACCCAAGGCACCACAGCCAACCACCATGACGTGTGCGGCTTGAATCCGTTTCTGATCGAAGCAACTGTCCGCCATCCTTATATCTTCTTCATCTTTATATTCACGTCCACCATGTCGTTGCCGACTACTAGCACTTCGGTCTCGCTATCGCGGAATCCCTTCTTCGTGAGTTTTATCCTGCAGTTTGTGCCTGCAGGCAGATTCTCAACTACCAAGGGCGTGACACCCTTCAGAGCACCATTTACATACACCTTAGCACCTATCTCATCACTATGGATATTCAGGAATCCAAAGTCGGCCATTGGTGGTAGCAGTTCCAGTTTCTTCGGACTCCCATCATCCACCCAGATGCCTGTAGTACGCGACTCCAGCCCTTCCTTCTCGGTACTTACCTGATAATAGCCCAAAGGCAATTGACCTTCCCAGGTGCCATAACCCATCAACTCTCGGTTCACCCAAATGGCCGTAGAATCGTCTGGAGCCACTATCGTCACTGGTGCTGTTGTCGCGATGGCTGCTACACTGACCGAGTCTGCTGTTTTCGTAGAATCCGAAGTGATCGTAGAGTCTGTAACTTCCTTCACCCGTCTGGCCACCACAGGCACAGATCCCTGTCGTTTGCTGATACGCGGAGAGAGATCGGCTGCAGTCAGTTCGACGTTTTTCTTCTCTGCCCGCGAAACGGAAACCGTTGACTCGTAATAGCACAAGTCGTCCACCATGACCGTCAGACGATGAGAGCCTTCAAGCAAGTGTCCGCTCGTAGCCTGATGATTACCAATCCACTGACCATCTACCAAAATGCGGGCGTTCTCAAGAGGCGTCTTCACAGTGAGGTAGGAGTAGAATGGTTGTAGCGATATCGGCAGAATGAGTCGAGCCGTGTCGGATAGTTCAAAGCTGTCTACCACCTCCTCATGGAAAGGTGCCTCCACTCGATAGGGATGCGTGCCCACTGGCAGATTAAACTGACAGATACCTGTGCGCACCGTCGTCGTCATACTGTCCACTGTAACGATGGCATCCTTAGGCTGTATTTCAAAGATCACCCACTGCTTCTGCAGCTTGTAGGATTTTGTGGGACTGAATGTCAATAGGTAAGCCTCGTAGTGCTGTTTTTTTCTGAGACCTTTCTTCCCTGGTACTTTCCATGAGCACTGACCGTAGTCAGGATGGTTAATCACCAGAAAGCTCGTCTTGTCTGGCGTTTTCAGTGTTAGCACGCCATCAGCCTCCTCGGCCTGTACCTCAGTCTTACCATTGGCCAGAAACTTAAAGCCCTTCTCGCCAGTCATCATATCGATAATAGCCAGCTGCTTATCGGTCTTTACATGCTTCATGTTGAACGGTCCCTTTTTCTGCTTGGCGAACCGCTCCACACGCATCTGCTGCGCACTGATAGTCAGCGCCAGCCCCAGCAGCCCTACTATCGACAGCCACCGTTTCACTTTCCAGTTACCGACATACTGCCGCTGGCATTTGTGACCGAGATCTGACCGCCCCAGTTACACATGCACTTGGCATTGTTGATAAGTGCGGGCATATTCATCACCTTGACCTGACCACCAGGCGTCCAAGGGGCTGCAATCACTGGAATGCAAGGCATCGGCGTGAGCACACCCATGGCTGCTGACGTAGCAGAAGCCACCGTCGGATTAGCCATCGACTGACACATACCGAATGGCATGATGTTGACCATCGGAACGTTATCCATAATGTTGGCCATCAGCATATTGCCACACTTGGGACGAAGGGGCACGATGACGTTCAGCGTCGATGGCGCCATACCAAATGAACACTGGAGCATTGCTCCCTGACATACAAAATTTCCCATATACCTTTTTATTGATAATTTAAAATAACGTCTTTGCAAATCTTACACTCAGTACGGGGTAGACCTTCAGGAACTTCACAGCGTCGACGGTTGTACCCATGCTACCCTTTATGTTTGTTACCTTCTGCGAGAGGTCAGTGCCATCATTAGTAACTTGCTCAGGTGTGCCTCCCCATATGAGAGCACCCAACTCTGCAGAGACTTTCCAATCATCGCGACTCTTGATGAGACGACCTGTATATCCTATGCCCAGATAAGGCTTCAATGACCATGACTTAGCCTGAATTGTGACATCTCCGTTATCCGAAGGCTGCAACAGATAGGCTTCACCCTTTTTGTGCCTCGTACCATTCGTCACGAAGTCGTGGTCATAATCACCAGGATAAAGATCCAGACGACCGTATTTTTTGATTTCGTCATCGGCAGATGCTGACTCATACTGGCTATTGTAGTTCTGCATATAGCTCAGCGTCACATCTGCCCCACTACCCTTCACAGCCTTTGCAAACTGACTCGGTCCCCAGTAGATACCTGCCGTCACATGCAAGTGTTTGTTGTATGCCAAAGGATAGATATCGAAGAGCAGTTTCAGATTGTTCATTGTCAACTTACCCTCCATCTGAATGTGATCGTCTATCTCGTAACCACTATTATCATAGATATATTTTTCTATCTGATTAAAGTACGTTACCTTGCGATTGCCATTTTCGTCATACTGACGGGCCGCCTCTCCGTTACCAGCTAGCGGCATATCGAACTTCAACTTGAAAGGTGGCATATAATCATAGCCCAGTCTGACCTGAAAGTACTCACAAATGGGGGCAGCGACATCGATACCCACACCAGTAGTACCCAGCGTAACCGACACCTCCAGATGCTTGAAGGTGTTCTTCTCGCTCCAGTACTCTTTGCCGGCATCCTTCACCTCTACGGTGTCAGTCCGGAATGCTGGTATGTACTGGGCTTCAGCCAGTGCAGCCGTACAGGCCATTAGGAAACATAATATCCCTTTCTTCATTACTTCTTTTAAGTTTCACATATTATTCCTCTTCCTGATCGATACGGAACTTCCGACCAGCATTCACTCCACGCGCAGCAGCCTTCTCATCCTCCTCATTCTGCTTAGCCGTCTGTTCATCCAGATAGCGCTGGTAGGCTTCTTCTATCTCCTTTTCCTTGTTTTCCTTGTATTGCTGTGCTATCTCGTCGTGCTTGCTGTAAACCTCTTCCAATTTATCCTCAGCCTCCTTGGTATCTTCTTCTGAACTGCCTACTAACTTGGTTGTCAGTCGGGCCTTATAGATAGCGTGATTGGCATCGAGTTTCGCCTTACACTGGTCATAGAGCGTACCCACACCATCCATTAGCGTATCATGACGATCTTTGTTCACCTCGGGCATCGTGCACACAATCACCTTCTCCTGATCATCATCTTCTTCAGAAGCGTTTCCACCATCTTCAGTTCTTATATCAATCTTAAACTCCGGATGAGCCTCCTTAATACCTCTGCTAATAGCATAGGTCATCTTCTTGTCGTTAGGATAGATTTCAAACTGATACTCATTGCCTAACGCTGCGGATGCAACAGCCTCTAAGTCTTTTTCCTCACCTTCTTCGTCAATAACGGTGATTGACAAAAGAGCAGCTGCTTCTGCCTTCACACAGAGGTTCATATAACGATATTGTAGCAAGACGACGTAACCGCTCATCTTGGTCTTCATCTCATCAATTAGGGTTTCTATACTTCTTCTCATATTTCAATTTCCACTAAAGATTATTCATTTCCACCTTCACCTTCGCCTTCTTCCTCATCCTTAGGCAGTTCTACATCCTTTGCCTTTGGTGCGTCAGCCTCCTTCAGTTTCGCACTGAGACTGGCCGAAGAGGAAGCTCCAGGAACAGCCATACCGTCGCTGATATTCTTACTCTTAAACGATTTCTTCGCCTCAAGGTTGTCGGCGGTAGCCTTCGTCATCGTCACATCCGCCTTGAAGTCGCTCTTGCCGTTGATGGTGTTATTGCCATAGAACTCAGCCTTCGAACCGCTAATGGCCACATTGCCGCCATCGAGTTGTACCACAGCCTTTGCCTCACCCTGCTGAACCTCAGCCGTTGTCTTACCATAGATACCGGTTTTCTCGGCAGATACCTGCAGTTCCTTCGCCAGATTATCTTGGTCAGAACGTCCAATATACATCTTCTCGGCCAACAGCGTCAAGCTGCTACCTTCAGCCATATTCTTATCGGTCAGTTTCTCGGCATCCACATCGGTAGCCTTCACATATACATCCTTCGCATCGAGACTAATCTGTCCCATAGCCTTACCGTCCTTATCGATAGCAGCTACACTAGCTAGTTCTGTTACGAGGGTAAACTGTCCTGTAGCGTTTTTATCCTTATCGGTCGATGAGAGAGCCATCTTCTGAGCCTGCACATTGAAGGTGCCTGTCGTGTTCTGATCCTTATCAGCAGAACTGAACATCGTATCGGCAACATTCACAGAAAGCTGTCCGGTCGTATTACCATCCTTATCTTGTGAGGATAATCGCATATCCTCTGCTGATAGATAAATACTGCTGTCAACGGTCTGTTCTTTCATCTCATACTCACCATCCTTAATATCGTAGTCAACTGCCGATACTCCAAAATCTTTGGTATTAATCCAAACTGAGCCTCCCGTTGTGATGCTGCCGTTTGTTTCATCGGTCATCTCGGTATTGGCTGTTGAGATGGACATTGACTCGGTTCTGAACGAAACACTACTGTCTTCAATCAGCGTACCATCTTCCTTAAGGGTATTAACGTTCAGATTGCGAGCCTGCATATGGATGGCTGATTCATCATTAGTTCGGATATTGCCGTCGCCATCTATAGAAGAGAATATCATCTGCTCTGCATTCACTGTCAAGCGGGCACCCGTTGACTTATCCTTAAATTCAGATTCTGCATTATTCACTTCCTCCTGTTCTGCCTCCAAAGCGGTAATACGTCTGTTCGTTTCTGCCAGGCGTGATAAGGTATCAATGCAATTGGCTACAGCATTATAAAGAGCAGGAATCATACCATCGTATTTGTTCTGGAGTTCTACTAGGTCTACTATGTTCGATCTCATGTTGATTTCATCGTCAGTCTGATCATCACTCGAACTCAGAATATCCTCCACATCGGAAATAATGCTATTTACCTGCTTCATCTTATTCGAAGCCTCAGTGTTCAAATCCGACTTGGCACTCTTCAGCACGCTAAGCTCATCGGAAATCACATTGCCTCGTTTCTCAACCGACTGGGTTGCACTGATTTCAATGCTATCATCAGCATGAATACGCACACCGGCACCACCTGAGGTAGGTGGCTGAGAGAAATAATCATTGGAGTTGTTGCTCTGCAAAACGATATTACGAGCCTGATTCACAATCTGAGAATGGGGGTATACCACTTCCTCAATGCCATCAGGTCCTGGGTCTACTGCTATCTGCGAGATGAAAGGAGCACGGGTGTTCACATTGCCGGTTTTACCTGTTCCTTCTATATCCACATGGCCACCTCTCACAACCACAGCACCACCATCGCCCCAGAGGGTTCCACTCTTATCCACATCGCCAATGATAATCTCGGGTGCAGAAATCACGATGCGTTTGTCGTCGCGGAAATACTTACCTTCAGCCAGACGGTTGAAGATATCTATCTTGATCTGCTGCACCTCAGCCTTCTGCTTACGTATCTCTTCCAGATCCTTCTCTACACAATCCTGAAGGTTCTGAAGCGCCTGTTTCCAATCACTAAATACTGTATCCATAATCACATCGTTTATTTCACTGAGTTCACCTTACGTTGTAAAGCCATGGGATGAGCCGTTGTTACCTCACCACTGTTATGATCCGTCACCAACTGGTCGGCATCAAAATGAATTGTCCGCCCAGGCATATCTGAGAGCAGGATTCTACCCTTTTCAGGAGCCGTCCACTTTTGTTTGTTATCAAATGGATTTGTGAAACATGATAAAGTCTCTTTCCATTTGTTACCTTCTTTTACAAAATAATTCTTCACTGAATTTTTCAGGGTGCCTCCAATTCCTAATGTTTCCGCTGGAGCCTCAACAGTAAGGGCAAAATCTTTCCAAGAACTATCATCGCTCAGGTCATTTGGCTTTTTGCTCTGATCAAATGTAAACAAATCTTTATAATTTGCAGCGGTACTTGTTTCAGAGAGCAATTCAAAGACCAAATCACGTTTGAGTTTAGTAAGTTCCTTTTCATATCCATTAGTGAAATCTGCACTCAAATTAACAGCTCCATTATTCGCCTTACTAATAAAATCAGTAAAGATATCCTTACCTTTAACTTTCGTCATCAAACCAGCGGAGTAATATGCATCTGTCTGTTGCTTAGCATCAAAATCAAATGCACTCCACTTTGCTGTAGCGTCAAATAACGCTTTTAGTTTATTACCAAGATTCCTAGCCAGCCCCACATAATTCTCTCTTCCTGGAATAAGAACATTTCTATCACGAGTCAGATCATCTTTAATTTGATCTCTCTCTCTTTTCCATTTTGCATGAGCACTTTCGTACTCTTTCTTACCTTCTTTATTCTTCTGGTATGAAGAACGTTTGGGTTCAGCAGAAGGATTTTTCAAGGGAGTTTTTTTGTCTTTCTCGTCCAAGATTTTAAACTTGAAAAGATCATTTTGATCAAAGCCAAAATCTTCCTCTTTAATTAGATCATCTATTTTAAATGGATTATTTCCCTTATTTTGGAAAACCTTATCCACAATAGCCGTGATGCTACCAAATTTTAAATTTGGTACTTCGTCATAAACGGTATGACCATCAATTGAAGAGTTCTCATATGAAGTTTTCGCGTTCTTAACTTCCTCATAAGCATCTTTAATACTATTGCAAATAGCTTCTGCATTAGCAGTAAGAGCATCTATTGCCTCAGTTAGTTTCCCAAGAACAGGAATTTGGGAATCGTAAGAACTACCAAAGGTTAGTCCGCTATTCAAACCGCTGTCTGGTTTTACAAGCTCATTACGAGGTACCTGAGCAGAGCCCTGACCTGCTTCAATCAGCAGATAGGTATTCGAACGAATCTTTAGCGTACCGTCAACCGGACGAGTAAACACCTCTATCATAGTACGGATAAACGTCAAGTCAAGCATCTTACCTACCGTTCTTCCTAAGAGGTCGGTAGCCACACTGTCAACTCGCTCCATAGCGCTTTTATCTTTTTCATAGAGCCAACGATCGCTGACAGCAGATCCCGATTCTAACAACAATTTATTGCTGGCAGATATCGACACGTTCTTACCTTTGATTTCGATATTACCATTAGGTGCAGAAATGGTGATACCTGTAAAGGCGCTCAAATTTATGTTTCCCAATGGTGACTTGATGTCAACAGCTCTTCCATCCGATGACATATCAATGGCATACAAGCCATATCGATCCTTGATGCTAATGCCACCTGTCAGGTCGTTCAATTCCTGAAAGTCGAGCCAATCGGCATTCGGAATGTAACTCTTGATAATAGATAATAACGGGAACCAGCCCAAGAAGAAGTCGGCACCAGAATTCTTGTCCTCAAACTTAATCGCATGACCGTTTTTCGACTGAATGACACGATCATCGAGTCCCCCCCAGAAACTTGTAGTATACTTCGATTGCAAAGAACCCACAATATAAGGACGCTCTATATTACCATCCTCATAGCTCAGCAGCACCTCGTCCCCTTCCGCAGGCTTGAAAGTTACTCCACCGCCATTTGTAGCAAAAGGCGTTGCCATACGCACCCAGGGAGAGCAGTCACCATTGGCTGTCTGCCAAGGGTATCTAACTCGTACACGACCGAGTTTATTCGGGTCGAGATTGTTCTCCACAAACGCCACTTGAGCCTCTGATGTCCTAACTGGCGGAATATCGGGCAACAATGGCGGGCATGGGATAAATGAACTGATGGTGTAAGTTACACTTTTGTCACTATTAGTTACAGAAGAGACACTCTTATAGAAAGAAGGGATTGCTTCAACTATATAGTGACCATTATCATTCAGCTCTACTTTTGTAACAATATAAAAGTCGTCTTTGCCACTACCCACCTTGACAACATCACCTAAACACAATCCCTTATCGTTTGCTCCATAATCCAACCTTACAAGAACCTCACTCACCTCTCGTGCCTTTTCTCTTATCTTGGTATAGAAAGCCGACATCAACAGAGACGCAACGTCATTAGACTTATATTTATTGACAGTCAGGTCTTTATCTTCTTTCCTTGCACCCCCCACGGTAGAGAATAGGTTATACTTATTATCCTGAACCTGATCAGGATTTTCGTTTGAATCCATTGTCAGGTTCTTTTCATTATTCTCATCATTCTTTCCAGAAGCGTCAGAAATAGCATGAGCCCAAGATGTTGCTCTTGCTTCAATGGCATCAGCAACAAAATCGTAAAGGGTCGTGCTGTCCATCAGATTCAAGAAGATATCACGGAAAAGAAGAGTTCTCCACCATTCCCACTCTTTATCAGCCGACGTATAGCCGTTTTTCTCTAACTCCTCAAAAAGGGCATCATTTGGCTCTGGCTGATTGTAAATACCAGGAAAAGTATCTCCATCTACATTCGAATCAGTCTTTGTTGTATAAACGAACTTCTTGCCTTCTTTTTTATAATTTCCTTCATCATCCTTCACATACGTATATTTGACTGTTTTCGTTACCTTAAGGATAGGATCTGTTTTCCCAGTTTCCGTTAACGTAAGCGTAGAAACCTTTTGCTTTGGCTCACCTGCCAACTGGTTTTCTGGGGAATTATCGCTTGTAGTATAGAGATCAGTCACAACAACCTCAGTCTCCGTTCCTTTTTTGAAATAGGTAGTTTTTGTTGTTGTGATCTTATTCACTATATCATCCTTGTTTTTTCCTTCCTGCTTCTCCGTTTTAGGATTTTCGTCCTTTGTTGTATCAAATGCACCTAACAGCTGAAAAGCAGAATCTACATAGCGATTGTCATCTTTATCCGTATGATTAAAGTAATTATAATGACGATCGCCTACTTGAAGAATTTCTTCTACACTGTCTTCATAATCCACGCTCTCTGCTACAGTAGTCTGATCAGTGGATGCCGTATCCAGATTTGCAGACATACCCAGATGAAGTTTTCCACCCTCGAAATAGAGCATCTCACCACAACGACTGGCACTGCGGGCCAGAAAATCGTAGAAACTCTCATTATATTGAACCAAATAAGGCTGTCTGATTTCTACTGTCTTTTCATTACCTTTGTCATCCTTCTCCACCTGACTGGTATAGTTCAAAAACTGAAGGTTCACTGAGCCATCAATCGTTGTACCTTCTAGTATAAACTTATTGAGTTCGCCTTTAAATATCTCTCCTCCCAGTTTCTTGGCCGTAAAAGCATTACAATATTTATCAATGGTCAGCAGCTTATCGAGACTAAAGATAAAAAGCTCCACTTTCATAGCAGCAGAAGAACTGGAAACCTTACCATGACTGGGTTTCATCTTATAAACAAAGAAGTTCTCTGCCACAGTCGTATCACCATCTTTCAGCGTTACTAACTTCTTTGAGAAAACCTTATGCAAATCACTAAATGCTGGAAAAGATGTCGTACCAGAAGTCTTTGCTGTTATACTGAGTACTGTATATATCTCACTTGGAGCAAATATCTTCTTTGTATATGTAAGGCTCAGCATCGACACATAGAATTCAGAGCTTCCTGTGCTTGAGAACTTAGTCGTTACACTATCACTAGTTACATTCAGCTGAATATCTGCGACGTCGCCAACTGTCAGTTTATAGGTTGCCATATATTTACAGTTTTATAATATTTTTCTTGAAATCTCAACATAACGGTTGCCGTTCGTACCAATATAGGTGATGTTGGCAACAAGCAGTTTTACGTGAATCTGCATCTGTTCCGTACTGCCGTCAACTGAAGGCGTAGAGGAGTAGTCATCCTCTACATCGACAACATATCCGCAAACCACCATTGCATCCTCAGAGTCAGTAACTACCTGACGGTTCTGCAGCTCGGCATTAAACAAAAACGTATAATCCCCCGGCTCATTCATTTGCATCTGCTGATAAAAGAGCTTACCATCCTCAGGATTCATCAACTTAATGGTGAAACTAAGAATTGTAGAGGTGGTATCCCCGAACGGGAATCCAGCTTGATTCCGTTCCTTCTTGCACTCATAGTTAAAATGGAGTACCGTGAAGCACTTGTCCATTGGAATCCTACAAATATCCTCAGCCAGGATATTAGAAGGATAAATCATCGCCTTTAGATGATTGGATAGATTAATTGCCATAGTCGTTGGGGGATTTATCTTAAGAGATTCTTATATTCTACACCATTCACAATAATTGTCTCTGCCACAAATGACATCTTCAGGTATCGACGGTTGGAACTGTCGATATGATAATCTTCGGCTAACAAGAAACAATAGGCATCCTCGAAGAGCAGCTCTTTCGATGACAAGAAGTCGCCGCCTCTGATATCCGACAGATCGAATACGAGTCGCCCGCTCAAGGGGTTACCACTGATGTACCAGTCATAGAGATTCAGGTTATCCTTGCCTGGTGCCACAACGATCAACTCCACCCGCTCACACTGAGCATCTGCATCGGGATGGAAATGATTATGGTGACGCATAAAATGACAGTGGCAGTCTGCTACAAAATACTCTGCCGAATAGTTTTTCGAGTCATTATCGCCGAACTGAAGGCGTGCTGTTAGTGCCATATTGTTGAGTCAGTTTAATGGGGTTCTTATTTACACGGCAAATCAATTGACCCGGCCATAAAAGACCGAATCAATTGATTATCAGTATATTGGAAGGATCTTACTTCCAAGGATTGTCGTAGCTTACAGGACCGTTCTCGAGTTTCTGACATACGATCTCAATCTCCTCGTAATGCTGCTCACCATCCTCCCACTTCTCAACGTAGTTGATGCAGTAGCAGTTGGTGCCCTTCAGCTCCTTCATAGCTGCGCCGTCAACGGTGTTCACGAACTTCACTGAGAAGTTCTTCGGACTTGTCGGATCAAGCATCCAAGCAATCAATTCGTTGTTACCATCGTTCATTGCCTTTACACGGATGTCAACCTTACCGCCACGGGGGATACCTGCGATCTGTCCTTCACGATCAGTAGCCTGATCAAACTTGTAGTCAACCATCATTACCTCTCTCTGTGCGAAGCCGTCGATTTCGAGGACTACTGGGGTTACATTCTCTGCCATAATATCTAAATATTAAATGGTTCTACTATAAATTCTTAATTCTCAATACCTGATCAGATTAAGCCCAATCGTTCTCATAAACTACGTTACCGAACTCGATCTTCTTGCAGGTGATGGTAATCTCCTCAAAGTGACCCATCTTGTCTTCCCACTTCTCCTCGAAGTTGACGCAGTAGCCGTTAGTAAACTTGATGGTCTTCATCTCCTTGTTAGTCTTGGTCTCCAAGAAGGTAATAGTACCATTCTTCGGCAGACTGCGCTCGCACATCCATGCCAACAGGTCGGGAGTACCGTCATTCAGAGCCTTTACCCTAACGGTGATCTTACCACCACGGGGGATACCGGCCATCTGGCCTTCTACGTCTGTAGCCTGATTAAACTCATAAGTCACCATCAGGACTTCTCTCTCCTTGTAATCGTCAATTGCGATACTTACTGGTGTTTTAGCCATAACTTTTTGTTTTTAATTGTTGATAAAAAAGGATTTCTTATGCACTTGCCATTGCGGCTTCCTTAGCCTTCTTGTCGGCAGCTACCTTGATCACGAAGTTCTTGGCAGCATAGAACGGAGTCAGCGTAATGTCGCAAGTAATCTGCTTAGTAACGGGATCCTGACGAGGCTCGCCAATCTCGTAGTTCTGGAACAGGTTGCCATAACCCTTGTACTGGTTGAGGAACTCCTGGATCTTGGCCTTCAGGTTCTTCGGGCTGTTGTACGGATCCCAGTTCTCAAGAGCTACCTCATGAACAAAGTTCATCAGCACCTTCTTAACCCAGTCGAATACGCGTACGATAGGATACTCCTTCATAGCGTCGAGGTCACCATTGTAAAGAGTGGTGTTGTTGAATGCCATTACACGTCCCTCGCTGTAAACCATCGGAATCACCTGATTGTCCATCAGGGCAGCAATCTCCGACTTCAGCAGGTCGCTCTTCACACCCTTCACACCGTCGAGAGTACCATACTTCTTACCACCGGCACCCTGTGCCATGTTAGCGGTCTCGTCGTACAGCTTACCGCAGAGGGCAGCAGACGGTGCGATATAGAAGGCCTTCTGATCCTCCTCGTCGCTCGACATCTTCTCTGACTCACGGCCTACGATCCAGTTAGCTGTCATCACAACGTTCATCAGCTCCTGATCGCTATCGCGATAGCCCTCAGTATTAGCCTGCAGATCGTCGAATGAGTACTCATCAGCATGGTCGGTAATCAGCATCACCTTATACTTGAAAGCCATCTTAGCCCACTGCAGCAGGTCTACCTTGTCGGTGAACACGCCACCAGGTACACATACCAAGCTGTAAGCGTCCTTCAGACTCAGACGGTCGAAACCGTTGCGGAGGATGTTCTCCACCTCATTAGCGAAACCAGAGTCGGCATCAGCGATATCTTCCTTCAGTACGTTGATGATACGCAGGTTCTTCACCTTATCGGTACCACAGGTCTTGAAGAATGAGTCGAGTTCACGATAGCTGCGCTCCAGGTTCTGAGTTGCATAAAGGGCGTCAGTGATACCCTGCTTCAGTACGCCAGTGTACTTCTCCTCAGCCTGCTTACAAGCGTCGGCATAACCAGTAGCACTCTCGATGCTGTCATCGTTGAGCAGCTCGAGCCAACGGGTGATTTCTTTCTTCAGACCTTCGCGCTTATCCTTGAAACGCTTATCCTTCAGGAACACATCCTTAGCTGCCTTACGGGCAGGATTCATATTATCAGCGTCGGGCATAAAACCACGGATGGCATTGAAACCACCAAAGGCTTTCAGCAACTGCGAGACGTCTTTCTGACCTTGTTTCTCTTGAAGCTCGGCACCGGCTTGAGCGGCGGCCTGGGCTTTCTGCATTTCTACATCTGCCATAATATTATTACCTTTTTCTAAATTCTAAACTCTAAAAATACAAATTTCTCTTAATCTGCGGTATTCAGCTCGTCGAGCATCGACTGCAGCATCTCCTTCAGCTCACTACGGCTTCCAGCCTCCTTCAGGATGTCACGCAGCTTACGGTTCTGCTCAATGCTCTTACGGATCTTCACATTCGTGTCGATCTGCTCCTTAGTACCAGAGAGGAACGGGCTGTTCTTTACCAGATTACCCTTGCCACCCTGAGCCTCGAAGTCACGAATCTCACCAAACTTCAGAGTCTCTTCTACAGCACCGCCTTCAGCATCGGTAAAAGTAACGTCTACCTTCGGCTTGAAGTGCTCAAAGGCATCGTTAATGTTCTGGATATCCTCAACGAAATCGGGATTACCAGCCTCTACATCACTTGTGTACTGATCGATCATCAGAGTTTTGTTCTGGTCAATCAAACTCACTTTCGCACTGCTCTCCTCATCGGGAGCCATGGAAATAAAATTTTCCTTCATTGCCATAATCGTAATGGGTTTTAGTGAATACTATTGTTAATTATTACTTTACCTTTATAAAATATACTACTTTTTCTTCGCAGCCTTCTTCTCCGGTTCTGCAGGTTCATCAGCCTTCTTCGTGGGGGCTTCCATCTTCTCGCCGTTGACAACGAAAACAGCCTGACCATCCTTATCGGCTTCTACCAGAATCTTGTCGCCAGTCTTCACCCTGCCAGCAATCATCATCTTAGAGATGGGGTGACGCAGCTCCTTACGGATGATACCCAGAACCGGACGTGCACCATACTGCTGGTTGTAGCCTCTCAGGGCAATCTTCTCACGGGCCTCAGGTGTCAACGTCAGCTCGATGTTCTGCTCCTCAAGCAGCTTCAGCAGTCCCTTCAGGTGGATATCGAAGATCTTTGTCACGGTCTTGTCGGTGATCGGTGAGAATGGAACGATCTCCGTCAGACGAGCCAGGAACTCAGGACGGAAGTAACCCTGCATGATGTCCATCAGCTCGTTGTTCTCAGGAATGATACCAGCGTTGAACTTATCCACGATGGTCTGTGCACCGATATTCGAGGTGAAGAGGATCAGTGCGTTCGAGAAATCACCGACGCGACCCAGACGGTCGTGCAGCTTACCTTCGTCGAGAATCTGCAGGAACAGATCGAATACACTCTTGTGGGCCTTCTCAATCTCATCGAACAATACCACTGCGTACGGGTTCTGACGGATTTTGTTCACAAGCAGACCACCCTCCTCGTAACCTACGTATCCCGGAGGCGCACCATACAGCAGAGCTACTGAGTGCTCTTCCTTGAACTCCGACATATCGAAGCGGATCAGTGCACTCTCATCACCAAACAAGAAGGTTGCCAAAGCCTTTGCCAACTCTGTCTTACCGGTACCAGTCGGGCCAAGGAAGAAGAACGAACCCATAGGCTGTCCCTTCTTGCTCAGACCTGAACGAGCCTCGTAAACGGCGTCGAGCACCTTCTTCACAGCGTGATCCTGACCTACTACGCGCTTCTTCAGGGTATCTTCAGCACCCATCAGGCGGTCGCGCTCCTTCGTCTGAACCTTACCAAGAGGTATACCGGTCTGCTTAGCCACAACGGCACTCAGATCGTCGCTCTTCAGTTCACTACGCTGCTCAGCGCTCAGCTCAGTCAGTTTATCAAGGATGCCAGCAAGGAAGTCGATACGCTCCTGAATGGTGGCAATCTTACTGAAGTCTGTATCACTGTCGACACCGGCCAGCAGAATGCAGCTTACCTTATTGAATAGCTCGTAGTTCAACCAGTCGAGTTCCTTCATCAGTCCCTCGTCAGCCTTGTCCTTACCCTCAGCCGAAGCCTTGATAGCCTCTAGCTTGCCTTTCAGCTCGTCGATGATGTTACCAGTCAGGTCGTTCATCGTCTTTACCTGGGCCATCGTACGGTCAATCAGGTCAAATGCTGAGTCGGGCAGCGACTTCTCCGTCAGATAGCGCTTAGCCAGACGGATGGCATCGCCCATCACTGTCTCGTCCACCTTCAGACCATGATACTCCTCGTAAGCAGGCAGAGCACCCTTCAGGATGCGCAGTGTCAAGTCGGCAGTCGGCTCCTCTACAGTTATCTTCTCCAGCTTCGAGGTCATCTCCTTGTCGGTCTCGATGTTCTTCGTGTATCCGTCGATGCTCGATGTAGCCAGCAGCTGCAGACGACCCTTGCTCAGCTCGTTCTTCAAGATTGAAGAAGCGCCGAACAGTGAGCCCTGCTTATCAAACAGTTTGTCAATGCTCTCGATAATCAGTACGGCATTCGGAAGATTCGCAATTTCGGTAATTACGTTCTTAAAGCGATCCTCTACCTCACCCTTGTACTGAGCGTCACCACCCAGGGCGGCAGTATCCAGTTCGTAAGCCACAGCGCCACTCAGGAATCCCGGCACATGGTCGGCTGCCAGTTCGCGAACGAATCCGTTTACGAGCGATGTCTTACCTACACCAGCCTCACCGGTAATCAGCAGGTTAGCCTTTGTCTTACGACCTAATATCTCATAAATAATTGCAATTTCTTTCTCGAATCCAATCACGTTGTCCAGATTTCCGGCACGTGCCACAGCGGTCTTGTCTACGCAGTACTTAGCCAGACTGCCCTTACCACCACCGGCGGCACCCGTCTTCTTCGTCAACTCGGCACCCTCCATGTAAGGAGCCTCTACGTTTACGCCACCACCCATCTTAGCACTGATGTCCGATGGTGTCAGCGGTAACGTCTTCAGCTGATCGAACGAGAAGCCCACACCTGGTGTTACCAAAGCGGCCAGCACACAAACGTCGGTTGTCTCCTCTAAATCAAACTTTACCTTGTAGTTCTCTGCCTCGTCAAGCACAGCCACACTCTCGTCGCTGTATTCCAAATCACGCATGGGACGCACGGCTCTCGGCGATAACTGCATCTGCACATCGGCCCAATCCTGTAAGTAGAAGTAGTCTTTGTCGAGCTCACTCTCAATAAAGTGAACCAAACCAATTTCCTTATGAAGGATGGCTTTAAACAAGTGAGCCGGATAGATGGCGTCACTGCAATATTCCTCAGCAAAGGAATTGGCAATTGCTTTTAGATTCTCATTCATAACATTTTTAGCTATAAGTTTGTAGGTTACAAAAATACAAAAAAAATCTTTTTCATATTTCATTAAAAGCATTTACCCGTCAATATTTTAAAATTTTTAACTATTGACGGGTAAATATGCTTATTCCTTACGTTTCTATCTAGGGTTTCTTATAGTTCATGTGAACCTTCTCCCAAGTCACCGTACCATCTTTCTTCACATGTACGCGCAACAGATAATCACCTGGCTCGGGATTATTGGCTTCACACATTGAATCGAGCGTGATATACTCGGTTACATTGTCTTTCTGGTAGTCCCACTTATGCACATGTCCGAAGAACACAATCCTGGCATCCCACTCATGAAACTTGTTCAGCAGAAAGAAACTTTCCTCGCGCGGGAAAGTAGAGGCGAACTCCAACGAACGCGGACGGAAGATGTTGGTATGTCCAAACACGAAGGTATGACGTACCAGGTAGCCGTTCTTCTCATAGTCATGCCCGTCGAGCACACCCTCCTCAATCAGTTCCACCTGCTTCTGTCCCAACGTACCGCTGGCCGAATCGAGGAAGATGAAATGGTCTAACGTATAGGGTTCATCCTCTACCAGCACATAGACATCGTAGAACGACGAGTGGAAGATGTTCGACCACAGGGCCCAGCCGTTATGGGTGATGTCGTGATTACCTACTACGGGATAGAAGGGATAAGGCACCCTGTCGACGGTATAGTTTATCTGATCCAGGGTATCCAGATAGATATAGTTGTCAGGATTCTCCTTCTCAAATTCATCATCGGGATCACCGAGATACATCTCCTGATAATACTTCTTGGCGTACTTCCAGCGATATTCGTCCATCAACTCATCCAGCAGGATGTAGTACTCGGGCTTTGTATCGGCTATGTCGCCCAAATGGGTAATCATCAGATCGTTATTGTCGAGGGCGTTCTGCAGCATCTCCCTCATGCGTCCGGGGTCCTTCGTCAGATGACTGTCGGCGCCAACCAGGAAGGTATATTCGTCTAGTTTATCGGCATCGTGCCATTTAAAATCCGCCTTATGCTGTTGATAGTAAAGGTACGACATTTTCACACGATCCTCTACCGCCGTGTTGCTTACGAGCACGCCGATGGGGCTCACCTTCTCGCACGACATCAGCAGAGTGATTAAAGTGAATAGTGAACAGTGAATAGTGAATAGTATTATCTTTTTCATCATTACCATACGTATTTAATTCCTAACTTTCCTGATGTCTCGTATCTTGTAGCCAACTGGCTCATACTTCCTGCCGGACGGATATTGAACTCGCCGAACAACTTCACGTCCTTTACGATAGGCGCATAGAAGTTCAGGCCCCAGTTGATGTTCCAGTTCTCGTAATAGAAGTCGTCGAAGTTGCGGAAGAACAAACCCACGTTCCACGCATTCCATCTCGGGCGCAGATTGGCACCAAAGCCGAAGGTGAACGTCAACGGCTCGGTATAACCGAAATCGCCCACACTATAGTGAATATACGATTCGCCCACGCGCAACCAGAAATAAGGCATCTCCCACGTTACCGAGAGGTTGCCTATCGTCTCTTTGGCGTTCCAGCGGCTATAGCTGTTATACATGGCCTTACCATCGATATAGAAGTCGCTCCAGCCATACGAGAACATGTAGCCGCCCTGTACATCGGCCGAGTAGAGCTGTTTGCCAAACTGTGCCTGTGCATCAGCGCCCACATGCCAGTGCTTGTCGAAGTGGTGCTTATACGACAGTTCCAGTCCACCAAAGGTGCCCGCCACCACGTTGTGGCCAGCCATTGCGTAACCTCCTATTTCGTTCTTATGCTCTCCGTCGTACTTGTGCACACCCGTAAAACCAATCTGTGCCAGTGCCGTACCTACCGGTAGCATCAATGCTATGATGACTATCAGTTTCCTCATCATTCCTAAGATTTGTATGATTATCTATTACCAGTCTTCGTCCTCGTTACCCACGATGCCGTTCTTCACCGCCTCTTCAATCTTGTCGAGCACAGCGTTCGAATAGGCATGTGTCATCACGAGTGCCTTGGCGCAGGTACGCTTCTGACTGTCCTTCTCCACAAACGGATAGTGCTTGGCTATCTCCCACTGCTCATCGAACAGCTTGGCATTCGTCTTGTCGTCCTTCTTACGCTTCGAGTCGCCGTAGGTCTTGTTGTTCTCGTCGCTGGGGCTCAGCCAGCCACCGCTGATGTCAGCCAGCACGTCGTAGGTCTGAACGGTATAAGTCACACGAATCTTGCCCTCCTTGATGTCGATACGTATCACGGGGGTGATGCCCACCGAATATTTGTTCAGCGTTCCCGTATGCTCGGCAATGTTGGGCAGGGTCGACGAGATGATGATACAGCCGGCATCCTTGTCATTCAGCGTAATGGCCTGCTTGTCTTTAAAGGTAGCTGTAGTCCAGTAGTTCAGGGCTATGTACAGCTGTTCCTTGGTCTTGCCGGGCGCCTCTATCACCTGCTGATAGGTCAGACTCTCGTTCTTGTCGAGCGTCAGTCCCTGCGCTATGTTCTTGGCTGCATCGAGCCACTTGTCGCCATACTTGCTCTTGGCATACTTCTCCAGATCAGCACTCTTCATCACCTGAGCCTGTGCCACCACTCCGCCAAACAGGAAGGCAGCCGATACTAACATCATAAAAATCTTCTTCATATTGGTATTTCGTTAAAATTTCGGCAGCAAATATACGAAGAATCAAACAAATAAACAAGAAAACAATTAAAAAAATGTTATTTATTTCGATGAATTTCTAACATAAACCTATTGATTTAGAGCAAAAAACCGACAAAAATATAACTATTATGTACAAAAAACACCCAAAAAGTTTGTTCGTAACAAAAATCATCGTACCTTTGCAGCCAGTTTTTAACGAAATGAATTGATTTTAAAGCAATTAGGAAAATGAAAAAGATTATGATGATGGTTGTAGCCGCCATGATGGTTACAGTAAATGCAAATGCACAGGTAGAGGATCTTCGTCATGAAATCGGTGTCACCTATGGTACTGGTCTTTCAGTCTTTGGCGACGGTATCGGTGAGGGTCTTGGACTTGCTGTCGCCAATGGCATGTTTGGCGGTGGCAAATTTGGTACTGAGACTTATGACGAGAAGGACTTCGGAACCCTCTCTCTCGAATATTTCTATCATCTGAATAATCCTCGAGTAGCTATCGGTGGTATCCTGGGTTACGCTACTACCTCACAGAAATATCGCGACCAAAATAGCAAGGTTTATGAGGGCGACCGCACACGTAGTTACTACACAGTGATGCCCTCGTTCAAGTATTACTGGGTAAACAAGGAATACTTCGGTCTCTATTCTAAGGCTGCCATCGGTGCCACTTTCGTACATGCTAAGGCAAACTCTGAAAAGGATGGCAAGAATGAGTCAGCTACCGAGAACAAGACCTACTTTGCTTTCCAGGCATCGTTCATCGGTGTTGAAGGTGGTATCAAGAATCTCCGTGCCTTCGTTGAGGGTGGTTTCGGCGAGCAGGGTATCGTTGCCCTTGGCGGTCTCAGAGTGAAGTTCTAATTCATATCATCCCCCCTATACAGTAAGCCCCGCTCGGTTTGAGCGGGGCTTAATTGTTATTTCATGCGCAAAAAAAAACTTAATAAAACATTTGGTGGCAATAAAAGTTTTCCGTACCTTTGCATTTGGTTGACAAAACATAACATGTATTTGGTTCATGAAATGCGATAAGATCAAACGAGTTCTGGCTGACTACAGAACGATTGCCTTTATTTGGCTGGTGATGTGCCTAGTGCCTTGGATCAGAAGATATGTACTGGGAACGATGGATCTCGACTATACCATCTTCAACCACTCCTTCTGGCATGCCTGGCAGCAGATGCCGCTCTACACCCTCTATCCCGAGGATGAGAACCTGTTCCTTTACGGTCCGCTGTTCCCCGTGCTCATGGCGCCCATCGCTGTGCTGCCTTTCCATCTGGGACGACTCATCTGGATGCTCCTCGTTACGTATGTGCCCTTCTGGAGCCTCCGCAAGTCTCTGTTCACCCGCTATGAGCAGCTCTTCATCCTGTGGTTCATCACCCTCGAGGCCTATACCTGCATCAATGATTCCGAGACCAACAGCATGATTCTGGCCTGCATTCTCTCCACCTTCTATTTGACTGAGAAGGAGAAGGATTTCTGGGCGGGATTTCTCATCGCCTTGGGTACGGTGACTAAGATCTACGGCATCGTGGGCCTCGTCTTCGTGCTCTTCTCGCGCCATAAGCTCAAGTTCATAGGCAGTGTGGTGCTGTGCTCAGTGGTGATGCTCGCCCTGCCGCTGCTGGTGTTCGGGCCCGAGTATATCCTGGGGCAGTATGTGGAGTGGTATAACGTGCTGGTTTACAAGAACGATCTCAACCAGTTTGCCCCAGGTCAGAATATCTCGCTGCTGGGCATTGTGCGCAAGGTGTCGGGCTGTGCCACGTATAGCGACCTGTGGCTCATCGTCCCTGGTCTGCTGGCCTTCGCTGCGCCCTTCCTGCGTTTCGCGCAGTATCGCTTCCTCGCCTTCCGCCACACCATGCTGGCTTCGGTGCTCATGTTTGTGGTGCTGTTCAGCACTGGCTCCGAGTCTTACGGCTATATCATCGCCATGACCGGTGTCGCCATCTGGTATGTCTGTGCCCCTTGGCAGCGCTCCAAGACCGATATCGCCCTCATGGTGTTCGCCCTCATCCTCACCTCGTTTTCACCCTCCGACTTATTCTATAAACCCCTATATGTAGGCTTCATCAAGCCTTATGCGCTGAAGGCCCTGCCTGTGGCGCTTATCTGGTTTAAACTAACTTACGAATCACTAACCAAGAATTATGAAGACGGTAACACTACTCATTCCGTGCTATAACGAGGAGAAATCGCTCCCCAAACTCTACGATGCCCTCATAGGCATGATGGCCCAGAACGCTCTTTATGAGTGGAAGGTGCTGTTTATCAACGACGGCAGTCGCGACCATACGCTCCAGGTGCTGAAGGATATCCGTCAGCGCGATGCCCGCTTCGGCTACATCAGCCTGTCGCGCAACTTCGGCAAGGAGGCTGCCATGCTGGCTGGCTTCGACTATGCCACAGGCGACTGTGTGGTGATTATGGATGCCGACCTGCAGCACCCGCCCATGGCCATTCCCCTAATGCTGAAAGAATGGGAGGCGGGTTTCGAGGATGTGTATGCCCGTCGCACCGACCGCGGCAAGGAACCCTGGTTGCGCCAGAAGGCCTCATTATTATATTACTGGATGCTACAGAAGATGACCAATGTCGACATACTGCAGAACGTGGGCGATTTCCGCCTGCTCGACCGCAAGTGCATCGAGGCCCTGCGCCAGCTGCGCGAGACCACCCGTTACACCAAGGGTATGTACTGCTGGATAGGATTCAAGAAGAAGGAGATACTCTTCGAGCAGGGCGACCGTCAGGAGGGTGTGTCGTCGTTCAATTTCTACACGCTGCTCAAACTTGCCATCGAGGGCGTCACGTCTTACACCACCCTGCCCCTGCGCATTTCAACCTTGCTGGGCATCCTGTGCTCTTTCTTCGCCTTCGTCTATATGATTTATATCCTTACCAATACCGTTCTCTATGGCGATCCCGTGGCTGGTTATCCCACGCTGATGGTGGTCATCCTATTCCTCGGAGGCGCCCAGCTGCTCTCTCTTGGCATCATCGGCGAATATCTGGGCCGCATCTTCCATGAGAGCAAGCACCGCCCCGTCTACCTCGTATCCGAGCACGACGCCTAGCGCACCCGGTCATTTGGCGATGTATTTCTGGCCGTTCTGGATATAGATGCCATTGTTGGGCTTGGCATTGAGCTGGCGACCGTTCATGTCGTAGATGGCAGCCGTACGCGTACCTGCTTCAGCGGCTGGCGTATCAATGCGAGTGCCACCGCCTTTAATAGTCTTATACTCGGCATAATACTGTCCACGCCAAACACTTTGTAGAGTTCTGCAGACTCGTCCCAGAGTGCCTGCGTGCTAATATTATTATCGTCACGCTGCCCACGTCCCCACTGATAGTAGTAGAAATCATAGGCAAAAGCACCACTGGTCAATTGTGGGTATGGCTGGATGAGGAGGAGTCTATATGGTATGCAGCGAAAAAATCCCCGAACTGCCAGGCAATTCGGGGATACATATCCGGTTTGAGCGGGACTTTATTGTTATTAGCACTTCTGCCAGAGGTTGGTGTCTATCTTCTTCACCAGACCCTCGCTACACCAGCGTGAGATAATCATGCGGACATTCGTGGGCTGATGGTTGGCAGCTCGTAGATTCTCGAACTCCTGACGCGTGAACTTGTCGCTCAACAGCTCCAGATAGCGCACATTCTTCACCTGACCACCTAATGCCTCTGCATTGCTGATGGCATCGATCTGACTACCATAGAGTTTCATCTGATAGTAGAGACAACGCTCAGCATACCAGAGTGCAAACTCCACAGCTTCATCAGTCTCCTGCTTGTCGCAGAGCATGTAGGCCACCATACCTGCACGGAATCCGTTGAGAGCCGAACGACGACGGAAAATGTCGAGCGAGGGAGTCAACGTCTGCAAATACTCCAGGCGCTTCGACTCGTCCCAATCATCGATAGCCTTACGGATACGAGGCAGTTCCACAGTACATTCCTCATCCATCAGTTCCAGGCACTTGTGTTTAATAGCTGTGAGTTCCTCGCTCGAATACTTCTGGAACTTAGGCATCTTGGCACCCTTCATGTCGGGCAGTTCCACAAAAGTGGTTCGGCTCACGAGTCCACTCTCTGCATCAGAATAAAACTCTCGCGACTTCTGAGGTGTACCACACATCAGGATATTGTAGTACAGACGAGTCTTGGCCGAGAACGAATCCTTCGAGATGCGATGCTGACCCCACACCTTGTTGTCGTAAGCCAGTCGGAACAGGTCGTTCTTCTCTGTCCATGCACCACCCTTGTTGTTCTTCAGAACGGTCTCAATCTCAGGCGCATAGGTGAAGAGATGCTTACCCTTGGCACAGACAGCTCGCTTCAGGAAGGCCGAAGTTCCGATGTTGGGTTCGATGATACGGATGTTAGCCATGGGATCCTCCATCTCGTCGTTCTTCGACAGCGAATACTCCATCTCCTTTTTCCATTCCACATCGTCCTGCTTCTGAATGGGCTCGAGCAACATCTCCACCAGATCGTCGGCAAACGACTTACCAGCTGCCTGAGGAGCACGAACGTTGACAATGAAACTAGGTGAATTCAACTTGCCGTCATTATACTCAGCTCGTACACCAGTGGCTAATGTTCCCAGAACAGGCATCGAACTGATCATTGCCGACTCCTTGAACTCTGCCGGCGTATGGTCGGCTATTGTCTGTAGAATACCAGGCAGCTTCTTGGGTACTGAGGGATAGAGGCTATTATTATCCTCCTCATCCTCATGGCTTGCCTCAGGTTCCTGGGCCTCAGCCAACATATCCTCGAGCAGATCCTTGATGATAGAAGGCATAGCCTGAGGACGAACACTGGCCACAGCACTCTTGATGGTAGCCATCGCCTCGTGGTCGGGCAGACCCCAATGGGGCATTACCTCATAAATCCACTGAGGATTGAAGTCGCACACGAATCGCATGTAACGGCTCATGGCATAGAGCGTCTCATTACGTTCGCCTTCTACCGGCTGATCACCATAACCCAGTTTGAAGAGCAGTCGGGTTACAATCTGCTTGTACTCCAAGCCCTTGTAATCGGCCTTGAAAGTTGAGGCCGAAGGCTGAGTAACCGGAGTCGCTGGAGAGTCATTTTTCTCAACACTCTCCTCGTGCCACTCAGATTTCTCGAAAACCACAGGATCGAGCAACTTTACATACTGCTCACTCACCATGAAACAGCAACGGGCCAGATCGGTGACATGCGAGTCGTAGCTCACACCCAGGCGACTCGCCAGCTTCTGGATGTCCTCCTCGATAGAAAGTCCAGGTGTGCGCCAAGCCCAAATGTGGGTTCCTCCGCCAGCACTCTCAGCGAAGTACACGATTCGAAACTCCTCGATGAGATTCTCCTCCTGTACCTTCTGCCAAAGCTGCTCAGTAAGACCCTTCTCATCGATGTCGAGGAAGAAAAGTCCTGAAGGCACAGCATTTTCAGCCTTGCGCGTACCATTGTTAAATGACTGTGCAAGTGGGAGCCAAACGGGCAGCTCCTTCTTGCGATCCAAATTATTGTTCTGCTTCACGTCTGTGAGGATTTCCTCTACGTGATTCTCCGCCAGCAGTTGACGGTAAGCAGCCATGCTCGCCTTGCGAGGCTTGCCGCTAAAGGTTTTTGCAAGCAAAATCATGATTTCTGATTTATTTGATTTCACGTTGCAAATTTCGCTGGGGAGTTAGGGAAAACAAAAGCGGGGAATCTTCCCCGCCCTTATTTTTCCGATTTATAGTGATTTATGATCGATTCCAGTTCAAAAACACTCTGCGCTGTTAGCACTATATTCGTTTTCTTGATATAATCCTTGAAAGTGTCCTTCGAATATTTATCGCCAAGCACTCTGGCCAGTTCCGCTGGCGAGTCAGTTTCAAAGAACTGTTTCTCGCGCATCAGCCAACCGATGATATGACAGAAGCACTGCATGTTGAAGCCCTTATTGTGCTTGCCGTTGCGGTATTCGGATAGTTGGGCGCCTATGATGGGGTTCTGCACAATGTCCTGCCATATCTCTTCATAGTGAGCATAATACTTTTCTGAGCATAGCACGTCGAGTTTGGCAGCCCATTCCAATACATTGTTACGCATCTTCAGGAGATGACTGTCGGGCAGATCGCCCTCTTTCTCCAGCATCTCCTTCTTGGCCAGCAGGAATATCAGTCTGAGCATCTCGTCATCACTCAGATGGCTCTCCTTCAGAGCCGCACCGAAGGCATCGGCCGACTCATCCCATTTATTATAGATGTACCCGTGAAGGTCCAGCAGCTGCTGTTCCACCTCCTCGGCATCGGCCTTCAGCTGTTCTGCCAACTGGTTCTCGCCCATGAGCGACAGGTGGGCCACATGGTCGCGCCAGTAGGTCCGCCAGGCCTCGCTTTTCATCAGTTCCTGCTTGGCTTCCTCAAAAAGAGCATCGACCGCCTCGTTGCTCATCTGCCCCAGGTCGGCATACTGACTGATGGTCTCCATGGCCTGTTGCATCATCATCAGTCCCATACCTATCTGCTGTCTGGAGCCCGAAAGGGCCTTCCCCAAGTTCTCGCTCAGATACACCATCGAGTCGATCATCTGGTTTACAAACTCCAGTTTCTCTTGGTCCTCTGGTGTAGGTTTCACGAGTTCCGTCATCCAGCCCATCGTGTCCTCATCGTCCATATTAGGTATGTAATGATCCTTGAAGAGCTTACGGAGCATGGCTCCGTCGTGCTGGCGCGATGGGGTATTACGCTCGTAGGTTTCCTGAATACGTTTCCAGATGGTAGGCGCATCAATCACCATCTCCCTACCCTTTCTGGGTGAAATCAGCGAGGCGATTTCAGCGTCCATCCTGTGGTCGGCGTTCATCCTGCTCAGCAAACTGCGGAAACCACTGAGCAACAGGGCTTGAGGACGTGAATACAGGGCAAAGAGCAGCGTGCCCACCCGCTCCATACGGTTGAACACAGCCATAGCCTCCACGCCGCTATCGTCATATAGTCCTAGCTGGCGGTCATGCGTTATCTGCTCCATTCGGCTGGCGGCTGTATCCCAGTTGTATTCCAGCGTTCTGAGCATCTCTTCTACTTCATGGTCTGTCGTCAGACAGATCATTTCCTCCCATTTCTTCTGTTCCTTTTGACTCATTGTTAAGGGTGTTTTTTGAATTTTCGAGGTGCAAAGGTAATCAAAAAGCGAGAGATAACCAAATAATATCCCCCGATTCCTGGCATAATCAGGCAAAAACCCGTTATTTCCTGATTTCGTTGACAGTATTTGTAACAGTTGTAACAGTGTTACAATACTTTCCATCTATACTGGAAACCCTTTATTTAAAGGGATTTCAGAATATTTCTGTAACACTTATCCTGAATTTTGTTACAACTCGAATTGTAACATTGTAACAGTGTTACAACGTTACATAAATATTTGATTTATTTTTACACGATTTTCGATTGAATACCCGCTTCGCGATGCCCTCCGAGTAAGCTCAGACTTTCCTCCGAGTAAAGTGGAGGTTTACTCCGAGTAAAGTCCGACTTTACTCCGACTAAACCTCCACCCCTCTAAATGGCCCATTTTTAGGTATTTTTCGCCTTATAAATTGGATAATGAATTATTTTGACACACACAATCATAACAGAATCACTCGCAGGTAGATAATCCGAAAGCCAACATCAGAAGTGGCAAATAATAAGGAGAAGCCCACAAAAAGACCTCGCTAACATCCATTAGCGAGGCCTTTCGTTTTATCTCTGTCAACCCTTAGTCACTCAGGAAGATAGCACTTTGACATCCGCGACCCTCCCTGAGCCTAGAGGCAGCATCCTAACAGGGGACAGGTACCTGTCAGATACAATTTTGCGCTAATGGCTGACAGGTACCTGTCCCCTGTCAGGACCAAGCAGAGTAAATCGGAGAACCGTCGCGTGATCCGTTAGTATGCGAAAACTGCACGCACATTATGTTCTTTGGTCTTAGGATAAGAAAAGATTTGCCCCCACTGTAAATAATATACCCACGCTTTATTACTCTCACTACTGAGCTGCGAACTACTCCAGTAGGAATTGGACTGCAAAGCATCATTACCGCAGGCGGTATTGATGGCAGTACGCAACGAACTGCCATTATCGCCATTACGATAAACCATCATGTCCTCCACACCTTTCGGATTAGTAGGAGTAGCATCTTCACTAAAGGTAGGCTTAGGCTCTCCTCCAGTTCTCTTTGCCACCAGCGTCAGACTTGCTTTTTGTCTGCCAAGACCATCAAAGATATAACGCCAGTCGGTCACGCTCGGCAGTCGCCAGCCCTTCACCACACCCGTCGTACGGGTGGCGGAAGAAGTGTTCACGTCGTCGGCCACTATGTCATAACAGGTTGCTCCGATGGCATTGCTGTTGTGGATCGTACCGTCGATGGTGATGGGATGGGCAGCAGCATATTCGCCAACCTTCGTCAAGGCATCGGCGCAGGTGTGATAGCTGTTATCTACATCTGTCAGCGCAATGGCAAGGAATTTGTTGAAGTAGTTCGAAACGCTCCCCACGTAGGCAATTACAGCCACAGGGGTGGTACCAGTAGTAGTGGCTGCGACCGAACTGGGATAGATGAAACCGTCGGCACCAAGAAAATTACCTAAGTTGGCTGGTAAGGCACTCGATGCGGGCGTACCAGTGAACATCTTTACATTTACGGGAGTAATATTGTTTTTGGCGAGCGTCTTACCGGTAACGGTCTTCACATAGTGGGCCGTGCCGTCAGTGGCCTGAACGACGACGGTCTGAGTATCGCTGATTGGCTTCATGGCCACGTAAATAGTGGACAGTGTCGATGGACTGACATTATAGGTGTTCGTGCCATCGCTGATGGTCAGACTGGTGACGGTGTTGGTGATGTCTGTTCCACCGCTGTTCTTGATGGTGAAAGCTCCAACGGTCAGCTGATTCTCGAGCGTTGCTGTTTTGGGGAGATTGCTCTGGGCAGTCATTGTGCCATCAAAGACTGCGAGGTCGACGTATTCGGAGATAAAAGCAAAATCACCATCCTGCGTGGCAAGATTCGTCCACTTAATGGTAGCATCATTATCTGGAGTTGTAGCCGAGACATCGTCGGCAGCCATTGCTGCGGGATAGATATAACGCACAGGGGTATTGGCCTGCGGATTTGTAAGCGTTACAGAGAACGAGGCTGTTTTTTTTGCATCATGCAGATCGGTGGCTTGGAGCGGGTCACTCTCGGCTTTCACCGTTACGCCAGCCGTATTCGTATAAATTACAGCTATCTTATCGCCCTCTTCGAAGGTCTTCAAACCAGTAGGATCAAGCATGCGGGTTGATGCATGTTCATCGAGGCTAACGGTGACCTTGGTCACCACAGTGCCATTGGTTGTATTGGGGAGCTGCGGGGTTTCAGCGGCCAGATCGTCGCCGGAGCAGCCTACCGTCATGGCGCCCAGGAATGCGAGGGCAGCCATGCTTAGGAATATCTTATTTAGTTTCATGGTGATAAGCGTATAATTACCAGTTCTGTGTGCCACCAGTGTTATAGTCCTGAACGCTCGAAGTGGGTCTTACTGTCAAGGTGTATTGAGCACTGGCGGTGGCGTAATGATAGTTTTTCTCAGCGGTCACGGTGGCGGTAATGGTAGTGGTGCCTGCACCCACGATAGTTACCTCGCCGTTAGCATCGATGGAAGCCACAGTAGTTTCCGAAGATGAATAACTGACCTTGTTATTGGTCTTTGCATCGCCATCATCAGAAAGGGTGTTCGTAAACTTGGTGTCAATGGAGTTTTTAGTAACACTGCCATCGGCGTATTTGATTTCGCCGGCGGCCTTGCTGATAACTACCTTTGCAGAGCCGGTAACAGTGGTAAAGCCAAACTTGGTAACTTGGTAATACACTTTGTAAGTGTCGGCATTGGTGTATGTGGGGCTGGCGTCAAGATCGTACGTGCCCTCAACTTTGCCGTATTTAATGGTGGCATCGGCGGGAGCGGTAACGGTGATGCCGTGAGCATTCTTATCGTAGGTAACGGAAACGTCAGGGGCAGTAACCGTCATGGTGGCGGTGCCTACGCCGAGGGTGTATTTGGCGGTCTTCACCTCGTAAGCGTAGTTATCGGTATCGGTAACGGTGGCGGTGATGATGGCATCGCCATCGCCCTTGATGGTCACCTCGCCTGTGGTGGCGTTCACCTCGGCTACAGCGGTGTTCGACGACTTGTAGGTCACTGTGCCATCGCCCGTGTTGGTGAGCGTGTTGGTGAAGGCTTTATCGCCGAAGGTCTTGCCAACGCTGCTGGTGGCGTATTTGATGGAGCCGGACTTCTTGGCTACGGTAACTGCGCAGGTGGCGGTCTTGGCGCCATCGGTGGTGGTAACGGTGATGGTGGCTGTGCCGGCGGCTACGGCCTTCACATTACCATTGGCATCGACGGTGGCTACGGCTGCATTGCTCGATGACCACGAAACGCTCTTATTGGCTGCGTCGGCAGGCAGAACGGTGGCTACCAGCTGGGCGCTGGCATCGATGGCGAGCGAAAGTGTGGATTGATCGATGGTTACGCCAGTAACGGCAACGGGGGTATCATCGGGCTTGGGGGGCTCATTGTTTTGCTGGCCTGTGGGGCGGCTCCACTCGCCGAAAATGTCGTCGAACTCTCCCTCGCACGAGGTAAGCATCAGGGGCAATGCCAGCAGGAGCATGCTTCCCAGGAAATGTCTGAATGATGGTTTCATTTTTATCAGGTTGGTTTATAATTTAATTGATTTGGGGGCAAAATTACGAATTTGTCAGGAAAAAACCAAATTTTATTTGATTTTTTTCGCGCGCGAGGCCATCGGGGCTTGCTCAGAGGGCGACGGCGAGGGAGGCCATGAGGGTGCGGCCGCGCTGGAAATGGGGGAGATACTTGGGATCAGGGCCGCAGACATAATGATCGGTATTGAAGAGGTTCTCGCAGTCGAGCGCAAACTGCAGATGCTTGCCGTAACTGTACTTCAGGCCGAGATCGAAGAGCAACTTGGCATCGAGATAATAGTCCTGCACCTCGCGCGGCATATAGTTGAGTTTGCGGCCTGAATAGGCTGCATGGCCATAAACCTTGAGTTCGTGATTCTTCTGCTGAATGAGTTTCCAGGCACCATGGAGGTTGAGCGTAAAGTGGGGAACGCCGGTAACTTCGTTCTTGCTCTCATTATAGTTGTAATTCTTGGCACGGAGATCCTTGCAATAATAGAGCGAGAGATTGGCGGAAGCACGCTTATGGGAGTAACTGGCGCTGCACTCAAGGCCGATAGAGGTAAGAGAGCCGTTATTGAGAGAATAATCTTCATTGACCGGGGCGTCGTCCCTAACGGTCCACTGCAGCAGATTGTCGTATTTATTATAGAAGGCGTTAACCTCGTAGTTGAGATGAAGCTGGGGCGCCTTTCCCATGGCCGTGAGCTGTATAGCCGATGTATGGAGAGGATCGACGGAGAATTCGCGACCCTGGAAATAATAGCGGTAGGAATAGGCCAGATCGGCGTAGGCCTCGGAATAGGACAACTTTAGGCTGAACTTATTGTTAGGCACATACAATAGCGCCAGACGGGGCGAGAAGGCGTTGATACTATTAAACTCGCGGCTCTTGATATCATAGCGGGCGCCTAAGTTCACAATAAACTTGGGCGTGATATAGTGCTTGTCCTGAAGGAAGAAGGAGAGCGTGTGCTCCTTGGCATTCTTGAGATAGTCGACGGTAGTGGGGCCTCCATAATCAACTGACCCGAACTCGATTCCATGTAAGTAGATCATGGAATAGAGCGAGAAGGACTCATACTGACCGCCCACCAGCAGACTACCTTTCATGCGGCCTAACTGATAGTCGGTACCGGCTTTGACGATGGTTCCTATCGTGGTTTCCTTAAAGTTATCATACTCCCACTCACCATTGATTTCGTATGTAAAATCGACCGGATTGCCATCTTCATCGCAAAAGATTTCGCCCGTTTCTTCGTCGTATTTTTGATACTGAATAATACGCCTATCGCAAATGATGTCATAACAGCTGGCATTACACCAGTCGCCATAAAGCGAGGCATTGAGCGAGAACCTGCCCAACATGCGGTTATAGCCCAACTCGGCATGTGTAGACTCACTGCAATAGCCCGGCATGATGCCATAGATGTAAGGATAGAGATCATAATCATAACCGATGGCACTGGCAACGGGAGGGAGTTTCTTGCTACTCTTGCGGCTGAGCAAAAGGTTGAAGCCTTTCAAACTGAAAGTGAGACCTACATCGTAGGAGGGCGAGTTGCGATAACTGTCGACGTAAATCCTGTCAGGTCCATAGAAGACGTAATCGCTGGGGGCTTTCCATTCGGTGGACATATCGGAATAATAGCCATCGCCATCATTGAAATGACGTATCTGTCCGTTGGATTTATAGAGCGACGCCCATGCGGCGATGTCAGCATCCATGAACTGGGTGCCCAAGAGGATGTCGGCCCTGTGGGTGCCGAAGGTACCATTGCCGTAACGGGCCTTGAGGCCATTGATGTTACGACCGCTCTTGGTGATGATATTGACAACGGCTGTTACGGCCACATTACCATAGAGCGAAGAGGCCGGACCACGGAGCACCTCGATATGATCGATCTTCTCGGTAGAGATGGAATAGCTGGTGGGGCCGATATTGTCCTCACGGCTGTTCAGGCGGTGACCGTTCTCCATAATCAGGATGAGTTCCTGATTGTAGCTATAAGCACTATGCGTGGCCAGATTCTCGCCTATATACCTGGGGCACGTCTCGACCATGCCTGGCACGTAGGCTGCCAGGATCTGATTGAGGTTCTTGTTATAGCCCAACTCCTCGATCATCTCGGCCGTGATGATGGTTACGGGCGAGGGCGCCTCGTTGATGCTCTCACTCTGATTGGAGGCCGTGGTGATGGTGGCTATCTGCCCCTGACGGAGCTCGGTGATCATATCGACGAATCGAGGCGGGTATTCAGCGGTGGGGCTGTAATAGGGATTCTCCTTGAGCACTAAAGAGGCGTAACGACGGGCCTCATCATCCTGATCGAGGGCCAGACAGCAGAGCGACAACAGGCGATAGCCACGGAGCTTCAGGGTGCTGTTCATGCCCTCGAGATGGCCTCGGAGCATGTTCTGGGCTTCCTCTATCTGACCAATCTCGTAAGCCTGCTCGGCCTGATTGATGAGCTGACGGGAATCATCCTCCTGAGCATGCAGCGGCAGGGCCCAGAAGAACGGCAATAGTGCTATGACCAGGAATCTCCTCATATCTTCTACTTATCGCGGGTCATCATGAGTCGATATTCTACGGGGGTCATGCCTACGGCATCCTGAAAACGGCGCTGCATGGTGCGCACGTTGCCGAAGCCGGCTTCCTCGGCTATGACGGCAATGTTGTAGTTGGGCTCCTCGCGCAGCAGGCGCATGGCCGACAAGAGGCGGATATTATCGATATAAGCCTCGGGGGTGCGATAGATGGTCTGCTTGTGGAATAGGCGGCTGAGACGCTCCTGACTGACGCCTAAGAGGCGCGCCAGAGCGGCTGTGTCGAAATTGGGATCCTGATGGAGCATATCCTGCTCCACGCGCATCTCGATGAGGGCCAGGAGCTGACCGTCGTCCTGAAGGTCGGCATTGCGCTGACGCTCAATGTTGCCATCGAAGATCTCGCGGGCCACCTGTACACGGCGGCGCAGGTCGACATCGTCCTCGAAACGCTCGGTGAGGTCGAGGTTACGACTGACGAGACGGATCATCTCGTCCTTGAGTTGACTGACTTCCTCGCGCAGGGCGGCATTCTCGGCACGCAACTGCTCGAGTTCATTGTTCTCGGATGGTTTTGAAGTCTTTGCCATGATGTATATCTTTTTAAATTGTTAATTCGTTTCAGAACTGATAGGCCACCGAAGCCATGACATTACGGCCACGCAGGAACTGGGGCATGTATCGGTCGCTGGTACCACAAATATAGTCGGTGGTATTGAAGAGGTTCTCGCAGTCGACGGAGAACGAGAGTCGGCCATGGTAACTGTACTTCATGCCGAGGTCGAGCTTCAACTTGCCGTCGACATAGTAATCGGTGGATTCTGTGCGCGTGTAGTTCAGCCTGCGGCTCGTGTAATACGGATGGGCATAAACCTTCAGCTCGTGCTTATCGTTCTGCACCAACTTATAGGCGCCATGAAGGTTGAGTGTGAAATGGGGCACATTATTAACCTTATTCTCGGCCTCGTTGAAATAATAATAATCCGCACTGATATCGTGAACGTGGAAGAGCGAGAGATTGGCAGAGAAACGCTTGTAGGCATAAGTAGCTGTGACCTCAATACCGATATTCTTCAGGGAACCTTGGTTGATGATATTAAGCTCACCATGATACGCTACATCTCTTTCGACCCACTGCATGAAATTCTTGTAATGATCATAAAACACGGACACCTCATAGTGCAGGTGAAGCGGAGAGGCTTTTCCCATGGCCGTGAACTGTAAGGCCGAGAGGCGTTGCGGATTCATATCAAACAAATCGCCGAACAGATAGCGGTAATAGATGGCCAGATCGGAGAACGACTCGGCATAAGAGAGTTTCAGGGTGAGATATTCGCTAAGCGAATACATGAGTGCCAGACGGGGTGAAAGAGCTGTGAGGTTCTCCTTCGGGCGGTATTTCAGATCGTATCGGAAACCGACGTTCGCAATGAAATGCGGCGTGAAGTAATGCTTACCCTGAAGATAGAACGACAGGTTGTCTTCTTCGCCCGACTCGTCCAAATGGGAAAAGCCATAAGTACCATATTCCACTCGCGTGAAATCACTGCCCACGAAATAGAGACGGGAGTCGAGAATGGCATGCTCGTACTGACAACCGGCCAGAAGGCTTCCCTTCATGCCACCCAAGCGGTAGTCGGTCGTGGCATTTATAATACCGCCGAAAGATTCTTCCTTATAGGATGAAAAAGCACAACTGCCATAATACTTATCTGTTTCGAAGATCATATTTCCATCCTCGTCGTAGGCATAATCACCTGTTTCACTATCATACTTCGGACCTATGGTCATCGAGGAATCGCAATACACCTCATACTGCTTGGTGTTATGCCAGTCAGCATAGGCGGTGCCTTTGAGATTGACCTTACCTATGGGGTGAGCGTAGCCTAACTCGATATGGGTTTCCTCGACACAGTTGCCTGGCTTCATGTCATTAACAGTGGGATAAAGGTCGTAATCGTAACCGGTATCTAAGCTGGAGAGCTCATAAAGCTTCGTAAAACTCTTACGACTGAGCATGGCCTCGAAACCTTTAAACTTAAAAGAAAAGCCAAAATCGTATGCCGGCATATTCTGATAACTTGAAATATAAATCTTATCGGGTGAAGCCAGTCTCCGTGTAATAAGTTCATCGGTAATATATTCCGTCTTCTCCTGATATTCGGCATAATAGCCCTTATCGTCATTGAAATGGCGCAGATCACCATCGGACTTATAGATGGATGCCCAGGCGAACACATCGAACTCCATAAACTGGCCGCCCATGGTGAGATCGGCCCTGTGGGTACCAAAGGTACCATTACCATAACGGGCCTTGATGCCATTGACATCGCGACCGCTCTTGGTGATGATGTTGACAACAGCCGAGAGGGCCACATTACCATAAAGCGAAGAGGCCGGACCACGGAGCACCTCGATATGATCGATCTTCTCGGTAGAGATGGAGTAACCCGTGACACCGACATTATAAAAACGATTATTGAGCCGGTGACCATTCTCCATAATCAGAATGAGTTCCTGACCATTGGCATAGGCGTTATGCATGGAGAGGTTCTCACCCGGAATAGAAGAGGTGACCTCGACCATGCCAGGCACATAGGCTGCCAGAATCTGATTGAGGCTCTTGTTATAGCCCAACTCCTCGATCATCTCGGCCGTGATGATGGTAACGGGCGAAGGCGCCTCGTTGACACTCTCACTCTGACTGGAGGCCGTGGTGATGGTGGCAGTGAATCCCTGACGGATTTCAGCAATCATGTCGACAAACCGTGGGGAATAATCGACGGTGGGGGTGTAATAAGGATTCTCCTTCAGCACGAGGGTAGCATAGCGGCGGGCCTCATCGGGCTGATCGAGAGCCAGACAGCAGAGCGAGAGCAGACGGTAGCCTCTGAGTCGGTAAGAGCTGCTCATGCTCTGCACACGACCCTCGAGCATGGACATGGCTTCCTCTACCTTTCCTATATCATACGCCGCCTCGGCCTCAGTAACATACTTACGGCCTCCATCGGCCTCCTGAGCCTGCAATGACATGGCGCAGAAGAACCAGAACAGCATGATGATATGGAATCGCCTCAGGTTCATTTCTTAAAAGGGATAGTGATGGTAAACGTGGTGCCCTTGCCCTCTTCGGAGCTGAAGGCGATGGTGCCATGATGGCGGTTCTCGACGACATCCTTCACAATGCCCAGGCCAAGACCTGTGCCCTGCCCTATTGGCTTGGTGGTGAAGAAGTGTTCGAAGAGGCGCTGCTTCACCTCATCGGTCATACCCTCGCCATTATCGGTAAAGGTGATGGTAAAGCTGTCGGCCTGACTGCTCACACTCACCGAGAACTCGGGCTTATAGGCAGCATCGGCCGTTTGCGACTTATGCCATATGGCATAGAAGGCATTATTGACCAGATTGAGCACAGCACGACTCAGATCCTGCGGAATGACCCGCGCAAGAGGCATGTCCTCCTGATAAGACTCGCGGATGGTGACATTGAAGTCCTTATGGTTGGCGCGCATGGCATGATAAGAAAGCCAGGTGTACTCCTTGACAATCCTACGCACATCGGAGGGGATGAACTCGCCCTCCTTGCCTCTGGACACCAACAGGATGCCCTGAATGATGCTGATGGCACGCTCGCCGTGCTCAGCAATCTTGGCCATGTTCTCCTTCAAGTCGGCCATGATATCGATGAGATCCTCACGATCGTCGTCAGGAAGCTTGTCGGCATTGTCGGCCACGAGTTCTTCAAGGTCGCTGAGCAGCTTATCGTTCATCTTACTGAAATTGATGACGAAATTCAGCGGGTTCTGGATTTCATGGGCGATACCTGCACTAAGCATACCCAGTGAGGCCAGTTTCTCCTGCTTCTGCAGTTGCTCTCTTAGCTTTTCAATCGTTTTTTCCATAAGCTGATGCTGTTTGTATGGGCAGGGTGATGGTAAACTCAGTAAACTCGTCCTTCACAGAACGGGCCGTGATATCACCGCCATAGTTTTGGATTATATCATGACTCAGGTAAAGACCGATACCCGCTGCCTCACCCGTGGTCTTGGTGGTGAAGAAGGGATCGAAGATCTTATCGAGAATCTTTTCTTCCATACCGATACCATTATCGTAGAAGTTGATGGTAACGCGATCATTGCTGACGGTGGCCTTGATGGACACCTCGGGCTCGTAAGCGGCACGCAGGTACTTCTTCACAACGGCATAGACACTGTTGGCCACCATGCTCATGAAGACCTTGCTCAGCAAATCGGGATTGACATTGACATGGACGGGCGTATCGGGATATTCGAACACGGTACGGATGTGGTGCTCGCTGATCTCCTTGGCATAATACGTGCCCAACATCTCCTCGTTCTGACGGAGGATGGCACAGAGGTCGGTGTCGACAATGCCTCCACTACGATCCTTCAGCATCTCCTCCATGGCCTTCAGGGTGCGGGTGGTGTTCTGACCATGCTCGCCCACCTTCTGCAGGTTGCCTGAAAGCATATCGAGCACATCCATGGTGTCTTCGAAGTTCTCCTTGTCCATGTGCTCCTCCTCGTCCTCGATGTTGGCCTTCACATCCTTTACAAGTCCTTCGGAGAGCTTGGAGAAATTATTGATATAGTTCAGCGGGTTGAGAATGCGGTCGATGAGTCCCTGGGTGAGTTTACCCACGGTAGCCATCTTCTCTTGCTTAATGAGCTGTTTCTGGGCGCTCTTCACTTCGGCCGTACGCTCCTCAACAATCTTCTCAAGCATGATCTTATCACGCTTCAGGGAGCGCATACGCCAAATGGATATGCCATAGACCAAAAGACCTGCCAGAATAAAATAGAGCAAATTCATGTACCACCTGAAGTAGAACGGGGCGAGGACCTTGAAGTCGATGGAGACAACCTCCGTTTCACGACCGAAGGCATCACGACCCTGCACATAGAAGGTGTGGGAGCCTGAGGAGAGATTCAGGAACTGGGCCTCGTGATCATCATCCCAGATGCTCCATTCAGTATCGTCGAGACGATAACGATAGACAGTCTCGCCAACCATAGCCTCGTAATCGAGCGAGAAGATGAAGGACAGGTTGGAATTGTTGTCGAGAGTGGGGAGCGACTCAGGCATGGTGCCATAACCACCCCAGAGGATGCTGTCGTTGCCCAACGTGATACGACGGATGAGCATACGAGGCATGGTTTCAAGAATGGGGTCCTTCAGCTTGGTATCGATGATGATGAGACCCTTATTCGTGCCTAACCAGATTTTATCATTCTGAACGAACAGGGCACGCACGGATATATCAGCGAAAGGATAGAGGTACTTATCAAGATCGGTCAGGCGCTTGCCATCCTTCCATCTGTAAATATGCTTACAATCTTCGTCGGTAAGCCAGGTGACACCCGTTGAGTCGGTATAGGCGAAGGAGGGATAAGAGAAGGGCTCTTTATCCTCGGCCTTTACCACAATCACCTTACCGTTGACCAGTACGAAAGTAGAGGCTGACTCACCTGCTCCGTTGGCCGTGTATCGCTGGAACTTCTGACTGCTGGCACGCTTGAACCACACCTCGCCAAAGGTACTCCTCAGCCAGATGGTGTTCTCTGCATCGCGTACGATCTGGAACACCTTCTCGAGATTACAAACCTTTTTGCGCTCGTTGGTGCGCTTATTCACATGCCACACGCCATCGAACTGACCACAATAATAATAGTCGCCATCGTCCAAGAGCGACATGGCGTTGGTGGTGGAGAGCTGGCGAGCGGTGCCTGTAGCGTTAATCAGCCAAGTGCCATTCGTGGTGGCCGCCATGAGTCCTTCGTCTGTACCAAGAAGATCCCAGCAGGCATAATCGATACCAGGAACTCGCGTAAGAGTCTGTCCGTCCAGACGGTACAGACCATCGATGGTGCCCATGTACACATGATGACCAAATTCTTTGATATCGAGTATATCGCCATCAATACCCTCCTTAGTGGAGAAATGCGTAAAAGCCGAGGGAACGGCCGCAGTGAAGATGCCATCCTCAGTAGCGCCCCAGAGACGACCATGACCATCGTAGTTGACCCACGACACATTTTCGTTGACCAGTCCGCTCTGCTCGTTAATCTTGTAGATTTCATGACCTTCCTCGTCGACGATGGAAACGCCCTTGCCTTTCTGCACGATAGCCTTCAGACCGAGCGCCATGGGTTCCTCCTGGGTGATGTCGCTCAACACCTCTATCATGCCTGTTTCATCGATAGTCTCGGGCTTGACGATATCTGTAAGGCCAATTCTCGAGGCATCCATATTGAGTTTGCGGTCAACGGATACATTGAAGTCCTTGGCTTTATAAACCACACCATTGCTGACTACAAACATGAGGTAGCCGTCTTTCTCCCACATCTCGAGTACCTCGCCACGGAACAGATCGGGACCGCCTACACGCTTCAGGATCAACTGGCCATTAGGTTGGCGATCAACGCGTCCGAAGTAGTTATAGCCGCCTGCCCAGATGTTATTGTTTGAATCGCAGAAGGTGGTGGTAACACGGGTGATACCAGAGGTATGGAGGACGGTCCACGCAGCGTGATCGTAATACATCAAACCTTCGAAGTTGGCCACGAAGACGGTGCCTTCCTGTCCTGTCTTAATATCAAAATTGATACAGTGGCCACCATATTCCTCAGGCGTGAAGGTCTCCAGGAAAGGTACACCTTGGGCTGAGGCAGAGACTGCGGCAAGCAGCAATAGCGCATGAAGGAATAGTCGGCGGATCATAGGCTTACCCCCTTTCTTCTTAATTCTATAAACGACTCATAAGGCACGTTACGGCCCACGAAGAAGTTCCACTCTTCAATGGTCATGTCGCGTTTGAGTTTCTTCGACAGCTTATCAAACATGGTACGGGGTGAAATGAGGGCCTCGGAGATGTTGCCCTTCTGCCCAGCTGTCCACAGGTAGTTCTTCGAGGGATCGAAGGTGAAGTACATAATCCAGCCGCTGGTGGTTAGGAGTTCCATCGGCTCCAACTTCTCCTTGTCGATCATCCATACGTTCACGGTGCCATCGTAACTGGCGGAATAGAGACGCGTGCCATTGATCTTGATCTTGGAGATACGCGAACGATGACTGAGAAGACGATGGATCTTCTGCTCCTTATCAATTAGGAATATCGTGCCATTGTCGAGTCCGTAAGCCTCGGAACCCGTACCTTTCGAGCTGGCAAAGGCTGTCACCTTTCCAATGATGGGCACCTTTCGTGTGTTAAACTTGTTCAGATCGCGAACGGTGTGCATCCTACCCCTGTCGTCGAATATCATAGGTGCATAGTCGTAACGCGAGCAGAAAGATACTTTGTAGTCGAGTTTCTGTGTACCAACGATGGTGTTGGTGGTCATATCGAGCTTGGCCAGACTATTCTCACCCACTATCAGCAGGTACTTCGTGTCCTGCATGGGCTCGATGGCCATGGGGTGAACGATACCCTCAAGCGGCAGAAGATGATTGCCCTTTGCGTTATGGATAAAGAGGTCGCCAGTACGACTCACTGCATAGATATTCTTGTTAGCCGGATAAATATAGACATCCCTGAAGTCGTAACGTTTATCCCTCAGCAATGTCTTCGTCTTGAGATTATTGCCATCGCGAACTATCTGCATCACCTCGCCATAGGTGGTCACGGTTAAGAGTTCGTTGTCCTTGTTGGGCATGAACTCAATATCCCTCACTACACCCTCGTTAATGGTCCACTCGCTCTTACTCTGGCTACACTCCGACAGCGACTGGTAAATGGCAGGATAGTAGATATCACCATGATAACGGGTGGTATAGACACAGGCGGCAAAGCTCAGCAGATTGGCCATATCGGTATTACCAGCCTTATACTGCGAGAGCGACAGGGCGCCTAAGGTACGCCCTAAGGCAATATAGCTGAGTGTATCGGCTAAACGCTTCGATTTGACGGCCTGTACACGCTGCTGCTCGGCTATCTCACGCTGGTTCTGGGCCAACTCGTAGGCATCGAGGGCTTTACGCTCGGAAGCCATAGCCTGTTGCTGGGCGATGATGGCGTTCTGGCGCTCTATCTCTGAGCGCTCACGCATCTCGGTGGCAACACGCGTCTGCTGCAGTGCTTCCTCACGCTGCTCATCACTGATCTTCTTCTGTTGGAAAGCAATCTCCTCCATTTGAGAACTTACACTCTGCAGCACGGCCGAGCGCCTTTCTTTCTTCTGGAGTTCTTCCAGTTGCGACTCCAGACTACTTACACGCTTCTGATTGGCGTACCATCCCCAGTAGCCTACTGCTGCAGCTGCGAGTAATGCTACTGTGGTTAAGCCTGCTATGAGTTTAGTTCTTTTCATTTTATTTTAGTTATTGGAGGAGGTTCAGTTTCGTTGTCACTGTAGTCGTTTCAGTACCAGCATCGTGATGTCGTCGCTCTGTTCGGCACCTTTCGTATGGGTGGCTATGTCAGCCTTGATTGTGTCGATGATCTGTTGACAGGAATCGGCTGCCATACCAGAGAGGTTGCGATGCAGACGCGCGTCGCTGTACATCTGGAAATCGGCGCTCATGGCTTCGGTCACGCCATCGGTAAACGTGAACAGCGTGTCGCCGGGTTCGAGTTTGCACTTGTCCTCAGGATATTCGAAGCCATCGAGGATGCCCACCATCAGGTTCATCGACTGAGGCAGTTCCTCTACCGTTCCGTTCTTCTTCAGGATACAAGGAGGATTATGACCTGCGTTCACGTAGGTGACTTCGCCCGTACGGATGTCGTAGATACCATAGAACACAGTGACGAACATGCTCTCGTACGACTCCTTCGAAATGAGGGAGTTAGAACGGGTGACGCACTCAGAGGGTGACATGCCCTGAATGGCAGTGGTACGGAGAATGGTACGACTCACAGCCATGAAGATGGCAGCGGGGATACCCTTTCCGCTCACATCGGCCATCACAAAGCCAATGCGGTCGTTGTCGATGCGGAAGAAATCGTAGAAGTCGCCTCCCACATCCTTGGCAGCATACATACAGGCAGAGATGTCGAGCTTGTCAGCCACATCGGGGAAGGGCGGGAAGATACGAGGCAGTATAGACTGCTGTATCTGACTGGCAATGGCCAGATCGTCCTTGATACCCTCAAGCTGCTGATGCTCCTGCTCCATGCGCTTGATGTACTCTATCTGAGCAATGGCCTTCTCGATGGTCACACTCAGATCGTCGAGGTCGATGGGCTTGGTAGCGAAGTCGAAGGCTCCGTTGTTCATAGCCTGACGGATGTTGCCCATGTCGCCATAGGCGGAAACCATAATACACTTGAGGGCGGGGTTCTGCATCTCGTTAATCTTTGTGAGCAGCGTCAGTCCGTCCATCTCAGGCATATTGATGTCCGACAGGATGATATCGTAGTCCTTGTTCTTCAGCAGCATCTCGAGGGCCTCCAGTCCGTTGTGCGCAAAAGAGAACTCGTATTCTCCCTTGCGTATCTTACGACGGAAGTACTGCGTGAGCAGCAACTCGAGATCGGCCTCATCGTCGACACTTAGAATCTTAACTGTTTTCATTATCTATCAGTAATTACTCGATGACAAAGAGACGAGCAAAGCCAGTCATATTGAACACCTGACGGAGATAATCGTTGGCGCCCTTGATAATCACCTGACCACCCTGAACTTTAGACACTTGGAGCAGGTTCAGGAAAATACGAAGACCACTGGAAGCGATATACTCAAGGTTAGTGCAGTCGAGCACGATATTGCGTCCGTTAGCTTCCTTGAGAGGTTCCAACTCTTTCTGTACCTGTTTTGAAGCAGCGGTATCAAAACGCCCTTCGAGAATGGCCACCAACTGGCCTTCCTGTTCTTGGATAGTTGTTTTCATAAAGCTATACTTTTATTGGTTTATAATATTTCTTCATTGTTAGTACGTTTCGTCCTTCTGAACGTTCATAGCTCACATCATCCATGATCGATTTGATAAGGAAGATGCCGAGTCCGCCTATCTGGCGTTCTTCTGCTGGCAGGGTGGTGTCTACATCGCCCTTTTTCGTGGGATCGAAGGCCACGCCCTGATCGCTGACGATGAAGCTCAGACAACCCTCGTTCGCCTCCACATCCACCATGATATCGCCCTGGGTGTCTTCAGGATAGGCGTAGTCTACAACATTCACCACGCATTCCTCCACTGCCAGGTTCATCTGTACGGTAGTCAACTCGTCGAATCCTACCGCTTCGCAAGCGGCTTGCACGACGGGAACGATCTGGTCCACTTCCTGGACATCGTTTTTCAAGGTGAGACTACGCTTAAAGACCATCTTACTCCGTTTTTACATTTGCACGATTTGTTCGTCGTTTTCGAGCACCAGTCCGTCAATAGGCAACTGTCGGCTGATAGCTGTGTGGAAAGAGATCAGTGTCTGACTGCTGGCAAGTCCTAAAGGCTGCAGCTTATCGTGAATGATCGTCAGCAGATGATGATTGTTGTAGGCATAGATCTTGATGAACATGTCGAAGTTACCAGTGGTATAGTGGCACTCCACCACTTCGGGAATACCCTTCAACTTCTCCACTACTTCGTCGAACTTCTCAGGATCCTTCAGGTTCAGTCCGATGTAAGCACACGTCTCGTAGCCTATACGTTCGGGATCAATCACGAACTCAGAGCCTTTCAGCACACCCATGGCCGTGAGTTTCTGAATACGCTGATGGATGGCTGCTCCACTTACGCCACAGGCACGTGCCACCTCAAGGAAGGCAATGCGGGCATCAGCTGAGATCAGCTGGAGAATTTGTTTGTCAAGTTTGTCAATCTTACTCATACTTGTTGCTTTTATTGTTTTATTGCTGTTCCACTATAATTGATGCGCAGGGCGTACGACTGCTGCAGGGCTTGCTTCACGTCGTTAATCAACCCCATAGGTGTCCGTTTGTCGGCTCTGAGACTCACAGTCAGATGCTCGGCCAGTTCTGGCGACATGGTGCTTCTGATTTGTTCTACGCGGGCTGGGATATCCTCAGGAGCCACAATATCGCCATTCAGCTGCACAGCCCATTTGTCTCCTTGACTCCCTGTTTCCTTGCCTACCTGTCTACCTATATATATATTGATGAGGGCCTGTTTATTGGCCAATTTCTTCACCTCCGTACCTTGTGGCACTTCCACTTTTACCTTCACCTCATCGCTCCTCATGTGGGTCACAATCATGAAGAAGAAGAGCACTGTGAATATCAGGTCAGGCATTGAGGCCACGTTCAGCGAGGGTACTGTGTGGCGATGGGTATGGAATTTGCTCTGCATGGGTCTCATCGCTCACCTCCTTTCATGTCTTCGCTGATGCGCTGGGGATAGCGCTCTATCACCTGCGTCCGTTCCTCTGCATTACAAGCCTCAAAGCCGTGGCCATACTGCTTACGCGCATAATCATCGCGCAGGGTGTAGTAGGCTTTCACAATGGCTTCCTGCATACGGAAATAGGCCTCGTACGAGGTCTCTCGGTCGGCCTGCACAGTCACCACATGTCCTGTGGGATTTAACTGTGCCATAGCCAGCACCTCGTTCGTCAGCTCCTTCGTTGTCACCTCTTTGCCATCGCAGGTCAAACGGTCGTGGCCGTCTATCTCCACTTGTACCACGTGGTCCTTATTCACATCCCTGGGTTGCTGGTTCTCTATAGGGGGCGGCGGCATTTGGCGCAACAATCCCTTATCCGTGTCCATCGACGATGTCACGAGAAAGAAGATCAGCAACATAAACGATATGTCGGCTGTCGACGTGGTGTTCAACTCCGGAATCTGCTGACGATAGCGCTTACGAAACATCCTACGATCAGGAGTATTGAGGTATAAATAAACATATCCGTCAGCTTCAGCCAGAAGGCATCAGTAAACCTGGTGCCGTTCGTGACTATCGGGGCCGACGAGCCTAAGAGGAAGGTAAGTACCAGACAGACCACGAAGCCGATGGCTACACACCACCCTATCTTACCTGCTGGCACGCCATTGATGATATCATCGCCTTTTCTTCGTGTACGCATACCATGCCAGACGCTGTAGGCCGTCACTCCCAGAGCGGCAGCCATCATCAGGTACATCAGACCTAACATCAGGTCGGCAAAGAAAGGCGATACAAAACTATTCATTTACATTAAACGTTAAATTTAAACTCTCCCCTTCCACTCCATGATCATATCCAGGAGTGTGATGGCACTCTCTTCCATCTGGGCTGTCAAGCGCTCAATCTTCGAGAGGATATAGCTATAGAACAACTGCAGAATCAGCGCCACCACGATACCGAAGATCGTAGTAATCAGCGCCACCTTCATACCCTGTGCCACGATGGTAGGACCGATGTCGCCTGCCTGCTGAATCTGATCGAAGGCCATTACCATACCAATCACCGTTCCCAAGAATCCCAGCGAAGGTGCCATGGCAATGAAGAGTTTGATCCACGAACAGCCTTTCTCCAGATTGGCCGCCTGCAGTCCACCATAGTTGGTGATGCTACGCTCGATGGCGTCCATCGACTGATGGATATGCAACAGACCCTGATAGCACACTGAGGCCACAGGACCACGGGTATTCCTACAGAGAGTCTTCGCACCCTCCACATCGTTCTGCTTCAGGTGCTTTTCAATATCTTCCAGGAGTTTATACGATTTGATTTCCGAGAGCGTCAGGTAAATGATGCGCTCCATACAGAAAGCCAGTCCCAGAACGAGGGCCAGGGCTACGAGCGACATGAAACCTACGTTTCCATCGATAAATTTCGTCTTCAGTTGTTTATGGAAGCCTCCCTCCTCTTCTGCCTCAGGATCGTCTGTCAGCATCGCCTCAGTAGCGATGGAATCGGCCATGGCGATGGAGTCCACAACCACAGCGTCCGCATCTGTTACGATCACGGTGTCTTGGGGAGTCTTATCTTGGGCATTGGCGGTTTGCGGCATCAGCAAACCAATCGTCATCAAAACGATGATTAAAGCGGAGAGAACAGGATTCGAACCTGCGAGCCAGTTTTGCCGGCTACACGCTTTCCAGGCGTGCCTCTTCAACCACTCGAGCACCTCTCCATTTCTAAGCGGGTGCAAAAATAATACTTTTACTTCAGATTCCACAGCTTACACAGTTATATTTAATACTTTTTTGCAGTTCTCGTTTGTCTGTCGCTCCACCTCTGCTTCGCTCACGCCATAGGCCTCAGCCAACTTCTGCATCACAAGGGTCACAAAGGCTGGTTCGTTGCGCTTTCCACGATGGGGAACAGGTGCCATGTAAGGGGCATCAGTCTCCAGCACAATCCTGTCGAGAGGCACTACTTTAGGCAATACTTCAGGCAGATGCGACTTCTTAAACGTCAGCACACCTCCGATACCGAGTACAAAACCATCAAACTGCAACAGCTCCTTCGCCTCCAGTTCATTGCCTGTAAAACAGTGGAACACGCCTCCAGACAACTGGTCCTTGTACTTCTTCAGTATGCTTACCATCTCATTCTGAGCCTTACGGCAGTGGATCATCAGGGGTATCTGCAGTTCCACAGCCCATTTCACCTGCTCCTCAAAGGCCTCCAACTGTTCCTTCTCGAACTCACGACTCCAGTAGAAGTCTAATCCGATTTCGCCAATGGCGATAGGATCAGTGGCTATCACGTCCATTTTGACACCAGCCAATTGATCCTTCCAATTGGCCTTAACCTCTTCTGGATGCAGACCTAACATCGGATAACAGAAACCAGAATAGCGTTCGCAGAGAGCCATTACACTGACACATGACTTAAGATCGATTCCAGGCACGCAAATGGCCTGCACCCCAGCCTCCTTGGCTCGGGTGATGACCTCTTCGAGATCCTGAGCAAATTCCTCGCCATCAATATGACAATGCGTATCAATCATATCTCTAACCTCTGCCCACTATCGTTCTCTATTCATCAAATCCGCAGCGTAGGCTTTGAGTTCGGCCTTACGCTCTTCCGGCACATTTACCTTAGCCAGATACTTCAAACCCAGCTGGTAACACTCTTCCATCTTCTTCTCGCAGAGCTGACGGATGCCGATCTCATCGTAGAGCTTTGTTACAGCAGCCACCTTCTCATTGCGATCGAACTCCTTTGCGTAAATCCACTTCTCCAGTTCCTTACGCTGGGCCTCGTTAGCCAGATTGTAGGCATTAATCAGCATATAGGTTTTCTTGTTCGATGTGATGTCGCCACCAGGTACCTTGCCAAACACCTTCGGATCGCCATATACGTCGAGCAGGTCGTCCTGCAGCTGGAAGGCCAGACCTATCTGCTCACCAAACTTATACAGGTTCTCCCAGTCCTCCTTCGGAGCATCAGCCAGAATAGCGCCAATCTTCACAGCACAGGCCAGCAGCACACTTGTCTTCAGACGAATCATCTCTATATACTCATCCTCTGTCACATCGTTGCGCGTCTCGAACTCAACGTCCAACTGCTGTCCCTCACCAATCTCGTAGGTGGTAATGAGGAAGGTTTTAAACACATCTTTTACCTTGCTCACGTCGCATGCCTCAATGCGCTCGAAGGCCTGCAACAGCATGGTGTCGCCTGAGAGGATCGCCTGATTGGCATCCCACTTTTTATGAACCGTCTCGTTGCCACGCCTCATGTCGGCATTGTCCATCAGGTCGTCGTGCAACAGGGTAAAGTTGTGATACGTTTCCAGTCCGATAGCCTGAGTCATAATGCGCTCAGGATCGTCCTTGTAAAGGTTATAGGCCAACAGTGTCAACACAGGGCGTACGCGCTTGCCGCCAATAGAGAGCACATACTTGATAGGCTCATACAGCGAATAGGGCTTACGGTCGTATACCAAACCGTCCAGCGCCTCATTCACTTTCTTCAATAATTCATTTGATTTGTACATTGCTTGTTATTTTTATTTTCTTAATTTCTCACCTATAGCTGCTCACCTCTTAAAGATTAAACACCACTGGTATGCAGACTTTTGTCCTGCACGGCTTGGCGTCCATCACGCCTGCCTGCCAACGTGGCATCATCCTCAACACTCTCAACACCTCCTGGTCGCAGGCGTTGTCCAGATGCTCTATCACTTCCAGATCGCTCACGCTTCCGTCTTTGTTCACGATAAACTGGGCCACCACCTTCCCCTTCACCTTCCTTTGCTGGGCCGATGCAGGGTATTTCAGGTTCTTAGTGAGCCATTTCATAAACTCAGAGGCACCACCCGGGAACTGTGGCAGATCCTCCACCACACGGAAGTCGATGGGTTCATCGTACATGTCCACCACCTGAGGTTTTTCCTCCTCTGCCACTTCTTCTGGCTTGGGAGTTTCCACCTGTTCTGGAGAACTGATTTCCAATGACAACTCCACATCTTCATCTACCACCCTCAGCTGTTCGCTCTCCTGCTTTTCCACCTTTTCTTCCTGCGGAATCATCATCGGTATCTCGTCAGGATTGCGCTTCAGGGGCTCCAGCTCCATTTCGGCTTCCAAGTCGTCATCGTCGTCGAAGAATGCCCAACTGCTGTCGGAGCTGTTCCACTCTAAGGCTACGAACAATGTGGCGAGCACGACTATCAGTCCCAGCAGGAACCCCTGTACCCGTCGTTGCTCTATGTCCGCCTCACGACTCTTCTTGACTTCCATAATAAATCCGGCTTTTTGCCGTTATATAACTAAATTTAGGTGCAAAGATAATAAAAAGTAAAAAAGTAAAAGAGTAAATCAGCAAAAAAGGCCACAAATTAAGATAATTTTTGTACTTTTGCGCCCGAAATTGAGAAAAATGAAGATTAAAAATTAAAAAATGAAGTAATAATTGTAGGTTTAGATGATAAATCGTAAGCATATCTTAACGCACTCTTTTAGCAGAATCCGCCAGATTCTGCCCCTAAAATGGTGCATATTGCTTACAATTCTCAGTTTTCAATTCTCAGTTTTCAATTTTCAATTATCCATCGCCTCCGCTCAAGAGAGCGCGACCGCTTACAATTTCCTCCGTCTGCCCGTCAGTGCCCATGTGGCAGCCGTGGGTGGCGACAACATCACCCTTACCGATGATGACGCCACACTCATCTTCCACAACCCAGCCCTTATCAACGGTGTGAGCGATAAGACCATCAATCTCAACTTCATGACCTACATGGAGGGCGCCAAGACAGCAAGTGCAGCCTTCGTCAAGGGGGCTGGCGATCGTGCCACCTGGGGCGTCACAGGTCAGTATATGGACTATGGCACACTGAAGCAGACCAACGAATACAATGAGGACCTAGGCACCTTCACCGCTCGCGATTGGGCCATCGGAGGAACCTTTGCCTACGCCCTTACCAATACCCTCAGTGGTGGCATCACGGCCCGATTCATCTCCTCGCATATCGCAGGCTATAACTCGATGGCTGTGGGCGTTGATCTCGGACTCAATTATTACGACGATGTCTCCCTCTGGAGTATCTCCGCTGTGGCACGTAATCTCGGTGGTCAGGTCAAGGCCTACGACGATGAGTTCGAGCGCATCCCCTTCGATCTGCAGCTGGGTGTAAGCAAACAGCTCAAGGGCGCCCCTCTGCGTTTCCATGCCACTATGAGCCAACTAACTGACTGGAGCGAGGGCTTCGGACATCATTTCGCCATCGGTGCCGATGTGCTGCTCTCACAGAACATCTACATCGCAGCAGGCTATAACTTCCGTCGCGCCCAGCAGATGAAGATTACCGATTCCGAAGGCTCAGCCGCCCATGGGGCTGGCCTCTCCTTAGGTGCAGGTCTCTCGCTCGAGCGCTTCAAACTCCACGTGGCTTATGGCAAGTACCACGTCACCACCTCATCGATACTTATTAATATAGCATACGCATTATGAAGAAAATTACAATTGCAATCGATGGCCACTCTTCGTGCGGCAAGAGCACGATGGCCAAGGATCTCGCCCGTGAAGTGGGCTACGTTTATGTCGACACAGGTGCCATGTATCGTTCGGTCACCCTCTATGCCCTCCGTCATGGTCTGTTTCTCGAGGATGGCAGCGTGAAGACCGCTGAACTCGAGGCCGAGATGCCCAACATCCAGATTTCATTTAAGTTCAATCCCGAGGCAGGCCGCCCCGATACCTATCTCAATGGCGAGTGCGTCGAGAAGGAGATCCGTTCGCTCGAGGTGTCCAATCATGTTAGTCCTATCGCAGCCATCCCCTTCGTACGTACAGCTATGGTGGCCCAGCAACAGCAGATGGGTAAGGACAAGGGCGTGGTGATGGACGGCCGTGACATCGGTACTACCGTGTTCCCCGATGCCGAACTCAAGATCTTTGTCACTGCCTCAGCTCAGGTGCGCGCACAGCGTCGCTTCGATGAACTCAAGGCCAAGGGCATGCCAGCCGATTTCGACGACATCCTGAAGAACGTCGAGGAGCGCGATTATATCGACTCTCATCGTGAGGTATCGCCTCTGCGTCAGGCCGACGATGCCATCCTGCTCGACAATTCCAATATGACCATCCCTGAGCAAAAGGAGTGGTTGCTCGCCAAGTTCAAAGAGGCCACAGAGCAATAAAAATTGTCCGATTTGCGTATTTTTCTCATCATAAAGTCGGTTTTTCTCGGATTTTTTGCTAACTTTGCAGCCAAATTCAAATCAACCGATTGTTATGATGAGAAAATTCTTTTTTGTGGCCTTCTGCGCCCTCACAAGTTTCACTGCTCCTGCCGTTGCAGGAGGTCTGATGACCAACACCAATTATCACATTGCATTCGACCGTATGATGGCACGTGGCGCTACGTTCGACATCGATGCCGCCTACTCTAATCCCGCTGGTCTCGCCTGGGGCCACGAAGGTTTCCAATTGTCGCTCAACTTCCAGAAACCCTGGCAGAATCGCGACATCACTACCACTATCCCGAATTATCTGGCCTACCCAGGAGTGTATGATGGTTACAACGGATTCAATAACAAGAAATTTGAAGGCGTTGCCTCTGCCCCCATCGTGCCAGCCCTTTTCGCCTCTTATAAGAAAGACCGTTGGGCCCTCTCTACCATGATTGGTATTGTGGGTAGCGGTGGCTTCGTCGAATACGATGAAGGCGTACCCATGTTCAATGCCCTCGTCATGGGTTCCATCTTCAAGCAGACACTCACAGCCAAGAAGATGAACCCCGAGGCCCCCATCGCCATAGTCACTCCCGACATGTACACCATCGACTCGAAGGTAGAGGGCAAGCAGTACATCTATGGCGGCCAGCTTAACTTCACTTATCAGATCACTGACTGGTTCGCAGCTGCCGTTGGTCTGCGTGTCAACTATTACGATGGCTACAGCCGCGTGAACCTCAAGGCCACTACCCTGCCAGCCTTAGGCGGTCAGACGCTCACCGATATGAAGCTCGACTGCACCCAGCGTGGCTGGGGCGTAGCTCCTATCATCAGTTTCGATTACCATCAAGATCGCTTCACTGTCGCAGCTCGTTACGAGTTCCGCACTAAGATCGAGACCACCAACGATACCAAGGAGTTGCCCGAGGGCTTAGGCGATCTTGCTGCCCCCTATGCCGATGGCGCCAAGACGCGTTACGATATGCCAGCACTGCTTGTCATTGCCGGACGTTACGACTTCTCCCCCAGCCTCCGTGCCACCCTCGAGTATCACTATTTCGACGATACCCACGCCAAGATGGCAGGCGATCGCCAAAAGACGCTCGAGCACGGTACCAACGAATTCCTCGCTGGCATCGAGTGGGACATCAATGACAAGTTTACTGTCAGCTGTGGTGGTCAGCGTACCGACTATGGTCTCTCTGACGACTACCAGCAGAACACCTCGTTTGCCTGCGACAGCTACAGTGTAGGTCTTGGTGGCGCTTGGAACATTACCGATAAGCTGCGCCTCAATGCTGGCTACTTCTGCACCATCTATAGCGATTACACTCGCAAGTACACCGCCGAGCAAGGCGGCTATCAGGGCACAGGCTATCCTGGTCAGGATGTCTACTCTCGCACCAACCACGTCATAGGTCTCGGTATCGATTACAAGTTCTAAACATCCTTTACAATGAAAGCCTATTATTATCTGATAATCCTAACCATGCTGCTCGTCTCGTGCGAGTCCAGCAACAACTGATAATTGATGTTTTCTCCATTGGATACATAATCGATTCATAATATTCTCCACAAACTGTTTATTTATGATTGATAATATTGGCAAGAAGAACCCAGACAAAGTATGAACCAAACACTAAAATTAATATATGCGGTATTAAAATATCTACATAATGATGATACGCTATAGAATATGGAATAACTGTCACGATGAGATTATATAATTGAACTAATACCGAAAAAAGAACGGCTACTGATACAAATGATAATAAGAGATAGTTGTAATTAATATTCTTTCTCTTTCTTCCGAAAATTGCAAATGCATTTCTAAAAAGCAAATAAAAACAAGTGATTATCAAAATAATTTCAGATATGCTCTCTATGACATCCTTAAATACATCATTTGGCATCAACCCCCAAAAGCACGTTATGGTCATATAGAAGAGAGCTTTGCATAATAGTAATAGAATTATTATTCTTATTAAGATTTTTACTATTTCCTTTTTCATCTTCCAATAATTATATATATTTTCTAATCTATTACTACCCCCTCCCCCACGTTCTAGAATGCGGAGGGATAAAAATGGATTTAATTGATATTTCCTTATTCTTCTATTCCACGGATAAACTGATAACAATGACTATTATCGGTGGAAATCATCAGGTAGGAGGCATACCAGAAGGAGGCGAATTTCATCTTGGGCAAATCCTGAAACATCAAAGGCCATTCGCCCTCAGACTCATCAGGAATTAACTGGATTGGAACTTCAAGTCCTCCTCCGCCATAAGGAATGGGCTGCTCTGGATCATAAACATAAGTTCCCTTGAAATGAACCGTACTGCTCTTGCCTTCCAGCGTACCATCACGTCAGTACCCACTTGTGGCATATATCTTTGCGTGTAATATCTCTATTCAAATCTGCAGTATTAAGCCAGAAATCATTCCTGGCACTCTGCAGCTCCTCATCCGTCATCTTCTGTAGCTTAGCATAGAGGTATATCTGTTTCATATTGCCGTTTCCATCACCTCTTTGTCCACCTTTCTTGATTACCCAAATCTCATTGCTTCTCACAGATAATACAGTAAACTGTTCCTGATTATCGAAGAATACTTTGCCTGTATTTTCATCATAGCGTAGAGAATACTTGCTATAAGTATCAGCAGGAAATGCGTCCCTCATGCGTCTCGGCTTCATACCAACCATAGCCATTGGTGATACTGTTGAATTCAGCCAAGGATACTTGTTGCTTATCCTTAATCACAAATTCACCATTTTCATTAAACTCTCCTAATGCATCATCACTACTACAAGCTGTCAACAAGAAGAGGGCTGAGAGGAATAGACCTAATGTTTTGATTGCTTGTTTCATATTCTTCTATTTAATAGGTTTTCTATTATTATAACTGCAAATATACTAAAACCTTGCATATACTGGGTGCAAATTTAAGAAAGATTTGCAATTTATGCATGGATAAGGGGGAAATAATGCGATTTTAGACGTTGCAAAGGAAAAACGCATTACGCTAATAACGTCACAATTACTCCCGTTTCCTCCACAAGTTTCTTTTAATAGGATTATTTCTCTCGTTTTTCTTGCTTTTTTCGGAAATTATATCTACCTTTGCAAACGGAGTTTATTACGTTAAACTATAAAATGAAATTGCCTATGAAATAGAAAATAGAAAAAGTAACGCTAATCGACCTACCGATTAAGGTATAGCCTCAGGAGGTCACAGAGGATAATAAACAATTAATTATTAACTTACAGAATAGCGTTTCTGTTCGTATTTATTAAAATAGAATTGAGCTAACGCTCTTGTTCTCAAGACTCAAATACCGCCAATATTTGCACACGAGGACAGGTAGTGAAGGTTCACGCTTTGGGGCGTGAACTATTCATACTTGTTTGTGTGCATGGTCGCTTGGCGGTAACCAGAGTCTTAAATAAGTATCGAATGGTTCCGCCTTTTTTTATGTTCAAGAATAGGATTGCGTATGTTGATATAGCCAAAGGCTTTGCCATTTGGCTGATGGTGATTGGTCACCTGGATATTAGTGAACAGATAAGAATATATGTCTATAGCTTTCACATGCCATTGTTCTTCATCCTTTCCGGCTTATTCTTCAAGAGAGACAGACCTTTTCTGATTAATCTGAAATCTTCTATAAAATCTATCCTGTGGCCTTATTTTACCTTTTCGGTCATTAACTTGTTTGTCTGCTGGGTTTCTCCCTACCTTCATCCGGAATTGTACTATGATATGCACGGAAAAGAGATATTTTTCGCAGCAATCAGAGGAATCTTCCTTGGTACCGACCAGATTACACCAACTTCATTCATGCCGTTAGGTGCTTTGTGGTTTCTAGTTTCCCTCTTTACCATTCAGGTTTTGACAAGTGCGCTTGCTGCATTGGTGAGAAATAATAGAATCTTCCTACTCATGGCAACAATTATCCCCATAGCCCTATTCCTTGTTACTCGAACCAATATGCCTTTCTCAGTGAGAAGTTCCATGATGGCTATGCCATTTTATTGCCTGGGATACGCTTTGCGTGATATTGATTTCAGCGGCATACCACATAGAGGTTACTTTTTTATGATATTAGCACTTTTCTTTGTCTTTATAATACCTCTAAATGGTTTCTGTACCATAGACGAGTGTATCTATGGCAAATCGATATTACTTTTCTATGTGAATGCCGTGATAGCTACAATAATGGTACTGGTGGCGTGTTCATTTATTGCAGGGAAGCGCATTAGTAGATATCTAGAGTTGATAGGACAGCAAACATTGGTTATTTTAGGAATGCATGCATTTCCAATGATTGTTATGAAAGTTGCTGGCGTCTTGTTCTTTGGAAATGCCGTACTGTCATCACTTCCCTTTATACTGTTAGTTTCGGTTGTTGTGCTTGTCGTATCTTATATGATGGGTGTCATTATCAGCAAGTACGCCCCCCAAATGTTGAGGATTTAAAGGCAGGTAACAATTGTGGCGTTCCATGATAAAGTAAAAGCCCTCGGATGGTTGATCCGAGGACTTTGTTTAAATCCCTATACACGACGTGGTGCCGAGGGCGGTAAGGATGGCTGTTGCGATGGATGCGATAATCTGCAACGCCCACTTAAATGTTTCCTTCTTGGTCATGTTTCTCATGGTTTAATTGGTTAATAACTTGGTGGGAGCCGAGGGTCGTCTCAGCCCCCACCGTTAACTAGTCTCTCTTAGATTTCGCCCATATCAGGCTACTCTCTCATGCGACTGCTCGCTTACAGTCTTTAATCGCCGGTTCCTGGATCACCGCCGTTGGCAGGAGTTGACTCCTCAGTCTTTGCCAGACTCTCAACGTTGATGAACTCTGCCTGCTTGATGAACTCTCGACTTGAGAGGTTCTGCTCCTGTTCCTGCTCTGGGAGGAATCGGATGTGGAGGGCCTTGAGGTACTTGTTCACGTTGAACTCCTCCTTCTTCTCACAACCACCAGTAGCGTTCTCAATGGTGGTGTAGAACGTGCCAAGGCCGTCGATCTTCACCTTCTTCGAGTTGAGCAGCATCTCTACGAGGCAGCTACGGAACTTCTCCAGCACACCATACACCACGTCGGGGGTGTAGATGGAGCCATGCTCGCTGATGTGGTTGGCCAGCTTGCGGGTGTTCAGCGTCTCGAGCGCCTTCACCTGAGCATACCACTTGCCGTAGGCGGCATTGTACTTGTTGCCGTTCTTCTTTACTTCATACAGAATCTTCGCCATACTCTTGTGTGTTTTTTATGGTATTAGACTTACTCGGCCAACTACTCCGGGTGACCGACTCCCGCTTGATACTCGTACTAGCATCTTCTTGATTACGAGTACAAAGATACAACTTTTTTAGCCTCATTCCAAGCTTTTTTCGAATTTGTTTTCGAAAAGTTTTAAATGTTAAAATTCTGATTTCTTTACATACTATCGTCTCATTTATTATACACATTAACCTAGCTTTATTTATAATGATGATGCGCTTTGCGTGCCATAAATGAGCGATACTGCGCGCTGGCGACGAGAATAGTTCAACGAAGCTCGAAAAATAGTTCAACCATCAAGTGAGAACCGTTCTCGCATGAATCGAGCAATTTTGCCTCTGAGCTGCCCCTAACGGTGCTACACTGCAACGCAGCGTCACAGCGCCATTTGTCCAAATCAGCGAATCAAAAACTCTTTACATATCTATTATATTATTATATATATTATAATATATATAATAATATAATAGATTATCTACTCCATACTTCCACCTCAAAACAACCTTATGATACAGTGACGCTGTGTAGCTGCGTAGCGGCGTTGACATAGATTAACAAAGAAAGATCTTGTTACCTGCAGATATTAACGGGATTTTTAGTACTTTTGCAGTCGTTTTCAGGCAAGTCTAATATTAGGCAAACCCAATAAACCACTATTAAATATAAAAATATGGAATTCAATATGAAGGCGGCAGAAATGCTGGCCTATATGAGGAACAAGGTGTTTAAAGGTGTGGACATCGACGCTGTAACCTCGATGAGCGAGGACGAAAGGCGTGAGTTTACACTCCATCAGGCCGACAGGCTGATTGGCATGTATCACAGGGGCGAATCCGCTAGTTCTCTGGCCTATCATTTTTTCGTTGAGGAGATAAAACCCGTAAAGGAAAACCCCCTGATGCAGGAACCACAGGAGGGTGTTGTGGGATGGATTGTGGAACTGATGAGACTATTGGCTTATCTGTTTTCATCCCTGCCATTCGACTTGAATTGGATTATGAGTGGCTACGAGCCCATAGAGGGCGATCTGCAGAAGCAGTTCTTGCCAGGTAACGAGCGATTGGAGAGATGGCTAAATGCCAAAGAAGACGATGCACCAAGAGTAGTGGCATTAATTGCAAAAATACTCTTGGATCAGGCCTATTTCGCGGCCACCAAAATCGACTCGGCCTTATCAGATTATTATGTAGCCTCTTGCATGTCAATAAGGCCAGAATGGTCTGACAAAGAGGAATGTGTGGACTATAAAGAATGTGTGCTGAGTGCAATAGAAGGGGCAGAAGTACATTTGCAGGATGGCTATAACCTGGGCTTGACAGATGAGGAGATAGGGCTGGTGGACTCGATGTGGACCTATGTGCCTCATGATTATCCAGAGAATTATGTGGATGCCGCTCGCGAGATATGGCAAGAGATAGAACCTGTCAGAAAAGGCTTCGACGATGGCCATAAGAGCAAGGAGGACTGCGACCGATTTGTGAAGGATATGGTAGAGATGATACTGCCGATTGCGGAAAAGCATGAGGTAGACATGGAGTTGGACGATGAATTCAGTCTGGCACTGGCATATGTGAAGGACTGGCTGACAAATATATATTATGGCAATGAACCTATACTCGGATAACATCAATAAAGTCACCCCACAGAGTTTCTCACAAGGCTTGCAGCAGCGAGTTGACCGTTTACAGAAAGATGCTAACAGGCTGTTTTCGCTTGGTAATATCCGCAAGCACTGCCAGATGGCATTGATGCGTTTCTTAGCTAATCAGCAGCCTTCGCCCTATGCCAACTGGGGCATGCAACTGAGCCATGACCGCGAGTTTCGTTTTGCCCAGAGTCTTACACAATCTTACACCTCCACTAAAGAGGAAATTATTCAGTGGGCGAGGGGCTGTATGAGCGATTACCTGCTTCAGGAAGTGATGGAAGAGCGCTCGAAGCGAATAGAGGAATTCTCAAGAATGAAAATTGCCAGCCGCTGGTATCAGATGAAGGATGACGACAAGACATGGCGCGTGTTTGCCCAGAACATCCCTTTTGGTGTGGCAGGGAGAGAGGAAGAAGTCAAGGAGTTTTTCGAGTTGCTCGACAGGATTTGCATCCTGACTGATATTTTGACTGGTCATGCCGCTGAATATGGTTTAGAGGTGGACTATACCAAGATGCCAAAGGCCACTGGCAAGAACAACGCCAAACCGAAGCAGCAGAAGAAACTAGCAAAGCCTCGTGAGACGATGACCTTCAAACGGAAGGGCCGTTTAACAGAGGGACATCTGACGCTGTTATTCTCGAAGTTGGTGAAGGATGGTTGGATAGAAGGTGAAGAGTGTAACTTCAAAGCCTTATTCTCGAGCAATCGCGACGAAGATTGTGAATTGACCTGGCTTGGACGTTATGGAAAGGGAACACTTGTAGAACTCTTCAGACAGATGATCAATGAAGATCTCATCACGTTGGCTAATGGCTTTACACTCTCGGCTGTGCTGGAGGGCCATTTCAAAGATAAGAATGACCAATGGATGACAGGACTCGATAAGGGTAACAAACCTAACGAAAGGGCAAAGCCCATTATCCGAGAATGCCTGAAGCTGATGAAAGCCGACCCTCAACAACTGTTTAACGGCGACTGGCAAGATGGCGAAGACTTTGCCTCAGAATACGACCCTTATGACCATCAGGATATGCAATTACATAGGCGTTAGGGAAATCATTAGGGAAATAGATATTTTTTTTCCATTTTTTTGTTATATGATAGCGGAATCTCTTTTAATTCAGGGGTTCCGCTATTTATTTTTTTTCGTTTTTAGGGGGCTGGAATGGCAGTTCCCTAAAGTTCTCCCTATTGTTTTCCCTTAAATCTGCGTTACTGTCGGGGTATTATGAACGATGTCTCAAACAGAGCATCAAAACAGTAACATTTAAATAATTAATTAAAGTATGTTTAAGAACAATCAAAACAAACAAGAGAGAATGATTCTCTCAGTGAGAACAAAGGTAAACGGCTATCTGCTGGAAGTGAATGATGAGGGCTATATGTTCTTCGATGTTCGGAAGTTGCTGGCAGGCATGTTCCTCCATGTGGGGATGGAGAAACTGGAGGCGATGACGAAGGAGGAGATCGACATCATGATGGCAGCCACGAAGGACGGCTCGTTGGTGAAGCAACTCCAGGCTGAGGTGATGACACTGAAAGCCGAGATAGCCGAGCAGAAGAAACTGATCAGAGATCAGAAGTGCGAGATTAAGGATCTGAAACGTGAACTAAAGATGGAGGATTAAGAAGATGGAGAAGGTAATCAGGATTGTAAGTGTAAAGAACGAGTATGGCATTAAGGTGAAGAAGTGCTGCGCCAGCTGTCAGCACAAATGCATCGAGACTAAGGGCTCAAGAACCTGCGCCCTGATGATGATCAAGGTGGAGCAGAAGTTCAAGTGCAAGCAGTGGCAGATGAGCGACGGGATGAAGAATGCCGGCAAGGGTGGCGGCATAGTGCGCCATCTGGAAACCAAGGAGGTAGTTATTGATTAAGTATTAATCGAGTTGAAGCGAGTGGAGGAAGTCTACGTAGTGAAAATGGCCAAATTCCGACATGACCTTCACTCACAATTCAACAAGATTTATGCGAAAGTTTATAGAAATTTCGGAAGAGGTACTCGTACGCCTTGTAAGTGGAAAGTGCGTAGAAGGACGTCTGCGTCGTGACGAGTGGACAGGTAAGGTAATGTTTATGGCATATAACCGCCAGCCTCGACATCGCGAGAAGGACAAGTTGGTTAAGAAGCTCCCCTGGGGCTGGGTGAAGGAATCGATAGGGCGCTTGAAGGTGTTCGGCAGTTTCCCCAAGGATGTGGGAACGGCACAAGTGATGGGACTGCTCGAAGAGCATACACGCGATGCGAAGAACGCCCTGATAGACCGAGAGCTGATAGAGTTTATGTAATGAGAGAAAGGGGGATATATGTTTAGTTATCAGAAGAATTTTGTGAATCCCACGTTGCCAGTTGACGAAGCGCAGTTTTATGCGCTTGTCAGGGCCGCGAAGTGGAACGAAGCAATCGATAAGTATCGTGAGACGGGCGAGGCATCGTATAAGCGGAAGTTGCCTGGGTGGATTTTCCCTTCTACCTTCGACATCACCACCTCGAAGGCGGGTAAGGAGGGCGCTTGGCGCAAGCAATCGGCCACAAGGCTCACAGGTTTGGTAGTCATAGACGTGGACCACATTGACGATCCTCATGCCGTTTATCAAGGCTGGATCGACAAAGGGCTTGACTTCAAGGATCTTGGTATCTATTTTATCTACATCACGCCATCGGGCAAGGGCATCAAGGTGGTCTTTAAGGCCAGGATCGATTGGGGGAACCTCATCGATAATCAGCACGCCATGGCGCAAGTGCTTGATATTCAAGTAGATGAGAGCGGAAAGGACTCCTCAAGGCTGAGTTACATTTGTAAGGAATCGGACATACTTTATTTAGACAAGGAATTATTTACGTATGAGAACAAAGAATACGCTGAGAGATATGAATCTCTATATCGCGACGGTCATTCACAGGCTACAAAGAGAAATTCAGGCACGAATTGCGCGAATTTACGCGAAGATAATAAAAGAATTCGTGATAATTCGTGTGATTCGTGCCAAGAAATAAAATGGAGAGAGTATGATATACAGTGTATTATTGATCAGCGTTTCGCCGACAAGCTGCCCTGCGCAGCCGACAGTAACCGCCATAACGAAAGTCTCAAGCTGGCCTCTGACCTGCTTATACTCTTCGACGGCGACAAGAACCGAGTTCAGCATGTGCTCGAAGCCCAGCCTTGGGTCAAGGAGATTATCCAGGAGAGGAACGAGAACGTGGCGCAGACAGTGCTCAGTGCTGCTGAGCGTATGGCTGACCGAGAGAAGAAGTATCTTAGTCAAGCGCCAAGTAAGCCGATGCAGGAAGCGATCCAGAAGGCGACAGGCAAGACGTATCAGAGCATCACGCAAGCGCAAACGGCGGCGGTGAGCGATGATGACATCGAGCGCTGGCTCTGGGAGTGGGGCGAGCAGATCGAGGTGCTGGCCGATGACTATCCCATCCTGAAGGACATCTGTAAGGGACTGAAGAAGAACCAGTATCCTGCGGCCCTGTTCGTAGCAGGCGGACTGATGATGACACTCATGACGCGCTGCACCTACCGATTCTACCATCGCCCAGAGGAGCTGCGCCGACTGAATAACTCTACCCTCATCATCGGCGATCCTGCCAGCGGAAAGAGCTTTGCCACGCGACTCTTCAAGCTATTGGCAGCGCCCATGGTGGCAGCCGACAAGGCTGGTATCGCAGCCATCAACCGCTATAAGGAGGAGATGAAGACCAAGGGCGCCAACAAGGAGAAGCCGGCCAAGCCCAAGGCACTATTCAGGGTGCATCCGGCACGAACCTCGAACGCCCAGTTCATTCAGGATATGGTGAACGCTGTGGAGGTGGTGGATGGCGAGCAGATGCAGCTGCACATGCTGACCTTCGACACTGAGCTCGACAACACCATGACCGTTCAGAAGGGTGGTTCATGGATCGACAAGCAGTCGTTGGAACTCAAGGCCTTCCATAATGAGGAGGACGGTCAGGCCTATACCAACCTCGAGAGTGTGGTGCAGAACTTCATCGTAACGTGGAATTTCATCTACACGGGTACGCCCATGGCGCTGAAGAAGAAGGTGAATGCCCAGAACTTCGGCTCTGGACTGGCCACGCGACTCACTTGCATCCCTCTTCCCTCCACCAATTTCGAGATGATGCTACGCGAGAGTTGCATCGACCTTGAGAGCGACGGCAGGTTGAAGGAGTGGGCTGAGAAGCTGGATCGCATGAAGGGCGAGCTGACGGTACAGAAGATTGTGGATGAGCTCTACGACTGGACGGCCCGCCGCATGATGGACGCCAAGGAGAACGATTCGAAGGCCGACGAGATGCTGCTGAAGCGCTGCGCCTATCATGGGCTGAACTTCGCTGCTCCCTTTATCGTGATGCGCCATTGGGCCAACATCCGTCAGGAAGGCGACTACTGGTGTGGTGAGTTCGAGACCGACGATACGGACTGGCGACTCGCGGAACTGATTGTAACCATTCAGTATGCCTGTCAGCGCCACTACTTTGGAGCCCTGGCCGAGAAGTATTTCGACGACAAGACGCGCGATGCTGCTGCCAACGTGCAGCGCAGGGGCAAGACCATCGAGGCCTACAACCGCCTGCCAGATACGTTTACCGTCGACGACGTGATGCGCTGTTTCTCGCTATCGAACTATGGTTCGGCCCGCACCAGGGTGGTTCGTCTGCAGAAGGACCGACTGGTGGAGAAGGTGGAGGAGTTTGTGGAGAACGGCACCACCAAGGCCAGGTACAGGAAGACGGGAGCTGTGATCCTCTGACGCAGCAACACTGCTACACAGCGTCACAGCGCCATAAGTAGAATTTAAACAACTAAGATTATGAGAGAAGTAAGTATCAATATGAACGCTAAGCTTTCCGAGCATTTCTCGCTCGGAGAGCTCTGCAAGAGCAGCCACAAGACGGCTGATGGGAATATCCCCAGCCACTGTGTTGGCGTAGAGCAGGCCTTGCGCTATGCCAACATCCTGCTGGATATTGCCGACGGCACCAAGCGGGATTTCGATGAGCTCTTCATCGAACGTAGCAAGCAGGGGCGATATTGGATTCATTTCGCAGTCCGCCCCAAGGACAATCGCAGAAGAATCTCAATTATGCGAGGGTAGATGAACTACCTCTCCCCTATCCTCCTACTCAAGAAAGTAAAAAGAAAGCCCTTCGGAATTTTTCCGGAGGGCTTTGTTGTTTATTGCATAGCTTGTATGGCGTCGCGGCATTGCTCCATGAGCCAGCGGGGGGTGCTGGTTGCACCACAGATACCAACGGTTTCAATACCTTCAAGCCACTCCTTCTGGATCTCATGGGGATCCTCAACAAGGTGCGTATTGGGGTTCACACGCAGACATTCATTGTAAAGCACCTTGCCGTTGGAGCTCTTGCGTCCGCAGACGAAGAGGATGAGATCGTGCTTCGTGGCGAACTGGGAGATGTTGGGCATGCGATTGGCCACGTTTCGACAGATTGTATCGAAACTCTTGAAAGTAGCATCCTTGGAAATGTGGGACTGGATGTAGTCGATGATTTTATGGAACTCGTCAAGCGACTTCGTGGTTTGAGAATACAAGTAGATGTCGCGCGAGAAGTCTAGCTTCTTCACTTCGTCGAAACTCTCGATCACGATGGCGGTAGATTGAGTTTGGCCTACCAGGCCGAGCACCTCGGCGTGACCTTTCTTACCGAATATGACAATCTGCTTATCTGCAGATTCGTCATATTGTTCCTTGATACGCCTCTGCAACTGCAACACTACAGGACAGGTCGCATCGATGATCTCGATGTTGTTCTGACGAGCGAGGGCGTATGTCTCGGGGGGCTCGCCATGGGCACGGAGCAGCACCTTGACGTTGTGGAGCTGGCGCATGTCATCATGGTTGATGATGATGAGTCCCATCTCACTGAGACGTTCACACTCCATACCGTTGTGGACGATATCACCCAGGCAGTATAGTTTGGTTCCCTTGGCCAGTTCTTCTTCGGCCTTCTTAATGGCGGTGGTTACTCCGAAGCAGAAGCCACTGCCGCTATCGATTTCGATTTGAATCATTTCTTTAATAATTTAAAATATTCATCCAGGAGGTCCTGGGCGGCGATGAAGGAGGTCTTCTGGCCGGCGAGGACGGAGGACTCGGCGGAAGCAAGCTGCGACTTGATGAGCGGATTGTTGTAGAAGTTCAGGCGCAGATGCTCGTTGATGCTCTCGTACATCCAATATTTGCTCTGCTCATTGCGACGATAGTCGAAATAGCCATTGGCCTTGACGAAGGCGATATACTCGTAGATCATATCCCAGATCTCTTTAACACCCGTACCATAGAAACCACTGTAACACAGCACCTTAGGCAACCAACCGCTCTCAGGCATGGGGAAGAAATGAAGAGCATTACGGAAGTTGGTGGCTGCCATCTGACAACGATCCACATTGTCGCCATCACACTTGTTGATGACGATACCATCCGAGATTTCCATGATGCCTCGCTTGATGCCCTGCAGCTCATCGCCCGTTCCTGCCACCTGAATGAGCAGGAAGAAGTCGACCATGGAGTGGCAAGCGGTCTCGCTCTGACCCACGCCAACGGTCTCAACGAAAATCTTGTCGAAACCTGCTGCCTCGCAGAGGATGATGGTCTCACGCGTCTTGCGCGCCACACCGCCTAAGGAGCCTGCTGAGGGACTAGGGCGTATGAAGGAGTCGGGATGCTGCGCGAGCTTCTCCATGCGTGTCTTATCGCCCAAGATAGAACCCTTGGTGCGCTCACTCGAGGGGTCGATGGCGAGGACAGCCAGACGACCTCCCTTTTCGCGGAGCACGTGAACGCCAAACTCGTCGATAGAGGTACTCTTACCTGCGCCTGGCACACCACTGATGCCTACGCGGATGCTGTGGCCGCTATAGGGCAGACACTTATTGATGACCTCCTGGGCCTTGGCCTGATGATCGGGGTTGACGCTCTCGATGAGTGTCACGGCCTGAGAGAGGATGGTGACGTCGCCCTTGACGATGCCCTCGACCATTTCGGCGGCCGTGAGTTCGCGACGACGATTGCGCTTCAGGTAGGGGTTGACAATGGGGGGCTGCTCCACACCGCTGTTCACCTGCAAGCCTGCATATTCTTGACTATTCTCTGGGTGCTCCATTATACATTAAACATTTTATTTTATCAACACAGAGACTCAAAGATACAGAGTTCTTTTTTATCTCTGTACATAAAATCTCTGTGACTCTGTATCTCTGTGTTCGATTTATCAATTTGAAACCTTGATGTTAATGACCACTTTGGCGTGGTCGGGATCGTTGGTGATGAGGAGGATGCGAGGACGCTTGCGGATCTTCGCGAGATCGGATGCAAAACCAGTAATCTTGAGCGTGGTACTCTGTCCTGGCTCGAGATCGCGCTTGCCAAGGGTAACCTTCATACCTCCTGATGACATCTGCATCGACGAGAACGTGAGGGTGGTCTGACCATTATTGGTGAACACGATATCGGCAGTCTTCTTCGACTTTCCTCCAAAGTCGGTAAAGTCGACCTCTGTAGCGGAGATACCCAGTCGAGGAGCCAGATCTTTATTGGTGGTAGCAAACGACTTAAGATCAGGCAAGAGAATCGCAGATACAGGCACCTCGTTATCAGGACTTACCTTCTCGCCCAACTGTTTACCCATATAAACGGAGGTCTGGGTGAGACCATAGTCGCGCAACTTATCGGAATGGAGGGTCACAGCAATGGTGGCGCCTCGTGAGGGGGCCAGCGTCTCGGGCGTGACAGTGGCCGAGAGGTATGGTGGCAGATGCAACATACGAGGCTGCATGGGTATGGTGCCATTATTAAAGATGTGAATCTCCTGTACAGGCTCGTCGCCCTTGTTCACATCATCGAAGAAGAGCTCGTTCATGTCGAGCAGCAAGTCGCCCATAGCGATGGGATACTCGCCCGTATAATCCACCATCTCTGGGATGACGATACCCTTCATAGTCAGGTAGACGATATCTTTGGAACCATTGCTCTTAATAGCTGCCATCTTATGGAAATGGCCCAGCTGACGAGCATCGTAGGTCATCTTGATTTGGAACTTAGCGCCTGAGCCCACTTCCCTAGGATACTCCACAGCTGTACAACCACAATCGGGTTTCACGCTCTCAATAACGAGTTTCTTACGACCTTTGTTTCGGAGGTCGAACGTAGCTGTGATGGGTTGCTCGTAGCCTGTACGACCACACTCTACAGTGGTTTTCTCGATGGTTAAACGCTGCGCGCTTACCTTGAGGGGCAAGAAGCAAGGAGCAAGAATCAAGGGTAGAATCAAAAACTTTTTCTTCATATATAATTTTTAATGTTGATGTTTCACATCGAGCTCGCTCACATTCGACATAGCTTAAGCAAGCATAGCTCTGTTCTCATTTTATCGCGACCTTTAATCTTTAATGTTTAATGTCAACGACGAAGTCGTGGCTCGGAACTCAGGGGCGTAGGCGCACTCAACGGTGCAGGTACCTGTCTCGTAGGTTCCAGCGCGATCGATATAGTATTCGTTCTCTATCACATGCTTGCCCTTCGAAAGACAATCGAAGTAATAGTTCGTGCTGCAATCGCGTGGGGTGCAGTATGAGCCCTGATGCCAACCACTGAGTTGGTGGATAGGCTCCATGCAAGCGGCTCGTTTCTCAATCACCTGAACAAAGTCGTAGTCGCGATCGGCTGTGATGGTGATGCGAATGCGAACGCGATCACCGATTTTTAGAGGTGAGGGGTGAGGGGTGAGAGGTGAGAGATTTCCTTCGGCTGTGAGAATCTCGCGAGCGATCTTCAGACCAGAGCCAGATTCTGAGATTGACCTCGTAGGCTGGAAGAATTGGGCATAGACAGCGCCCCAAGAGGTACCCTCAGAGGTCTTCTCGATGGTGAGTTCTTTGCTTTCGACTGGTACGTTAGTCTTGACGTAACCGATGGCAGCTGTAGCCTTCGGGAGATCGAGCACCTTGTCGTCGATCTTCATAGTGGCGTTCTCAGCATCTAGTCTCAGACTATTGTCCTGACTACCTGTCACCCTATTTCTCTGACTCCCTAAGAACGCATAAACAGCATTTACGCTGTTGATGGGTGTATCCCAGGACTGGGTGCGCTTGCTCATGAGGAGCCAACGCTGCATCTCTTCGATGGTCTGACGATCATCGGGAGTGAGGCGCTGCAGGGCCTCGATGGCCACTGTCTGCGTGGGAATCTTATAATCGTACCAAGAATAGCCTGCACGTGGGGTGTCGTAATAACGTCCCATCTCTTCACGATAAACGGTATATTCCTTGAGCGACTGGGCGTACTCGAGGGCGCGCTTAGGATCGCTCTTGGAGAGGATGACGGCTGTGAGGGCTTTCTCATAGATGCTCTGACTCTTGATGTCCTTCTTGAGGAGCTTCAGGAGATAGTTGTTGGCCTCTACCACATCAGCAGGGAGCTCACGACCATCGAGGGTGGCGAGATAGAGCCACTGCAAACACTTAAAGCTGGGGAAGGACACCTTGTGGCCCTTGCGCGCTAGTTTCTTCAACTCATTCACCTCATCAACCACCTCGCGCCCCATGAACTTAAAGGCACTATTGAGCATCTGCTGGGTGTCGCTCTGTGTACCTGCCATGGCATTGAGACGTACCAGCATCTCTGACACGGCAACCGTCATATAAAACGAGCCTGGCATATCTTTCCACCAGGTCCAGGCACCATCACTCAGTTGGAGCTTCTCGAGTTTCTCAATGGCGGAACTGAGTCGATTCTGCATCAGGTTCTCGTCGAAGAAATCTGCGAGGCGCTGGCGCTGCTCAGTCTCACGCTCTGCATCAAGGACCCAAGGGGTCTCGCTCAAAACGAGATTTTTCAAATCCTCATTTTGAGAGAGGTGAGAGGTGAGAGGTGAGAGGTGAGAGGTATCATTCTTCCAGAGGGCGAAAGCCGTTTTGGCTTGTGGGTTCTGGGAGATGATGTACTGACCCAAGGCGTTGGCGTAATAAGAGGCGGCTTGTGAGATAGCATTATCGTCAGCGGGGTGACCTAACGCAGGCAGGGCCTGAATCATCAGCCAAGCGGGATGGTTGGTATATTCGAGTGTGAACTTGCCATTCGTTGCATCTGCCGGGATGAGGGCAGCCAAGTCGACCTTAGCTTCACCAGGCTGATGCTGGGTGATGGGCACAGACACTGTAACACGCTCCGTAGAGGGGAGAATGGGTAGGTAGTGCTGTTCACCGTCGGTGTAGCCGTTGGCGGCTATGCTCATCTGGACGATGAGCAAATTAGAGGTGAGAGGTGAAAGGCTACGGGTAGGCGAGCTTTGCTCGGGAATGAAGCTAGAGGTGAGAGATATGTTAAAGGTGGCGGAGGTGGTGCCTCCAGCAGTGAGATTCACTTCCTGGGTTTGTTCCAGAAGCATCTTATTGGTTTCGGGATCGAGGAATTTTAACGTGGCCTTACCCTTGAGGGGCTTATCAACCATATTAAAGATGCGGGCGGAGATGGTAGCCTCGTCACCCTCGCGGAGGAAGCGAGGCATGTTGGGCTGAATCATCACATCCTTCTGGGCTACAGCCTCGCCTTGGAGCGAGCCATAGTGCATATCCTTGGTATGGGCGATACCCATAAAGCGCCACGTAGTAAGACTCTCAGGGAGTGTGAACTTCATAGCCACGGAACCATCCTCATTCGTTACAAGCTGGGGATAGAAGAAAGCCGTTTCGTTGAGGTTCTCGCGCATCTGCACTTGCTCCTGGGAAGACTCCTCAGGAGCCTCTGCTCCAGCTGCTTCTGACTCAGGGGCAGCCTTCGCAGCATAACCCATCACTTCAACATCGTTGCTCTCGCGAGCTACAGACTGCGCCATCATAGGTGCCTCGTCAGCCAGCATGGCACCACTCTCGAGCATATCGTACTTGGCACCCATCATGGCTCCACGTGAGAAGCGACGGAAATGACCATTCCAGAAACTTGGGAAGATGCCATCGTCGAAACGACTGAACTCCAGACCATCGACAGGCTCGTTGCGCCAGGGGAAATAGCCACTGGCTCCCACACTGCGGATGGCATTGAAACTCCAAGCGCTATGAGGCAGGGCCACTGACATAGGGGGCACCAGACTCCATGAATGCTTCTGCAACTGGTCGAGGCTCTGATCATAAAGTGTCGCCATCAGCTGAGCACCCACGGGTTTTCCGTCTGCATCCTTGATGGTAAGCGTCCACTCCTCCTGCTGACCAGGTGTGAGTCGATTGCGGAAGGTGGTCCACTCCATGCGCAACTTCTTATCAGGCAAGGGGCGACGGATGGTGGCTGAGTGGGTATAGCAACGTCCGTTCTTCACCCAGGCAAAGGTGAGCAGAAGTCCGTTCTCGTATTCCTCCTTGTATTTCAGTTTGAGGTTCACGAGGGCGTTGCTCTTATCGTAAGCGCCCTGTTCGATGAGTGTCTTGCCTGAGAAGATGCTATAGACAATGTGCATATCAGGGGCAGAAGAGCCCACCTGAACAGTGACAGGTGTGCCATCGTTGGGGAACTGACTAGCGGACTGATAGAACCAGTCGTCAGTCTCGGTAGCAGGCTTCTCGTCGTCGAGGGAGAAGAGAACGAAGTCGCGGGAGATAGAATCTCCCTCGCAGGTCGCTTCAAGGGTGTGCTTGCCACTCTTCAATTTAGAGGTGAGGGGTGAAAGGCTACGGGTAGGCGAGCTTTGCTCGGGAATGAGGTTAGAGGTTAGAGATATCTCTGTGGCAGTTTTAGCAGTCATCCATTTCCCACCATCTATTCTGTATTTCACTTCGGCATCGAGGTCGTTGCCAGCAGCATTGAGCAAATGGAAGGTCACCTTGGGGTTATCCTCAAGGAGGATCTTTTCTGGCAGGGAAATGCTCAGAGCCTGTTTGCGATTGCCCAGAGGCAACGACATTTCGCCATGATGAGTCTCACCAGCACTGTCTGTCACATCGGCTGTGACCACAAAGTGGTAGAACATGGGATAGCTGGTCTCTGGCAGTTCGAGTGGCATCCGGACATCAAAGGTGCCATCATCGTTAGTCACTACCTCATCGCTCAAAATCTCATCGCCCTCGCTACGATAGTTCAGGGCAGCAGCATCCCAATAGCGACTATAACTCCACCACCAAAAAGCAGTACGACGCGATACCTTATATTTTACCTTGGCACCTTGCACAGGCACACCGGCATACGTCAAGGCCTTACCCTTCACAGTGAGGGTGTCGCCAGCCAGATAAGTCTCCTTCACTTCAGGGAAGTCTACATGGAACGTGGGACGCTTGTATTCCTCTACGCGGAACGAGTAGCTCTGGTTGTCTGCACGGAGGGTGAATCTTCCCGTGAGTCCTGAATTGGGCAGGGTAAAATCAGCTGTCGCTGTTCCATATTGATCCGTAGTAAGACGCTGCTCAGCGATAACCTTATAGTTGGCATCGCGGAGAGAGAGCGTCACAGGGGCCTCAGCACGAACACTGTGGCGCCAACCTTTGATAACATTATACAGGATGACGGAAGCATGAACCGTCTGACCTGGTCGATAAATGGCGCGATCGGTATAGATGCAGGCCTTCTGCACCTGAAGTTGATCGCCATAATAGCTATAGCGGAAGGTGCCTTCGAGGGGTGGACAGGCAGTATCAGCCTCCGTATAGGCAAAGGCTTCCATACGATGGTCGGCATCCTTGGCCTTGAAGAAATATTCGCCCTTGCCATCAGTCACAGCATCATGCTCTTCCCACTTGTTGTAAGCCACCTTCTCCTTGATATGCAGCTTGGCACCAGCAATGGGCTGACCTGTAGAGGCACTGACCACCACATAGCGGATGGATTCGTCCTGAGGCTGGGGCTCAGCGATGGTATACACATCAGTGACGAAGTAAAGCGAACGCTCTACCTCAGTAGAGGGATTGGTCTTAAATTCCACCATATATACGCCTACGGGCAGGCCCTTGAGCGCAAAACTATCTTCGAAGAGTTCATAAGGCGCATGACCCTCATATTGACGTTCCTCCTGCAATACTACATCGCCCAAAAGGGGCTTGATTTTCTTATAGCCCTCGTCATAGGATGGTGCAACATCTATATCACCCTTGGCATTGACACGAAACACCTTCATGGTGAGCGACTTAAGGTTGCGCAGCTGCTCCAGCTTCACCTCCTGCGACTGTTGTGGCTGGGCCACCTTACGCTCGAAGTGCAGGTGGAACTGGGGATTGGTCATATCGTGTTCAGCATTCGTAAGCACTCTAATACGTTTCCAACCTTTCCAGCGCTTCTGGGCTTCCTGTAGATAAGCCAGCTTATCGCCCATGGGCACCTCCTTATTATATTTGATGCGCTGATAGCGACGGATGGCCAACTCGCCAGACTCAGGCAGATCCTGATACTCAGCTATGAGCGAGTCGAGCTCCTCGACGGAGGCATAGCTATACACCTCAGAGGCGGTGATACAGGCTGCGCGACGATTGCCCACACGCTTATAATACTCATGGAGCAGGCGATAGTCGTCGAGCTCATAGCCCACCACGTGAAGGAGGTCATGATTAAAGATGCCAGCATCCGCGCCCTTGATAACCACAGGATCGTAAGCCTCGTCCTTGATACGAGCGAGTTTGATGCAGAGATCATCCGTGAGTTGGGGGCGATCCACCTTGAGCTCAAGATCGGGGTTACGACTCGAAACGCGATAAAGCACTGTCTGCCAAATGAGTCGTAAGACATCGTCGTTGGTGCTGAGGGCATGCTGTTTCAGTCCGTCCATCGTAGGTTTCAATGAGTCAGGGGCTATCTCAGCCATCACCTGAGCAGCCTGGAGTTCAGCCTTCAGCAAGTGTCCGTAGGCCTTCTCGTTGGTGGCCTTCTTCACGATCTTCTGCAGAACCTTATATTCCGTCTGTGGCAGGTCCTTATCTTCTGCCGCCATTACCTGACTCCAGAGAGCCTTATACGATTGTCCGAATAGAAACATGGGCATCATTATTGCAATAAACAGGAAGATACTTTTCTTCATTTTTACACCATTTTAATGGATTTCTCTGGCAAAGGTAGAAAAAATAATTGAATTACCTTTTATAATTAGGATTAATTATATTATTATTTGGTTTTTTGCTCACTTAATCGTATCTTTGGCTTCGCCGAAGATAAGCTGCACCTCGAAACTAAAAATAAATCGCGATTTATTTTGTAGTTTACTCGCTTATTCGTATCTTTGTCCCCATGATTAACCAACAACTATTGAATCCGGGGAGTATCGTCGTGATTGGCGGCTCCAACAACGTACATAAGCCTGGTGGCTCTATTGTGCGAAATATTTTGAATGGTGGTTTCGGTGGCCCTCTGCACATCGTAAACCCCAAAGAAGACGAAGTGCAGGGAATCAAGGTGTTCAAGGATGTAAAGGACATCCCCCAGACGGACCTGGCTGTGCTCGTGGTGGCAGCGAAGTTCTGTCCTGACTACGTGGACTATCTCTGCGCAGAGAAGGGTGTAAGGGCTTTTGTCATCATCTCAGCTGGTTTTGGTGAGGAGACGAAGGAGGGTGCTGCACTGGAGCAACGGATACTCGATACCTGCGAGAAATACGGGGCTGCACTGATAGGACCCAACTGCATAGGACTCCTGACACGCAACCATCATAGTGTCTTCACACTCCCCATTCCCAACTTGAATCCGCAGGGGTGTGACTTCATCTCAGGCTCTGGTGCCACAGCTGTATTCATCCTCGAGAGTGCTGTCATCAAGGGTCTGCAGTTCAACAGCGTGTGGAGCATAGGCAACGGTAAGCAGATAGGTATCGAAGATGTGCTGCAATATATGGACGAGAACTTCAATCCTGAGACGGATTCAAAGGTAAAACTTCTTTATATTGAGAATATCTCCAACCCTGATAAACTATTGTTCCATGCCAGCAGTCTGATACGTAAGGGCTGTAGCATTGCTGCCATCAAGGCTGGTTCAAGCGAGAGTGGAAGCCGTGCTGCTTCGAGTCATACAGGCGCCATCGCTTCCTCTGATTCTGCTGTGGAGGCTCTGTTCCGTAAGGCAGGTATCGTGCGCTGTTACTCACGCGAGGAACTCACCACGGCTGGTTGTATCTTCATGGTGACAGCCAATTGCGAGAAGCCCAAGAACATGGAAGATCGCCCCATCAACTTTGCCATCGTGACACATGCGGGTGGTCCTGGAGTGATGCTGACGGATGCCCTCTCGAAGGGCGGACTGGCTGTGCCCAAGATTGAAGGTCCAGATGCGGAGGAGTTGAAGACGAAGCTCTTCGCAGGCTCGTCAGTGGCTAACCCCATCGACTTCCTGGCCACAGGTACAGCGGAGCAGTTGGGCACTGTGATTGATTATTGCGAAAACAAATTTGATAACATCGACGTGATTGCCGTGATCTATGGTACGCCTGGACTCACCCAACTTTACGAGGCTTACGATGTGCTGGATAAGAAAATCAAGGAGTGTAAGAAACCCATCTTCCCCATCCTGCCCAGTCTGCATACCGCAGGTCCTGAGGTAGAGGAGTTCCTGAAGAAGGGGCACGTGAACTTCAGCGACGAGGTGACGCTGGCCACCACCGTGAGTCAGATCATCCGTACCCCAGAGCCTGCCTCGCCTGAGCTGGAGCTCTATGGTGTGGATGTTCCCAGGATTCGCGATATCATCTATCGCGAGACGCGCCGTTTGAAGTTCGAGGGCATCGAAAGTGGCTATCTGGCTCCTGATGCTGTGCGCGAGTTGCTCTCATGTGCTGGCATTCCCCTCGTGCCTGAGATGGTTAGCACCTCGAAGGAGGAGCTCATTGCCTTTGCGGAAAAAGTAGGATTCCCTGTGGTGGCCAAGGTAGTAGGACCTGTTCATAAGAGCGATGTAGGTGGTGTGGCTCTGAACATTCGCACCCCAGAGCACTTAGCCCTGGAGTTCGACCGCATGATGCAGATTCAGGATGCCACGAGTGTGATGGTCCAGAAGATGCTGAAAGGTACGGAACTTTTCATAGGCGCCAAGTACGAAACGAGGTTTGGTCACGTAGTACTCTGTGGTCTGGGTGGCATCTTCGTAGAGGTATTGAAGGATGTATCCAGTGGTCTGGCACCGCTTTCTTATGGCGAGGCTTATTCGATGATCCACTCACTGCGTGGCTATAAGATATTAAAAGGTACGCGTGGACAGAAGGGCATCAATGAACAGAAATATGCTGAGATCATCGTGCGACTCTCTACCCTACTCCGTTTTGCCACAGAGATCAAGGAGATGGATATCAACCCACTCCTGGCCGACGAGAATAACGTCGTAGCAGTAGATGCACGAATACTCATTGAAAGGTAAATCAAACACAGAGATACAGAGGTACAGAGATTTTGTGTAAAGAGATTAAAAAAGAACTCTGTATCTTTGTGTCTCTGTGTTGAAGGAATGAAGGAAATGAAAATTGCGATTGTTGGCGGAGGTGCTGCTGGGTTTTTCTGCGCCATTAACCTGAAGGAAATGAACCCTGCTTGCGAAGTGACCATTTTCGAGAAATCGAAGAAGGTACTCGCCAAGGTGGAAGTATCGGGCGGTGGACGCTGCAACTGTACCAACAGCTTTGCTTCTGTGAGCGATCTCTCGCAGGTGTACCCCCGTGGCCATCGCTTGCTGAAACGACTCTTCAAGACCTTCGACTATCGCGATGCCTACGAGTGGTTTGAGCGTCATGGCGTGCGATTGGTGACACAGGATGACGATTGTGTGTTCCCTGCCTCGCAGGATTCCCACACCATCATCAACCTCTTCCTCGCGGAAGCCCGCAGACACCACATCGAAATCCGCACGCAATCCAAAATTGAATCCCTCGAAGAGCTCAGCGATTTCGATAGAGTCGTGATTACCACAGGCGGCATGCAAGGTAATCTCTCACCTCTAGCTTCATTCCCGAGCAAAGCTCGCCTACCCGTAGCCTTTCACCTCTCACCTCTGAATTCACCAGTCCCCTCCCTCTTCACCTTCTCCATCGAAGACCCAGCCTTGCGCGCCTTGATGGGCACAGTGGTGGAAGGCGCCACAGCCTATATCCCTGGCACTAATTTCCGTGCGACTGGACCCTTACTCATCACCCACTGGGGTATGAGTGGTCCTGCCATCCTCAAGCTCTCCAGCTATGCGGCCCGTGAACTCCATGATCATAACTACCAGATGCCTCTGGCCATCAACTGGATCAGTGGAAAAGTGGACCATCAAGAGGCTGCCAAAACAGAAATCATCAAGCTACAAGCTCAAAGCGCCATGCAGAAAGTTTCAAAAGTTCGTCCTTTCAATCTGCCCAGTCGCTTGTGGAGCTACCTCATCGACAAGGCCTTGGGCGAGCGAGCACAGAATCGATGGCAGAACCTTAATCAGAAAGAGTTGAATCGTCTGGTGAATACCCTCTGCAACGACAACTACCAGATAGCCGGCCGTGCTGCCTTCAAGGACGAGTTTGTGACCTGTGGAGGCATCGATCTGTCAGCAGTTAATCCCAACACCTTAGAAAGCAAACACCTCCCCCACGTTTACTTCGCAGGCGAGGTGCTCGATATCGATGGCATCACAGGAGGCTTCAATTTCCAAGCCGCCTGGACCACTGCCTATACAGTGGCTCGCGCCATCAGCCAGCAATAAAGAACCCCAGCCAAACGGCTGGGGTATCTCTATGATAGTTAATCTGAATTTATTAGTTAATCAGATCATTGTAATCCGTCTCCTTCTCAGGGATAGCCCATGTCCAGTTGTTACCGTCCTCAGGCTTGATGGTTACAGCGAACTGAGTATGGAAGCTACCACCGTTCTTAATGCTCTTACGATCAATGGTGTCACCCCAGCGCTTGTAGTCGAACCAGTCGTTACCCTCAGCAAAAAGGTCGAAACGACGATACAACTTCACCTCAGTCAGCAGGTCGTCACCAGTCTTGGTGCTCTTCGTGTAAGCCTCATCAAACTTCGAAGTCACGTCGAAGAGCAGCTGCTGTGCCTCAGCATCCTTGCCCAGATGGCAGTCAGCCTCAGCCTCTGTGTAATACATCTCAGCAGCACGGATAAGGGGGAATGAACCACCACCAGGCATGAAGTCTGCCAGAAGCTTATACTGCATGTAACCATATACCAGAGAGGTGCTGTACATACGATCAGCATACTCAGAGAAGGCACGCTTGTAGAGCTTACCAGTGCTACGGCCAGCTGAGTTACACTCTGCCCACTCCTCCTCAGAAGGAACGAGATAGAGCCAGCGACGAGTATCGGTCTCAGGAATCTGGTCGATGAGCTCCTTGCTGATGGCTACAGGATATGAACGACAGTTGCTTGAGCTGGCGTTTGATCCGATGTAAGCGTAGAAGCTATAGTAGTACAGTGTCTGGTCGTTAGCCTCGTAAACACCCCAAATCCACTCATCGTTAGGAGCGTTGAAACCTGCCTTATACTGTGACCAAGACATCAGCGGATGGTTCTGACGAGCCAGAGCAGCATACTTGGCAGCATTCTGCCAATCCTCACGAGTGAGGGCAGCCTTAGCGTAAATAGCGTAAGCCACATCGAGAGCGGGCTTATAGAACTCGTCCTTGCCACGATCCATACCACTCTGTCCATACAGCTTGATAGCCTCGTCGAGGTCGGCATAGATCTGTGCATAGGTCTCGCTCAGGGTTGACTGAGCGATGTCGCCAGTGCTCTGATCGATACGGAGAACAATACCAGGTGTATTACCCTGAGTATCCTTCCAACGGAAGCTGTAGAGCTGAGCCAGACGGAAGAATGAATAAGCACGGAAGGTGAGTGCCTGAGCCTTCAGGAAAGCCTTCTCTGCATCAGGACCCGTAGCAGCGTCGATGTTGCAGATGATACCATTGGCATTGCTCACGAGCTTGTAATAGTAGAACCAGGGATAGTACAGATAACTGCTGCTCTTACGCAAGTGGTAAGTAGAATTCCAAAGGGCAGCCCAACCAGTCTGGTTACACTTCTGACCATCATTACCAGTGAACGTACCATACCAGTTCAGGATGGTTCCCTCACCATTCATACCCTGGGTGCTCAGGTACTGGTTACTCATGGCCTTGCAGATACCATTGAGCGAGAGGGCGGCATTGCCCGTAGTACCCAGCACAGTAGAGGTACTCATCTTGTCCTCAGGCTGAGTCTCCAGATAATCGCTCTCGCAGGCAGTCAGTCCTAACAGAGCGATACCCATTAACAATATATATTTTTTCATATTCTCTAAAATCTTAATTATTAATCCTTAATTGCCAATTGTTAGAACTTCACATTCAGTCCAAAAGTGAATACGCGAGGTGTTACGAAGGTATTCGACTGTGTACCGTTGTACTTCTCCTGTGGGTTCATACCCTTGCGGGCAGTCAGTGTAAAGAGGTTCTCACATGACAGTGTTACAGCCACGCCATCGAGCTGAAGCGGACGAACCCAGTTCTTGGGCAGGTCGTAGCTCAGGTTGAGGTTCTTCAGAATGAGGTACTTGGCACTGGTCAGCCAGCGTGAAGAGGTAGCGTTCAGGTCAGCCTCAACAGCGGTACCAGGAATGGTAGGTGCATTGTTCAGCTGAGGAATACCATCGGGGTCGATAGCGTCAGTAGCAGTAGCCTGCTCGTAGGTCCAACCCTTGGCAGCATCCTGGTGCAGAGAGTAAGGCGTACCAGAGGCACTCATCAGTGAAGAGTAGTTAGAGTCCATCACCTTACCACCCAACTGATAGGTGAACAGGGTGTAGAGGCTCAGACCCTTCCAGCCAATAGTGAAGTGGAAACCACCATAAGCCTTAGGAATGGCTGATCCGTGGAACTCGCGCTTACCATAAGTGGTAATGTAAGAGTAAGCCTTTCCATCGATCACAACTACGGTGTTCAGGTTCTCACCAGTAATCTCAGTACCCTCTGTGTTACCGAAGGTCTGTCCGTCCTTGGTGAAGAAGTAGTCATCATCGTTGAACTTATAGAGTGAGAAACCATTGGCGGTATTGATACCCTCCCAGGTGTAGGTGAAGAACTCATAGCGGCTCTTACCCTCCACAATTTTCTTGGTTCCGTCGATGATACCATCCTTATTCTGCTCAGGCAGCTTCACCACCTCGTTCTTCAGGAAAGTAATGTCGGCACCTACGTTGATATGCCAGTCACGATTCTTGAATACGTCTACGTCGAATGAGAACTCAACACCCTTGTTAGAGATGGTACCCAGGTTCTTGGTGATGGTCGACTCAGCGCTTGAAGTACTGGTAGCACCACCCGACAGTGGGTTGTAAACCTTGAAGAGCAGGTCCTTGTTACGCTTGTCGAAATACTCCAGGCTGAAGTTCAGCTTGTTGAACAGACGGCCATCGATACCGATACCCCATGACTGACCTGTCTCCCACTTCAGATCGTAGTTCTGCAGCTGGTCAATCCAGAAGGCACCTACGTTAGCGTTCTGAGTAGAGTTGTAAAGAGCCATGTAGCCATAGTAGTCAGAACCAGCATCGTTACCTACCTCACCATAGTCAGCACGCAGCTTCAAGTAGTTCACCCAGTCAGCCTTCTTCATGAAGGCCTCGTTAGAGATCACCCAGTTGGCACCTACGCTCCAGAAGTTACCCCAGCGGGCATCCTTGTGGAAACGTGAAGAACCATCGCGACGGAAGCTGGCCTCAACGTTATAGCGGTTGTCATAGCCATAGCGAACACGACCCAGGTAAGACTCTGTGCGATAGGTATCGTTGTAGTCATACAGATGGGTGATATCCGTGAAGTTGTTCAAGTTGTTCAGGCTGGGCACCACCTCAGTAGTCTTGTAACCATACAGGTAGTTACGCTGCCAGCTGTAGTTCTCATGACCAATCAAAGCGTCAACAGAGTGTACGCCGAACTCGTGGTTCCAGTGCAACTGCTGCTGGAAAGCCCAGTCCTTATAGCGATAGTCCTCGCGCTTACCACGACCCTGGTTACCCTTACCATCACCAATCACAGCTGAGTCGTAGCTATTCTCCTCAGAATGGCGGGTGTTCAGGTTGGCCTTCAGGGTGAAGGTGAAGTTGTAAGGCAGGATGAAGTCAGCGTAAGCAATAGCATTCATGGTGTTACGGATGGTCTTATCCTTGTTCAGCTCGCTCTCCCACATGAGATGACGGTCTACGAACTGGTTACGGGTGTTCACCACCTGACCATTTGCATCGATATATGAACCACCATCATACTGCTTGGCACCAAAGTCGTCGAGAATGTACTGACCTGTGTTCACGTCATGCAGGTGTACAGGATAGATAGGCGCAATGTTACGGCAGTACATCCAGGGGTTGGCGTATGCGTTTGTACCTGTGCTGTAACGAGTATCGAAGGTCTGGTGTGTAGCGTTTACATTGAAACCAGCCTTGAACCACTTCACGGGCTGTACGTTCACAGCAGCACGACCAGAAAGACGATCAAAGCCCGAGGTCTTGATGTAACCATCCTCCTTCAGATAACCTACAGAGAACAGGTAGTCGGCCTTATCAGTAGCACCGTTGGCATTGATGTTGTACTCCTGACGGAAACCATTACGGATAGCCTGGTCGAACCAGTCGAGGTCCTCACCATAAGTACCCTTCATGCTGGTGGTGGTCAGCTTACCATCGCTGGTAAACAGTGCATTGTCAGCAGCATTGTAGATGTTCAGGTACAGACGATCGGCAATCAGGTTCTCAGAAGCGTAGGCAGCTGCCGTAGCAGCATCGTCGCCAGCTGACATACGATTATGTTTCATGTTCAGCCACTGAGCCTCCATCCACTGGTTGGCCTTCATCACATCGTACTCGGGAATACCACGGGTAAAGGTACCCAACTTAATGTCGGCAGTCATGTTCAGCTTACCCTGCTTACCTTTCTTGGTGGTGATCAGAATCACACCGTTAGAAGCACGGTTACCATACAGGGCAGCAGAGGCAGCGTCCTTCAGTACTGACATCGACTCGATATCCTGAGGGTTCAGGTCGCTGATGTTACCACCAAAGGGTACACCATCGATCACATAAAGGGGCTTCGAAGAACCGTTTACAGTACCGATACCACGAATACGGATATCAGGATCCTGTCCAGGAGCACCGTATGTGCTGTTCACCTGAACACCAGTTACAGTTCCTTCGAGTGCTGATGCAACAGAAGAGGTAGGACGAAGCAGAATCTCCTCGCTCTTTACCTCCTGGATAGCACCAGTCAGCGAGGTCTTCTTCTGAGTACCATAGGCAACTACCACTACCTCGTCGAGGCTCTGGGCATCGTTGCGGAGCTGGATGCGGAGGGGCTTGCTCGAAACGGCAACCTCCAGGGGCTCCATACCTACATAAGTAATCTTCAACGTGTTCTTCCCTGCGGGAACCTCCAGGGTGAACTGTCCATTCACGTCAGTAATGGTACCAATGTTGTCTGCACCTACTACCTGGACAGTGGCACCGATAATCGGCTCATTCTCCTCGTAGGTCACAACGGTACCCTTCACCGTCGTCTGTGCCAAAGCCATTCCTACAAACAGGAAAAGGCTGGCAAGAATCATACTGAGTCTTTTCATCTCTTTTGTTATTAATTTATGAATTAATTAGTAATATAGTTGCCTGTATTATCAAAATCTTCTACCCCAATAAAGAGTCTTCAAAGGTGCAAAGGTATAAAAATATTCCTAAAAAACAAATAAAATAATAAAAAATTAGCAATTCATGGTACTTTTTTAGCAGTTTATACAATTTAGCCAAGAAAAGTTTGGCAAAAATCTTTGCTGTTTCGGAATATGTTTGTATCTTTGCGGGCGAATGGGATTCGCCCGCGAGAACAGGCTGCGCCTCAGCAATTCAAGCAAACTTGATTGCATTCGGCTTGCACTGTCCTTGTCCGCCAATAAATACAAAACAATTATAACTATTCAACAAATATGGAACAACAGAAACGTTATGGTCATTTTGACGACCAGCATCGCGAGTATGTGATTACTGACCCGCAGACTCCTTGGCCTTGGATCAATTACCTGGGCAACGAGGATTTCTTCTCACTCATTTCTAACACCGCTGGTGGCTACAGCTTCTACAAGGACGCCAAGTTCCGCCGTATCACGCGTTATCGCTACAACAACGTGCCCATGGACAATGGTGGACGCTATTTCTACATCAAGGATGGCGATACCGTTTGGAATCCAGGTTGGAAGCCCTGCAAGACCCCACTCGATTTCTACGAGTGCCGTCATGGCATGAGCTACACCCGCATCACGGGTAAGAAGAATGGCGTCGAGGCCAGCGTATTGTTCTTTGTACCCCTGAAGAAGTGGTGCGAGGTACAGAAGCTCACCCTGAAGAACGAGTCAAGCGAGACCAAGAGCCTGAAGCTCTTCTCGTTCGAGGAGTGGTGTCTCTGGAATGCTGCTACCGATATGGAGAACTTCCAGCGTAATTTCTCTACAGGAGAGGTGGAGATCGAGGGTTCTACTATTTATCACAAGACGGAGTATCGCGAGCGCCGTAACCATTATGCGTTCTATCATGTGAATGCCCCCATTCAGGGCTTCGATACTGATCGTGAGACCTTCGTAGGTCTTTACAACGAGTTTGCTGATCCTCAGGCCGTGATGGAGGGCAAGCCTCGCAACTCTCATGCCCATGGTTGGAGCCCCATCGCCTCTCATTATATCGAGGTTACCCTGAAGCCAGGCGAGTCGAAGGACTTCGTGTTCCTGCTGGGTTACATCGAAAACGAGCAGGATAAGAAGTTCTCTGCCCCTCAGGTCATCAACAAGGACAAGGCTCACGCCCTGATTGGTGAGCTCGATACTACCGAGAAAGTCGACAAGGCTTTCGCTGAATTGAACGCCCTCTGGGATAACCTCCTTAATATCTATAAGGTGCGCACGGGAAACGACAAGCTCGATCGCATGGTCAACATCTGGAACCAGTACCAGTGCATGGTTACCTTCAACTTCTCTCGTTCAGCATCGTTCTTCGAGAGTGGCGTAGGTCGTGGCATGGGCTTCCGCGATTCCAATCAGGACCTTGTGGGCTTCGTTCATCAGATTCCACCACGCGCTCGTCAGCGCATTATCGATATCGCTTCCACCCAGTTCCCCGATGGTGGATGCTATCACCAGTACCAGCCCCTCACCAAGCGTGGCAACAACGACATTGGTGGTGGCTTCAACGATGACCCCTGCTGGCTCATTTTCGGTACAGTGGCTTATATCAAGGAGACAGGCGACTTCTCCATCCTCGACGAGATGGTACCCTTCGACAACCAGCCAGGCTCTGAGGTCACCCTCTTCGAGCACCTCAAGATCTCGATGGATCATGTCATCAAGAACCTGGGTCCCCACATGCTGCCACTCATCGGACGTGCTGACTGGAACGACTGTCTCAACCTCAACTGCTTCTCTTGGGATCCTAACGAGAGCTTCCAGACCACTGAGAACGTCTCTGAAGGCACCAAGGCCGAGAGCCTCATGATCGCCGGTCTGTTCGTAGTAACAGGTAAGGACTACGTAGCCCTGTGTAACCATTTAGCTGAACACAGAGATACAGAGAAACAGAGTGATAATAAAGCCTCTGTATCTCAGGGCCTCTGTGTTGATTATAAAAAAGAAGCCGAAAGAATGCAGCAGGCTGTGGATGCCATGATCGACGCTGTGAAGAAACACGGCTGGGATGGCGAGTGGTATCTCCGCGCTTACGACTTCTATGGTCGTAAGATCGGCTCTAAAGAGTGCGAAGAGGCCAAGATCTTCATCGAGTCACAGGGCTGGTGTACCATGGCTGAGATCGGTGCTGAGGATGGTATGGTAGCCAAGTCATTGGATTCTTGCAAGAAGTACCTCGAGTGCGAGCATGGTATGGTATTGAACAACCCCGCCTTCTCGAAGTACATCTACGAATATGGTGAAATCTCTTCTTATCCTGAGGGCTACAAGGAGAACGCAGGTATCTTCTGCCACAACAATCCTTGGGTTATCATTGGTGAGTGTCTCGCAGGTCGTGGTAACGATGCCTGGAGCCATTACGCCAAGATCCTCCCCTCTTACGTGGAGGAGAAATACCAGACGCTGCATAAGGTAGAGCCTTATGTGAACTGTCAGATGGTAGCAGGTAAGGATGCCTTCAAGCCTGGCGAGGGTAAGAACTCATGGCTCACAGGTACCGCAGCCTGGATGTGGTACACTGTTTCAGAGTTCATCCTCGGTATCAAACCCGACTATGATGGTATCCGCATTGATCCCTGTCTGCCCGAGACTGCCACCGATTACACTGTGAATCGTAAGTTCCGCGAGGCTGACTATGAGATCACCATCCATCCGAACGGCCAGCAGAAGGGCGTGAAGACCATCATCCTCGACGGCCAGCCCATCGCCGGCACGGTGATTCCCTACTCCGCTGGCAAGCACACTGTAGAGGTCACGATGTAAATTCAAACAATAATCCCCCACTCACGCGAGCGGGGGATTATTGTGTATTCACGTACCTCGTGTGTAAAAAATCCCCATAAATTGGGATTGCGGGAGTGGGAAAAACGTTGTACCTTTGCAGCCGGAAATAAAATCGATTGAGATTGATGAGGAAATACACATTATTAATTATAGTGGCTGTTGGGCTGGCGATGGAGAGCTTTGCCCAGAGGCAGGAGGATATGCGCCAGGCGGTGGAATATCTGGCGTCGCAGGAGCTGGGAGGACGATTCCCTGGTAGTAAGGGCGACACGCTCGCCTCGACGTTCATCGTCGAAAAACTGCGTCAGCTGAAGCTCAAGCCCGTCGTGAAGGCCAAGAAGGAGAAGGCTTTCTTCCAGGACTTCACCTACGGCAAGACCGAGAAAAAGGTAACCACACACAACATCATCGCCGTGATCCCCGGCAAGGACAAGCGCCTGAAGCACGAATACATCGTGGTGGGTTCGCACTACGACCATCTGGGCATGGGAGGACAGGGATCAGGCTCTCGCCGTCCTGACACGCTGGGCGTACACCCCGGTGCCGACGATAATGCCAGTGGTGATGCCGTGGTGCTCGAACTGGCCAAGTATTTCAAGAAGGCACGCTCGCCCCGAAGCCTCGTCTTCATGTTCTTCGGAGCAGAGGAGCAGGGCCTCGTCGGTTCGAAGCAGTTCCTGGAATGGCTAAAGCACGACAACCGTCAACGCCGAAACCTCCCCGACAGCGTGAAAGGTATCGTGGCGATGGTGAATCTGGACATGGTGGGACGTATGCGCGACAACGCCCTGAGTGTGTCGGGCACAGGCACGAGCTCCGGTTTCAAGGCGTTGGCTGAGGAGATTGCCGAAGCGCAGAACCTGCACGTGAGTTGCGTCCCCGACGGCTATGGCCCCAGCGACCAGGCATCGTTCGTGGCCGTCGACATCCCCGTGCTCTTCCTCACAACGGGTGGCCACATGGAGTATCACACGCCTGCCGACGTGCCCTCGACCCTGAACTACGACGGTATGCAGCAGACCTTCGACTACACCAAGGAGCTCGTCAGCCGACTGGCCAGCCAGCCCCAGGCTCCCGACTATATCAACGTGCCCAGCACGCAGACGATGAAGCACGCCAAATTCAAGGTGACGCTGGGACTGATGCCCGACGTGATGGGCGCCAGCACCAAGCCCGGTCTGCGTGCCGACATCGTGGTGGCAGGCAAGCCTGCGCATAATGCAGGTATCCGTAGTGGCGACATCATCCAGGAGATCGACGGCAAGCCCGTGAAGGATATCAACGAATATATGGAACGTCTGGCTGAGCTCAAGGCAGGCACCACCATCCCCGTGAAGGTGCTCCGTGACGAAGAGATCATGACGTTTGAAGTTCACTTAACTCCCCCCGTCAGATGAAGAAATCCCTCTATTGGCTGTTAGCGATTGTCATCACCCTGGTATTAAGCGTATACCAGCGTATGACCGGTCCCACCTACCCCCAGAAAGTGACCGTCGAACTGAATGGAAAACCCTACAAGCTGAAACTGCCCAGAAGTGGGGTTCAACAAGATGAGGTCATCACGATCAAGGGTGTCGACTCGAGAGCCAAGGCACAGTTGCACTACCGTCGTTATCCGACCTCGGAGAAATATACGACGGTGGACTTCACCTATCATGAGGGCGACCTGCAGGCAGTCTTGCCCGTACAGCCCGTCGGAGGCAAGTTGCAGTATTACATCACAGCCGGGTGGAAGGACTACCCTGCCGACGAGCCCCTGGTGATACGTTTCCGTAACGACGTGCCTGCCTCGGTCCTGATCCCCCACATCCTGCTGATGTTCGGAGCCATGCTGTTTGCCGTCTACACCTTCCTGCTGGTCATCACGGGCAAGACCTACAAGAAGTGGCTCTGGATCACAGTGGCAACGCTCTTTGTCGGAGGTTTCATCCTCGGGCCGATGGTACAGCATGTGGCGTTCGGACCCTGGTGGGCTGGATTCCCCTACGGCACCGACCTGACGGACAACAAGACGCTCATCGCGTTTGTCGCGTTTCTTGCAGCTGTGGCCACGTTGAAGTGGAAGTACAACAAGTGGGTGGTCGCCCTGGCCGTGCTGTTGATGATCATCGTCTTCAGCATTCCCCACAGTGCCTACGGATCGGAATACGATTACACAACACAACAACTGAAATGACAATGTAAATGTAATAATGTAAAAATGAAAATGATGAAAATTAAAAGTTTTATGATGATGACGATGGCTGCGATGGCCTTCGTCTGTGGAATGAGTTCATGCAGTAGTAGTGACGATGATGCGCCCGAGACTCCCGTAGCAGACCAATTGGCAGGGACGTATGCAGGTAACGAAATCGTCATAGTTGACAACGAGGAGTCGTCGAACGAGACCAAGACCTATGTGCTTACCAAAGCCACGGACACCTCTATCGACATTACTGTCCCAGAATTAGGCATGGGAGGCATGATGACCATCCCCTCATTCCCTATCAAGGGTATCACGCTGTCCAAGAGCGGCAATACCATTATGGGTAAGCTCGCATCGTATAGTGGTACGACGAAGAATGCCAAAGGCGAAGACAAAGCCTATACTGTGAGTGACGTGACTGTTGTGTACAGCGACAAGACGGTGGTCGTGACGTTCTCATTGAAGTACGGCAATATGCCATTTGCTATGGCCACCACCTTCACGGGCAACAAGTAATAAATGGTGAAAGCGCGCTTGAAGTACTACCTGTTGGCTGGCATGGTGTGGACTATGCCAGCTATCAGTATCTCTGCACAGTCGTTCCGTGACTCCGTAGAGCTGGAGCCCATCGTGGTGACGGCTACCCACTCGCCCAAGACCCTGAAAGACGCCCCCGTAGTGACGCGACTGATCACGCTCCACGACATCAAGCTCACGGATGCGACGAACATTCAGGAGATGCTGACGCAGGAGATTCCCGGACTGGAGTTCGGACTGGCCATGAGTCAGGAGACCTCGTTGAACATGAGTGGGTTCGGAGGCAACGCCGTGCTCTTCCTCGTCGACGGCGAGCGACTGGCAGGCGAGACGATGGACAACACGGACTACAACCGACTGAACCTCGACAACGTGGGACGTATCGAGATCGTGAAGGGAGCCTCGTCGGCCCTCTATGGCTCGAATGCCGTGGGAGGCGTCGTCAACATCATCTCGCGCGAGAACCTGGAACCCTGGACGGCCAATGTGAACACGCGCTACAACACCTTCGGACACGAATGGCGCAACGGGGCCAGCTTCTCGTTCAACACCCAGAAATGGAACTCGCAGACCAGCTTCCAGCATACGAAGATCGACCCTGTAGACCTGCCGAAGGCACACACAGCCGAGGAGATCGCCCTGGAGCTGTTGAAGAAGGCCAAGGGACTGCCTTACGACGAGTCGGTATTGAACGACAACTCTGACCTCAGCCGACTCTACGGTCAGAAGACCTACAACGTCAAGGAGCGACTCACCTGGCGCGCTACGGATCATCTGACGCTCATCGGGCGAGGTGGCTACTTCTTCCGTACCAGCGAGCGCGACACCTACGACTACCACTTCAACGGCTATACTGGAGGTCTGAAGGGCAGGTACAACTGGGACCACAACCGGCATCTGGAACTGTCGTACGCCTACGACCAATACGACAAGGCCAACTACATGCCAGACGGCACACGCACCCACGACCACGACTACACCAACCGACAGCACGTGGTGCACGCCCTCTACAGTCATACGTTCGGCAAGAACAACCTCATCCTCGGGGCCGACTACATGAACGACTACCTCTCGACCTATCAGTTCGTTGACAACGAGAGTCACTCACAGGACAACATCGACGGCTATGCCCAGTTCGACTGGAACATCACCGACCAGCTGAACGTGGTGGGAAGCGTGCGCTACGACTACTTCTCGGCCTCATCGCAGAAGGCACTGACCGAACGCCTCGCCATCGTGTATAAATTCCCCTGGATGACCTTCCGGGCCAACTACGCCAGTGGTTTCCGTGCCCCCACGCTCAAGGAGATGTACATGTACTTCGACATGGGAAACATGGGCTATATGATCGTTGGCAACCCCGACCTGAAGCCCGAGAAGAGCAACAACTTCAACCTCGCCATAGAACGTACGAACCGTATCCGTAACAGTGGATTCCTGGACGGACGCTATAACTTCACCCTCATGGGCTACTGTAACATCTTCGACAAGCGCATCACCACCATCGCCGGACCAGAGATCGACGGTATGGAGAGTGCGCTCTACTGGAACGAAGACGGTGTGACGGTGTGGGGTATCGATGCCAGTCTGGGACACATCTGGGATTGTGGGTTGTCGCTCAGACTGAACTACTCGTGGATAAAGGAGACGGGCGACGTCTATTACTCCGACTTCTACCAACCCCGTACAAGCTCCATGACCTGGCGCCTGGGCTACGAACACCGGTTCTCACGCTATTATGCCCTCGATGCAGCCATCTCCGGTCGTCATCAGGGTAAGCCACAATCGGGCGACAAGGACGTGGATCAGGGTTACACCATCTGGAAACTGATGCTTCAGCACCACATCTGGCGAGGCATCCGTGTGAACACAGCCATCGACAACCTCTTCAACTATAAGCCTAAGTCATATCATTATTGTTCTCCTCTGACCACAGGCACCACCTTCAACATCGGCCTGTCTGTCGATTTGGACCAATTGCTCTGATTCTTTGTTGAAACAACCGACAAAACGGCAGATTGTTACGACAATTTGTCGGCATCTATCATGTAGGCACGACTCTTGTTTGAGTGAATAGTGAATAGTGATTAGTGAATAATTTATATAAGGAGGACAAAGATATGACACTCGACAAATTTACAATCAAAGCACAAGAGGCTGTTCAGGCAGCGGTGAATGCGGCCCAGATGAACGGTCAGCAGGTGATAGAACCTGTACATATACTGAAAGGTATATTGGAGAAGGCGAAGGACGTCACAAACTTCATCTTCCAGAAACTCGGTGTGAACGCCCAGCAGATAGAACTGCTTGTGGATCAGGAACTGAAACACCTGCCACGTGTTCAGGGCGGACAACCGTATCTCTCAAGTGATAGTAATAATGTACTCGTGCGTGCGCAGGAGACAGCCCAGAAGGGTGGCGACGAGTTTGTATCAGTAGAGCCTGTGTTGCAGGCCCTGTTGAGCGTTAACTCTACAGCCTCACGCATCATGAAGGACGCTGGTTGCACGGAGAAGGAGATGGCGAAGGCCATTCAGGAGCTGCGCCAGGGACAGAAGGTGCAATCGCAAAGCGCGGATGATAACTACCAGAGTTTGGAGAAGTACGCCAAGAACCTGGTGGATCTGGCGCGCCAAGGTAAACTCGACCCTGTGATTGGTCGTGACGATGAGATTCGCCGATTGTTGCAGATTCTCTCGCGCCGTACGAAGAACAACCCGATTCTGATCGGTGAACCAGGTACTGGTAAGACAGCCATCGTAGAAGGTCTGGCAGGTCGTATCGTGCGTGGCGATGTGCCTGAGAACCTGAAGGACAAGCAGGTGTACTCGCTCGACATGGGTGCGCTGGTGGCTGGTGCGAAGTACAAGGGTGAGTTCGAGGAGCGCCTGAAGAGCGTCATCAATGAGGTGACGAAGGCTGAAGGACGCATCATCCTGTTTATCGACGAGATCCACACGCTGGTAGGTGCTGGTGGTGGCGAGGGTGCCATGGATGCTGCCAACATCCTAAAACCTGCCCTGGCGCGTGGTGAACTTAGAGCCATTGGTGCTACCACCCTCAATGAGTATCAGAAGTATTTCGAGAAGGATAAGGCCCTGGAGCGCCGATTCCAGACGGTGATGGTGGATGAGCCTGATGAGCTCTCGGCCATCTCGATTCTGCGAGGCTTGAAGGAGCGCTACGAAAACCATCATAAGGTGAGGATTCAGGATGATGCCTGTATCGCAGCTGTACAACTCTCAGAGCGTTATATCTCAGAGCGATTCTTGCCCGATAAAGCCATCGACCTGATGGACGAGGCAGCAGCCAAACTGCGCATGGAGCGTGACTCTGTACCAGAGGAGCTGGATGAGATTACTAGAAAGCTCGCACAATTGGAAATTGAGCGCGAGAGCATCAAGCGAGAAATCCCTGCCTCAGACATTTCTCTCACCTCTAACCCCTCACCTCTCACCTCTAAGCTCGAACAACTCGAGCGAGAAATCGCCGAGTTGCGAGAGCAAGAAACCCAGTTCCGTGCCAAGTGGGAGGGTGAGCGCCAGCTGATTAACAAGATCCAGCAGGACAAACAGGAGATGGAGAACCTAAAGCTGGAGGCTGAGCGTGCAGAGCGCGAGGGCGACTATGGTAAGGTGGCTGAGATACGCTACTCCAAACTGAAGGCCCTTGAAGATGATATCAAGGCCATCCAACAGCAGCTGGCTACCGCCCAGAATGGCGATTCACTCGTTCGTGAGGAGGTGACGGCTGATGATATCGCAGAAGTTGTATCGCGCTGGACGGGTATTCCTGTAACGCGTATGATGCAGAGTGAACGCGAGAAACTGCTCCATCTGGAGGAGGAACTGCATAAGCGTGTGATTGGTCAGGAGGAGGCCATTACGGCTGTCTCAGACGCAGTTCGCAGATCTCGTGCTGGTCTGCAGGATCCTAAGCGACCCATTGCCTCGTTTATCTTCCTCGGCACCACGGGTGTGGGTAAGACGGAGCTCGCCAAGACACTGGCCGACTATCTGTTTAACGATGAGACGATGATGACGCGTATCGATATGAGTGAGTATCAGGAGAAGTACAGTGTGTCTCGTCTGATTGGTGCACCTCCGGGATACGTAGGTTACGACGAGGGTGGTCAGCTCACAGAGGCTGTGCGCCGTAAGCCCTACTCAGTGGTATTGTTCGATGAGATCGAGAAGGCCCATCCGGATGTATTCAACATCCTGTTGCAGGTGCTCGATGATGGTCGACTGACAGACAATAAGGGTCGTACAGCCAACTTCAAGAACACCATCATCATCATGACCTCGAACGCCACGCGTGAACAGCTTCGTGCTACCATGCGCCCCGAGTTCCTGAACCGTATCGATGAGATCATCACCTTCACCCCGTTGACGAAGGAACAGATTGCCGACGTGGTTCGTCTGCAGATGAAGAAGGTGACGGACATGCTGGAGCCGCAGGGCATCCGTCTGGAGTGTACGCCTCAGGCCATCAACTACCTGGCTGAGGAGGGTTACGATCCGGATTATGGAGCCCGTCCCGTGAAGCGAGCCATTCAGCAGTACGTGCTGAACGATCTCTCGAAGAAACTCCTGGCCGATGAGGTGGATCGCACCAAACCAATCATCATCGATGAGTTTGGCGAAGGTCTGGTTTTTCGCAATTAAGAAGAAGGTCATCCGCTGTCAGCGGATGACCTTCTTTTTTTTGTGGATAAACACGCCCTTACCCGTTGGAGGGCCTTGCAGGCGCCTCCCTTGGAGGTCATACCACGAATCTTTCAATTCTGAATTTTCAATTCTCAATTCGTTAATCCCCGACGGTACTTGCATAAAGTCGAACGAGATGCTGCCATCGCTGGCTACTTGGATATTCGTGATGGCCTTCTGCATGAACTTCGCCCCGTCAGCATTAGCATAGTAAAGTGTGGCAGCTGGTGAAGTACCATCCGTGAGACCTTCATTGATAAAAAGCGTCTCTGGGTTGGTAAAGGGATAGACCGAGGTACTGAGATAACGGTTACGCGCCCAAGGCTCCATCGTATATTTCCCGTCATCCTTGCCATCGTTCTTGGGATCCCAGTCTATATAGGCTTTACCATCAGCATGGAACAGGTCATAACGGTAATGCCCATCGACATTGTTTACCTGGTTAGATGTCCACTTATCTTGGTTGTAGTCAACGTGGAAGATGGCCAGTCCCTGACCAGGAAGACAGTAGTCCCATTTGGTCTGTCTGCGATTCTCTAGCAGATAGAACTCATCATCATAGCCAGAGTTTCGGATGAGGTAGGTCTCCCCTCCCTCACTCACGGGTTTCATGCCTGTGATGGTGGTGGGCGAGGTGAGTTCGATGGGCGATGCCCAGCCCAAAAGCATCTTCTCCAAGGCAGAGAAGTTGGGCGGACACCAACCTTTGTTGGTGTAGTTGCCACCATCCATCAGATCCCATTCGTCAATCGCAGAATAATAAGTGCCTCCCACGGGATAGAGATCAGGCAAACCCAAACAGTGGACGAACTCATGACAGATGGTGCCAATGCCACATAGTGTCTTGTCTCTCCACAGTTCACAAGTTATACAGGTATTCACCATTTCCTTTTTTCCTGGGGCATTAAGAGTAGTATAATCTGTGTTAGGCCAAATGTAACCCGAAGCCTGGTTTCCGCAAAGACCAGCTGCCACAAACAGCATCTGTTCAACCACACCATCTCCATTCCAATCGTAAACAGAGAAGTCTTGAGTGGTCAAGGCATCCAATGCCGCCAAAGCCTCTTCCATAGCATTAAAGCCATAGTTACTATAAGAACCTTTTGCACTGATGCTGACCTTAATAGGGCCATAGATGTCAAACTGCAAGTTAAAAAGTCCACCTGACTGATCGCGAAAATAATCAGCCACTGAGCCTAAACCATAACCCTCGTTATAGCCATTCTCATTAAACAAACGCTGGTAATAGGCGGCAGGATCCTCCATCGAAAAATCGCAATCGGCAAAGGTTATCAGCACCACGGCCTGACGATAGGTCTTATTGGCATCCCAGTCCTTACTAGGATAGCGCAATGTTGCACGCGTCCCAGCCTTATCCGTAGGGATATTTCGAATGCAAGGCATACGCCGCTGTGCGCTGGCAGTACTCACTGCCAGCAACACAAACATGCATATCGTGAAGAATCTCTTCATGGGCAAAGGTATTCTCTAACCCCTAACCTCTCACCACTAACCCCTTATTTCTGGGGACACCAAGGTTTGAGGGTCTTAAAGAAGTCATTACCCTTGTCATCCACGAGGATGAATGCGGGGAAGTCTTCTACTTCAATCTTCCAGACAGCCTCCATACCGAGCTCAGGATACTCTACGCACTCAATGCTCTTGATGCTGCTCTGTGAGAGTACTGCAGCCACACCACCGATGGTACCGAGATAGAAGCCACCATGCTTCTTACAAGCCTCAGTCACCACGTCAGAGCGGTTACCCTTGGCAATCATCACGAGACTAGCACCATTGGCCTGGAACTCATCCACATAGGGATCCATACGATTGGCTGTGGTGGGACCCATCGATCCACAAGGATAACCCTCTGGTGTCTTAGCAGGTCCTGCATACAGCACAGGATACTTCTTGAAGTAGTCGGGCATACCCTCACCTGCATCCAGACGAGCCTTCAGCTTAGCGTGAGCGATATCACGAGCCACAATAATGGTACCCTTCAGGTTTACACGGGTAGAAACAGGATACTTGCTCAGCTCCTTACGTACAGCATCGATACCCTCGTTCAGGTCGATCTCGATGCCCTTGCCACCCTCACCTGGCTTGCGCAGCTCCTCAGGAATCAACTCTGTAGGGTTGCTGTCCATCTTCTCCAACCAGATACCATCGGCATTGATCTTTGCCTTGATATTTCTGTCGGCAGAGCAACTCACGCCCATGCCAATCGGACAAGAAGCACCATGACGAGGCAGACGGATCACGCGGATATCGTGAGCCAGGTACTTACCACCGAACTGGGCACCCAGACCAATCTTCTGAGCCTCCTTAATCAGCTTCTGCTCCAGATCTACATCACGGAAAGCACGACCAGTCTCATCACCGGTAGTGGGCAGACCATCATAGAACTTGATAGAAGCGAGCTTCACAGTCAGCAGGTTCTTCTCAGCTGATGTACCACCAATTACGAAGGCGATGTGATAAGGAGGACAGGCAGCTGTACCCAGGCTCTTCATCTTCTCTACGAGGAAGGGGATCAGGGTTCCCTCGTTCTGGATGGTAGCCTTGGTCATGGGATAGAAGTAGGTCTTGTTGGCAGAGCCACCACCCTTAGCCACCATCACAAACTTATACTCAGCACCCTCTGTTGCCTCGATATCAATCTGTGCAGGCAGGTTGCAACGGGTATTCACCTCGTCATACATGTTCAGAGGGGCATTCTGCGAATAGCGCAGGTTGTCCTGGGTAAAGGTGTTGAACACACCCAGACTCAGAGCCTCTTCATCCTCGAAACCAGTCCAGATCTGCTGACCCTTCTCACCATGGATGATAGCCGTACCTGTGTCCTGACAGAAAGGCAGGATACCCTTGCAAGCCACCTCTGCATTGCGCAGGAACTGCAGGGCTACGTACTTATCATTCTCTGAGGCCTCAGGATCGGTCAGGATCTTAGCCACCTGTTCGTTATGTTCGCGACGCAGCATGAACTCCACATCGTGGAAGGCCTGCTGGGCCAAGAGGGTCAAGGCTTCCTTCGAAACCTTCACGATAGTCTTTCCTTCAAACTCGGCGGTAGTCACGCCTTCTTTCGACAACAGACGATACTCTGTCTTGTCCTCGCCCACCTGAAACATCGGGGCATACTTAAATTCAACTGCTTTAGCCATAAACGTATTTGTTTGTTAATAAGTTATTCTTTCAACACAGAGGCACAGAGATACAGAGTTTTTTTTCTCTGTGCCTCTGTATCTCTGTGTTTATTTTAATATCCGAATACTTCCTCAGTTGTAAGTCTTCTGATTGGGCCGATTTTGCCCAAAGATTCCATGTCGAGCTCTTTCTCGTTTCCGAGGATGAGGTAGCGCAGGGGCTTCTTCGCCATGTTAGCCTTCTCGAAGTTCACCATATCCTGGAGCGTTACCTTCTGCAGATCCTCATAGATCTTCTTGTTGATATCATAGTCGAAGCCCAGCTCCTTCATACTGTACCACTTGTAGATGATGCTGCTCTTCGTAGTACGCAGACTGGCAAGCTGCTTGGTGATGGCCTCCTTGGCCACCTTAAAGGCATTCTCGCTGGCTGGCAACTCATCCGTAATCTCCTTGAAGTGGTTGATGCAATCCATCATCTTATCGTTCTGAGTGATGATGTGGGTGAAGAAATACTCCGAAACACCCTTTCTCTCAGGACGTACATAACGTGCACTGGCATTGTAGGCCAGACCACGGGCCTCACGCATTTCCTGGAACACGATACCATTCATGCCACCACCGAAGTACTCGTTGAACACAGCCTGTACAGCTGCCTCATCGATATTCCAGTCGCGCTTCTCATTATGGTAGGCGCGCATGTAGATGTTCTTGGCATCGAAGGGAGCAATCCACACTTCGTTCTGGTTGGCCTCCTGCTTCACATAGTAGTTGTTCTGGGGCACAGCCTGGAGTTTCTTGGCTGTCTGATGACTCTTGTCGATGATGGCTGAGATCTCCTCCACACTCAGTGGACCATAATAGTTCACATCGTGCTCGTAGTTGCTGAGTCCCTTCACGAGGTCGATCAGCACCTGGGGATCCGTCTCCTGCAGCTGCTGGGCAGTCATCACGTCACCAGCGCTGTTACGCTCACCATAGATACCATAGGCAAACAGTCGGGTGAAGTAGCCACGTTGGTTCTTCTTGGCATCCTCACGATTCTTCAGCACCTTCTTCACCATCTGCTCGTAGGCATCCTTGTCCACCTTGGCATGCTGCAGCAGATCCTCCATCAGCTCAAGGGCGGGCTGCATATTCTCACTCAGACCATAGAGGTAGATATTGGTTTCATCGTCACCTACACTCATGTCGATATCACATGCCAACTCATAGAGCTTCTGCTTCAGCTCAGACGCACTCAGCTTGTCAGTACCCAGCAGGTCGAAGTAATCAGCAGCCGTACTATAGCGATTGTCAGCACTCTTTCCGAAGTCGAAACGGTAAGAGAGCTCGAAGAGCCCGTTGGTGTTGTTCTTCACATACATCAGGGGCAGTCCCTTCTTGGTCTTGGCGAAGGTCATATCCTTCTTGAAGTCCACGAACTGAGGCTGGATGGGCTCTACCTCAGCATCCTGAATGGCCTGCACAAAAGCACTCTTCTGGTCACGGTTGGCCTGGATGGGTGTGATAGCTGGCTTGTCGATCTTCTTCTGCAGCGAGTCAATACCCTGACGCTTATACACCACCGCATAGCCATCGGTAAAGAACTTGTTGGCAAAGTCTACAAGATCCCGCTTCGTGATCTTCGAGATACGATCAAGCTTGCCAACTTCGTCCTTCCAGTCTATCTCGTCGATAAAGGCATCCACAAACATATCAGCGCGCACCTGGTTGTACTCCAGCTGCTGGTAGTAGTTACGTTTCTTGTTATTCAGAACGCTGGGCAACAGGTTGTCGGAGAAGTCACCCTTCTTTAGTTTGTCGAGCTCAGCAAACAGCAGCTCCTTCACCTCATCGAGACTCTGCCCCTGCTTGGGGGTACCTGTGAGCAAGAAACCACCCAGGTCATGACGCAGCAGAGTTCCTGAACCAGCACGCTGTACCTTCATCTTCTGGGTGAGGTCCAGGTCGATAAGTCCTGCACGTCCGTTGTTCAGCACCTCATCAATCAGTTCGAGTGTATCAGCCTGGAGCGAGTTGGCCTGCTTGGCCTGCCAACCAATCCAGATCTGCTCTGCCTCCTGACCTACCACGGTAGTATCCTTGGGCTGGGTCAATACAGGCTGCTTGGGGAACACAGGCTGACGTACATCAGCACCTGGTTTCCAACTGGAGAAGTACTGGTCGATGATAGCGATGGTCTTGTCTGGATCCAAGTCACCAGCCATACAGATGGCCACGTTATTGGGCACGTACCACTTTTTAAAATAGTTCTTGATATTCGTGATCGAGGGGTTCTTCAGGTGCTCCTGCGATCCCAGCGTGGTCTGCAGACCGTAAGGGTGTGTAGGTGCCAGCAACTTGTTCATGGCAGCCAACAGCTTACGCTGGTCAGCTGTCAGGCTGATGTTATACTCCTCATACACAGCCTCGAGCTCTGTATGGAAACCACGGATCACCATGTTCTGGAAACGATCAGCCTGGATCTTGGCCCAGTTCTCTACCTCGTTGCTGGGGATGTCCTCTGTATAGCAGGTCACATCGTTCGAGGTATAGGCGTTGGTACCCTCAGCACCAATGGCAGCCATCAGCTTGTCATACTCATTGGGGATGAAGTACTGGGCAGCCACCTGACTCACGGAGTCGATCTCGTGGTAAGCCTTTTTACGGGCCTCAGGATCCGTGAGCTTACGATAAGCCTCATAACGCTGTTCAATCTCATCGAGCAGGGGCTTCTCGGCTGCATAGTTGTTAGTACCAAACTGCTGGGTACCCTTAAACATCAGGTGCTCCAGATAGTGAGCCAGACCAGTGGTCTCAGCCGGATCATTTTTCGATCCAGTCCTCACTGCAATATAAGTCTGAATACGGGGTTTCTCTTTGTTCACGCTCAAGAACACCTTCAATCCATTGTCGAGGGTGTAAATGCGTGAGTTCATCAGGTCTCCGTTTACGGTTTCATACTTGTAATCTTTCGCTTGCGCACTCATTCCGAGCATCGCCAGCCCTAAAATAACGAATAGTTTTTTCATCTTTCTTATCTACTTGAAAAACATTTGTCTTGCTCTCGGCTTTGCCGCTTGGCTTGTCCAAGAACTCCTTGTCTACTTGTCTCCTTGTCTCCCGAGAATTGAGCGATGCTCAATTCTCATAGTCAATTTCGTGATCGAGCTTCTCTACGAACTCATCGAGCACTTCCTTGTCCACATCACCCATAGAATACTCCTTCTCAGCATCCTTGCGGATCTCAGCAATCCAGGCTCTGCGGGCCTTCACATAGTCCTCGCGAATACGCTCACAGGCAGCTACATCGAGTTCCTCCAGATGGTAGTAGTCCAGAATCATCTGATAGCTCCAAGCCCAACGGTAGTCGCTGTAGTGATCGTTGATCTCCGTGAAGCGATCAAGCACCTGCTGGATATTGTCGATGGCACCGCTCTTGATGTCTTCGATGAGTCGCTGCTCCTCACTCTCAGGCAACAGCAGTCCGCTCATGTCAATCCACTTACCCTGTCCCACAGTGCTTACAGGCTTGCCAATGTAACCCTCCTTCTGGGCACGCTTCAAGACAGCGCCCATATAAATACGCAGGGCGATGTCGTAGTACTTCTGACCCTTGCGAAGCGAAGAGGCATTGATCACATACTCGTGGAAGTTATAGGTCGACACATTATCACCCGAGGCATCACGCAGGGCCTTCAGGATCTTGATTCCCTCCATGATCTCTCCCACGGTGAAGGGCGAGAGCCAGTCGAAGTTAATGATACTCTTCTTCGACTGCTTACTGCGCTTGTCGCGCTTGGGCCATTTCTTGATATCACGATACAGACCAACAGTGGTGATGTTACGTCCAGGCACCAGATAGCAGTCATCGCCATAAGCCATCAGATAGCTAAAGGGCAGATTTCTTGTGTCAGGATGGTGCATCAGCTTACCGAAACATACAGAGAAGGCACCAATGGTAGCTGGCATCAGCACATACGAGCCAGAGGCTGTCTTAGTACCACGCTCCAGGGTACCATAGTGCAGGGGACCCATCTTATAGGCGTGGTTCGAGAAGTTGGTGTTTGAGCCTGCATTATAGAATGAGAACTCACCACCAATCAGCAATGAACACTTATGGTGTGAGGCACTAAAGGGACCGCAGAAAGCAGCACAGGCCTCACCATTGGCCATAAACGAGTTGGCGAAGAACAGCGATGCTTCAGCCGTAAAACCGTTGGTTATCTGACAAGCCTCACCCACGAAGCAGTCCTGCATCTTCACGGAGTTGTTGATCGAACAGCCATCGCAGATAATGGAGTTCTCGCAGATCACACCCGTACCAATGAATACAGGAGCATCCATCGAACTCATCACGGTACACTCAGAGAGTCGTGCAGCACCACTGATCTCACAGTCACCCTTGATGATGGTGTTGGTAATATCTTTGGCATTGATAATCTTCACGTTATTACCGATATAGCTGCGATCAGGACGCGATATGCGGAGCTCATCCTCAATCATCTGCTGCAGACGCTGCTTCAGCTCCTTATCACGCTCATGCTTCACCATCAGCGAAGCCACCTGAGAGTTCAACTCGCGGAAGATGGTCACATTGCCATCACCCATCTCGTTGAGCACGGAGATCACACTACCCTCGCCATAGGTGGCATCGTCAGTGGTCTCGAGTGTACAGATGTTCGAGATGTAACAGTCGTTACCAATGGTATAGTTGTTGATGTAGTTACCCACCTTCTCAATCAAGCAGTCGTTGCCCACGGTGACATTCCTCAGGGTGGCATCGTTAATGCCTGAATGCTTCAGGAAGCCCTTGCTCACCTCCACCATCTTGTTGAATGATCCCAGTCGAATGTCGCCATAGAAAATGACGCGATGGAAATTGTAAGGTTTAAAGTCTTCTGCAACTAACACACGCTGCCAGTCTTCCGCCCAGCAGACGTTGTTCTCTAAAATCTCAATTTCGTTTTGTGTTAAATTTCTGTAGTTACTCATATTTTAAAAAATTTCTCTTGTACTCCTTGTCTACTTGCATTCTTGTCTACTCCTCTATGCTATAGAGGAAATCATTATACGGATACTTCTGTACGTGGAGTTCGCGTACCCTTTTATATAAGGTTTCGCGCAACTCATCAATATTTGCTTTTTGTTTCGCGCTAATGAAGAGACACTCTAAGTATTGTCCTGCGCTCGGCTTTGCCGCTTGGCTTGTCCAAGAACTCCCCCCTCCCATCTTTCCCATCCATGTCTTCTCCAAGTCCTCGAGCGTCAGATTCTCTTTGGTCATGGGCGTCAGATCATCCTCTTCCTTAGGAGTGAAGGTATAGGCATCGATCTTGTTGAACACCAGCATCGCAGGCTTGTCAGCACAACCCAGTTCCTTCAGAGTCTCCTCCACTACACGGATCTGCTCCTCAAAGTCGGGGTGCGAGATGTCTACCACATGCACCAGCAGATCAGCCTCTCTCACCTCATCGAGGGTGCTCTTAAAGCTCTCCACCAGGTCAGAGGGCAACTTACGGATAAAACCGACGGTATCAGCCAACAGGAAGGGCAGGTTGTCGATGGTCATCTTCCTCACTGTGGTATCGAGGGTAGCAAAAAGCTTGTTCTCTGCAAACACCTCACTCTTGGCTAGCAGGTTCATCATCGTACTCTTGCCCACGTTGGTATAACCTACGAGTGCCACGCGAATCAGTCTGCCACGGTTCTTCCTCTGGGTAGTCTTCTGCTTGTCAATCTCTGCCAGACGCTGCTTCAGCAGGGTGATACGCTGCAGGATGATTCTTCGGTCCATCTCCAACTGGGTCTCACCAGGTCCACGCAGTCCCACAGAACCCTTTCCACCTCCTGAGCCTGAGCCACCACCTTGACGTTCCAGGTGAGTCCACAGGCGCTGCAGTCGGGGCAACATATAACGATGCTGAGCCAACTCCACCTGAGCCTTGGCTTCAGCTGTCTGGGCCCTCATGGCGAAGATGTCGAGGATCAGTGAGGTACGATCCAGGATCTTCACCTGAAGCTCCTGCTCGATATTCCTCATCTGCTTGGCACTCAGCTCATCATCGAAAATCACCATACCCACAGGCTGTGGGGCGTCAGATTCATCTAAAAGTCCTTGTGCCCACAAAGATGCATCCTGTGCGTCTACCCACTCATCGTAGGCATCCTGACATTGTTTAATATATTGCTTGATCTCCTGTAGTTTTCCACTACCTACGTATGTCGTCTGACTGGGTCCACCTACCTTTTGGGTAAAGCGCTTCACGGTTACAGCACCAGCTGTATCCGCCAAGAACTCCAGTTCATCGAGATATTCCTTGGTCTTGGCTTCATCCTGCTCCTTGGTGATGAGTCCCACCAGTACAGCAGTCTCCGCCTTCGCCTCTGATATTACAAATTCCTTCATATTGGGTACAAAGTTACGATTAAATGAGCAAATTACAAAAAAAATAAGCGTTTTTTAATTTTTTTACCTTTTTACTTTTTTACTTTTTTATTTTTATTTGTATTTTTGCAGCAAATTATTTAAAAACCAAAATCAAAAACATTATGAGAGTTATTATTCAAAGCAACTATCAGAACATGTCACAGTGGGCAGCTAACCACGTGATTGAGCGTATCAACCAGTTCAACCCCACCCCCGGCCGTAAGTTTGTGCTGGGTCTTCCCACAGGTTCTTCTCCCGTCGGTATGTACAATGCCCTCGTAGAGGCCAATCGTGCTGGTAAGGTATCATTTAAGAACGTTATTACCTTTAACATGGACGAGTATGTAGGTCTGCCCGAGACCCACCCTGAGAGCTATCATGCTTTCATGGCTCGCAACCTATTCGATCATATCGACTGCCCCAAGGAGAATATCCATATCCTCAATGGTAATGCCCCCGACCTGCAGGCTGAGTGCAAGCACTATGAGGAGATGATTGCCGAGGCAGGTGGTATCGACCTTTTCATCGGAGGTATTGGCCCCGATGGCCATATCGCTTTCAACGAGCCAGGCTCTTCTCTGCGTTCTAAGACCCGTATGAAGACCCTGACCACAGATACCCGTATTGCCAACAGCCGTTTCTTCGGTGGCAAGCCCGAGAATGTACCTGCTCACGCACTGACCGTTGGTGTTGGTACAGTGATGGATGCACGCGAGGTGATGATCCTGGCCAATGGTCATGCCAAGGCTCGCGCCCTTCAGGCAGCTGTCGAGGGTTCTATCAACCACATGTGGACCATCTCTGCCCTGCAGATGCATGAGCATGGTATCATCGTTTGCGATGAGGAGGCTGCCGACGAGCTGAAGGTAGCTACCTATAAGTACTTCAAGGACATCGAAAGCGAACAAATATTATAATGAGAAAATTATTTTTAGCAATACTGTTAACGTCATCAGCCCTGGTTTGGGCTGATGACGTTACTGTTTCATCACCTAACGGTAGTTTGGTGGTGACAGTGAGTGATCGAGGCGGACGCCTGTCCTATACAGCCAGTCTCGATGGTGTCAAAGTGTTAGAGCCCTCCGCCCTAGGTCTCAAAACCTCCCTCGGTGATCTCACCAAAGACCTGTCTATTCTCACCTCTCACCCCTCCCCTCTCACCTCTAACTATAAGATGCGAGGCACGAAAGCCTCGACATCTCATTACGAGGCCAACACTCTGACTGTGGATGTTGAGAACAAAGAAGGCGTGAAGTTCAGCATCCTGTTCCAGGTGAGCAACAACGATATAGCTTTCCGCTATCAGATGCCCCGACAGAAGATCAATCGTCGTGAGTACAAGCGTGTGCGCATCCTGGCCGAGTTGAGCAGTTTCAACTTCCCTGATGGCACTACCACCTTTATCTCACCCCAAATAGGTCCCGAGTCCGGTTGGGAGCAGACCAAGCCCTCTTACGAAGAAGGCTACTCCAATGATGCCCCCATGACCACCCCCTCCCGCTATGGCCATGGTTACATCTTCCCTGCGTTGTTTCACATTGGGGGTTCTGATGTCAAACCCATTGATGGAATTTTTGCAAAAAATTCCATCAATAAAAAAAATAATCTCCCCCTTTCTAAGGGGGAGCAAGAGGGGGTTCTCTGGGCTCTGGTATCAGAGACCGGAGTCGGTTCCAACTACTGTGGAAGCCACCTGTCAGATTATCAATCTGGCATGGGTTACACAATTGTTTACCCTGATCGTGGCGAGAACAACGGCTATGGCACGGACTACGCAGCCATTCCATTGCCTGGCGAAACGCCATGGCGAACCATTACTGTTGGCAATAGCCTGAAACCTATTGCCGAAACTACGATTAGCTACGATGTGGTGGAGCCTCGCTATGAGCCCTCCACAGACTACAAACCTGGCCGCTACACCTGGAGCTGGCTCATTGGTCAGGATAACTCCATCAACTACGATGATCAGGTACGCTTTATCGACCTGGCTTCAGCCATGGGCTTCGAGTACTGCCTGGTCGACAACTGGTGGGATCAGAACATTGGTCGTGAGCGCATAGCCGAACTCTCCAAATATGCCCAGAGCAAGGGTGTTCACCTGCTGATGTGGTACAACAGCAATGGCTTCTGGAACGATGCCCCACAGACCCCACGCAATTGCATGAACACTGCCATTGCCCGTGAGAAGGAGATGTCATGGCTCGAGAGCATTGGTGTGAAGGGTATCAAGGTCGATTTCTTCGGAGGCGACAAACAGGAGACCATGCAGCTCTACGAGGACATTCTCTCCGATGCCAACCGCTATGGTCTGCAGGTGGTGTTCCATGGCTGTACCATCCCTCGCGGTTGGGAGCGTATGTATCCTAACTTCGTAGCCTCAGAGGCTGTGCTGGCCTCCGAGAATCTGTTCTTTGGCGAAGGCGCTACGATCAGTGAGGGCTTCGACCTCACACTCCATCCTTTCTGTCGTAATGCCACGGCTTCCATGGATTGGGGTGGTATCATCATGAACAAATGGATGTCGACGGATAATAAGAGCCGTCATACCCGTAAGACCACCGATATCTTCGAGATGGCTGCTGGTATTATCATGCAAACCTCGGTGCAGTGTGTGGCTATCCAGCCCAACAACCTGGAGGAGCTTCCCCAGTTCGAGCTCGATTTCCTGCGTGAACTCCCCACGACTTGGGAAGAAACGCGGTTCATCGATGGTTATCCAGGGAAATATGTAGTTCTCGCCCGTAAAGCCACGAATGGTCGTTGGTATATTGCGGGGCTCAATGCCCTCAAAGAACCCCTCACCCTCACCTTGGATCTGTCAACTTTCCGCTCGGCTTTGCCGCTTGGCTCGTCCAAGAACTGTCAATTCTCAACTTGTTACGTTGACAACAAGACTGGTGAGCCCACACTCACACCTTTGAAGCTTAACAAGAAAGGTTTGGTTAAACTTACCATTCAACCAAATGGTGGTTTCATCATTAAATAAAAAAGATCCCAGCAATTCCGCTGGGATTTTTTTATTTTTTATCGAGTGTTTCGTATTTCGGGGAGTTTTCGCTCTTGTATTCGGGGACGATCTCCTTCATCTTTTTGACGGTGGCGATATCATCAAATTGCTTTGATATTTCAATCAGCTCGTCAATATCCTTCGAAACTTGATCAAAGTCATACTCACGGACCTTGGCTATACGAATCTTTTCGTGGAAGGTCGGCTTCGTCTTCTCCTTGTCGTTCAGCATCTCCTCATAGAGTTTCTCACCCTCACGAAGTCCTGTATACTGAATCTCCACGTTCTTCGCACCCGAGAGCTTAATCATTCTCGCCGCCAGGTCAGCAATCCTCACGGGCTGTCCCATATCAAAGATAAAAATCTCACCGCCATTACCCTTGGTTCCTGCCTCCAGCACCAGCTTACAGGCCTCAGGAATGAGCATGAAGTAACGCACAATACGCTCATCTGTCACCGTCACAGGCCCACCCTTACGAATCTGCTCACGGAACAGGGGGATCACAGAACCATTCGAGCCCAGCACGTTTCCGAAACGCGTGGTCACAAACTGAGTATATACATTCCTCGTGCTGTTCTTTGCCTTCTTGGCCTTACGCACATCATCCAACTCCCGGAACTTCAACTCACGATCGAGTGACTGCACATAGATCTCGCAGATACGCTTCGAGCAACCCATCACATTCGTCGGGTTCACGGCCTTATCTGTCGACACCATGACAAACTTCCTGACGCCGTACTTCACGCTCAGGTCGGCAATCACTTTGGTACCATATATATTATTAAACACGGCCTCACAGGGGTTATCCTCCATCATGGGCACATGCTTATAGGCAGCCGCATGGAACACATAGTTTGGACGGAAGTCTCTGAAGAGTTTCTCCATATGCGCCATATGACAGATATTCGCCACAACAGTCTGCGTCTCCACATCCGGGAACTCACTGGCCATCATCAACCTCACATCATGCTCAGGTGTTTCTGCAGAGTCAATCAGCAACATGGCTTCCGGTTTATAGGAGGCTATCTGGCGCACCATCTCAGAACCAATACTTCCCGCAGCACCCGTAATCATGATGCGTTTATTGGCCAGCAGCTCTCCCACCGACTCCATATCCACCTTGATCTCATTACGTGGAAGCAGGTCTTCGACTGACACCTCTTTCAGTTTCAGGTCCGACATCATCTGCTGACTATCGGCTTCCGAGTTCATCTCGGCCGCACTCTGGGCCAGGAAGATCTTCACACCTACATCAATCAGTTCATCGAGCAGTTTCTGGTTCTGTCGTATCTCATCCACACGGTTTGAAGCCACCAGCAATACCTCAATGCGATTCTTCTCGGCAATCCAGGCGATATCGTCGTACTGGCTGTACACACGCTCACCCATCAGTCGGTTATGCTTCAGTCGGGCATCATGCGAGATAAAGCCCTTGATGATATACTTCACAGGTCGCTGGTTACGGATATTCTTCGCCAGTCCCACGCCCCCGTTCATAGCTCCATAGACGAGCGCTCTCGAGGCACGCTTGTCATAAGCCGACACGTCATACAGGGCCTTGACCAGGATTCTCACAGCCCACATCAGCGAAGTGGAGATAATAAACATCAGCACAATCTCCCTGGTACGGAAATGCACCATCACATCCTCCGGCACTTCATATATGATGTAATGCAGGCACCAAACCAACGCAAACGACAACAGGTTGGCATAGCACACCTTCAACAGGTCCACAAACGATGAGTAGCGGACGATACCGGCATAAGTATGGAACACTCTTACACCGATGATGTTCGTCAGCAAATACACAATCAAGGTATTCATCAGCGGCATGAAGTTTTCTATCACCCCATGACGCTCATTGAATATCCAATAACTGAAGATACCTGATCCAAGCAGGATGATACCGTCGAGCGCAAAAATACACCAGTAAGGCAGTGCATTCTTACTAAAATACCATCTCAGCAGTCTGACCACCGGATTCTTAAGACGGCGCTTTCTGATTCTATCCAGACCTAGAACTTTCTCCATACAAACTTATTCACAATCCCCGTGTAACTCTGTATGATCTTCACCACTTTCGTGGAAACATTCTCTTCGATATAGTCAGGCACAGGGATACCATAATCGCCATTCTGATTCATGGTCACAGCTGTATCTACAGCCTGCAACAGACTGGCCTCGTCGATGCCGGCGATAAAGAAGCACGCCTTATCCAGGGCCTCGGGACGCTCTGTTGAGGTACGGATGCAGATGGCAGGGAAGGGATGGCCCACGGAGGTAAAGAAGCTGCTCTCCTCAGGCAGTGTTCCCGAGTCACTCACCACTGCAAAGGCATTCATCTGCAGGCAGTTATAGTCGTGGAATCCCAGGGGCTCATGCTGAATCACGCGCTTGTCCAACTGGAAACCACTGGCCTCCAGACGCTTTCTCGAGCGGGGGTGACAGCTGTAGAGGATGGGCATGTCATATTTCTCCGCCATCTTGTTGATGGCATTAAAGAGACTCATGAAGTTCTTCTCCGTATCGATGTTCTCCTCGCGATGCGCTGAGAGCAAAATATATTTATTTTTTTCGAGCCCCAGTCTCTCGTGGATGTCGCTAGCCTCAATCTCGGCGAGATTGTTGTGCAGCACCTCAGCCATGGGACTTCCCGTCACGTAGGTACGCTCCTTGGGCAGACCGCAGTCAGCCAGATATCTGCGCGCATGCTCCGAGTACGCCATGTTCACATCGCTGATGATGTCCACAATGCGTCGGTTGGTCTCCTCAGGCAGACACTCGTCCTTACACCTGTTGCCAGCCTCCATGTGGAAGATGGGGATATGCAATCGCTTGGCACCGATCACACTCAGGCAGCTGTTGGTATCGCCCAGAACCAGCACAGCGTCAGGCTTGGTCTCCACCATCACCTTATAACTCTTGTCGATGATATTTCCCATGGTAGCACCCAGGTCATCACCCACAGCCTCCATATAGATGTCCGGATCTTCCAGTTTCAGGTCCTTGAAGAACACCCCGTTGAGGTTATAGTCATAATTCTGTCCCGTATGGGCCAGCAGCGTGTCGAAATAGGTACGGCACTTGTTGATCACCGCTGCCAGTCGGATGATCTCCGGTCTGGTTCCCACAATAATCAACAGCTTTAATTTCCCGTTGTTTTTAAATTGTTTCATCGATGAATCTTCAAAATCGGGTGCAAAGTTAGCAATTTTATGTTAATAAACAAAATATCTCTTCATATATTTGCACTTATGCACCCCTTAAACGTATTTTTAGGAAATCAGCGCCTCAGCCAACTGCTCCAGCAGGGGCTCATCGGTCGATTTCATGCGTGAGCGGATGGTCACCATGGGCTCTACAATCTCACAGTCCTTCAGGGCCTCAATCATGGTGCGCATGGTCTTGCCGGCTGTCGGAGCCCAACTGCCGTTCTCGATGATACCAAACTTGCGCTTCTGGTAGTTCTTGATTTGCAGATGATACAAGAAGTCGTGCATCACGGGGAACACACCTGCATCATAGCTCGATGCTGCTACAACCACCGTAGGATAGCGGAAGGCATCTTCGATGACCTCAGCCATATCCTCGCGACTCAGATCGCTCACCACCACCTTGAATTCTTTACCTTTTTCCCCTTTTACTTTTTTACCTTTTTCGCGAAGCATCTCGCCAAGTCGCTCTGCAGCAGCTGCTGTACCGCCATGAATGCTGGCATAAGCTATCAGGATGCCCTCACTCTCGGGCTCATATTTGCTCCAGGTATCGTAGAGCTTCACAGCCTCTTCCAGGGCCTCACCCTTCAGCACAGGACCATGCAGCGGACAGATAGCCTGCACATCCAGCGCAGCCATCTTCTTGATCACACCCTGTACCTGTGAGCCATATTTACCGCAGATATTAAAGTAATAGCGACGTGCCTCGCAAGCCCAGTCGAATTCTTCATTGAACATTGACCATTGTAATCGGCTTTGCCGCTTCGCTTGTCGAAGAACATTGACCTTCACAGCTCCGAACTTACCGAAGCCATCAGCACTGAAGAGCACCTTGTCCTTGGTGTCATAGCTCATGATCACCTCTGGCCAGTGTATCATTGCAGCACCGATGAATTGCAGTGTATGGTGTCCCAGTGCAAGGGTATCACCCTCCTTCACAGTCTTCAGGCGGCCCTCGAAGTTAAAGCCCTCGAAGAAGTTGGGCAGCATCTTCACAGCCTGAGCGCTGCACACCAGTTGCACCTGAGGATACGTCTCCAGCATCCAGGCGATGAGTGCCGAGTGGTCAGGCTCCATGTGATGAACCACCAGATAGTCCGGCTGTCTGCCATTCAGGGCTGCTGTCAGGTTTGCTTTCCACTCCTCCCCTTTTCTCCGGTCAGCAGTATCCAGCACAGCAATCTTCTCATCCTCAATGAGATACGAATTATAACTCATGCCCTCAGGCACCACATACTGACTCTCAAACAGATCGATGTCCAAATCATCCACACCGATGTACTTAATGCTATCACTAATCATATTCATAGTTTTTATTTTTGCATTCAACATTTGGCCGAGCGTAAGCAGTTTCGCAGCCATTTGGCTGCAAATTTACAATTATAATCTGAATTATGCAAATTTTTCGTTAAAATTTGGGTTTAGCTTTCTCCCCGCTCGCTGATGCTCACTCCATCCCACCCTCGCTCGTCGGGGCTGTCTGCCCCTAGCCGCGCAGCGCTCCCCGAGTGTTTTCAGGTATTTTATTATGGTAGCCCCGCAGGGGCCACATAAAAACCATGGTTCACCCGAAGGGCGAAAGCTATGTGAACCATACTAATAACTTTGATGGAGGCGACCAGTCGCCGGAATCAATTAAGCCTCTCACCCAATGATTGGGGGACGAGGTTTGGAGAGGGGGTTCGAAGCCTTCCTTAGGACAAGGAAGGTTGGATGGTTGTGACCATGCAGGGCTTGCCCTGCATAACTGTCCGACAGATATTCTCTTTCGCAATTTCTGGTTGCATTGCTACCTCCAGTGGCAATCCTGGAGGATTAATGCAAGCGACGCTGGCGAAGCCAGCATCGAGGAGCTGTTGCTCATCCGCTATGCGCCCCGCTATGAGCATAACAGGGATGTTCTGCCTCTTTGCCCGTTGCAGGATGCCAAACGGCAATTTGCCCATGAGGGTTTGGCGATCGGCAGAGCCTTCGCCTGTGATGACGAGGTCAGCATCTTGTAAAAGGTCATCGAAATGGATGGTATCTAATAAGAGTTCGATGCCTGAGCGACACTCTGCATGCATGTATTGCAGGAAAGCATAGCCAAGTCCTCCTGCAGCACCTGCGCCAGGCATGTTTTGGCAGTCACGGCCCATATGCTTAGCAGAGACCTCCGCAAATCGTTTGGCACGAGCATCAAGAGCAAGAACCTGTTCATGTGTTGCTCCCTTTTGTGGCGCAAATACATGCGCTGCCCCATTCTCGCCACAAAGCGGATTAGTGACATCCGTTGCGATTGTGAAATGGACATTATCTAATTCCCGTACATCATCCCAATGGCTACGAGTAGGCACGCCAGCGGGAATGTTGCCATGCTTGGCACAGGCATCAATAATTGCCCGCAGCATGCCGATTCCACAATCGCTGGTGGCACTGCCACCAAGCCCTACGATGATGTGCTTACACCCTTTGCGAACAGTATCCACAACCAATTGTCCTGTGCCATAACTCGTGGCTACCATCGGATTGCGTTCCTCTGGCGAGAGCAGTGTCAGTCCGCTAGCCTTGGCGATTTCTATCACTGCCGTATCGCCTTGAACGAGATACTGCGCTACAATGGGACGCATCAGTGGATCTTTCACATTGACTTCGACAATCTCGCCACCCATTGCAGAATGGAATGCCTCCAGCCACCCCTCTCCGCCATCGCTCACAGGCACTTGGATTGAATCCCCTGATCCAATCCCCGCTGCAGCTGCCTGATTGGCCTCAATTGAAGTCAGACAGCCCTTAAACGAATCAATCGCTACGATTATCTTTTTCATTTCCCATAGGCTCCGTCCTTGGCTTCAAGGATGGTACTTGGTTCATACACCTCAACCGAATGCCAGGCCCCCAGAGGCACCTGAATGCCGAATTGTCCCTCCCGAGGACACACCCTAAAACGCGCTGTTTCCACATATTGCGTCTCATCTGTGGCCATTTCGCCGTCATTCTGATGCTCAGCTCCACCACTTTTCTCTTCATAGAACACCCAGTCCAGACACCCTTCCAGACAGATGACAGTCTCGGAAGTCTTCAGATGTCGATGGATAGGGATATGCGTCCCTGGCTGAAGAGCATTCAGCATTCGCTGCGATGTATCCTCTGGCGTGGTCCTCAGATCAAAGTTCATCCGCAGCCTCTCATTCTGAGCCGCCTTCTCATGCAACTCCCTCAGGAGTTCCTGATTAATTAATTGAACATCCATTCAGCCATAGTACTCCTTATACCAAATAGCAAATCTGCGTAATCCTTCGCGGAGCGTAATCTTGGGCGTAAATCCAAAATCCCGCTCTAAAGCAGTGGCATCAGCGTAGGTGGTGGGAACATCTCCTGGCTGCATCGGTACCAGTTGCTTGTGGGCCTCGAAATCGAAGTCCTCTGGCAACACACCTGCCCTTACAAGTTCCTCCTGCAGAATCTGCACAAAGTCCAGCAGACTCTCAGGCTGTCCACCGCCAATGTTGTAGACGGCATAAGGCGGAATGGGCAATCCATCCTCACCAGTCTTTCGCTCAGGTGCACCCTGCATCACACGATAAACACCCTCCACGATGTCATCCACATACGTAAAGTCTCTGCGACAGTTGCCATAGTTGAATATCTGGATGGTCTCGCCGCGAAGCAACTTATTCGTAAACCCGAAGTACGCCATGTCAGGTCTTCCCGCAGGTCCATACACCGTGAAGAATCGCAATCCCGTTGTTGGAATATTATACAGTTTCGAGTAGCAGTGCGCAAACAACTCATTACTCTTCTTCGTAGCAGCATAGAGCGACACAGGATTGTCCACCCTGTCATCAGTCGAGAACGGCACTTTCTTATTGCCGCCATACACAGAACTACTAGAAGCATAAACCAAATGCTCCACGGGGTGATGCCGACACGCCTCGAGGATATTGTAGAATCCGATCATGTTCGATTGGATGTAAGCATCGGGATTGGTAATCGAGTACCTTACCCCCGCCTGTGCAGCCAGATTCACCACCACATCAAACTGGTACTCAGCAAACAGCTTATCAATCAAAGCCTTATCCGCGAGATCGCCCTTTACAAACTTGTAGTCAATCCCTGCAGGCTTGGCCTTCTCAATCACACTCAGGCGATAATCCTTCAGCGTCGGATCATAGTAATCATTCAGATTATCCAGTCCCACGATAGTGCCCTCGTTCATCTCCTTGAAGAGCCTCAGCACCAGATTACTTCCAATAAATCCCGCACTTCCAGTCACCAATACCTTCTTTCCATTCAAATCAATTCTTTCCATATTTATTTTATGTTTCTTTTTTAATGGTGGCTCCTCGCCCCCATACCCCTCGGTGTTTTCAAGGGTATAGATTATTATCATCACCCCGACCCTTTGATGGGTCGAGGGTACCTATTTAAAAGAGCGACAGGAGGAGTGGTTGCATCCCCCTTTGAAGGGGGCCTTGGGGGTAGCGCCCCTCTTTTGGTTCGTTTTCTCGGAGCGAGCGAGAAAATGAATAAACTATCCAAACCTCCGTTTGGCCTCTTCGTAGGTGTCGATTGACCCAATGTCAAATCGCCCTGCTGACATTGGCCAAGCATGCATAACGGTATGCTCCACCATATAGTGAGCAAGATTCCCTGGCGCATCCTTCCCACACCCATTCTCAACGGAATGTCTCACCAGTTCCAGATCTTGGCGAAGATAGATGTAGAACGGAGGCACAGCCCAGTGACTCTTCGGCACTTGAGGCTTCTCCTCCATGTCCAGCACCCGATGATGCTCATCCAGTTCCACAACACCTGTGCGCTGTAGCTTCTCTATTGAAGGCTGCTCATGACACATGATACAGCTTGTCCCCTTGCCCTTAGCAAAGTCCACGAACTCCTGGAAGCTGAAGAACAGCAAATTATCCGCTGCCACCACTAATAAGTCATCATTGATCTGAAGCTTGTCCATCGCGAAGAGGAGATCACAGACCGCCCCCAGTCTGGTTTCATTCGTCTCAGTCCCATCATCCACAATAGTGATGGGCTTGCCTGGTAATCTCTCACCTCTATCTTTCGCCCATTCGCGAAAGATATCCGCGAACTTATGATTCGTGATGATAATATGCTCATCAATCTCCGGAATCTGGTCGATATCATCCAGCATTCTGCCCAGGATGGTGTTCTCCCCTATCTTGAGCAGAGGCTTGGGGAAGTTTCTGGTCAGTTTCCCCAACCTGGTGGCATACCCAGCCGCTATAACTATATTCTTCATCTGATTGCAAATTTGGGGCAAAGATACAAAAAATTGGCGAAAAAAGCAGAAAGATCAAAAAATAATTGTATTTTTGCATCCAAAACAATCCGTAGTATGCAGTATCATATTTTCGCCCCCTATCGCGTTTGCCCTTTGGGCGCGCATGTCGATCATCAGCATGGTCTCGTCACAGGTTTTGCCATCGATAAAGGAGTCGACCTCTGGTTCGACATTGCTCCAGATGCCCATGTGCATCTGGAATCCAAGACCTTCGAAGGCTTGGTCGATTTCGAGATCGACTCCCCCACTCAGGTCAAGGAGCGTCATTGGGGCGATTATGCCCGCGGTGCCAAATATGCCCTCCGGAAGCGTTTTGAGCTGAAGCACGGCATCAATGGCGTCATTCAGGGCTCCCTGCCCATTGGCGGTCTCAGTTCCAGTGCAGCGGTGCTCATCGCCTATGTCATGGCCTTTGCCAAGGCCAACGATATCACCCTCCAGCCCTTCGAGGTGGTCAAGATTGCCTCCGAGGCTGAGCGCGAGTATATCGGTCTCAACAACGGTCTGCTCGATCAGGCCTGTATCGCTCTGGGCCAGGCCGATGGTCTGCTCTTCCTCGATTGCGATAGTAACGAGTGGCGCGTCATCAAGCGTCATCCCGATATGCCCGAGTTCGAGATCGGCATTTTCTTCTCCGGACTCACGCGTAGTCTTGTGAATAGCGATTATAATCTGCGCGTGTATGAGTGTAAGACCGCCGCTTGGAATATGCTCGCCTATACCGACCAGCCCCTGAAGACCTTCGATAAGACCTTCCTGCGCGATATTCCCAAGGCCACGTTCGAGAAGACCCGCATAGCCATGCCAGCCCGTTTTGCCCGCAGAGCCGAGCATTTCTATTCTGAGTATCGTCGTGTGCGTCAGGGTGTCACAGCATGGGAGACGGGCAATCTCAAGCTCTTCGGCAAACTCTCTTTCGATTCTTGCGAGAGCTCCATCCACAACTACGAGTGTGGCTCGCCCGAGCTCATTGCCATCTATGAGATTATGCGCTCCCTGCCAGGTATTTATGGCGGTCGCTTCTCAGGCGCAGGCTTCAAGGGCGCCTGTATTGCCCTGGTCGATCCCCAGTACAAGGAGTCTATCGAGCGCGAACTCACTGCCCGCTATCTCGAGCAGTTCCCCGAGTACGAGCGCACCTTCCAGATCCACTGGGTTCACCCCTCTCCCCCCGCTAGATTCTTGGATCATTAAAAGTTATCTTTAATGACTTTTAGTCGCGACTCGGCCATTTATGCAAGCATAATGGCTCTCGCTGCTTTAAAAGTTGTCCGCTTTTATCTGGAAATAGCTCTGCGGATGATCACAGGTAGGACAAACCTCGGGAGCTTTCTTACCAATGACGATATGTCCGCAGTTGCTGCACTGCCAGATGACATCACCCTCGCGAGAGAACACTACTGCATCCTCGATGTTCTTCAACAACTTACGATAGCGCTCTTCGTGGTGCTTCTCGATAGCGCCTACCAGTTCGAACTTCGCGGCAATCTCGTCAAAGCCCTCTTCGCGAGCCTCCTTGGCCATACGGGCATACATATCCGTCCACTCGAAGTTCTCGCCATTGGCAGCATCAGCCAGATTAGCCTTCGTATCGCTTACACTACCACCATTCAGGTACTTATACCACATCTTGGCGTGCTCCTTCTCATTAGCAGCTGTCTCCTCAAAGATAGCAGCAATCTGCACAAATCCATCTTTCTTGGCGCGTGATGCAAAATAAGTGTACTTGTTTCTCGCCATACTCTCGCCAGCAAAAGCCTCCTTGAGGTTCTGCTCAGTCTTTGTTCCTTTCAGTTCTTTCATAAGTTTTGTTTTTGTTAGTTATAACTATATCATGCTGCAAGGTCGGTGCCGCCCGAGCTCGCAATCGTTCACGATTGCAAATATACAAAATATTATTCATATAGTTGTAATACTACAACCTTTTTTAACTTCTTTGGATCAGTCGTCCCCTGATCCAAACTGATCCAACCGCTCGTCGGGGCTGTCTGCCCCTAGCCGCGGGGCGCTCCCCGAGTGTTTTCAGGTATTATATTATGGTAGCCCTCCGGAGGGGGCCACATAAAAAAACACCCCGGACCTTTGATGGTCCGAGGGTTCCTATTTAAAAGAGCGACAGGAGGAGCGGTTGCATCCCCCTTTGAAGGGGGCCTTGGGGGTAGCGCCCCTCTTTTGGTTCGTTTTCTCGGAGCGAGCGAGAAAATGAACAGATCCTTTTGCTTCTTTCCGAAAAGAAGGCAGGGCTTGCCCTGCAAAAAACCTTTTTACTTCCTTTCCAGCCAGAGCTGGAAGAACAGGTCGTATACGAAGTACTCATTGCTCTCCTGCGTGACAAGGTCTTTGTCGAGCAGACCTCTGATGGCAGAGATGACCGAACTGGGCGATGCCAGCCGATATTTGCGGACGAAAGCCCCTCCAGAGACGCTCTTGACGCGTCGCTCGGAAGCAATAGCCAGGAATACATTGCGCTGCTTCTCCGACATTTGCGACAATAGCGTCTCGTAATATTCCGTATACAGATCCAATATGTAGTTAATGGCCCCGTCAATCATATCGCGGCTGCAAGTTTCACCCTGAGGCGTATTCAGATAGAGCACATTCATCAGTCTCTGCAGATAAGAGGTGATACCGTCAAAGCGCTGGTAGACATCGCTTACCACTTCGGGTTGCAGTGTTTTTCCGCCTTTTTCGAACTGTCTGCATGCGAACTCAGTATATTTGTCTACGGGGATAGGCGATAGCCCCATGGTGATCACCGACTGATAGAAGGGGCGCGATGGCGATAGAAATATCTCGCCCATCAGATGGCGCTTGGAGCCCGCAAACAGGAATGTGGCATTAGGACATCTCTGAATATGGGTTCTCAGAGCTGCTTCTACGTTCTGTCCATTGGGGTATTCCGTAATCTTCTGAAACTCATCGATGGCTACCAGACAGGGCTTGTCGGCTGTTTTCAGATAATTAAATATCTCATCGAGCGTAGTCGACGGGTTGGTATAAGCGCCAAGTCCGATACCCCACACAGGGTTGCCATTGATGTCGAAGGATATCTGCTGCTGAATGGACTTCAGTGTGACCACAAAGTGTTCCCAGGCTTTCCGCCCTAGTGGCTTCAGTTCTTCAAGGATGGCCTGACCGAGCAGATCCACGAAATCAGCCAGCGAGTTAGTGGCGTAGATGTCGATAATAAAAGTATAGTACCGACCTCTGATTTCCGGTTGTGCAAAACAATGATGTATCAGGTCGGTCTTACCCAGTCGTCTTGGAGATATGAGGGCCATGTTATTGTCGTTGGTGAGCAGTTTCAGCAGATCTTGAGTCTCTTTCACCCTGTCGCAGAAGTATTCCGCACCAGCATAACCTTTGGTTACAAATGGATTTTGCATACGCTTTTTCATTGTTTTATTACACCTTCCTGGCTGCAAAGATAAACAATTATTTCATTCCAGCAAAACTTTTTATCAAAAAAGTGATAATCACAAATATGATAATCCCATAATTGGGGGGCTGACAGATCCTGGCAACAAGCTTCGCAATATTGCCTATGGCATTGTCATCTCTCCAGATACCACACTCTGGCCCGCGGTAGATTCGGATTAGCCACTCGTCGGGGCTTTCTGCCCCTAGGTTCACTTATTCATACCTCTTTCCAATGACCTCCCAATTGATAATCTGCCAAAGGGCAGCCAGATGATCTGGCCTGCGGTTCTGATAATCCAGATAATACGCATGCTACGAACCGAAGTCACGAACGATGGCCTCAGCGAGCTTTCCCTTAGGAGCATTGTCGGCCTTAGGTGCGGTAAACTGCCCAAAGTACAGCTCGTGATTCAATATCTGCCCAGCGTTATTCAGAATACCGCCAGTAGCCTTACACACGATTTCCTCCAGAGAAGCTTCCTCAAATCCACTTCCAGGAAGCAGCCCGTTGAGGTTATTCACATACGCAGCCAAATGTTTCCCATGATGAAACTCCAGCGTCTGCTTACTAATCACCGGCTCCAATGCATCAATAGCATACGGTAGCGCCATCAATTCAAACTTTCCCATATTCCTTATGTCTTAACCATTTTCTGCGCAAATATACAAAATCTTTTTGATTCAAATCCTATTAAAGCAAAAAAATCAGCCCGAAGGCTGACTTTCTTCCCTTTATTCGTACTGATTCTTCCTTTTATATTGTTCAATTGTATCCAGCAATTCCTTAAACCTCTCAATCCTCTCTGATTTGAGAGCCCCCGCATTGAGTAGCTTCCTATTGGCTTTAAGCCAATTCAACATATTATGCTCATCAATCCGATGCTTGGACGGATTGCGATGGTACAGTTCTATAAACTCCACCACCTCATTATACTTAAGTAACCATTTCTCCTCTTGCGTCATATTTTTATTTCTTTGCTTCCTGAACTTGCTGAAGGATCCAGCCCTTCTGAGAGCATTTCACTTCCCCCTTGCTACATCATACAAAAACTGCCCATCATCTTCAAGTTTGCCCGATTTTGTTCCATCAGGGAAAAATAGTGTATTATTTTCAAACTTAGGTTGGGCATCTTTTATCTTTTGATCAAAAATCGCTTCTATATCACTATCTTCGCCTAAATTCAATTCCACACTTGTACCTTTCCCATGTTCTAAATCTAGATGAATATTAAATCCCCAACGCAAGAGTTGATCACCGAGTCTTGAGAGTTTATATTTATTTGATCCGCCTTTGGTATCGATAGTTTCAATCTCTAGCGCTCCTGTTGCGAACAGCAATTCCGTATCTCCGCTCTCATCATAAAATGGTTCCTTATATTGAGGAAGCAACTTCAAATCAACGTATGGTATCCTCTCCAAAAGTGAATGTAGCCTAAAAAAATCTTCAATACTAATGGCATTATGTATCCTTGCAACGGTCAACTTAGCAAACACTGTTTCTTTATTGATGTTATCCAATCTGTCCACCATATTAATAATAACATTACCAGCGCCATCCTCAGCTTTCTGCTGAATTTCTTCGGAGAACTGATGCCGTTCCTCCACGGTCGTTTCCTTCAACCAAAGAAGATAACAAGCATACTTCCTGAAGAACTCGCCCTCCTTGTAGTTAAGAATAACCTTAAGTTCCGATTCAGCCGCTCCCAAATAGTCCTTACATAATAGCTTGACTATTGCAAGGATCTGTTCCTTCACTGTATCCGCTTTTGTTGCTGCAAGTTTTTCTAAATTGAAGCTATTTAGCGACTGCTCCACAATATCTGATAATTGATCAACCGTCATAATACATTTTATTTCGTTATAAATCTAGATACTAATTGCCATGGCAAGGATGTCTAACAGAGTAAGAAGTTCTATTACTGGCCGCTTCGTACCAAAGAAGGAAGCAAAAGTGTATCCTGACGCGACAGTCGTTGAGAAAGTTAAAGTAGGTCCTATCAAGCATCGAGAGAAACAATCCCAACACTTTTTAAAACCAAGAGAGTTTATCTATGGTTGCAGCCAAGATAGGCTCTCTTGTACTTGTAAAACTCGACATAAACACTTTGTATCCTTTTACGTCACTTCATCTTATTGGGATAATATGCAAACACCCCAGCCACTTTATTGTCTGGATCTGAGAGTACCCACAAATACCCTCTATACTCCAACTTCTGGTCTAAATCAATCAGCTCCATTCTTAGACGTAAGTTCAATATTAACAAAATCCCTCATATACCAATCGACAAAGGCCAATAACACCGCCAGCCCTGTCAACATATAATGTTCCCCCATACCATTACTTCTTAAATGTAAAAGTCTGGCGATAAAATGCCGGATATTTGTCCATTCTATTCTCCTTCAAAATAAAGCCAGCCTCAACAGTATACTGCCCTGGCGGAAATTCATTCACTATTCTAACCAATAAACCATTATTCCCCTTATGAGGCTCATAGTTCATATCCGAAACAATGAAATCCCTCCCGTCATTATTATCTTTAAGAGATATCTTCACACAAAGTGTATTTACTAAGTCAATATAATCTTCTCGTAAGAAATCATAAGCGATATCTATAAATGGCCCATTTGTATTCATTTCTATGAAGCAATAAGATGATGCCGTTTGTATAGAGTACCCCCGGCTATTAGAATATGGATTCCCCACTATTATCTTACAGATATTAGCCTTGGCAGTTTCACGTTTACCCGCAATTTGCTCCTCGTATTTATTCAGCAATTCAATGTTCATCAACTGATGCTCTATCTGCTTCCTTATGATGCTATCTGAGTCAACTTGTAAAGGATTCATAGAATGAACCACCTTTACCGTATCAGTATGCTCTTTCACAACAACAGGTGTATCAGGCCAAATGGCATTACATGCTTTAGTCAGAAAAAGCGTAACTAATGCTCCGGACAACCAGATTGCGATCTTTTGCCAGTTCTTCTCAATTAATGAGACAAATTTGTATTTCTTATTCTTATGTCTCTTTCTATTTCCCATATAGTTGGCCCACAGATACTAATCCATCTCATTACTGTTTTGTACTATGATATACCCTATACCCCTTTTCCTCTTCTTTATTCGAAGTGAATAGTCCAAGCGGGGCCAGTAAATCCAAATATTCTTTAAATTCTTTGGGAACTAGAGGGCGTTTCGTATCGTCAACAATTTCCGAATAGGGGTATCTCATTGACTTAAGGATTATCTTCTCTTTATTTACATCACTTAAGTATCGTTTAATAAGCCACTCTTGGAATTGTTTCTTTGTTGCTGTCTGAGTTGCTTTATTAAGCACCGCTTCAACTACAGGCCAAGATAGTTCCTCTTTCCTCTTTATCATCAACGCCATCAGCACATTAGCAAGGTCTGAATCTTGCTTTACCAGTTCTGCCGGTACTTTTTTTGCCAGGTTCCAATGTTGACCATTTGTAAGTGTAGAACTTTTATCCAACAGGATAGACAAGGTTTTTGAATCAACATTATACCCATCAAAGTTCCCAATCAGACTATAAATATGAAAGCTAAGATATTTCGCGAATAAAGGTGCGCCAAACTGTGCAACCACTTTTGCTGTCTTTACATTATCAGTTAGATAGTTATTTTGCACAAGCAGTTTTGCCCTTTCAATGCCAGTTTCCTTAGTGAACTTATCTTCATCATCTTTACCAACATGTTGAATTAATACGGGCAATAATTTTTCAAATGCCATTATATTAAGATAGGACTTATACACAATATCACTGGCAAATGCAGAGCTATTTTCTGTTGGATAATCCTTTCTCAATAGTTTGTCCACATTTTCATTAATAAACCCTTCCAAATCATCAGAAATCATTTCCTGATCAAAAGTGTAATAGGCCAAGACATTTTCCCAGCATGGATAAAGAACCTTTCCGCGTATTGCCAGCGGTTTATAAGCATCATTAATGTCCATGACATCCAATACTTTATGCTCAGTTTGCCATCGCAAGTACTCTACTTTCTGATTATCTTCTATATCTTCACAATTCAGAATATAAACAAGACCAGTTTCATCTTCTTGGCCTTTAGATTTGGAAATATAGTCTGTAAAAATACTCTGTAGATTTTCTAAAACATATTCCTTAAAGCCATCATTACCAGAGGATAGAATATCAGAAACAGTAACAAAATCAACACTTATGATTTCATCAAACGGACTGCCTGTTATTTGGCATGCAATCCATATGTTGTTATCATGGAGTTCAAAGAGTCTATTTTCAAGAATATAATTTGCCACGTCCATTACATCCTCACCTTGTAATTGTCCACCTATTGGCCCTAAAGGCGTTAAGTCGGTAAACATGCATTCTTTTATTATCTCTTTCAAATGTTCTACTCCTATAGCATTAAGGCGCTCAATACAGAAGCCCAAATTATTATTCAGCCATTCCTTGATTCCTTCAGAAATGTCTGCAGGTTCACAGAATTGCAACCATGCTTCTACTAATGGATCCCAGTATTCCTGTTTTTCATAGGTTTGTATTCTCTGCCAACTCATCTTGCCCTTTACATATTTGCTCCATAGCTTAACTGCACCATTTCCACCTCTTCTATAATAATTTGCCATAAAGTCTAATGGTGGGTTAGATGAAGTAACGAAATGCTGTTCAAAGCTCTGTAGGGCAGTTTTATATATCACAGGATTGGATTCCAGATAATCTGCTATCTGATAGTTCAGAACACTCTTATAATCATACACAAACAGCGGTAAATCTTCTACGAAAGCCTTAACATCATCAATTCCTTCATCATAATTTACGTTGGGATCATTTTGTCTGATTCGTGATAACAAATCACGGTCATTCAAGCTCATAGTTGTTCCGTCATACAATGTGAGATAGTCATAGTAAGTTTCATCAATATACCCTCGCTGTAAGAAATAGACCATCAGTTCAGATAAGCCAAGTCCAATAAAACGCTCGTCTTTCTTTATTTCTGGGAACTGAACAAGAAGTTTTACCAGCTTAAAGTTCTTTAAACGGTTCTCCTCATCCCTTAACATCCTAATCTCATTATCAATCTCCCCTGCAGGCCTTGAGAGCAGTTTTTTTCGCTCAAAATAGCTTAATTTTGCATCTACTTCTTTCTCAATCGTAGCAAATGGATTGTCAATGGTGTCAGAGTAATTCTGATTATAATTTCTATATGTGTATGTTACTCTCTTTTGCTTAATTAATTCTTCAAACAACTCTTCAGAATCAGCAATAGCTGTCAACGAACGCCCTTGCCCTTGAACTGAAATATTTGTTAGCGTCGACGTCAAATGTTCGCGATAGCGGGCCATATACAGCATCCTCCATTGTTTTAACGTAAAAGCCTGGGACTGTATTAGGTCCTCCCTCTTCTTCTCCCATACTTGTATTCTGGGAGCAATCACCTTATCAGAGGCTATCTTTATCCAATCAGCCTTTTTACTTATGAGCTTATATACAGCTCCATCTTTATAATGCAACTTACCAAAATCATCAGGATGATGATTCTTGTAAATAATCATCGCCAAAAGCATTTCCTTATTTGGTGAAGAAGATTTTGAAAGGCGCTCCATGTATTGTTGGAATTCATTTACCACATTCTTAAGCATCCTCATGTCATTAAGAAATTCGCTCAGTTCCTTCAGCACATCTTTATCCAAAGTGTAACCTCTTTCTGCTAATTCCTGAGTTAGCTTTTCACAGGAGTTCTTGGGGTTCACTACGGGAATAACTGTGACGATATAATCAAAGAACTTCGTGCGGTCAGCATCTTTAAACAAATCATCCTTTATGGCATAGATAAACTTTACGGTTCTATTCTGTGACTTCAAGACTTCTGATTGTCTGAGCAAGAAATTTATCTCACGTAGTTTCTGAAATATTTCAGGACAACGAAATCTGTCAAGATCCTCTATAATAACAACATTGTAGCCTGTCGATTCAAAGAAATAAACAATCTCCTCCAAATGTTTATTAAACACCGATGAGTCTTGGTTTAATTCTATTTTTACATTCTTTAAATTGAGTGCCCTGATTCTGCTAAAAATAGAATGCCTGTATAAATATGCTGTCAGTTTGAAAACAAACAAAAGTATATAGACTGTGCACAAAATATCAAAGAACAGATTCCACTTTTTACCTAAATTAAATAAATTGAATAAGGATTCTACTTTCAACCATTCAGGTTCAAAAACCACCAAAAGGCTGAGTATAAATCCAATGATGCTCAAGCCATATAATATAGAGCCCCATACTGTCCGTGACTCTATACGACGGAATCGGCTATTTGGTAATGTTTGTGGCTTTTCTTTGTAAATCAGTTGTTGTAGAAGGCTGTATTCCACCTTCTGTTGTTCTTTCTCATCAAGACCACCATCCTTATCATTACCAGTAAGCGAAGCAAGGGAAATTGTCAAATAGTTATGGTTCGGATATTGGGATACCAAACTTTTTAGGACAGTACTCTTACCTGAACCATATGGTCCAGTTATCGCAATATTAAAAACATCTGGTTCATTGAGTTTCTCTTCAACATCTCGAACAGTCTCATATCCAGGCATACCTTCCTGAAGTATGATTGGAGTTAACGTCTTTTGTATGTGCTTTATTTCCTCCATCTCTTTTTTCTTTTAGATTCGATTATGCTCAATTAACAACACCAAACTGATCGCCGAAGGTACCAAGCGTATTTTCTACAGGAGCGAACAATACCATACTAAAATTGACCAGGAATAATAATATTGCTACCTGTCTTTCAGACTTTCAGAACCTTCTTCTATATCTTCTCTTAGGTAATTCTTAGCGTCTCCCTTAAAAACACCAGCATACACTGCTGTTGTCTACTCATCCATTCAAAGTTCTTTCTGAACTATCCTTTTGGGATTATATTACTCCCTCCACTCCTCAGGGTCACCCCATCCTGTGATGAGGAGAAACCTCCTTATATATCTCTGGTCCTCCCATTTCATTGACGATTGATCTCCAACGCATCAATATTAGTAGTAACCACGGGCAAAGATAAACAAAATATCTTAATATTCCAAATTTTCAGCCATAAAAAACACCAAAGGCACCGACTGGCGATGTAACCAATCGATGCCTTTGATGCTATTTGGATGAGAGCGGATCAAGTCCCCTGATACGCTATATTTCTTGCTCTTATCACTCGCGGTGTGGGATGCTTGCCGCCAGCATTTGAAATGCTCTTTTTAACTTGCTCATTGTTACATTTTGGTTTGCCATATCTCGCTAAAGGTTTTGTATTTCCTTCGGCAAAGATAGTAATTAAACTACAATGGCAGAACCGAAATGAACTTTTGGTACCGATTCGAGCGCTACAGTGGTACCGATTGGTGCGCTACGCTGGTACCGATTCGAGCGCTATGATGGTACCATCTTCACATACCTCATCCACTTCACAATCCCATATCGACAGGTCGCTCATATCCTCCTCATCACCACCTCAAAGGCCTCTGCGTAATTGCATCTTGCCTGGCCGCCACGATAGGCAGCGAGGCCTCCGATAGCTTCAGCAGATCTTGGATGCGGATCAAAGAATGAAGTGAACCCCAAAGTTTGGACAGATTAAACACTATTTCTCATTTGGAATTGAGTCCGGTATTGTACTGGGCTCATTCCTTTTAGTCTGAGCTTTATTCTCTCATTATTATAATACTTAATGTACTCTTTCAAGTCTTTTATGAAGACTTCCATAGATGTGTACTTGCCTGGATACAGCAGCTCTGACTTCATGATACCAAAGAAGTTCTCCATCAT
>CADBVZ010000005.1 GCA_902798285.1 uncultured Prevotella sp. | reverse complement strand
TGGATGCTCGACCCCACAAGTCCCAAGAATTTCTCAGTGAAGTTCGTGAACACCGTAGACGGTGCAGCCATGAAGGAGCTGAAGGGTACCAACACCTATTGCATCAACTACGTTGAGAAGTGGGAAGATGGTCAGCAGCATTACGAGGAGATCGAGATTGTATGCCAGAAGCTCGAGAACGGTCCGGTAAGCTACGATAATCCTTGGAAATAATATCTATCCCTTTTGACAAATAAGTCGTCTCTGGATTCAGAGGCGACTTATTAATATGCAATTAGTTATGTTAAAACCATGCAAAAAAGAATAAATATTTGTTGTTTGCGCGCACAATGACTTGATTTAAGTCACCTTTGCATCGTCAAAAGGTTAATAGATTGTTTTAGGTTAGTAGTAATATTTATAGTTTTAGGTTTTTAGTTATTGGTAAAAGAAAGTTTTCAACTGTGGGATAACAGGTGGTCGCCGTGAGGCTCCCATTTAAACTTTCAAATTTTTAGCTCTTGTGAGCTGAAAATTTCTTTCAAGAAAAGGATTTTTAGTTAAACATAGGCTTTTTTGATGGTGTTGCTCGAGAGAGTAACACCATCTTTCTTTATATGATCCTGCCCGCTAACGCGGGCAGGACAAAGGGGATTAGATTGGCGTTGCTTGAGAGAAGAGCAACGCTAGATTAATCTTTTTCGATTAGAACCACAGCATAAGCTGAGATTCCTTCTTCACGACCGGTGAAGCCGAGCTTTTCGGTGGTGGTGGCCTTAATAGAGATATCGTCCTCATCACAACCACAGATAGCAGCCATACAAGCCTTCATCTCTGGGATGTGGGGATTCATCTTAGGACGCTCTGCACAAATAGTAGCATCGATATTGCCCAGACGATAGCCCTTGGTGGCAATCAATTCAATGGTCTTCTTCAGAATCACCTTGCTATCCATACCATCGGTAAACTCTGCGGTATCAGGGAAGTGATAACCAATATCGCGCATGTTGGCTGCACCAAGCAGGGCATCACAGATGGCATGCAACAATACATCGGCATCACTATGGCCCAGAAGTCCCTTACTATGTTCTAACTTAATACCGCCCATCCAAAGGTCGCGGCCTTCTACTAACTGATGGACATCATAGCCCATCCCTACACGAATCTTCATATACTCTTAATTCTAAAATCTTACTTCTTAAACAAATCCTTGATGCCATCCATATCGAAGGCTAGGGTGAAACGCAATGTCTGATCAAGCGGATTCGAGCGAGCCGTTGAGATGACATAGCCCACATCGAGTGAGAACACACTCATACGGAATCCACCACCAACGGTAAAGTACTTCAGATTACCCTTCGACTCACTCTGATGATGATATCCCGCACGAAGCGAGAACTGATCGTGGTAGACATACTCAGCACCTATGCTCCACTGTATTTCCTCAAGTTCCTCCTTGAATCCACCAGGAGCATCGGTAAAGCTCTTGAAGATACCGCTGATGGCACTGATATCGCTATACTCACGACGCACACGATCCTGATAATCGCTATTCGACTCGCCTTCCTCCTGACGAGGTACCGTGGGCACGAGCAGTTTATTGGCATCGGCAGAAATAGAGAAACGGTTGTACTCATCGACAGGAATCATCAGCGAGGCACCCAAACGGAGATTGGCAGGCAGGAACTGACTTTCCTCATCGCCATAATAGGATATCTTACTACCTATGTTCGACATATTGACGCCAAAGCCCAACTGGCACTCACGACTACCCATCATCAGATAATTATTATAATACATCGCCAGATCGGCAGCAAAGGCAGAGGCGGGCTTCGAGTCCTCGCTGTAGTCATAGCGCAGATCGCTGTAAATCCAGCGGATGGCAGCAGCCAAGGAGAGTTTCTCGCTCAGCATCAATGAGTAGGCCACATCGAAAGACATCTCATAGGGACGAACGCTCATGCCATCATCGGCAAACACCTCACCCAAAGAGAAATAGCGCAAAGAACCAGAAATGGCAGAATAATCGCCAATACGATAATATCCAGCCAAATAGGCCAGATCGATGTCGTTAACGATTTGACGAAGCCAAGGGGTATAGTTCAGGGCTATACCAGCACGACTGATACAGAAGGGATACTTGGCGGGATTCCAATACTGAGAGTTCACATCAGGATCGGTGGCAGCACCAACATCGCCCATACCTGCAGAACGGGCATCAGGGGCGATAGTCTGCGAAACAACGGCATGATCAACGGGATTGAACATCACGTTTTTATCGTCCTGGGCTTGTGCCCATTGCATGGGCACAAGCACCAGCGCCAATATCAAGGATTTTATCTTCATATATTTATAACGTATATACCTTATTAATTATTGCTTAACACGATCAATTTAACGGTCTTATAATTACCACCATCGAGTTGGAAACGACAGAGATAGACGCCCGTTTGCATACGCGAACCACCATCAATACGCAGATCCCAGTCGATAATATAGGTATTCTCAGTGGCCAAGCCAGACTCTGTATGATGCCACAGCTGACGGCCTGAGAGGTCGAAGACATCGAGTGTGATACTGATTTCACTACCCACAAGATCGTGAGTAACGACAAACGAGGTGCTCTCTGTGGCGGGGTTCTTAGTACAAACCACACTAAATTTGTCGGACTCCAAGCCCTTCACCACGTTAAACACCAACTCAGAGGTCGTAGAGTTATTCAGCACATCCCAAGCCTTGAAGCGCAGACGATGCTCACCCTCGCTGAGTTCTGGGATACTGAAACCCACCTTTCCACTACGATAGTCGCCAAAGTCGTAAGTGAAATAGTCATTGAGATTATACGTCCTCGATAACTCGCCATCGATGACAAGCTCCAGGTCATGTCCGATGCTACTACCTGAGGCATTGATACCACTGTCGTCATAGAGCTCAGCCATGAAATAAGGCGTGGCATTTACTTTATCGCCATTGGTAAAGGTCTTAGCATTGAGGTAACAATAGATGCTGGGACCAATGGAATCGGTCTGTACCCCACTGCCAGCGGTAAGCACAAAACTGTCGTTCTCGCCATGGAGAGTCAGCGTCTTGTCGCTGTTGATAGCATATAGTGTCATCAATCCTGTACCATCAGTATAACTAATGTCCTTGGGAATAGCGAAGGTAAGTCGGAAGGCACCTGCCACGATACTATCGGAGCCATTATAGAGCGTCTTCGTACGATCTTTATACACAAAAGGTTCATCAGCTCCATCAGCAGCCGTATTGTTCAGTTTGCAGACGATGGTTTCCTCTGCATCTCTCACTGTAGCAGTTATGATTCCATTGAAGCCAGAGGCCCATGTGCCTCCCTGCTCCACATGACCACAAACGCTGACCACGGAACCTGCGCTTAACTCCTGAACAGAAGTAGCAGGCCGACCATTGATGCTATCAACCACTACCTGAGCCTGAGGCGTGGCCAAACTCAATGCAGGATCGCCAAGTAAGGTATACTGTAACTTGTTAGGTGTGGTGTCCTGTCCCTGACTCACCAAATCGCACTTAGCCTTCCTCACAGCCTCGCCAATCGTATATTCTGGTGAGAGAACATAATTTGTAAAGGCCAGATTCATCGCCTCATTATAAGAGGCATAGACAGTTCGTGTAGTACCAAAAAATGCTACGCCCCCACCCCGTTTGTTCAGCATCACTACCTCACCGATATTGTCCTCTTGTCCGTCGAAAGGCATGATATCGCAGGAAGCCGTTACCCAAAGGGGCAGACGCTTCGTTACAGACTCCTCGAAATCAGCCAGTTTCATAACCAGCTCATGCGAGAAAGCATAAGGTGCTCCATGTCCACAATAGTTCATCATCAGGGCTCCATCCTCCATCTGCTGCTTGATAAGTCGTGTGACATCAGGATAGCTATAGCCCGTAGAAGAGGATACGCGTGTATAGGCATCCCAGTAAATCTTCTTCAGCTGATAGCCAGAATAGTTGGTTTCCACGAGCGTTGCCACCTTGTCGGCTGTAGCCATGTGGGCATTGCCATTGCCATCATCACCCATCATACAGATGGTGTTCTGCCAAGCGCCGGCTTCCTCATTATGGGCATAGGCAAGGGTCTTATCGACAAGATTCTTCGCCTCATCGACCGTTCTTACAGGGAAACGTCCCACAGCCACATCGGGTTTACCTTGGTAAGTATAGCTACTACCTGACAAATGTCGGATTTCCTCTTCGTCGTCGAGCAGACAGAAGAAGTCATCGCTCACAAAGCAGTTGATGGCACTAAACGAGTTGTCGCTCTCATAACAAAGCAGAAAATCGTCAGGATCGTAGCCATTCCACTCCGAGCAACGCATACGGTTATCCCAAGCTCCATCGCCAAAAAGCAACAGATAACGAGGCATATCTGTCTCTGTTGATGCTCTGTCATAAAGCATTTTCAAATATCGGCGATAAGCGGTGGCATCAGGGGTACCACTGGAAAACTCATTAAACAGTTCATCTGCAGGAACGATTCTGACCCTCAGACCATCCTGCTGCTCATGATGGGATTTGATACGTTCTGCCTGAGCCACCCATTTCTGATAAGTTGGGATGATGATGACCATATCCACCGCCTCATCGGCATGATGGTCCTGGTTCGTAATCTGATACACGTATTCAGGTTCTGGCAAAGAGGCCGTCTGGAAATCAGGAAGGGCATTAGGCTCTTCATGATAGAGGTCGATCCAATCGAGCCGAACATTGGCACCAGAGGTTTGGGTAATACGGACCGTATTTTCTGCCTGGAGGTTTTCTAGAGGGTAAGTCCACGTCTGCTCAGCCGCCTTTGTATAGCCATCGAGAGTGATGTTATAAGTGATAGAGCCCACCATCGTACCATTAACCTCCACTGTTGCCCCAAACGATCCATCGCAGGTGAGGTTAATAGCCAGTTTTCCCTTCGATCCTGTAGATTTCAAAGTGTATGTTTGGGGATTACCAATTGTAAAGAGTGTCTTATCATACAGATTTCTACCGCCATGATACCAGGCATAGTCATCCACCTCATAGAGAGAATGATAGTCGTTAGGAGCAGGATAATGTGCTGATACCAACTGTGTTGCCTCAACAGTAAGTGGAGCCCCATCGCTCTCTGTCAGGAAATAGTAGCCATAGTCTGAATATGGATTGCGTGAGCGCTGAAGCGTATCCTTCGAAGTCCAAGTAACAGGGCCTGTACCATAGAATATGCGTTTTCCATCCACGTTACAGGTCGCCATTTCTTGCAAATCATCAGTCGCCAAAAGGTAATCACCAGTCAGCTTCTCTGGTTGTAAGGCACCTCCGTAACCATATATCTTCACGCGACTGATATCCGTGAAGCCAGCCTTTCGGACCAGTGCTTCCGTCAACTGATAGAAACCGCTCTCTGGGATACGTATCTTCACCCAAATACCGTCGCGCAATACGGAGTGATCGGCGTAACGGTCTGAGGCCCCACGTGTCATGCTCCTGGTGCCCGCCTTTGGACTCCTTGGAATAGCACTGACATTCAACTTAAAACTTACCAGTTTCTGATACTTGCCATGGCGATACACCAAAGGCACAAACGACACATCGAGCACACCTTGTTTCCTTACCACACCTATCGACTGATGAACGGATGGCATTGTGGGTAAAGGTTCGCTGGTGATAATATGATAACGACGGATATCATCTACCGACATATCGATAAACTCCGGATAATCGATGCTTACATGATAAACGGAATCAGTATAGTTTACACCTAATGACTTCTGCCAACTGAACACAGGCAATAAAGAGTCGATCCTGACCTGCTGAGCAGTCAGATCCACATACACTTGTGCCTCTGCCAACGGACAGAGCAACAAGAGTATGAAGCTAATTATCAGCCTATAGAATCTCTTCACTATATTATAAACGTAAGTAGGAGTAAAATATTGCTTTATTTGCAATTAAACTCCAACACCTTGCGTTCCTCGAGCCAGCCCTCTAAGTGGTCATTGATGTGGACAGGGCCCACACCTGCTGGTGTGCCAGTGTAGAGAATATCGCCCGTCTTCAACGTGAAGAACTGGGAGATATAGGCGATAATCTCATCAACACGATAAAGCATGTCGCTGGTGCAGCCTTCCTGCACCGTTTTGCCATTGATATCCAGATGGAAATGAACAGCCTGTATATCAAGGAACTTTTCCTTTGGCACCCATTCGCCAATGGCAGCAGAACCATCAAAACCCTTGCAGATGGTCCAAGGTTGTCCTGCCTGAGAGGCTTTCTTCTGCAAATCGCGAGCCGTAAAGTCGATGCCAACAGTCAGAGCATCGTAATACCGATGGGCAAAGCGCTCTGGGATATTCTTGCCTAAACGACAGATACGAACCACCACCTCTGTTTCGTAATCGATACGTCCAAGATGGTCAGGAATGAAAAACGGCTTTCCCTGATTTAGAATGGCAGAGTCGGCCTTGGTGAAAATCACTGGCTCGTCAGGGCGCTTCAGCGTATCGTGCAACTCCTTGTTATGGGCGGCATAGTTCATGCCAATGGCAAATATCTTCATAACTTCAACTATTCTTTGGGGCAAAGGTACAAAAAAAATCGGCACTGCGCAAACAATGCCGATTCTTTTTAATATTTGGACTAAACGGATTAGTCAGCAACGAGTGTGAAGCGCTTGAAAGCGGTGATCTTCAGATCCTTGTCCTGCTTAGCGAGCCACTGAGCAACAGTAGCCTTGTCGCCATCGCCGAACTGGAACTCCTGATCGATCAGGCAGTTCTCCTTCAGGAACTTCTGAACACGACCCTTTGCGATGTTCTCGATCATAACGGGCTTGAGCTGAGCCTCACCCTCAACCTTTGCATCAGCAATGATCTTACGAGCCTCGTCAGCCTGAGCCTGAGTGAGCCAACCCTTAGCCATGTTGCTCTCGATGTGATCCTCAGAGTCAACGAGGTTGGGGTTCAGACCAGCCTTCTTCAACTTCATCTCTACGAACTTCTCAACCTGCTCGAGCTTAGTCTTCTCAACAGCGGTCTTGTACTCCTCGTCAAGAATCTTCTGGTCAACACTCTGAGCGTCGAGAGCTACGGGCTTCATGGCAGCCACCTGCATAGCTACGAGGTGACCCTGCTCAGCAGCAGACTTATTGGTCTGTACCATGGTGCACAGAGTGTGCTTACCCATGTGGTCGTAAACCTCGATGTTCTCACCCTCGAGAGTCAGATAACCATCAAGCTCCATCTTCTCACCAGTGATACCAGAACGCTGAGTAACAGCCTCCTGAGCAGTTGTGCCATTGACCTGGAGAGCCTTTACAGCCTCGATGTCAGCAGCCTTAGCAGCGATAGCAGCGTCGAGGATGCTCTGAGTCAGAGCAATGAAGTCGGCACCGTTAGCAACGAAGTCGGTCTCACACTTCAAGGCGAGCATAGCGGCAAAGCCGTCAACAGCCTTTACAAGTACACAACCATTAGATGTCTCACGGTCGCTACGCTTAGCAGCGATAGCAAGGCCACGCTCACGGAGAAGCTCCTTGGCCTTGTCGAAGTCGCCCTCAGCCTCGGTCAGAGCCTTTTTTACGTCAGCCAGACCTGCGCCAGTCATTGCGCGAAGCTTCTTGATATCGTCAATTGAAATTGCCATAATAATCTTTAATGTTTAATCTTTAACGTTTAATGTATTACTCAGCGGCTGGAGCTTCTTCCTCTGCAGCGGGGGCAGCAGCCTCCTCAGCAGGAGCATCCTTGCGAGCCTTGCGAGCACGCTTGGGCTTTACCTCCTCCTCAGTCTCAGCCTGAGCATCGGCAGCCTTCTCGTCGGCCTTCTCAACCTTGCGCTCCTCGATACCCTCAGCGATGGCAGCACAGCAGGCATTGAGAATGGTCTCAACGCTGTCCTTAGCATCGTCGTTTGCAGGAATCACGAAGTCAACATTGTTAGGATCAGAGTTGGTATCAACAATTCCGAATACGGGGATACCCAGACGGTTAGCCTCGCGAACGGCAATCTGCTCCTTCAGCACGTCAACAACGAACAGGGCGCTCGGCAGACGAGTCAGATCAGCGATAGAACCGAGGTTCTTCTCAAGCTTAGCACGCTGACGTGTAATCTGCAGCAACTCGCGCTTTGAGAGATTAGAGTATGTACCATCAGCCATCAGACGGTCGATGTTCGCCATTTTCTTCACGGCCTTACGGATCGTCGGGAAGTTGGTCAGCATACCACCGGGCCAGCGCTCGATAACATAAGGCATGTTGACTGAAGCTGCCTTCTCGGCAATAACTTCCTTAGTCTGTTTTTTAGTAGCGACGAACAGAATCTTCTTGCCACTCTTGGCAATCTGCTTCAAAGCATCAGCAGCCTCGTCGATCTTGGCTACTGTCTTGTGAAGGTCGATGATATGAATACCGTTACGCTCGGTATAGATGTAGGGAGCCATTGCAGGGTTCCACTTACGCTTCAGGTGACCGAAATGACAGCCAGCCTGCAGCAACTGATCAAAATTTGTTCTTGACATTTTGCTAATTTCTTTAAATTGTTTACTTTCTTCTTAATTCTTTTTAGAATCAGCCTGATGGTAGTCCAAAGGAATCCAACAGGTTTAGATACTAAACTTGCGCTCAGTTCTTCAGCAGGATTAACGCTTACTGAACTGGAAGCGACGACGTGCCTTGGGACGACCCGGCTTCTTACGCTCTACCTCACGGCTATCGCGAGTCATGAAACCAGCATCCTTCAGCTTCTTCTTATCCTCTGCATTGATCTTCACCAGTGCACGGGCAATGGCAAGGCGCAGAGCCTGGCTCTGACCAGTGAAACCACCACCATCGAGGTTGACCTTAATGTCGTACTTCTCAGCAACCTCGAGCAGGTTCAGCGGCTGCTTAACCACATACTGCAGAATAGCTGAGGGGAAATATACCTCTAAATCCTTCTTGTTGATCGTAATCTTACCAGTACCCTCAGAAACATATACGCGGGCTACTGAGCTCTTACGACGACCTATTGCGTTAATTACTTCCATCTTTCCTTATTATTTATACTGGTTAATATCAATAGTCTTGGGCTGCTGAGCGGCATGGGGATGCTCAGTTCCCTCATAAATATAGAGGTTGTTCAGCAGGCTGCGTCCGAGGGGACCCTTTGGCAGCATACCCTTCACAGCGTGACGAAGCATCTTGTCAACACCACCATTCTTCTTACGAAGCTCAGCAGGAGTGTTGAAGCGCTGGCCACCAGGATAACCCGTGTAGCGAGTGTAGACTTTGTCAGTCTCTTTCTTACCAGTGAATACTACCTTATCGGCATTGATAAGGATTACGTTGTCACCGCAGTCAACATGCGGAGTGAAAGTTGGCTTGTACTTTCCGCGAATCAGCTTTGCTACCTTAGAAGCGAGACGACCAACAACCTGGTCTGTGGCATCGATTACCACCCACTCCTTCTTTGCTGTTTCCTTGTTTACGGAAAGCGTCTTGTAACTTAAAGTGTTCATTTCTTTTTAAAATTTTACTACTAAAAAACAGTTTACTTTATTTGCACACACAAAACCCACATCCGAGGTCTAACACTCGGCTGCAAGTCTAACGTACGCATGGAACCTATTGATTCCACTGATGAACCAGCGATTCACGAACCACTACGCCCGGCCAAAGACGCTGCTATTCACACCCTGATTCACGGGGATTCTAAGTCTCTCCCCAATAATCGGCGTGCAAAGGTACACATATTTTGTATTTTAGAGTGTCTTTACCCTCTTTATTCACGAACTTTTATGATTATTTAACTTTTACGACGTCTCTTCCAAAGTTAATCTCACAAAAAAATGAAACTTTTTATATAAAAGGTTGGCTATTACATAAAAATGTGGTAATTTTGCAGCCGAATTATTAATAAGGTATATAAAAGAAGAAAAAACGCAGTAAGGAGAGATATGCAGAAAAGCGTTATAGAATATCTTGTAGCTACCGCAGCAAAATATCCGGAGAAGATTGCCGTTCAGGATTCTATCGGCAGCATCACTTTTACCGAATTGCTCCGATCAGCATACGTCATTGCCAATGAAATCAAAGCCAAAGGGTTATGGAAATCACCCGTTGGCGTATATATCCCTAAAGGATGCCGCATGGTTCAGGCCTTTGCCGGTATCAATATGAGTGGAAACTTCTACATACCCCTTGACACCAAGTCGCCCGAGACACGCATTCTCTCTATATTGAACGTACTAGAGGCGGAAGCTGTGATTACAGACAAGGCTCATGAGCAACAGGTAAAAAGCATGTGCGACAAGATTGTCATTGTAATTGAGGACGTTTTAGAAAACCAACCCAAAACAGATGCCAATGCTGAGGACTATCTTGCACAGCAAATTGACACAGATCCCGTTTACTCTATCTTTACCTCTGGTTCAACTGGCACCCCCAAGGGCGTCGTTATTGCCCACAGAGGTGTGATTGATTACATCGACTGGGCTGTCAGCACCTTCAATGTAACCAGTGACGCCATTATCGGTAATCAGGCTCCGTTCTATTTCGATAACTCGACACTCGACATCTACCTGATGTATGCTACAGGTGCCACACTGGACATTATCCCAGAGATGCATTTCTCATTCCCCGCCAAGTTGGTGGATTACATGAACGAACGCAAAATCACGTTTGTATTCTGGGTACCCTTTGCCCTGATTAACGTGGCAAACTTCGACATATTCAAGGACAAGAAACCCCAATACCTCAAAGATGTGCTCTTTGCAGGTGAGGTGATGCCTAACAAGCACCTGAATTATTGGAGGAAACATTTGCCTAATTGTAGATATGCAAATCTCTATGGTCCTACAGAGATTACTGTGGACTGCACTTTCTATGAGGTGGATAGGGAGTTTTCCGATGATGAACCACTGCCTATCGGCGTTGCCTGCCGCAACAGCGGCGTTATGATCCTAGTAGATCAGCAACGTGAGGCCGGTATTAACGAAGAAGGCGAACTTTGTGTACGTGGCTCATCATTGGCTCTCGGTTACTACAATGATCCCGAGAAGACGCAAAAGGCTTTTATTCAGAATCCGCTTAACAAGCATTACCCAGAGACTATCTACTGTACTGGCGACATCGTTTACAAGAATGAACGTGGTGAGATTATGTATGTAGGCCGCAAGGACTCCCAAATCAAGCACAATGGCTACCGTATTGAACTCGGAGAAATTGAGAATGCGGTGTTGGCCAGCAAGATGGTAGACAACTGCTGCGCCGTTTACGACTTCACGAATAAAAAGATCGTACTCTATTACCAGGCACCGGAAGAGCTGGACCTCAGTGCCTTCCGAAAGGCCGTTTCTGACAAGATCCCCCGCTACATGATACCTTCTAGCTATCATCGCGAAGAAACTCTCAAGCAAAACAGTAGTGGTAAGATCGACAGAACCTATTACAAGAATTTGATTAACGGATAAGCAGATGTTAGAGTATAAACAAGACACGAATAATCTGCTTGATGGCAAGATAAAGGAATTTATCTCTGCCCGTCCAAGATATAATAACTGTTTCTTTCCGGAACTTGATCAGGTATCTTATATTGAGACAGATAATAGTCTGATTCTCAAAAAGAAGTATGAGTCGTTTAACCGGATATATTTCATGTCAAACGACGCTGAAGAGTTGGTCAGCATTCTTAGTTCTCTCGATAAAGATGATATCATTAACATTCCATCAAAGAAAGGTATTCAAGAAGATCTGAATACCATCCTAACTAAAGCGGGTTACTCCTTATTTGAGACTTACGAGAGAATGTATAATAATCTGGTAGAGCCTCGAGGACAGTTTGATGCCGAACTTGCAAATTTGGCCGATGTAGAGGGAATTTACCAATTGCTGCATAATCATTTCAATCCGTATACGGACACACTCCCCACAAGGGAATACATATCGGAATTGATCGAGAAAAAATGGGTTCTTATCAACAGAAATGAAGACACCAAGGAGGTTGAGGGGACGCTCTTACTAAGGTTTGAGCCCCAGAAATGCCATTACTATATTTGGGTAGATTCTTCAAACTTTACCAAGGCGCTCAATCTTTTCATCAATGGGTTTAACTATATGAACGAGAAGGGATATGAAAAAGCTTACCTTTGGGTTCGCTCAACAAATGTTAGACCCAAAAAGATTTATGAGACACTTGGTTTTAAATATGACGGACTAAAAGATTACACTTATACAAAAGGAGATGCTCACTTTTAACGAATTAAGACGAAAGCAGAAAAGCCTATCAGGTAACGAGCCTGTAATTCGCTTGGCACTTATTGGTGACACTGCCACACAATTGCTGGCAACAGCAATCTGTGGTATGGGAGCTGATAGGGGATTTCGTATTGATTTGTTTGAAGCAGATTACAATCAGGTAGAGCAGCAGTTACTGAATCCGGCCAGCGAGTTGTATCAATTCAATGGTGACTATATCGTTATTTTCCAGTCCACTCACAAATTAGCAGAGCAACACAGTCTGCTAACGGCTAAAAAAAAAGCAGAATTAGCTGACGATCGTTTGTCGTTCGTGACGACTATTTGTGAAACACCACAGCTAAAAGATAAGAAGATCATCTATTTTAATTATCCGGAGATTGATGATTCCGTATTCGGGAACTACAACAGCAAGGTGATATCGTCACTATCCTATCAGGTTCATAAACTTAATTATGAACTCATGAACCTGTCGCAGAAATATTCAAATCTCTATCTTTGTGATATTGACAGCCTACAAAGCAAATATGGACGCACCATGATGTTTGCGCCTAATATCTATATCAACACAGAAATGGTGCTTAGTATTGATGCCCTTCCCTATGTTGCCAGCAGAGTTATGGACATCATCTTCGCCATTAAAGGGCAGATTAAGAAGTGTCTCATACTTGATTTGGACAATACACTCTGGGGAGGTATTATCGGAGACGATGGATTGGAAGGCATTCAGTTAGGACACGGTCTTGGCATAGGCAAAGCTTTCACAGAGTTTCAAATGTGGATAAAGAAACTGAAACAACGCGGTATTATTATCTGTGTAGCATCAAAAAACAATGAAGAAACGGCCAAAGAGCCTTTTGAGAAACATCCAGACATGGTACTCAGACTCGATGATATTGCCGTTTTCATGGCCAATTGGGAGAGTAAAGTAAACAACATACGAGCTATACAAAAGGTTCTGAACATTGGCTTTGATTCTATGGTATTCTTGGATGATAATCCTTTTGAACGCAATGTCGTAAGGGAGAACATCCCAGGAATTACCGTTCCAGAACTTCCAACAGATCCTGCGGAGTATCTGGAATATCTCTACGAGTTAAACCTTTTTGAAACTGCTTCATACAGTGATGCGGATAAAGACCGTACCAAGCAGTATCAAGTTGAGGCTCAAAGAGTCTCATTTGCCAAGATTTTCACAAATGAAGCAGACTACCTAAAATCACTTGACATGGTTTCTTCTGTTAGTGGTTTTACTGCATTCAATATTCCACGTGTTGCGCAATTATCACAACGCAGCAACCAATTTAACCTGCGAACAATTCGCTATACCGAGGCTGACATTGCATCGATGGCAGAGGATCCGAATGTGATTGACTTAAGTTTCACCCTTAAAGATAAGTTTGGTGACAATGGTCTCATTGCTGTAGTCATCATGAAAGAGCGGGATAAAGAAACGCTTTTCGTTGACACTTGGTTTATGAGTTGCCGAGTTCTTAAGCGAGGTATGGAATTATTTATTCTCAACACGATGGTTGAACAGGCACGATCCGCTGGCTATAAGCAGATCATCGGCGAATACCTGCCAACAGCCAAAAACAAAATAGTTGAGAACCATTATCCTTCTCTCGGTTTTTCTAAAGTCGACAGTGCTGTTTCAGCACAATACGAATTAGATATTGAGAGCTATCAGACAAAAGAATGCTATATAAAGAAAAGATAAGTAAGAAATAAAGATGGAAAGAAAAGAGATTTTTGACAAGATGGAAGAGATCTTTACCGATATTATGGATCTCAAAGACATTAAGCTGAATGATGAAACATCTGCCGACGATATAGAAGAGTGGGATTCGTTAAGCCATATTCAGATTATTGTGGCCATTGAAAAGGCATTTGGTATTAAATTCTCCTCACAGGAAATGATTACATGGAAAAATGTGGGAGATATGGTTGACTGTATTCAGAATAAGATATAGAAGATTTGTTTTTCAAGATGAGTGACTATATAAGCTATCAAGAACTTCCCGCCCTCATGGGAATTGAAAAGGGAGATATCATACTTTTGTCGTCAGATATCACCGACCTTTACATCCAATGTAGAAAGCATGGCGAGAAACTTGACCTCAATGTCCTCTTGGACAAATTCCAAGAAGCAATAGGACCCGAGGGGACCCTTTTAATACCCACCTATAACTGGGGGTTCTGCAAAGGGAAAACCTTCGACTATAAAAATTCTCCCAGTAAAACGGGGGTGATAGGAGACACTGCTCTTAAGAGAAAGGATTTCCGACGCACTAAGCATCCCATTTATTCTTTTGCTGTTTGGGGGAAAGACATAGACTATCTATGTTCTCTGGATGATGTAGAATCATTCGGTCCAAATTCTCCATTTGCCTATCTGGAGAAGAACCATGGCAAGAATGCCTTTATTGGCGGAGCCTCTCTCAGAAACTGTTTCACTTATATTCACTATATGGAGCAAAAGTTAGGCGCGCCCTATCGTTTCTCCAAGATGTTTAAGGCACCATATATTGATCTGGAAGGAAAAGAGTCAGAACAAGAATATGCCATGTATGTCAGAGATTTGGATATCGACGTGGTCTGTGCACCTGATCCTTTTGTGGATATCCTATATGAGCAGCATCTTGTCAAAAGTGGATACATTAACGGGGTACTCTACGAGATCATCAATTTCGACGACGTAACACCCATTATCGAAAAAGACATCCTATATAACCGAAGTAAAAACTTATGTACATACAAAGGGCAATAAGCCTTTTACACTCAAAATAGAAAAGATGAAGAAACTATATTATAGTACCTGTGCTGTTGCAGCCCCGCATATTGGAGTCGTCATAGATGATATTCTCGCAGCCAAGCAGGAAGGGCATGACATCTACTGGGCATATTGTCACTGTGCCCTCTCAACCTGCTTTAAGAATCTGGATGGCTATGGTAGCATTTGTCGACTTTGCCACCAAATGTATAGAGAATATCAGAAGGCCTATGGAGCTGGCGTACACATGCTGCCAATCAAGACATCAGATATTCAGCAGAAGAAGATTGAATTTGATTTCAGCACCTCAAAAGAGTTGAAGGACTTCACATACAGAGATGTTGAAGTGGGCAACTCCATTCTCTCCCTCTATTATACAGTCACACGTGACCTTGATATGCTCCTCTTCGACAAGTTCCATGATTTCGCTAAGCCTCTTGTCAGCGAATTATGCAACCTTATCGATTATTCGTATCAGTTAGTAGACGATGTTCATCCTGACGAGATCATCATTCACAACGGTCGTCTTTACGAGAACCGTCTCTTCTACGATATCGCAAAAGCTAAAGGCATTGCTTTCAGGGCCGTTGAAACAGTAGGAGGACATGGTGAACCTTATGCTAAGATGAGTTATCCCGGTGCCCTCCCACACAACATTGAGAAATGGAACCAACTCGCCATCAATTCCTGGAATCAGTCCAAGGAACCTGAAGAGGAGAAGATAAAGATTGGATCCTCTTTCTTTGAAAGAAGGCGAAATGGTGAGCTCGTTGTAGATGTAAAAGTATACGTTGCCAAGCAGAAGAAAGGACTTCTGCCTGATGGTTTTGATCCTAGACAAAGGAATATCGCCATCTTTACATCTTCTCAAGACGAGTTGGTGGCTTTGGGCGACGACTGGGCAAACGACCAGTTATTCCCCAACCAAGATGATGCCATTGGATACATTCTTCGTCATGCTTCTCCTAGCATCCACTTTTATATCAGAATACACCCCAATCTGAAAGGAATCAACTACAAAGATCACGTCAATCTGTACCAATATGATGCACTTCCCAATGCCACAGTGATTCCACCAGAAAGTAAGGTCAGCAGCTATGACCTGATGGATGCATGCGAAAAAGCTATCACATTTAGCTCGTCGGTAGGCCTTGAGGCCTGCTACTGGGGCAAGCCATCCGTCCTACTTGGACATGCAGGATTTGAATTATGTGGTGCCACCTATAATGTAAGGAAGATGGAAGACTTAATACCCACCATTGAGGGGCATCTAGAGCCTAAGCCTAAACTGGCAGCCATCAAGTTTGCCTACTTCTTGTTAGACAGGAAGTATAAGGTAGACAAGACATTCATTAATATCGGAGTAAAAGAAAAGCATCTCCGCTGGGATTTTGCTTCGACTTCATACTTTAAGATACGACACTCCAAGTGCTTGTACCAGCTATCATATCTCTGGAACTTTGTTATGTTGCCGAAACTTACCAAGCCCAAATACCACTTCCCTTGGAAGTAGAATACAAGATAAGTCATCCTAATATGAAGAAAGGTGCCATTCATGCATTGACGGTCTTTATGTCAATATTACTCTTCTCTTGTCATGAAGAAGATCAGCCAGAAATTGACAAGACCGACTTCTTGAGGTATGCCCTAACTGACAAGGATAGCAACAATAAATCTGAGGCTTTTCTTATCCAAGGCAACACCATCCATATCATGGCACCCCTTCAGTCGGACTTAATCGCACTTACCCATGAGTTCTCTATCAATGGAATATCTGTATTTGTTGGTGAAGAAGAACAACATTCTGGTATAGAATCGTATGATTTCTCTGACTTCACAAGTCCCCAGACCTATCGAGTTGTGTCTTCTCTTGAAGAAGAAAAAGAGTGGACAGTGAATGTTTACGACCTACCTGTTCTCATAATCAAAACACCTGATGGTGAGCCAATCGTTGATAAAGAAAACAGAAAAGAGGGATGTAGCGTACAGCTGGTTAATCTTGACGGTAGTATTGAAGATTATGGTACCGCTGGTATTAGAGGCAGGGGCAATTCGTCGTGGCATCTTGATAAGAAACCTTATAATATCAAACTCGACAAAAAACACGAGATTCTGGGTATGGATAACAGCAAGCATTGGATTCTTTTAGCAAACTGCCATTACGACCGAACTCAGCTCCACAATGTAGCCGCTTTCGAGATGGCACGACTTACAGACTATCCTTGGGTGCAGTCGGGAAGATTTGTTGAACTTATATTAAATGGTAAACATCTTGGTCTTTACTACCTTTGTGAGAAGATTCGTGCGGAGAAAGGAAGAATAGAAATAACAGAAATGACATCAGATGATATCACCGGCGAAGAACTCACTGGCGGCTATCTGCTTGAGAGTGCTGTAGATTTTGGAGACTGTCCATATTCTAATTATCCTTTCCAGACAGATTATTTTAACCGTACAGGCTACGACTTTGAAAACTGGTTGGCATGGGAAATCAAAAATCCGGAAGGCGAAAATAACATCCCCAAAAATCAGTTCGATTACATCAAATCGGCATTGAATCAGATGGAGTCACTCATCTACAACGATGAGAAATTACTCACTGGAGCCTATCGTAACTATTTCGATATCGAGACGGCCATCAACTGGTATCTGGTAGAGGAAGCAAGCGCTAACGAGGAAGCGACGAGAACAAAAAATGTCTATCTTTATAAAGATCGCAATGACAAATTCCGTTTAGGTCCTCCCTGGGATTTCGACGCATGGTCCTTCGGCCAATCACTCCTCCAATGGCACAACTGTAATTCATGGCCACTATATTATCGTCAGTTACTTAAAGATCCCGTCTTTGTTAAGCGCTTGAAAGAAAAATGGGCTGTCTATTATCCGCTATGGAGAGAACGTATCCCACAGTTCATTGATGACCAAATGCTCTATATCTATCGCTCAGCCCTTAGGAACGAACAGATGTGGCCAGATTGGACAAGCGTCAACCATTATCCCGATGAAGACTACGATGATTATGTTGAAGATATGATCGATGCTTTCATTGAACAAATTGATTGGCTTAACGAACAAATACAGAATTATTAAAAAAAATAATCCCCACCGATTGGCAGGGATTATTTTATTTAGAAGTCCATATTATCTAGCGAATCGCTGAAGTCCTTTGGCTGTTCCTCTTTTGGAGCCTCAGTCTGCTGCTCTGGACGAGGGCGACGCTCACCACGATCATGACGATCACCACCACGACGGTCGCCACGATCTGGACGACGGTCACGACGCTCGCCATTACGCTCTGGGCGCTCACGACGCTCACCACGGGCAGGACGCTCAACATAATCGGCAGGCTTCTCAATCAGTACACGATGCGAGAGCTTGTACTTACCAGTCTTAGGATCGATTTCGAGCAGCTTAACCTGGATGTGGTCGCCCTCCTTGATACCAGCCTCCTCGACTGTCTCAAGACGCTTCCAGTCGATCTCGCTGATGTGCAGCAGACCGTCCTTACCAGGCATAATCTCTACGAAACATCCGTAAGGCATGATGGAGCGAACTACACCATCGTAAACCTCGCCAACCTCTGGGATTGCAACGATAGCCTTGATCTTACCGATAGCGGCGTCGATGCTATCCTTGTTAGGAGCTGATACCTGAACCTTACCTACACCGTCAACCTCGTCGATAGTGATGGTTGCGCCAGTATCCTCCTGCATCTGCTGGATGATCTTACCACCTGGGCCAATCACAGCGCCGATGAACTCCTTAGGAATCTCGAGCTGTACGATACGTGGAACCTGTGGCTTCATCTCTGCACGTGGCACCAGCCTTAGCCTGCATCAGAGCCTTCTCGAGGATGTCGAAGCTCAGACCGTCGCACTTGATATCCATCTGGGTAGCTGTCAGACCGTCCTTTGTACCAGTGGTCTTGAAGTCCATATCACCCAGGTGATCCTCGTCGCCAAGGATATCGCTAAGTACAGCATACTTATCTTCACCAGGATTCTTAATCAATCCCATTGCGATACCAGAAACAGGCTTCTTCATTGGAACACCAGCGTCCATCAGGGCGAGTGTACCAGCACATACTGTAGCCATTGATGAAGAACCGTTTGACTCGAGGATCTGGCTTACCAGACGTACTGTATAAGGAAAGTCCTCAGGAATCTGGCCCTTAAGTCCGCGCCATGCCAGATGACCGTGACCAATCTCACGACGACCTACGCCACGCTGAGCCTTAGCCTCGCCAGTACAGAATGGTGGGAAGTTATAGTGCAACAGGAAGCGCTGATAGCCGTGCTCAAGCACGTCGTCGACCAGCTTCTCGTCGAGCTTAGTACCCAGTGTACAAGTAGAGAGCGACTGTGTTTCACCACGAGTGAAGATTGAGCTTCCGTGAGGCATTGGCAGAGGTGAAACCTCGCACCAGATAGGACGGATCTCGTCAGTCTTACGACCATCCAGACGGATACCCTCGTCGAGGATGCAACGGCGCATAGCGTCGCGCTCTACATCATGATAGTAACGATCCATCATGGCATACTTCTCTTCCATCTCGTCCTCAGTCAGGTCGGCATGCTCAGCAACATACTTCTCCTTGAAGTCGGCCAGAATCTTCTCGAAAGCCTCAGCACGAGCGTGCTTCTCCAAAGCCTGCTTTGTTACGTCGTATGCGGGCTGATACAGCTCCTTGTTCATACGCTCGCGCAGCTCCTCGTCGTTCACCTCGTGGTCGTACTCACGCTTAACATCCTTGCCAAGTTCCTTTGACAGTTCAGCCTGGAGTTCGCACATAGGCTTGATAGCAGCCATAGCAGCCTTCAGGGCGCCGATCATATCCTGTTCTGACACCTCTTTCATCTCACCCTCTACCATCATGATGTTCTCGGCCGATGCGCCAACCATGATGTCCATATCAGCGTCCTTCATTTGCTCGAAGGTTGGATTGATAACATACTCACCGTTTACACGGGCCACACGAACTTCCGAGATCGGACACTCAAAAGGTATATCCGAGCAAGCCAATGCAGCAGAGGCAGCAAAGCCGGCAAGTGCATCGGGCTGGTCAACGCCATCGGCACTAAGCAGCATAACGTTTACGAATACTTCAGCGTGATAATTACTAGGGAAGAGTGGACGAAGAACACGATCCACCAGTCGTGATGTCAAGATTTCATTGTCTGAGGCTTTACCTTCGCGCTTGGTGAAACCACCAGGGAAACGACCAGCTGCGCTGTATTGCTCACGATAATCTACCTGCAAAGGCATGAAATCGGTTCCGGGAACTGCATCTTTTGCGGCACAAACAGTGGCCAGAAGCACGGTATTATTCATCGTCAGCATGACGGCACCGTCGGTCTGTTTTGCCACTTTCCCGGTTTCAATGGTGATGGTTCTTCCATCAGCCAATTGAAGGGTCTTTGTAATTACATTCATCTTTTAAAACATCTAAAAATAAAAAACTTGCTGCGACATAAGCGCTGTCATGTCGCAAAAACGGCACAAAGTTACACATTATTATATTAATAAACGAAGAAAAGCAGATTATTTTTCGTTTTTTATGAAAAATGTGCTACCTTTGCACCCACAAAACGAAATAACGAATAAAGATGAAACATATTTGGAAAGCGGCAGTCGTATTCTCAGCTGCCATGATGTTTGCCTCGTGCAACGATAAAAAATTCACTGTAGAAGGTCAGATTGGCAATGCCAAAGACTCAATTCTCTATTTTGAAAACGTAGGATTGGAAGGCATTCTGGTTATTGACTCCACAAAATTAGGAGATAATGGAGAGTTCTCCTTTAGAGAAGAGGCTCCCAGTGCTCCAGAGTTTTACCGTCTTAGGATTTCGGATCAGATCATAAATGTCAGCATCGACTCTACTGAGACAGTACAAATTAAGGGTGAATACCCTGGCATGGCATCCAACTACACTATTAGTGGTTCTGAAAACTGTGAGAAAATCAAGGAACTGACATTAAAGCAGATGGACCTGCAGAGTCAGGCTATAGCCCTCCAACAGAATACTGAAATTGGTATTGCCGTTGCAAACGATAGTATTCAGAGTCTCATTAATGCCTATAAGGAAGATGTGAAAATTAACTATATTTTCAAAGAGCCCATGAAGGCCTACTCATATTTCGCACTCTTCCAGGCTATTGGCAATTATCTGATTTTCAATCCTCGCACCAATAAAGATGATATTAAGGCTTTTGCTGCTGTGGCCACAAGTTGGGATACTTATTACCCCCACGCAGAGCGTGGTCAGAACTTGCACAACATCGCCATTGAAGGCATGAAGAACCTGCGTATTGTCGATGCACAGAACAAAGACATCCAAGTTGATGCTAGTAAAGTGCAAGAAGCAGGTGTTCTTGATATTGCTTTAATTGACAACAAAGGCCAAGAGCGCCATCTGACAGATTTGAAAGGACAGGTAGTATTGCTTGACTTTCACGTCTTCGCCCTTGAGGATTCTCCTGCACGTATCATTTCCCTCCGTGAACTATATAATAAATACCACGCTCAGGGATTGGAGATCTATCAGGTTTCACTCGACAATGACGAACATTTCTGGAAGCAGCAGACGGCTGCTCTTCCCTGGATTAGTGTCCGCGATGCTGACGGTATCAACTCCCAGCGACTTGTAATTTATAACATCCAAGCTGTACCAGATTTCTTCATCATCGATCGTGGCAATAACCTTGTGAAGCGCGCTGCACAGATTAAGGATCTGGAAGCAGAAATCAAGAAACTGTTATAACTTCTTATAATACCGAAGCGGTTTGACACCCTTAATGCCAGGGTGGAGAATCTGTATAAAATCGCCCAGAAGCCAATCAGGCCGGAAGGGCGATTCTTCGTAGAATAGCGTGTTGCGCACATTGCAACCATAAACCTCTCCCGTCTGAAAGGCACGGAACTGATCATAACCTTCTTGTTCTGATAAAAGCAATTCAGGTGTCATTGGTTTTTCACTATCATAACGGAGCATCCATACCTCTGCATCAAAGGCTTCTTCCAGAACCGTTTCAAAAGGTAGTGAGAGAGAACCACTATGCTCGTCATAAGCCCATGGATATTGTCCGCAAGCATCCATAATCATCTGTCCGATTGTGCTTCTTCCGCCAGGAACATACCAAACAGAACCCACCTGTTTATCTATCATCAAGGAGCGCCCCTTACCTGCCTCTTTGGCTAATTGTTTCAAATTATTATAATTCTTATCTACCTCTGAGAATAGTTTGTCGGCCTTCTTCTGACAACCAAAGAGTAAGCCATAAAAACGCATCCATTCTGCTCGGGCCAGAGGCGATACTTCCATATATTCCGCACATTCAACAAGCGGAATATCTATATCCTCCAATTTACCATATCCACCACTGTTCTCAAAAGGAGAAAGCAGGATTGCATCAGGTTTAAGGTCGATAATCTTTTCTATTACAGGACTCATTCCATCACCACAATCCACAATATGTCCAGCCTTTACCTGCTTCTGGATCCAAGGAATCTTGATATACTTAAGATCCGCCACACCAGCTATCTTATCCCGACAACCAAGATTCATCAGTAAAGAGCTATGCACAGTGGTAAAGACCACAGCCTTCTGCAAAGGTGTACGGATAACGGTCCCCTTTGGCAAGTGAACTGGCAACTCCTTTTCGCGAGGAACAAGCACATAGGTGTGAAGTGCCTTGCCATCCTTCCACGGATTAGCTATGGTAACAACGGTAAAACCATCATACTCTACTATTGAAGGGAGTGTGGCATATTTAAAAAAAATACTGTCGCCGTCTCCCTGCAAACGGGCCATACGCCCGTTGCAGGAAAACAACGTCAATAGAATGAAGAGTCCAAATATTTGCTTCATTTAATAATGTATCTTGGCAACACCATAAGTAAAAGCTATGGCATGGGGCTCAACGCCTGTAGCATAAGAAGTTTCTGCAACAAACTGACCATTACCATTATAAATATTTATAAAACCTGGCATTGTGTAGCTTGGATAACCTGTATCAGGGTCTATCACTCTTGAGGCAAGATATATAAAGCCAGTATTAGGATCGATGTTGATGGCACAAGGACTTTCAATAGAATTACCACCACTTAAAGTGAAATTACTCAAAGAGCCATAGACAATATTATATATGCTATAAGTGGGCTTAGAACTACCATATGGATAATTATAGGTAATAATCGACTGACCTGAAGCAGCCATACCCGTGGCATCGGGCACCACCTTAGAAACGATACTTCCATTGATCATATAGACACCAGCGTCCTTCTGCATCCAGTTCTCATCATAGTAGCCCCAGTCCAGCACATAGATCACGTCGCCAGCCACAGCCAGCTGTTGCGGATTGTGGATCTTGTCGTTCTTGATCTCCGTAACTGAACCGTTAGCCAGGCTGATCTTCGAGATCGAGCCGTTGCCATAGCCATAGTCGCTGTTAGCCACATAGAGCGCCACGTCGGCATCGGTTGTGCCGCCAATGGCCATGCCTTCAGGAGCAGAACCCACCTTATAGCTGTTCAGGTAGTGAGGGGGCACGCTCACCGAACCCGTATCGATCACGGCCACATAGCCGCCATAGGTCGAAACATACACCTTGCCGCCATAGGCCTCAAGGGCACGGGGACTCACGCCCTCTGTTGAGCCCATCTCCTGCACCGTATTGATCTTCTCAATCTGCTTGAAGGTCTTGGCATTCAGCACGAACACGGTATTCTCGTCAGAACCAGTGATGTAGATTTTATCGCCATAGGCCATCACATCGTTTGGTGTACCACCGAGCCATTCGCCATTGGCATTATGGTACACATTCTGCTGAGCAGTAATTGAATTAGTTCCGAATTCAAGGAAGGTCAGACTTCCGTCAATACCATTGTAGTAATTTCCATTGTTGATAACCAGCACACCCTTGGTGACGACATATTCAGTTGGGGTGTTGTTGTCATTGTCACTTTCCAGACAACCCGTGAGGAGGGTGGAACCCATCAGCATCACGGCAAAACTTAAAAGAAACTTCTTCATGTTGTTAATCATTTATGTTTGACATTTTTAAAGTTGATACTTCACTGATACCTGCCAACTCCTTCCTGGCATTGGATAGAAGCGGACTATTTCGTATTGTTCATTGAACAGATTCTTTATATCTAAACGAGCCTCAAGTATCTGCTCACCCCACTGAAAAGTGCGATAAGCAGTGAATCCCATATCCCAATAACCCTCGATGTCGGTACTTTCGTAATGCTGATTATTAGCCCAACGACTACTTACACCTGAACCATGCAGAGAGAGGTTTATCCAGGGATTTTCCCACCCCAAAGCTATACTTCCTGAATGCTTGGGAATATAGGCTATCTGATAGCAATAATAAGGAGATTCTGGGTTTGTGCGATTTTCAGCTTGCTGATAACTGTAACTACCTGAGAACAACAGACGATGACTTTCGCTAACGCAACAATTACCATCCATCGTTATATCCGCTCCCAAAACCTCTACCTTGCCTACATTGATACAAGTCCAAATAAACATATTATAAGGCACAGCCACAATCATATCCTTTACATGGTTATAATAACCATCGAGAGTACATTTGAGATTAACAGAGGAAGAGGAGACATTCCAAGTTGCTCCTAAATTGATCTGATCTGTACTCTCTGGCAACAGATCTGTACTTCCATAATGAAAGTAGTAACTCTCATTGAAAGTTGGAGCACGGAAGATATTCTTGTATGATGCACGAATAAACAAATCATCGTCTTCCAACAACTTATACGAAAGCGATATCGATGGCGAAAGTCTACGCATGTTTTGGGCTGAAGCACCATCCTTGGCATCATTCAGATAAAGCGAATAGAGCAAACGCGCCAAGGCCGTCAATCTGTTATTGCGATACTTGGCTGTAGCAGATTGCAAGATGGTATGACGATATGGACGACTATCAATCGTTCGCGAAGCCGAACTATTCAGATTGTTGAAACTATAGTCAGCAGAATAATCGAAAGCCCATTGCTCTGAGAGAGCATAGAGCACAGCAGCCGATGCGTAAGCCTCTCGTTGCCAATAACTTGCATCGTTTACACAATTTGGCATAAGTGGATCTTGATAAACTGAAGCATTCCAATTATACTTAGCCAAACACTTCAGCGACCAACTATCTCCATATTGCGACAAATACTGTAATTGTGAGAAGAAGTTCTGATCATGGAGTGTTTCTTTATTTACATTTGTATAGTAGTGGACCTGCCCAGGCAACTGGCGATCGTTATCATAGTAATACACCTTACCACTCAAACTGTTATGAGAATTGGCTCGCCATACAAAATTCAACTCTCCATGACCCGTATTCATTCTGCTATTCGTCCGTCTATCCTTCACAACTTTCGATCCATTCTGTATCTCGTAAGGATAGTCATTCTCGGCATAAGTATACTCACCAAGCGCAGAGAAAGCAAACTTATCCGAGAGATTCTGCATATAACGCAGGAAAGGACTCGCATAACCAAAAGAACCTACCTTCAGTTGGGCAGTAAGATGCGGATCCGTATCTTCCGTTGGCATACCAATGGTCTGGATATTCAGAACGGCAGAAGCTGAGGCATTACGAGCAGGAATAAAGATATCATCGTTGTCGCCAACAACAAGCGATAGTTGTTCCACATTATCGAGGGAGTAACGCGAAAGATCGATTTCACCACTCTGGCAATCGCTCAACATTACACCATCGTAACTAACTCCTGTATGCTTGGCTCCAAAGCCTCTTACGGAGACCGTTTTCAGGCCTCCAGCACCACCATAGTCGCGAAGGGTTACTCCCGGAATACGATGCAAGGCATCAGCCACATCAGTAACGCCAAGCGTCAGCATCTGTTCGCGATCAATGATATGAAGGGGAGCTGTACTCTTTGCCTCATGCTGGCGACGGCTTTCGGTAATAGTTACCTCACGAAGCTGATGGGTTCTGTCCGTAACAGTATCATTACGAACCTGCCCCTGAGCCGTTGTCGACAACCAAAGGGACATTACCCCAATTAATATCAGCCTGCTTGGTATCATATCAAGGTGCAAAGTTAAATAATTATTCGCGAAACGCAAACCATTTATACATTATTTATAATTATGCAACAATTGATGACCCAAGTCCTTCATCTTGCAGATAGATACGACTTGCTGAATTACTTCATCCATCTTAGGTACTGAGGCTACAAAGTAGGTGGGATAATCTGGATGGAGCACCACCAGATTCATCGCTTTTATTCGAATGCCATAATGCTCTTCCAGCATATAGCGATAGAGGTTCTGCTGAAGGCAATAATGATAGAAAATGGTATCTGGCAGGGTGATGCCTCCCTTACTCATCCTGCCCCCGAAAGCCTCTACGATGGGTTGTCCTTGGGCATTCACCACCTTCGTGCTCCGCTTCCAGTCGTAGATAACAAACTCCCCATCGGATTCTTTACAAATTAGATCGATAGTGCCAGCAATGTTCAGTTCCTTGTCGTATACGGGCCACTCCTGACGATAGGGATGAATCCTGTAATCCTCGATGAAATGAAGGAAATGCTGGCGCTCGCGCTCCAGATTCACCATCTCTGTCTTACCTTTAAAACAGAAGGGGCATAGGGTCTCAAAACTACCATCGCGGAAATAGTTCTCCGTCTGGGCATGCATAAATGTGCCCACCTCGCTAGCCATACGTCCAGACTTCTCCCAACAATCGAGCGACTCTTCCATGGGAATACCCTTATACTTCCATTGGTTCTCTGCCACACTGAGGGCATCGAACTCATTGAAGAACCATGCTATCAGTGAACTCACGGGTAACAATCGTTCACGACCCTGAAAAAGATACACATGTTCCTCAGGCTCGAAATCGATTTCTGCATCCTGGGCATATCGTCCTGCATCCGTAAAACCAGCCATCTTCTGTTGCATCTCTACCGTCTTCGGAAATGGTTCTACCAACGACTTGCATCTACATTCTTCTTCCGTAAAAGCCATCAAGGGTTGAGGGCCAATAGGCTCTTCTGGAAAACCTGTGGAAGCTGATCCCGTAAGCTCCTGAGAGGCCATTTTCAGTGCTTCTGACCTTGTCCACTTGCTTTGCTCACTCAGCTTCGAAGCGTCGCCGAGATTCATCAGAAAATCAGCACAAGTCCTGGGATCGCTGAGCAATTGCTGGCCAGCAAAACGTACCACCGTCCAACCGTGTCGACTCATCAGGGCATCGCGATAATCATCGCCACAATTCTTATAATGTACGGGCTTAAGATTCGTGTCATAGGGCACATCGATCTCCACATCAATACGGAAATCAGGCCTTTCAGTCATCAAGAGGGCAATCTCCACCTTCAAGGGTGGCAATTGCTCGGAGAGATTCACCCACACATCATCGAGCACTTGAACCTCCTCTGGCAACCACTCTCTAAGTCTCAGCACAAAGGCCTTAGCAATACGATTAGAACTCCCTGCTACCAATCTGCGGAAGGGGTAAAGCACCGTTCCCGACTTAGGAAGGTGTAGGAGAGGGTAATCACTTTTTCGAACTTCGTTTTCCATCAGCTGCAAAGGTACATAGATTTCACGGAATAGCCAAAAGTTTCTGGTGTTTTTTATGCTCGGAGCAAACTGGGACTTTACTCGGAGTAAACCTCCACTTTAGTCGGAGTAAAGTCCGGGTTTACTCCGACTAAAGTCTCAGGGCTTAAATCGCTGGCATACGCCAAGAATTATCGAGATCGTATGAATCAAGCTCGAACAACTCCTCGTGCCCAGGATAAACCATAAGTCCGTGTCCTTTCAAGGACGCCAAGACGTCAAGGGATTCTCTTAGTTTTTCTCTGGACCCCGTCTTAAGTTTCGTTACAGTTCTCATGTCCTTGATAAGCGTATCGCCAGTAAACAGCATACCCTCAACCTGTAAGCATACGGAATCATCGGAATGACCTGGAGTATAATGCACTTTCAAAGGAACGCCTTCCCACAATTCCATTTCCTGAGGGTAGATATCAATTGATGCGTCCTTATTTATCGCGATTGGCCCCTCCTCCGTATACTTCGATCCGTTCTTCTTAGGATCGGAGAGTACTTCCTTTCCAAAAGCATTGGCAACATAAACTGGGCATGAGGGGAAACGAGACAAGAGATTGTTGATTCCATATATATGGTCGAAGTGTCCATGCGTCAGGATAATGCCAGAAACAATTGTTTTCGAGTGATTCTGCATCCACTCGAAAACAACTTCTGTATCACCTGGATCTACAATCCAAACGTTATCGTGCTCAGAACAAGCGATGATATAGGTATTGGACGTAAACCTCGAATTAACAAACCTCTCGCAAATAACCATTACTTATTATGCGGATAGTCTACGAATTTGCAGACGGGCTTCTCCAAATCCATCAGTACAGCTCCCAGCGACATTCCTGTACCAAAAGCTGCGAACATGATTTTCTTCTTCTTTCCGTCAGCAAATATTTCATCGCAATGCTCGCACATCGTTACTGGAATAGTAGCACTACTGCTGTTTCCATACTTTGGCACAATGTCACGAGGCATTCTTTCCTCTGTTACACCCATGCGCTGGGCCAGCTTCTTCAGCGTGAAGCTGCTGGACTGATGGCATACGAAATAGTCAACATCTTCTACCTTATCGCCAGATCTTTCCAAAAGCTCTTCCATCATGACAGGAGCCTGGTTGATAATGATATTGAACACCAAGTCGCCCTGCATTACCAGATGCTGCTTACCACGCCAGTTACCAAACTCATCCTCTTCTTCCTTTGTCGTTTCAGGGGTAATGGGCATACGAGAACCACCAGCAGGAATATAAACCGCAAAGGCATCCTTTCCGTCGTTTTTCAGAGAGCAATATACCTTATTGTCTGACTTAGTATTCTCAATCACACTGATGGTTGTAGCATCACCCGTAATGGGTCTGCTGGCTCTGTCGCGAGTGGAAACCTTAGACGAGAGGACATCACCCGATATCAGGAGAACTTTCTTATCACCTAGAGAGTTCAGCGTCATGAGGGCATAGGTAAGTCCTACCGTATAGCCACAACATCCTTGAGAGATATCTATACATACGACATCCTCATCGAAGTCAAACTTACCCTGAACGATATTTGAGATGGGGGGAATGAAGTGATCGGGTGTTGTGGTAGTAACAATGATAGCACCAATCTCGCTCTCCCTGAACACACCATCTTCAAGCATCTTCTGGATGCCATATACAGCATAATCGCTCACTGTTTCGCCCTCAAGAGCCACACGACGTGAGCCAAAACCCATTACCTTCTGGAGTTTTCTCATCTGGGATTCTGAGAAGGAATAGTTTGATGCCTCGTCCATGAACTCGATGACGCGTGTAGGAAGCACGCTATACATGGCGGAGATGGTCTTATTGTTATATGATGCAACCATAACTTAATTACTTCTTGTTTCTTTCAATAGTTTCACAAATGGCATCTACATTGGCGAAATTCTCAGGAACAACATCAGAACCACTGATTGCCACATTGAACTTCTCCTCAATCTCGTCCACCAGACTAACGATATCGAAGGAGTCAAGCATACCTTCCTCGATAAAATCGATTCCCTCTTCCGTAAAATCGAACTCTGGACGCAAATCTGCCAAAATCTCAATAATCTTCTCTTTCATCTGATCTTAATTCAAAATATAACCACCATCAATAACTAAGTTCGTACCTGTTACCCAACTCGAAGCATCAGAGAGCAGGTAAATGGCTCCATAAGCAATATCTTCGGGCTTACCAAATCTCTTCAAGGGATATCGATCCATCATCATTTCCTCGAGATGATTATCCCCCATCTTTTCGTTGTTCAAAGCCAGGATGTTCGTTGGTACAAGTCCCGGATTAATGGCATTAACACGAATGCCTTGCCCGGCAAGTTCCAAAGCAGAACCTTTAAGGAAACCATTCAACGCAGCCTTAGAGGCATTGTAAGACACATCGCCCTTACTACCAACGAGAACTCCTGCGATAGCCTCTATCAGCACAATTGATGAACCCTTACGAATCTTTTTCTTCTTTAGGAGACCTGATGTGATCATCATCGGGGCAATCGTATTGACATTAAAGATCTCCTCAATATCGTTTCTTTTGAAATGCTTGACTGGGCAAACCTGAGGAATACCGGCACAGAGTACACAACCATCAAGAACAGGAACCTCTGCTACAATACGGTCTAGCTCATCTTGCTTAGAGATATCTGCAACCAAAACCTGATGACCTTCACCTTCCATCATGCCAAGCGTTTCATTCAGTCGATTCTCATCACGACCATTAAGAATAATTTGAGCACCCATCTTGGAGCACTCAATAGCAATTCCTCTCCCTATTCCGGAAGAAGCGCCTGTAACCAGGATTGTCTTTCCTTTTAGAGAGAATGCACTCATCATAGAGTAGCTACAAAATTAAAGAGATCTTCGATGGTCTTATGCTCACGAAGGTTTGCACCCGTAATGGTTTTGCTATAGTTGTCGTCCACCATTGAGATGATGGAAAGAGCTGTCAAGGAATTCCATTCGTCAAGAGCTTTATAATCGGTCTCAGGAGCAAATTCCTCCATGGGAGTCTCATCGAACTCAGCAGCAAAATTCTCAATAAATTCTTTTAAATCCATATTACTAACTTATATATTAATTGTTGATGATTGAAAAATTATGTATCTTACCTTCATAAACAGGAGTATGCAAGAGTGATGACACTTCAGACTCTGGTGTCATACGCTTCACTATCTTCTGGAGTGTGTCATCTGTACCAACCTCACAGAATTCGCTCACCCCGTTCTTTACCATGTTCATCGTAATGTTCGTCCACTGTACAGGATAAGTCATCAGCTTGATCTGATTATCCAGGATCTCCTTAGGGTCTGTATGAGGCAAACCATCTGCATCCTGATAAATAGGAATCTGCGGAGTCTTGAAGTTCAGTTTCTTCAACTCCTCAGCAAGGATGGCACCTTCCTCTGCAGAATTAGGAGAATGACCTACACCCTTCATTGGAAGAACCAAGGCACGCTTGGCTCCCATCTCTTTCAAAATCTTGCATGCCTTCTTAATACTTAAACGAGCTCCAGTCACCACCAACTGACCTGGGCCATTGTAATTGGCAATATAAAGATTCTCACCATCTTCATCGCCAACTCTCTTTAAAACTTCAATAACCTGTTCATCGGGGACACCAATCACAGCTCCCATAGCACTAGGATGTTTCTGAAAAGCTTCATGAAAAACCAGACCACGAGTTTTGATAAAGGGTAGGGTTTCCTCAAAAGTCAAGGCACCCGAAACTACTAAAGCTGCATATTCACCAAGAGAATGACCAGCAACGCAATCAGGTTTCACATCCTCCTGAGCCATTGCCAAAGCTACTTCATAGATAAAGATGGCAGGCTGGGTATAACGAGTGTCCATCAGCAGTAACTCTGAAGCACCGAATAGCGTATCAGAGAAGCGCTCGCCTAAAATATCGTTCGCCTCTTCAAAAATAGCTCTTGCCTTAGGAAATTTCTCATAAAGATCCTTTCCCATTCCTTCCTTCTGGCACCCCTGGCCAGGAAACAAAAATGCCTTCATCTATATCCTGATTGTGTAAAATCGGGTGCAAAGGTACAAATAAAAAATGAAATACCTATTATAAATAAGGAGAAAAGTGATTCTATAAACAAAAAATCGGTGTTATTGGTTCTCCTTTTTCCATGTTTTGAAAGCTATTAGAGCCTCAACAAGCGCATCGTTTTCTTCTGGAGTTTGAGCCGTAATGCGGAAACAATGGTTGTCAAGTCCTCGGAAATTGGAGGCATCACGAATTAATATTCCATAATTATCTATCAACCACTTTTTAAGTTCAAAAGTATTTCCTTCATCAATATTGACAAGCATGAAATTGGTATCAGTCTTCATAACCATCAATCCCTCAATGGCTGAAAGATTCTGATGTAATCGTTGTGCTTCTGCCAGATAGCCCTTCAGGTCGGGAATCATCTTTAAATCATTCTGTATAAGGAACTTACCCGCCTCTATCGCCATGGCATTAATGGTCCATGGCTGACGAATATGCTTCAGTCTATCGATGATAATAGGAGAGGCGACGACATACCCCAAACGTAAACCAGGAATACAATATTTCTTTGACAAAGAATGAAGCAACATCAAATTGAAACAATCCGTCATCTCCTTCGGTTCCAGCATAGGACTCAAGGTGTAATCAGCATACGATTGGTCAACTACATATAAATAGCGAGGATGTTGCCTGATGATATGATTCATCAAACTCTTCAGCAAAACATTACCTGTAGGATTATTAGGGTTGCAAAGCCAATATATACGATCTTCCGGTAGAATCTCCAAATCATCAGTAGATTCATAGGAAATCGTGTGCCCATACTCACGGCAAGCATCTTCATATTCAGTAAAAGTCGGTTGGGGGATGATAGAAGCCCACCCTTTATAAAGTTGAGCTATTAGATAGATAGCCTCATTTGCACCATTGGTAATCATAATGGTATTCTCATCTACGCCCAACTTTTCAGCCAACATACTCTCTAAGCTATGGGCATCTGGCTCAGGATAATGTCCGATGACGTCAAAATGTGTCATCAGATGCTCCTTAAGTTCAGAATAGTCAGCCCTTGAATAGACATTTGAGCTGAAATTCATTTTAATTTTGTCGCCATAACGAAAGGCGTCATCGCCATGTCCATCAATCATAGCTATCTTGATTGTTTTTAGTTGTTTCGTTTTACTCTGATTGTCAATGTTTCAGGATCAAAAGTTATACCTTCTCGCTCAATAAAGCGACCTAATGCGCCTTGCTGAGCCAATTGAAGGGGTGTTCCGATGGTCATACCTCCCTCGCGGGTCATCAACCATACTGTATCAGCCAATTGTAACGCCAATTCTACGTCGTGGGTGGAGAGAAATATAGTTTTTTCTGCTTCCTTACTGATGCGACGAAGCAACTGGAGCACCTCCACCTTGCTAGGATAATCAAGGAATGCTGTAGGCTCATCCAAATAAATCACTGGCGTTTGCTGGGCCAGAGCCTTAGCTATCATTACTTTCTGACGTTCTCCGTCACTCAGAGTGTGAACCATTCTCCCGCTCAGTGAGTCAATGCCCACAAGGCTGATGGCCTCGTCCACGATCCTCAGGTCTTCCTTGGAATAAGTTCCCCAGAAACCTGTATAAGGAGAGCGACCCAGACTGACTAGTTCGCGCACCCTCATATTTCTTACATCGGGTTTTTCTGTCAGAACTACACCTATCAATTTACTCAACTCCTTATCTGAGTAGTCTGAGATTTCGCGTCCCTCAATAAACACATTTCCCTTTATCTTAGGCTGAAAGGCAGAGAGCGTACGAAGCAATGTGGACTTACCCACACCATTAGCCCCCAAAAGACAAGTCAATTCTCCGCTGCGAATAGTCCCGTCTATGCCCTCAGCAACCGTTCTGACGCCATGTTTCGTCGGATAGCCGATGCCAAGGTTCTTGAGTTGAATCGTCTCTCCGTCCATCTTCTTGGTGCAAAGATAAACAATTTTTTCTATTCTTTTACTATTTTGTATAAATTATCTGCTTTTTTCTCAACTTTCCCCATTTTTACAATCTCGTCAAGGAATCGTGCAAAGCCAAAATGCTCTGGTGCAGTAAGTACATAGCCATCTTCTTCCTTCGGAATAACACTCGAAAGTGTATCAATATATGAGACAAACTTCATCTTGTCCTGCTCAAACTCCTTCAGATAGACTCTCCAATAGTGCAATTTGCGATGGGAATTATAGATAGAGAACTCATATTTCCAAGGCATGTCCTTCTGTTTGCTAAAGTGATATTGTTCCGTCATATACTCCATAGCAGAAGGGGCGGATGCGCCATATTCGAAGGTCAGAATGTTTGATGTTGGAATAGAGTCAAGCACAGCTTTTTGTTCTATACGCCAATCCTTAAGTTGTTGCTTGATAGAGTGAACATACCAGGAATAGAAAGCATGTCCAGTAGCCAACATATATTCATCGCCCGTAAAGATCTGAGGACCAGCGCCAAATGCTAAAGATAATTCTCTATCGCCAACCTGTACAGAACCCAGAGGAGCCGCTATTCCTATGCTATTTAACGGATTAGCCATCAACCATTCTACATTTGTACGTCGCTGACGAACGGATATTGTCATCAACAGGATTGTCAAAATGATACAAGTCCACTTAAGGATTGTCCGCTTACAAAGCACTTCCTCCAGCCATTGGAATGCACATGCGCCAGCAATGATAGCAAAAGGTGCATCATAAAGGAAATGCTTCGAGGCATTACCAAACTCTGCCATCACAATATGCAGCACCACGATGGGAAGTACCACCACGAACAATTCTCTCCATCGTTTACTCCTAATGATGGCGAAAACACCCAATGGCAAAAGGATGAAGTATGTCAACGAGTAATAACCAAAGATGGCAAAGAAACGCATCATTGGTGTCACGATATTGTTCCATTTCTCATACAGGCCTACCGTTCCTAATACTTCTGCATTCATCAACCAGAAACCTGTAAGCGAAATCGCAATAATTGCCACTCCATATACCACAGCCATCCAGAAACTTCTTTTAAATGATCTCCCACCAAAATAAAGCAGAGGAAGGACAACAGGATAAACTGTTACAACATCGATACGGAACCAAGTTGCCAAACACAACATCAAAACAGACTGCCAATGCTTTCCCTTTGTTGTGAGTATCAGCGCCCAGATCATAAGAGCTGCAGCGGGAATGGCTGAGTTGGAATACATTGCTATAGCGTACATCTCAGGCAAGAACATCGCAGCTATCAACAGTCTGGTACGACTGGTCTTTATGATTATCTTTCCAAACTCGATACAACCAATCAGAAAGGCGAAACTACATAATACTGTAAAAACATAATATATGGTTTCGCATGCGAAGAAAGGCATCACATACTTCAAAGATGTTATGAGAATGGTAATAAGTGGCTGCTGACGATATTCATAAGTATAAAGTGGGGGAAGCGTCCATCCTTCTCGATATGTAACATCACATCCTAATGTGATAACCTGTCCATCAGCTTCATAACACTGTAAAGGAAAGATGCCAATGCACACCCACAAAACGAAAAGCACCAATAGAATCTGGTAGGAATGCTTATTGACAAAATCATAAACCGCTGATAAAGAATTGTTCATTTCTATTTCCTTATTATACAATACGACTGCAAAGTTACATATTTATTTTCATAATTCATGCTTTTACATGAAAAAAACTGTTATTCCATACCAAACAAATGCGATACAAGAATCTTAACGCCAATGAGAATCAGGATGACACCACCAAAGAGTTCTGGTTTCAGCCTACGGGATATGGCACTACCAAAACGAGAACCAAGACTAGTACCAAGGATACTGAACATAAAAGATACAACACCTATGATTATTAATGGAAGACCCAATTGGGATAAACGTTCATAACCCGTACATGCAAAGGAGATGCCAATAGCTAAAGCATCAATACTAGTAGCAATTGCCAACAGTAGTTGTGTCTGGAGGTTTGCTGGATTGAAGTGCTGTTCCTCCTCTGGCCCAAAAGCCTCACGAATCATATTTCCACCAATAAGTAGTAATAGCGAAAAAGCTATCCAGTGGTCAAAAGCTTCTATCATCGACTGGAAATGGCTGATACACAACCATCCTACCAACGGCATCATAGCCTGAAAAAAACCAAAAAAGAAGGCCATTCTAATCTCCTTGTATGTTCCAAAACCCTGGGCAACAGAAGATTGCGAGGAGGTGATTACCCCACTTATTATAGAAACAGCGAAGCAATCCATAGCCAAAGCGATGGCCAACAAGATAATATCAAACAAGTTCATATAGCATTAATTTAGCCATCTCTGACATTTTGCCTGCAAAGTTACATAATATTTGTGAATTGGCGATAGAGATTTGTATAATTCTTCGTATCTTTGCACACAGATTATTAATTCGTCAATAACTAAATATAGTTCGCATGAAGAAATTATTCTTATTCGTATTACTCGCAGTCATAGCGCAGACAACTATGGCTGAGCAAGTAACGCTCCAGACCAAGAACATGACTATGGTTCTGAACGTGGAGAAGGGCAAACAACCCAAGTATGTATATTTTGGTGCCAAACTGAGCGATTACGACCTGCAAAACCTGCAGAAACCTCGTGGTGGTCGTATGGATGCCTACCCCGCTTATGGCATGAATTGTCCTGCTGAGGCAGCCTTTGCCATGAAGCATGCTGATGGCAATATGTCAACAGAACTCTTTACCACAGGACAGATTGAGCAGAAAGGATCAGTAACCCGTATCCCCATGAAGGACCCAGTCTACCAGACTACAGTCATTCTCTGCTATGAGGTTCGTCCAGAGGTGGATATGATTGAGACATGGACAGAAATTACCAACACTGAGGCAAAGCCTGTTACTCTTACTCAGTTTGCCTCTTGTGCTCTTCCTATCCGTCGTGGCGACGTGTGGCTTTCACATTTCTATGGTTCATGGGCTAATGAGGCTCGCCTTGTGGAGGAGCCTATAACTCCTGGTGAGAAGATTATCAAGAACAAAGATGGTGTGCGCAATGCCCATACTGACCATGCAGAAGTGATGTTCTCGCTCGATGGCAAAGGCCAAGAGAATTGTGGCGATGTGATTGGTGCTGCACTCTGCTACTCTGGAAACTTCCAACTGAAAGTTGAAACTGATGATACGGAATATCACTATTTCTTTGCTGGCATCAACCCTGACAACTCTGAATATCACCTCAGGAAGGGCGAGACATTTACCACACCTAAGGTGGCGCTGAGCTTCTCGAAGGAAGGACTCTCTGGCATAAGTCGCAACTTCCACAAGTGGGGACGTAAGTATATGCTGGCCCATGGCGACAAGGAGCGCAAGATCCTCCTGAATTCTTGGGAAGGCGTTTATTTCGATATCAATCAGGAGGGCATGGACCAGATGATGGGCGATATTGCTTCTATGGGTGGCGAGCTCTTCGTGATGGACGATGGCTGGTTTGGCGTGAAGTATCCCCGTAAGGTCGATAACTCCAGCCTTGGCGATTGGGAAGTTGACAAAAACAAATTACCTGAGGGTATCGAGGGACTTATCCGTGATGCCAAGAAACATTGCATCAAGTTTGGTATCTGGATTGAACCAGAGATGGCCAACACCGTTTCTGAACTTTATGAAGCGCATCCTGACTGGATAGTAAAAGCACCAAAGCGTGAACCTGTACTAGGACGTGGAGGTACTCAGGTGGTACTTGATATGTCGAATCCTAAGGTTCAAGATTTCGTTTTCTCGATTGTCGACAACCTGATGACCAAATACCCAGAGATCGATTACATTAAGTGGGATGCCAATATGGCCATTATGAATCATGGTTCACAGTATCTTACAATGAACGACCAAAGTCATCTCTATATAGAATACCATCGTGGTTTCCAGAAAACTTGCGAACGCATTCGTGCCAAGTATCCAGATCTGACTATTCAGGCTTGTGCCTCTGGTGGTGGACGAGCCAATTGGGGTGTACTGCCTTATTTTGATGAGTTCTGGGTTTCTGATAACACCGATGCCCTTCAGCGCATCTATATGCAATGGGGAACCTCATACTTCTTCCCAGCCATCGCTATGGCTTCTCATATCTCCGCTACTCCTAACCATACCGTTTATCGCACCACTTCTATCAAGTATCGCATCGATGTGGCTATGAGTGGACGCCTTGGTATGGAGATTCAGCCCAAGAATATGACAGACATTGAGAAAGACCTTTGTCGTAAGGCCATTAAAGAGTATAAGGAAGTGCGCCCTGTGGTTCAGTTTGGCGACATCTATCGTCTTGTTTCCCCTTACGACAAGAAAGGCGTTGCCTCACTTATGTATGTGAATGAGGAAAAGACCAAGAGCGTATTCTTCTGGTGGAAGACAGAGTCGTTCCAGAATGAGCATCTGCCACGAGTGAAGATGGCTGGTCTCGATGCCAAGAAGATGTATAAGGTACGCGAGCTGAATCGTATAGACCTTCAGCCACTCGAGTTTGAGGGAAAGAGCTTTAGCGGAGAGTATCTGATGAACAACGGCTTGGAGATTCCTCGCAGCAACAACCCAGAGTGGTCAATGCGAAGCGATTGGAGTAGTCGCGTACTTTGTCTCGAGGCAGAATAAGCAATCAGAGAACGGCATTGATGGGCGAGCGGAGGAAATCCACCAGCAACCAGCCGTTATAAACCCAAAGATAGGCAGTCAGCGCAAGGATCGACAATTGGAGAACCTTGTGCTGATTTCCTTTTGAGCTATAAAAGGCATAACCTATAGACAATGGAACCACAAACAGCCAATGGGGCGCCATGATGAATATTTCGTTGATGCCAAAGCCCAATATCAGATGGATAAACATATCGAAACCAAAGTACGAAAGAGCCATCCAAAGGAAACGTGAGCGACGTCCACACCAGATTCCTATTAGAGTAATCAATAGGATAATACCTTCTATCACATAACTCAGTATCCAATTATACTTCACGAATACAGGGCGAAACACAAGCGTATCCTCCAGAAAATGCTCCTGATGGAACTGAATGGTCTCACCAAACAAATTCTCATAGATGGTTTTAGTACGCGAGGTCGTAATATCCGTCCACTTCCAGAAACCATGCTGTTTCATGGGCGTTCCAGACTTTTCTGCCTGAAGTTTCTGACGAACTTCACGAGCCTCCTGCCTTTTTTCGTAAGCCGCTCTTTGCTCTGGCGTCAACAGAGCCACACGCTCTTCCATCTTCTTTTGCTTCTCGGCCTTCGCTTCTTGACGTGCTTTCTCCCTGGGAAGCACGGAGGTGCGATACTCAACCACAGCAATACCCCAGATTAAAGCCGCTGGAAGTATCACACCCATCAGAAGATACTTCAAGCGGAAGAAATCCTTCCGATTAACGAAGAAACCCGAGAGGAATGTCTTCACACCATTACTCAATGTAACTCCTGCTGTAACGAAGAACAACAAGGCGGATTGCCACCACTTGAACTCCCTACCCTTCTGGATGCATTTGCCTGAAATATAGAGCGTTATCATCAACAGGAACATAGAAATCGTGAAATGATCGGGCACGATGACGGAGAGCATAATATAGGCAAAAGAGAAATAAAAAGCGGAAAGCAACGTGGCATCATAATGCCCCAGTTGAATTACCTCCCGATGGATCCTATATATAAAGATGTAGGAATAGAGTGAAGACAATATCACAGGAATTGCTACGATATATTGCACGAGGTTTACGCCAAATAAAGCCGTCAACCCCTGATTCAGCAGATAAAAAGGCCAAATCATGTAAGCCAACAGTGGATGGCGATAAACATTGTAGACCGTATCCCAATACGTCACACCCAGATATGTCAGCGGATCATAGCCTGATAGATGAAGCTCACGCTCGAATACCTTCCAATAAGGCCCGAAGCCCTCCTGCATAAACAGATCGTGCATACGCCAGATAAACAAGCCGTTGAGCAACAAGATGACTCCCAGTATCACAATGGCTTGAACCCTCTCCTCGGGCTTAATCTTGAAGATCTTGAATGGTTTCATAGGCGGAAAGGTTTATAATGAGCCTCATCGGCAAAAGCCAGCAACTCCTTGTCGCCCCTACTATCGCCAAAGGCTATTAATATATATTCACTACGATTAGGATGGCACTCAAGAATGCGATTCACCTTCTCCTGACCATAACAATTCTTGGTAAGGAAACGGCCCGTAAGCCGTCCTTCCGATATCTCCACCTGAGTGCCAAGAACAATGACATCGTCCTTGAAGAAAGGCTTCACCCAGTTATCGATGCTGGCACTCACGACAAGTACCTCAGCCCCCTCTTTTCTAGCCGTCCCGATAGCCTTCTGACCTAAGGGGCGCAACAAGTGTTGATTATCCCTAGCGAAAGCATGACAAAGAGCATCGAACTCTTCAATCTCCATCCCCTTGAAGAAGTGCGAAAACACTTTCTGCTTCGCCTTCCCGTTAGAATAAAGGTGGAGTTTCATCAGAATGAGCCAAGGACTATAGCGCAGAAGCCCCAACCAAAAGGCCCAAGCCCCACAAGCATAGCGGATAAAGGCCAAGAACGAATCGTGTGAAGTCAGCGTTCCATCGAAATCATAGGCATAAATCTTCTTCATAGCTTTGGCGATGGAATATGGTCGATAATCTGCTTCACAGCCCAAGAGAGAGCGATAGTAACAACCACATAGAGCATCAGTCCGTCATAGATATCCTGTTGTCGGGCTACAGTGATGAAGATCTTACGCACTATCGGATGCGTAACAAATATTGCAGCTGAGATGCCTCCAAACCAAACAAACACCTTCAACACACTCTCTGGCATCAGTTTTACCAAAGCAATGATGCCAAGAATGATAAAGACAGGTATCCAAAGCCATGTCTGGAAATTGAAGCACATCATGAAAACGAGGGCAGAAGCAAGGAGGAAAACAATACCCCACAAAACTGCTCCTTGGAGTTTCCTCCGAGGAAACTCCCACTTTCCTCCGAGGAAACCTCCACTTTCCTCCGAGGAAACTCTCGCCAAGAGTATACCTAACCCAAAGGGAAGCATGCCCCCAATGCAGTTATAGCGTAAACGATTCAATGTTTCTCCGTCAGGATCGCAGAACATCTGGAGCAACCAGCACACTACAATCAGCAACATCACATAGAAATTTTTCTGGCGATAGAGCAGAAGCCGATAGACGATATAGAGCTCCATCATCAGTCCGAAGAACCAGTAGATACCTGGCCAGATTATCTTATTGGGATCCGGAAGCACGTTGATATACATAAGCAGTTGAGCCAGAACGTTGTACCAATGAAAGGCGAAACGTCCAGGAGTCAACATGTCCACTATCAAGAAGAACACAAAGCCTACGATAAGCATCTTGAGCAACTTCAGGTAATGATAGCGAAGAAAAGGTAATGCTTTAGGGGAGGCTTGTGCAGACTCATATTTCCTCACCAGCCCGAAGCCACTGAGAAAAAGGAATACGGGCACTCCGTAATGTCCGAAATAAGAGAAGAGATGAACGGGCAACAACTCGTCAGGATTATCGAGCACTTGCAAAAGACGATTGTTGTTGAAGTCATAAAAACGATACTCGTTCTCCTTCACAATCTTGCCTATGAAGTGGCAATAATTGTGGAGCATGATGGCCAGAATGGCTATTCCACGCATAGCCGAGCACTCGTTTCGTGTCAGAAAATCCTTCATTTCTTCTTCAATTGATTATAGTCCGTTGTGCCCTTCAGTATTCGAGGGCGAGCCTCGTTGTACTCAGGACTTATCACGTTCAGATCCTCACGATAAAGAGGAGTCGAAATGCCTCCCAAGTAGAGCAGAAGATGAGGCAATGCATCCGTCATCATAGGTCTGTCCTTTGCATTCCGGATAGCCATCCAACCATAAGGATGGTTCTCGATATACTTGGGCGAGCCCCATATCCAGAAGGGAACCTCCATTTCATTGCGAGCCAAACGGTAGTCGATATTCGCTCCATGCATTCTGCCATAAACATAAGGCTTGCCATCGAAGATTTCCTCGCCATGATCGGGCACATAAATTACCAAAGCATCCTTGTCAGCAAAGCGCTGGGTAATGGCGTGAACGATGGAGTCATTGTAGTAAACCGAGTTGTCATAGTCAGAGAGTATCCACTTTTGCTTATGCGTCAACTCTGGGCGATCGTACGTCTTTGGACCAAACTTCCTACGCTGGGGTTGAGGATATCGGGCCCGATACTCTACGTGCGAACCCATCAGATGGAGAATCACCAGATTATGCTCTGACTGTTGCTTACTCAAAGCATCATATTCCTTCAGCACACCATCGTCAAAGCGATGTGTACGAGTGCTTCTTACATCGAATTGCGCCTTGCTTAAATCAGGATCGTTAAGGAAAAAGCCTCCGCTGAAGTCATAAACAGCTTCCTTCGCTTGAGACTGGAACTGGTTGGTTACAAACGTTACTTTATAGCCCGCCTTACGGAATACCTCTGGGAATAGGGGTTTGTCGCACCATTCGCCCTCATCGCCTACTGCATAGAGCGATAGCATATGTTTAAACACAAAACTCGTAAGATTCCACGAAGCCACCACATCGCTGAAAGCCACCAGCGTACTATCTGCCTTCATTGCCATCTGGTGAGGTGTCGTAGGCATCTTATATCCATAAAGCTGGGAGTGATGTTTGTTGTAACTCTCACCTATCACAAGCACGATGTTAGGCACCCTGTAACTACAACTATCCACCTGAATCAACTGGCTCGCCTCCTTTAGTTGATCGATTTGATGACTCGCCAGACGATTGGCAAATATTCCAAAAGCCAGTCGATACACTGGGATATAGAGTTGGGCCTGATCCTTCCTCGTGAGCTCGTGCTCCACCTCGCCTAACTTCTGGTAGGAGAAAAGACGATGCATAGCCACCTTATTATCCCAAGTCTGCGAGATGCTGCTATATAGCATCCACGCCACCAGACAACCTATTGCAGCCCGAAGTCCAATAACAAAGCCTTCGTTAACCTTAGGTAGAATCATCCTTTGGCGAAGCTTACTAATAACCCTTCTGATAATGGTCCAAAGGATATGTACAATGATTAGCAACAGAATCCAACCCACGCTGGTCTTTACCACATCCCAACTCAAGTAGCCTTGTAAGAACTCCTGTGCTTCCTCTCCGTTGGTTTCGCCTACGAGCATCAGCATTGTTGGAGTGAGAGTCGATTCAAAGCGCTCGTAGCAATACATATCCACAATGGCTACTCCATATAGGAATATGTATAACAAGGCCTTTATCCAAATGCGTATCTTCTTGGGAATCAGCGTCAAAACAACGCAAACGACATAGATATCAAGAAAGAGTTCTGGTGCTGAGAGTTCATAGGGTTTCGCCCCACGCGCTCTCAAATAGTAAGGCATGATTTCCGTCTGCGTACAAATCCAGCCCAGCGCAAACATAAATACAAAGAATGCGCCATTTTTCTCGATAGGTGCAAAGAGCCAACCTATCCATTTCAGGGGATTTATCTTAATTCGTTTACGCATAATATCCTCTTGCCTTAATCAGTTCAGCCACAGCTTTCGGAACAAGTCGTTTTATTCCCTTTCCTGCCTTGATTCTCTCGCGAATATCAGTGCTTGAGATATCGATATAGCCCTCATCGCTAGGAGTTCGGGTATAGACCACAATCTCGTAGTTGGCCTTAATATCCTCAGCACGATACCATTTGTCGAACAACTCCCAGTTGTCGCCACCAATCATCAGCACGAACTCTCGATCAGGGAAGTCCTTCCTGAGAGCTTCGAGCGTATTCCAAGTGTAAGATGGCTTGGGGAGATGCATCTCATAGTCGCTGGCCACGATGCCTTTCTCGTCTTTCACAGCCTCACGGGCCATTTCCATGCGGGCCTCATCGTCAAGCAAATCCTGACTCTGCTTCAGGGGGTTCTGAGGCGATACCATCAGCCACACCTCGTCGAGTCCTGCTTCCTTCTTCAGTTTCTTGGCCAGCAGGATGTGTCCTTTGTGTATCGGGTTAAACGACCCTCCGAAGAGTCCGGTTCTAATCATTCAGGAAATCCTCTATCACCTTCAGCGCATCAGCCTCAGCATACTCGAGTATGTCGTTCACCACAATCTTGTCGAACTTATCAGCAAAGGTCAGTTCGAACTCTGCACGAGCAATACGCTGGTCTATCACCTCAGGAGCATCTGTTGCTCTTCCTTCCAAACGCTTGCGCAACTCTGTTATCGAAGGGGGCTGGATAAAGAGACTCAGTGCTTGATCGCCATAGTAGTTCTTAATGTTCACGCCACCCTTTACGTCGACATCGAAAACTACATTCTGTCCTGCTTCCAACTGACTATCTACCTGCGACTTCAACGTGCCATAGAAACGGTCAGTATATACCTCCTCGTACTCCAGGAACTCGTCATTGTCAATTCTCTGGCGGAACTCTTCGGGGGTGAGGAAGAAGTAATCCACACCATTCTGCTCTGTACCTCTTGGAGCACGCGAAGTACAAGAGATGGAATATGCCAGGTTCAGTTCCTTGTGTTCCCTCATCAGCCACGAGATAATCGTGGATTTACCAGTACCAGATGGGGCTGAAATAATAATCAGTTTACCTCTGCTCATAAACTATTCCTCCTTTCTTGTTTTATAATGCGTTCAGCACTTGCTCTTTAATCTGCTCGAGTTCATCCTTCATCTTCACCACGATGTTCTGCATCTCGGCCTGATTGCTCTTAGAGCCTGTAGTATTGATCTCACGACCCATCTCCTGAGCAATGAATCCCAATTTCTTTCCCTGACCAGCAGGTTCATTCATGGTATCGCGGAAATACTTCAGATGATTTGTCAATCGCTGCTTTTCCTCGCTGATATCGAGTTTCTCGATGTAGTAGATCAACTCCTGCTCCATGCGATTCTTATCGTACTCCACACCAGGAATCTGCTGCAGACCATCGATAATACGCGCCTTGATCTTTTCCACACGACCCTTTTCAAAAGGTTCGATCTCTGCCAAGAGCTGGGCGATATTATCAATCTTCTCTGTAAACTTCTTCTGAAGGGCAGCACCTTCCTGAATACGGAAGTCTACGAGGTTCTTCAAAGCCTCGCTTACAGCCTGTTTTGCTGCTGCCCATTCCTCATCGTCAAGTTCCACCTGATCTGTCTTCGTCAGCACATCGGGCATACGAAGCAGGGTATAGAACCAGTCCTCTGGCACAGGAATTCCTGTTTTATCTGCGATAGCCTTTATCTGATTATAATAATTCTCTACAAGAGCTGCATTGATAGGCGTAGCGTCTACCAACGTATCTTTCTCAATCCATACGCTCATATCCACCTTACCACGAATAAGGGCCTCAGCCACCATTTGTCTGATCTCCATCTCCTTCTCACGATAAAGGGGAGCAATACGGGTATTAAGGTCAAGTTGCTTTGAGTTCAGCGACTTTACCTCTGCGTGGATTTTCTTGTCCTTGTAGGCTACGACAGCCTTGCCGTAACCAGTCATTGATTGTATCATTATACCTATTTAATTATTAATTTGGGTGCAAAGGTACGAATAAGTGAGAAAAATACCAAATATTATTTGAGTTTTATGGCTTTTCCACCAACCTTCAGCACGTAGAGTTGCCCCTTTGATAAGGGTATCACAATGTCAGAACCATTAGAAACGGTTGTTGACAGTAGCATACCACGAAGGTCATAAAGGTCAACTTTCGTTCCTGCAGGCACACCTGTAAGCCAGAGTCTGTTGCCATCCTTACGCCATGTCCATTGGTCCTCCGATACTGAATTGATAGCAGTAGCATCTCCTATGACGGCATTGATGACAATGGAATTGCACTGGGGTACCACAAAAGAGCATCGCTCACCTTCCATCCAATTATCGGTAACGCCACTAGCCGAGTTGGTCGAGATGTTCCATCCTGTAATCACTTTCCCTTCTGGTGCATGGCCCTCTAAGGTAACCTGACGATTAGCAAAGAACTTTCCTTCAAAGACTCCACGACTCAGTGTAACCCCATTGAATTTGACCTCTAGTCCCTCCGTATTGAAGACAGACGTGTTAATGGTCATAGTAATGGGAGAGCCTAAGTCGAACTGATTGCCAAGTTGCTTATACATTTCCGCTGTGCGTTTTGACACCCATGTCCGAGCATTCCTCACCTCATCGTCATAGACAGGCCACCAGGGATTGTCATAAAGGGCATCCCTGTGACGCTTCCACTCCTTGATAATCATATTATACATAGGATCCCAGACTGCACGAATACCCTTCTCGTTGAGGAAATCGCCCATATAGATACTGAAACGATCGATAAACTCACGAGCAAAGTCTTCATCCTGCATCAAATTACGGAAGAATTGCGTTGACTGAGAGGTGATGGAGAAGTTAGCACCTTTGTGATAATTCCAATTGTTAGGATTATACCACTGTGCGATAATCTGGTGGTCATAACCACCCGATTCACCTGCATTACCTCCATATAGTCCCATGGTGTAGTCGAGGTCTTTGGCAATCCATCGCCACTTACCACCCTCAGCCCTCGGACGCCACATTACATTATTGTTGCCTGGATAGTCAAGGTTGTTGAAGTACATATTCATCACTGTGATGCTGATATACTCTTCCCAATCCATATACTCGGCATATTCTTCCAAGGTATGTCCCTTCCCCATCCAGAACTTGTAAAAAGCATTGTAATGATCGCTGGTCCCCTCCTTCAACTCACCATTCTCATATAGGTCAATATCTTCCAATCCGTTATAATGGGTGATAATGTTGTTCGCATTGGCACGTTCACGGATATTCAAGATTCCCCAGTAATTGCCATTGATATAGATGACAGCAGGACGCCATGCCTGCCAGTCCATATTGACATGCTCTGCCATGGTGCGCTGGGCAATGGCATCACGCATATAGATATAGTCACGATCATTGCCTGCATTACGGAGTACTACCGACTTATAGTTGGTAAGACCAGGACACTGATCGGGGAAGAACTCATAGTCCATATTTTTCTTACCAAAACGTTTATGGGCATAGATTGCCATCGACTTTCTGGCAGCCTCTCTCGACCAGGCACCAGTAATACGGGTCTCGCAGAGCTGGTTCAGCTGTGAGGGCTGTGCCTCTGTGTCAAAGAGTTCTATATTGATAGGTCTGCGCCAATCTACCTGCTGATACTTCTCATGACCATAGTTATTCTTAAAGATACCCAACTTATAGTCGTTAAGGTACTTGTCATCGGTGACAAGGCTGATAATAGGAATTGTCAGATTCCTGTCATGGAAGATGTACGACTGGACAGTACTAACTGGCGACAACCATCCACTGCAGAAGAGCTTGGCGCGAACAGCTGTAGACTTCGTGATGGGAATCTCCGAAATATACCTACTACTAAAGAGTGTCGGCTCTGAACCGTTTGTGGTGTAATGGATCTCCGTTCCTTCAGGACATCCTTCGGGTAACGAGAGCACGAGATTGAAGGATTTGGTACCATTGAAAACTCGGCCTGGTTCACTAAATACAGGCTCACCTAAGATATGGTCGTGGTCGCATATTTCGCCTGTATTTGCTTCATTGGGAGTAGGAGTCAACTGATAACCCCACTCCTCTGCTCCATCAGTTTTTCGTCCATATGCAATGTTGGGTGAGGGCTGTTTCTTCAGACCAGTCACTTTGTCGACCACCGTTGAACCCTGAAAGAGATATACTGACGAACCCTTACCCGAGTCTAATCGGAAGTTTGTATGTAGGGACTTGGATTCCTTGTCACAATAGACGAGCAAATACTTCCCACTACCTATCATCTTATAGGGTAATTTCCACGCCTCACTGGCCTGATCGGTAATACCCAAGCGATAATCTTCTAGGTTGATGTCTTGCGAAGTAGGGTTATAGAGTTCCACCCACGAATCGGGGAATTCATTCAGATCGTCCATCACGCAATCTATATTCGACTGCATGAGTTCATTGATCACCAATTGTGCCTTCATCACAGGACAGACACACAATAATATAGCGGATAAAAGGGTCTTCTTCATCGACAGTTGACATTTTCGGGATGCAAAGGTATATCTTTTTAGGCAAATAACCAAATATATTTGGATTATTACCCACTTTTTTGTATCTTTGCGCCCACTAAGATTAAAAACTACAAACAATATGAGACATCAACTATTATTATTTGCTATCGGATGTGCGATGGCAGCCCAGGCTCAGAAAGCGCCTGTATTCGAGAAATCTGCTAAGGAGGAAATAGCGGAGAACCATTTCTTGGCTGGCAGTAACTACTTAGATTATGATCGTCAGTTGTCTGACAAGCCACTGACTCCGACCCCTAAAGGCTACGAACCTTATTATATGAGTCATTATGGCCGTCATGGATCACGCTGGCTTATCAGCGATGGCAACTACAGTCGCCCTATCGCCACTCTGAAGATGGCTAAAGAACAGGGGAAACTGACTCCTGTGGGCGAAAAGACACTTGAGACCTTAGAGGCCATCTATGCCACCAGTACTCTACGTTTAGGCGATCTGACTACTGTTGGCGAGCGCCAGCACCATGGTATCGGCAAACGCATGACACAGAACTTCCCTGAGATCTTTAAGAAGAAAGGTGTAATGATTGATGCACGCTCTACCGTTGTGAACCGTTGTATCCTCTCGATGATTGCCGAGTGTGAGGAGTTGGCTGCTGCCAATCCTACTGCCCGTATCCATAATGACGTGAGTGAGAGTCTGCAATATTACCTGAACCAGCAATGGGATGGTATCGTCAAGAAGTTGGGAAAATCAACAGGCGATAAGGAGGATATGGAGTACTCATTGCGATGGACACATCCTGAGCGCCTGATGCGTATACTCTTCAATGATCAGGACTTTGTTTACAACAACATCAGTGCTGGTGCCCTGATGCGTCAGCTGTTCCATGTGGCATGCAACATGCAGAGCCATGATACTGACCTTGAGCTCTTCTCACTCTTTACCGAAGAGGAGATTTACGACCAGTGGCGCCAAAAGAATATTGGCTGGTATCTCGACTATGGTGCTTCACCTGTTTCAGGCGGAATAATGCCATTCAGCCAGCTGAACCTGTTGAAGAACATCATTGAAACGGCTGATACCGTTACTCAGACTCAGGCAACCTTGCGTTTCGGCCACGAGGTATGTGTCATGCCTTTGGCCTGTCTGTTGGAACTCGACAACTGTGGTATGGCTGTGGAGAACCTTGACGAGCTCGACAAATATTGGCGTAACTATCGCATATTCCCCATGGGCTGCAATATTCAGTTGATATTCTACAAGCCCCTCCCAACCAAGCCTAAAGGAAAAGGCAAGGGTCTGCCAAAGCCGGGTCCTGTCCTTGTGAAAGCTCTGCTGAATGAGCGCGAGGCTTACCTACCCATTAATACTAACCAATGGCCCTACTACAATTGGGAGGAACTTAGAGATTATTACCTCAATAAGATTGCTGAATTCGAAAAAGCCAGGGATTGATTTCCCTGGCTCTATCATATAAGGTGTTTACTTGATCTTTGCAGTCATTGGACTTCGAACACCTTTATAACTCTTCAGATACGCCTTGGCACTTCCGAATGAAAGGAACATGTCGAGGCGTACTGGTATATGGTTCTGATCATCGGTAATATAGAAACGGATGAGTTCATGGCTCTTTCCGTCTTCGCGCTCATAGAATGAGAACACCATACAACGGAACTTCTCCTTCGATTCGTTCATTTTGAATGTCTCCTTGCCACGATATTCCAACCAGGAATTCGTCAGACTCTTGGCATCGCTGATAGGCATGGGAATCACTTCTCCCTTCTTCATCTTCGCACCATCGAAATTACGAGCACGAAGGAATATAGACATCATATCGTAGATACAAGTCTTATAGGTAGAGGTCTTCCACGTGTGCTCACCATCAGCAGCTATACGATGTTTCTTCAGCTGGCAGAAGCTATTGGGATAGCTGTACCATATCTCGTCTACATAGTAGCGATCGCCCTCACGTGCACCTTTACGGAAGTAAAGCGGTGAGAGGTCTGGATTACAATATGAGAGCAACGTATCGCGCATAGTGAAATACTTGTCGAGCTTACTATTACCACGAGTAATGAGATATGACTTCCAGGCATCCTTACCTTCAAACTTCGTCATCTTCGTATCCATCTGAGCCGTACCCACCTTCATCCAGATAAACTTCCAGTTGAAGTAGAGATCATAGCTAAGTGACTCTCCGCTCTTAAACGCTGTGTTCTCTATGCCACACTGTGCAAAGGAAGCGAACAGCGAACAATGAAAAGTGAATAGTATAAACAATAGTAATCTTTTCATATCTTATTTCTCCTTATTGCTTTTTACGTTCTTCTGATTATAGGGTATGCCAAGCTCCTTAGCACGCTGGGCATTACGGTTCTTTAGCTTTTTCTCAGCATCGGGCTTCTGCTTCGTAATCTTCAAAGGTTTCTGGAGGAAACGCTTCGTGGCGTTTACGTTCCAAACCTGTGTCACATCCCATTTCTCCTTACAGTCTATCTCTCTGGGATAGTAGTACACAGCCTCAGCCTGACGATCAGCATCGTAATCGCCTGTATCCCAAACTCCGTTGCCATTGTTATCGATAAAGGCACGAACATAATACTGCCCAGGCTTTACGTAGTTAAACTGGGCCACATGGTTTACGACCTTCACTTCCTTCTGTATGGCATCTGAGGAATTGAGCAATTGGACAATCATCAGCGAATCGTCCTCTACACCAGCAATGGTGAGCTTCAGGTTGCTATACTCATCCTCCGTCTTTACCTTCAGTCCCTGCTTGAAAGGATTTGAAGCACGTCCATACATATCCACGAATGCCGCTGAATCTATCTCCAGACTATATTCTATACCTGGTCGCCATTCGGCATTGATCTCAAATTCACGCAGGGTGTAGGGTACTGGCTCCAACTTACAGGTGGATTCATACCACACAGAGTCTATCATCGAATAGAGTTTCACAGCAGAAGTGTCACAATGTTGTAAAGGTGCTGGCATTTCTACTGTTACCTTTCCATCGGGATCCATCGACGAAGGCGCATTTATCTTCACATCGAGTGGTTTTACAGGATATATGGAGTCATAAGGCTCATCACGCTTCTTGCGTTTGTCCTGCTCTTTCTTCCAATCGGCTATTTCCTTCTCTAATGCCTTCATGCGCTTTTCGTAAGATGTCTTTGCCAGCACATCGAGGGTATCAGTCTGACTCACCAGATTGCCTAACGTATCTGTCATCATGTAGGTGAGTTCCATACGTAGTGTATCCTGATTGATGAGCATCGAGTCGCGCAACCAGTAGTGTAATGTATCCTGTTTCTCGTCAGTCTCAACAACAAAGGCATTGTCAGCATCGAAGTTTAAGCCTTTGATTTGGGGCAGTTCCTCGTGGCCATAACTGAAATATAGCGAGAACTTATTAGCCTCCACACGCTCCGTCTTTATAAGATAACGATCTGTCAACGTATGGGTAAAGGCCAACAACGTAATATCATCAGGGAGGAAGTGAGTGTAAGGCACTTGTATTAGCTGGTCGATATGTAGCGTGTCGCGCCAAACGGTATCAACACGGATATCAGGCTTTGAACCAGGTGTGAATGTCTCATGATTAAACGCCATCGTCTCGCCTTTCTGTGTAAAACGATAGTCATTATCCATATCCTGCAGGGCATAGGCACGATAGGTTCCTGGAGCGATGCCCTTTACCACAAAATGTCCACGACTATCAGTTCGCGACACACGCAACATGGGTTTGGTCTTGAAAGCCGAGTCGGCCAAATCATCGTATAGACCTACCGAGATTCCCTTGATAGGCTCCAAGTTGCTGGCATCGAGCACATAGCCTGATACCTCGAAGGTATCAATCTGCTCACCCGTTGAGAAACTATAGGTAAACGAGCCCATGGGATTTCCCTCGTTATTGTCGCTGATGGCATCACTGAAATCGATGGTATAGGTGGTGTTAGGTTTCAACGAATCCTGCAACTCTACAATAATCTTCTTACCAGCAGCCTTCATCTCTGGCACCTCCAATTGTGGGGGCGATACGATAACCTTGTTCGTAGCATCCTCTAGCTTGATGTATTCGTCGAAGAGAATGGTGATCTTCTTCGAAGTTACATTCACCGATTGGTCAGCTGGCGAGCAACTCACCACCTTGGGTGGATCATCGTCGTACCAACCACCATCAGGATTGCCCATACGAGCGCAAGATACGATGGCGCAAGCTATACAGAGTATGTATACGAGTTTCTTCATGCGTTGAGTTTCAGTAATTGTTCAATCGTGTCGCGCGAGTTACTCAGGCGAGGCACCTTGTGCTGCCCACCCAGTTTACCACGCAACTTCAGCCAATCGTTGAAGAGGTTAGGCTTTGCCTCTACTATCTCCAGATGCTGCAGAGTGATATCCTTGTAGCGCTTAGCCTCGTAGTCGCTATTGATCTCTTGCAATCGTTTATCCAGCAGATCGGAGAATTGCTGAAGATCCTGCGGATGCTTCGAGAACTCGATGAGCCATTGGTGGCGACATTTAGCGTTAGCATCCATAAACACAGGGGCGGCTGTGTATTCCAACACCTCGGCTCCCGTTTGTTCACAAGCGTAAGCCAGACCCTGCTCAGCATTATCCACGATCAGCTCCTCACCAAAGGCATTGATAAAATGCTTCGTACGTCCGCTGATGATGAACTTATAGGGATTAGTCGACGTAAACTGAATGGTATCGCCGATCTCGTAGCGCCACAGACCACACGAGGTTGAGATGACCATCGCATAGTTCTTGCCCTTCTCCACACCCCAGAGGGGTACAGGATCACCACCATCCATAGGTATGAACTCATAGAACACACCATAGTCGATCATCAGCGACATGGATTTATCCGTAGGATCATCCTGAATGCCAAAGAATCCCTCGCTGGCATTGTAAGTCTCCATATAGTGCATACCTGGCGAAGTAATCAGCTCTTCGTACTGTTTACGATAAGGCGTGAAGGCCACTCCCCCATGGAAGAACACTTCCAGATTGGGCCAAACCTCCTCCAGATGCTTCTTTCCTGTGATTTCCATGATACGGGTCAATACGGAGAGCATCCATGAAGGCACACCCGAGATGTTTGTGACGTTCTTGTTTATCGCCTCTCGAGCTATGCGCTCACGCTTCACCTCAAAATCAGAGAGCAAGGCCGTCTGCTTCTTGGGCACACGCGCCAAATTAGCTATAGGATTGATGTTCTCGATGAGGATAGCACTCAAATCGCCCACCAAAGAGTCCTTCATGTTATAATTGGGTGCATGACTACCTCCGAGAATCAGTCCCTTGCCATCAAACAACTTCGACTTGGGGTTATTCCTGAAGTAGAAAGCCACAGTATCCCACCCACCAGCATAATGGATTTTCTTCAATCCTTCAGCACTCACGGGTATGAACTTCGACTTGTCATTAGTAGTACCCGATGACTTGGCATACCACTTTACTCGACCTGGCCACAGGATGTCTGTTTCGCCCTGTCGCATACGGTCAATGTCGCCCTTCAGCTCCTCGTAAGTATTCACAGGTACATGACTAATAAAGTCATCATAGCCTTTCACTGCCGTAAACGCGTGATTACGACCATATTCCGTATCCTTAGCCGTCTGTACCAGATGATCCAGCACGGCTCTCTGCAAGATTTCACCCTCGTTCTGATACCTTTCCAGGATATGCTGACGGGGCACAAAAAGTTTTCCTATAAACTGAGTAAGACTCATCTTTATGCACAATTTGGGTGCAAAGGTACAGTAAAGTTTTGTAATGGGGGAAAAAATTTCATTTTTTTAGGAGATAATCTTCAAGCCTCCCAAAGGGTAAAGGAATAAGCGAAAAATTCATCATTCGATGGGGAACTTCTATTTTGTTGCAATTTTATTTGACAAACCGAAGGACAAGATTTTACCTCTAAAAATATGCTCCGATGAAACTCGGACTTTACTCCGAGGAAAGTGGGGGTTTACTCCGAGGAAAGTCCGACTTTACCCGGAGTAAAGTCCCAGCGAGCCAAAAGCCCCTAAAATAGGGCCCAAAAGCAAACATTTTGAACCATGCGAATTTGTTTTACAATCTAAAAACTCTCAAGCCAAGCTTTAAGTTCGAAGATGACATTGTAGTGGAAGGCGAACGATTCGCGATAGCCCCAACCATGACCACCAGTGGGGTAAATGTGGATAGAAGCAGGTACATCGTGCTTATAGAGCTGCTGGTAGTAGTTGAATCCATTGGCAGCAGGCACAGCCTTGTCGTCATCGCTAAGAGCGAGGAAGGCACGTGATGTGGTGCGATTTACCTGCAGATCGTTGCTATAATCGGCCTCAAGCTTCTTCATCTCCTTCTGGTCTTTCTTACCTTCGCCAAAGGTGCCCAGGAAGTTATCGCGCGAACCTTTATGAGTATAGCCAGGATCCATCGTAATAACGGGATAGAAGAGAATCTGGAAGTTAGGAGCAGCATCGCCAGTAGAATGGGTAGCGATGGTGGAGGCGAGATGACCACCAGCCGAGAAGCCCATAATGCCCACATCAGCAGGATTGATATGCCAAGCAGCAGCATTGCGACGAACGGTCTTCATAGCCTCCTCAGCATCAGAGATAGGCACGAAACGATCGCCATGAGGCATGCGATACTTGAGCACGATGAGGGCAATGCCCTGATTGTTGAAGAACGAGGCCCACTGATGACCCTCATGATCCATAGCAAGATGAGTGTAACCTCCTCCAGGACAGCACACTACGGCACGTCCTGTAGCTTTCTTTGCATCGGGCAGATAAACGGTGAGTTCTGCCTTGTCCTTATCGTCGCCATTCGTGTTTGGCGCTCCATTTGGCCATAATTCCATTGTTGTTCCTTTTTGTGAAAAAGCTGATGCAGAACAAGCCAGCAACAGCATTGAAATGATTGATTTCAGACTTTTCATTGTTGTTTTGGTTTTATTTTGGCTGCAAAGATAGCACTTTTAATTTATTTTTCGTACCTTTGCGGGCAGAAATTAAACATAAAACCAAAATGATGAAGAAGATTCTAGCTCTCATGGCGCTTCTGACGCTCACAATCAGCGCCCAAGCCAAAGTAAGGTTGCCACATATGATTTGTGACAATATGGTATTACAACAGCAGACTGATGCCCGTCTTTGGGGATGGGCCAAGGCAGGTAAGACCGTTAAGGTAACCACATCGTGGAACAACCAAACTGCCTCAGCAAAGGCCGACAAAGACGGACATTGGTTGGTAAAGGTGGCCACACCCAAGGCTTCGTATGAGCCACTGGAGATCACCTTCGACGATGGAGATGGAGAGGTTACGATCAAGAACGTCGTTGCTGGCGAAGTATGGATCTGTGCTGGACAATCGAATATGGAAATGCCAGTAAAAGGTTTCTGGATGTGTCCTGTAAAGGATTACAATCAGGTAGTCATCGACGCCAAGAACCATGAGGGAGTGCGAAGCGTGAAGATTCCCAGCGTCATGTCAGCCAAACCCCTTGACGATGCCCAGTGCGAGTGGCGCATCTGTTCACCCAATACCGTTGGCGATTTCTCTGCCACAGGTTATTTCTTCGCTCGCAAGATGCACGAGGCTCTCGACATTCCCATCGGACTCATTGAAGCTAATAAAGGAGGTACGCGCGTGGAGAGTTGGTTGACGAAGGAAAATCTGGAGAAATACACCAGCGATCCTACTGATTCAGTTGAGATTTGCAAGAAGTGGGCACAGTGGGATTACCATCGCTCGCTGCTCTGGGGAAATGGCACCTTCAACCCCATTCTGAACTATACGGTTAAAGGCATTCTGTACTATCAGGGTTGCTCAAACGTGGGCGATCCTGGCGATCAGTACTCTGAGCGTATGAAGCTGTTGGCAGAGCAATGGAGAAGTCAGATCGGTTTGGGCGAGATTCCTTTCTACTTCGTGCAGATAGCACCTTATCGCTATGACGATGATAATAACGCCACAAGCGGAGCCCTGTTGCGCGAACAGCAACTGAAGGCCCAGCAGTTGATTCCCAACAGCTCGCTGGTATGCACCAACGATTTGGTATATCCTTACGAATACTCGCAGATTCACCCCACACAGAAGCAACAGGTGGGTGAGCGCTTGGCTTATACTGCTCTGGCTCGCGACTATGGCTTCGAGGGACTGATGTATCAGAGTTCTACATTTAAGGACATGCAGGTGAAGGATGATGCCATCTTCATTCACCTCGACAACAACTACCACACGGATGCACCCTTCGAGGATATCGAGGGTTTTGAGATTGCTGGCGAAGACAAGGTGTTCCATCCTGCCAAAGCCCAGCACTTCTGGCAGCCTGGTGGTGGCTACTGGGATGAAGCCATCCGCATTTCTTCGCCTGAGGTGAAGAAGCCTGTGGCTGTACGCTATTGCTTTAAGAACTTCCAGATTGGCAACGTGAAGAACGCTGGCAACCTACCATTGTTCCCCTTCAGAACTGACAATTGGTAAAAACAAAAGGTGAATTATGAAGAATCATCCATTAGAACCCTTCCATTTCTGTCCGAAATGTGGTAGTGACGACTTTGTGGTGCACAATGAACTGAGTAAGCATTGCAACCACTGTGGTTTTACCTATTACCAGAACCCACGAGCCTCGACTGCTGCCTTTATCATGAACAGCAAGGGCGAACTGCTGATAGCACGTCGGGCTAAGGATCCAGCCATGGGCACTCTCGATCTGCCTGGTGGATTCGTTGACAACGATGAGAATGCTGAAGAAGGAATGGTACGCGAAATCAAGGAGGAAACGGGCCTTGTGATTGCCCCTACCGATGTGGAATACCTCTTCTCCATCCCTAATACATATCATTATTCGGGTATGGACATCCACACGCTCGACCTGTTTTTCCTCTGTCATGTAAACGATGAACAAACGGTAAAGGCCGATGACGATGCAGCAGAACTCACATGGTTGCCCTTGCGCGAAGTATATGTAGAACGCTTTGGACTCCGTTCAATCCGACAAGCCGTACACCGTTTCTTATCCCGTAATTGTTAATAAAAACAAAAATCCTATATATAAATAAGGTGGGAGAGAGTTTTTTGTTTACTTTTGCAGCCCGAAAGAAATAAAATCGAAATAAAGTATGCAAAAAAACTTAGTAATCGTCGAGTCTCCTGCCAAAGCAAAGACCATCGAGAAATTCTTGGGAAAGGACTTCAAGGTCATGTCGAGCTACGGCCACATCCGTGACTTGAAAAAGAAAGAGCTGAGCATCGACGACAAGACATTAGAGCCAGAATACGAGATTCCTGAAGAGAAAGAAAAACTCGTAGCCGACTTGCACAATAAAGCAGAAAAGGCAGAGAAAGTATGGCTCGCATCCGATGAGGACCGTGAAGGAGAAGCTATTTCCTGGCACCTTTGTGAGGTACTGGGACTGGATAAGCAGAAGACCAACCGTATCGTGTTCCACGAAATTACCAAACCCGCTATCTTAGAGGCTATCGAGCACCCTCGCCATATCAATATGGATCTGGTGAATGCCCAGCAGGCACGTCGTGTGCTCGATCGTCTGGTAGGTTTCAAGCTCTCGCCAGTTCTGTGGCGTAAGGTAAAGCCAGCCCTCTCAGCAGGTCGTGTTCAGAGCGTAGCTGTACGACTGATCGTAGAGCGTGAACGCGAGATACAAAACTTCCAGAGCGAGGTATACTATAGCGTAAGTGGTGTATTTGCCATCACCAATCCTGATGGCTCAGCATCAGAAGTGAAGGCCCTGCTCGCCAACCGTTTCAAGACGGAGGCTGAGGTCATGAACTTCCTTGAGAAGTGTAAGGATGCAACCTTCGTAGTCGACAGCATCTCAAAGAAACCCGTCAAGCGCACACCAGCTCCCCCATTCACCACATCAACCCTGCAACAGGAGGCTGCTCGCAAACTTGGTTTCTCAGTTAGCCAGACCATGATGGTGGCACAGCACTTGTATGAGAACGGACGTATCACCTATATGCGTACTGACTCTGTAAATCTGTCAAAGTTGTGTTTGGGTGCCAGCAAGAACGAGATTGTAAACCTGTATGGCGATAACTACAGCAAGACTCGCCAGTATCATACCAACTCCAAGGGTGCTCAGGAGGCTCACGAAGCCATCCGTCCTACCTATATGGATCAGATGGAGATTGAGGGAACGGCTCAGGAGAAACGCCTTTATGAACTGATCTGGAAGCGCACCATCGCCAGCCAGATGGCTGATGCAGAGATTGAGAAGACCACAGCCAACATCCGCGTGAACGATACTGACGAGATGTTCGTGGCTCAGGGTGAGGTAGTGAAGTTCGATGGTTTCATCAAGGTTTATCGCGAATCGCTCGACGACGAAGAGCAGCAGGATGAGTTCGGCCATATCCTTCCTCCGATGAAGAAAGGAATGCAACTGACACGTCGTGAGATTTTGGCTACAGAGCGTTTCAGCCAGGGTCCCCAGCGCTATACAGAGGCTAGTCTGGTACACAAGATGGAGGAGCTCGGCATTGGTCGTCCTTCAACCTATGCACCCACCATCTCCACCATCCAGCAGCGCGAATATGTGCAGAAGGGTGACAAGAAAGGCGAAGAGCGTCCTTACTCACTCTATCAGCTGAAGGGCAAACAGATTAGCGAGAAGAGCCGCAAGGAGATTGTTGGTTCTGAGAAAGGTAAACTGCTGCCTACTGACATCGGAATCGTGGTAAACGACTTCCTGATGGACAACTTCACAGACATTATGGATTACAACTTCACCGCCAAGGTGGAGCAGGACTTCGATAAGATTGCCGAGGGCGAAGAGAAGTGGACTGATATGATGAAGCAGTTCTACAAGAGTTTCGAACCCACGGTAGAGAAGACGATGAACAGCCGTCAGCAGCACAAGGCTGGTGAGCGCCAGTTGGGCAACGATCCTAAGACTGGCAGACCAGTATTCGTGAAGATCGGTCGTTTCGGTCCTGTGGTACAGATTGGTACTGCCGATGACAAAGATAAGCCTCAGTTTGCCCAGCTGCCTAAGGATCAGAGCATGGAGACCATCACCCTCGAAGATGCTTTGGAGTTGTTTAAACTTCCTCGTGAACTGGGTGACTATGAGCACAAGCCCGTAACCATCGGCGCTGGTCGTTTCGGACCTTATATTCTCCACGATCGTCAGTACACCTCTATGCCAAAGGGAATGGATCCCATGACGATTACTCTCGACGAGGCTATTGGCCTCATTCAGGAGAAGCGTCAGCAAGACAGCAAGAAGCACATGAAGTTCTTCCTGGAGGATCCCAAGCTGGAAATCCTGAACGGAAGATACGGTCCCTATCTGGTATACGATGGCAAGAACTTCCGACTGCCAAAGAATATGCACGAGAAAGCTACTGAGCTGACTTACGAGGAGTGCATGAAAATTATCCAGGCAACACCTGCTAAGAAGGGCTGAACATGACGCGCATCATCCTGATAGGCTACATGGGTGCTGGCAAGACCACAATAGGCAAGGCACTCTCGAAGGAACTGGGCATCATTTTCTATGATCTCGACTGGTACATCGAGAGTCGCATGCGCAAGACGGTAGCCCAGATATTTGCCGAAAAGGGCGAAGAAGGCTTTCGCAAGATTGAACATAACATGCTGCATGAGGTGGCAGAGTTCGAGAATGTCATCATCAGCTGTGGTGGAGGAACGCCCTGCTTCTTCGACAATATGGACTACCTGAACCAGCAGGGACAGGTGGTTTACCTGAAAGCCGACCCTGAGGTGCTTTACAAACACCTGTTGATGGGTAAAGTGGAGCGCCCGTTGCTGAAAGGCAAGACACCAGAACAGCTCATCGCCTTCATCCGCGAACAGCTGGAGAAGCGCGAGCCTTTCTACACCAAGGCCAAATACACCCTCGACGTGAGCCTGATGGACAATTACGAGAAGATCAAGATCAGTATTGAGAAGTTACGTGAATTACTAAACATATAAACCTCTACACAGATGAAGAAATGGACCATTGAAGATTCGAAGGAGCTCTACAACATCAACGGTTGGGGCACTTCCTATTTCGGCATCAACGAGAAAGGCGATGTCTACGTCACTCCCTGTAAAAACAAGACGCAGATAGACCTGCGCGAAGTGATGGACGAGCTGGCTCTGCGTGATGTCACGCCCCCAGTACTGCTTAGATTCCCCGACATTCTCGACAATCGTATCGAGAAAACATGGAGTTGCTTCAAAAAGGCTGCCGAGGAGTACGAGTACAAGGGCGAAAACTATGTGGTCTATCCCATCAAGGTGAACCAAATACAGCCCGTGGTTGAGGAAATCATCTCTCACGGCAAGAAGTTTAACCTGGGTGTAGAGGCTGGTTCAAAGCCTGAACTCCACGCTGTGATTGCCGTTCAGTGCCAGAGCGATTCCATCATCGTATGTAATGGCTACAAGGATCAGAGTTATATCGAACTGGCCCTATTAGCACAGAAGATGGGTAAGCGCATCTTCATCGTCGTAGAGAAACTCAACGAACTGGAAATCATTGCCAAGGTGGCCAAGAAGATGAATATCCGTCCTAATATCGGTATCCGTATCAAACTGGCTTCTTCTGGCTCTGGCAAATGGGAGGAGAGTGGTGGCGACGCCTCGAAGTTCGGACTGACAAGTGCAGAACTGTTGGAGGCCCTCGAACTACTCGACAAGAAGGATATGCGCGACTGTCTGCGACTGATCCATTTCCATATTGGCTCACAGATTACCAAGATACGTCGTATTCAGACAGCTCTACGCGAAGCTTCACAGTTCTATATCCAACTGCATAAGATGGGCTACAACGTAGACTTCGTGGACTGTGGTGGTGGTCTGGGCGTAGACTATGACGGCACTCGCTCACCATCGAGTGAGAGCTCCGTAAACTACTCCATTCAGGAGTACGTAAATGACTGTATCTACACCTTCGTGGATGCTGCCAATAAAAACGACCTACCCCATCCCAATATCATTACAGAAAGTGGACGTTCGCTGGCTGCACACCATTCAGTCTTGGTTATTGATGTGCTGGAGACAGCTTCGCTGCCTGAGATGCCTGAGGAGTTTGAGCCTGATGAGAACTCACACCAGTTGGTAAAGGATCTGTATGACATCTGGGACAACCTCTCGCCTCGCAATGTGCTGGAAGATTGGCACGATGCAGAACAGATTCGCGAAGAAGTGCTCGACTTGTTCTCGCATGGTATCGTAGACTTGAAGACTCGTGCTGAGATTGAGTCTATGTATTGGAGTGTGTGTCACGAAATCAACATCCTCACCAAGAGCCTGAAGCATATTCCTGAGGAGTTGATGAACATCGACAAGCTGTTGGCTGATAAGTATTTCTGCAACTTCTCGCTGTTCCAGAGTCTGCCTGACTCATGGGCCATCGACCAGTTATTCCCTATCATGCCTATACAGCGACTCGACGAGCGCCCCACACGTAATGCCACGATTCAGGACATTACCTGCGACAGCGACGGAAAGGTTGCTAACTTCGTAACCAACCGCAACAACTCGCATTCACTGCCTGTACACCCTCTGAAGAAGAACGAGCCCTATTATCTGGGCGTTTTCCTCGTAGGTGCTTATCAGGAGATCTTAGGCGATATGCACAATCTGTTTGGCGACACCAATGCAGTACATATCTCAGAGAAGGACGGCAGCTACCATATCGACCAGATTATTGATGGTGAGACGGTAGCTGAGGTGCTCGATTATGTGCAATACGATCCCAAAAAACTGGTTCGTCAGTTGGAAGTATGGGTGGCCAAGAGCGTAAAGCAAGGTAAAATCTCGCTTGAAGAAGGCAAGGAATTCCTCAGCAACTACCGTTCTGGACTCTACGGATATACATATTTGGAATAATGAAAGAAAAACTTACCATAGTAAAGGTTGGTGGAGCCGTTGTTGAAGACGAAGCTCAACTTTCACAGCTGCTCAAGGACTTCAGTGCCATCGAAGGCAAAAAAGTGCTGGTACATGGTGGAGGTCGCCGTGCCACTCAGGTGGCAGCCAGTCTGGGCATCGAGTCGAGAATGGTCAACGGCAGAAGGATTACCGATGCCGAGATGCTCAGTGTAGTAACCATGGTATATGGCGGATTGGTTAACAAGAACCTTGTGGCCCGTCTTCAGGCCAATGGTGTGAATGCCCTTGGACTTACTGGAGCCGATATGGACGTTATACGCAGTCATAAACGTCCACTGAAGGACGGCATCGATTTCGGCTTCGTAGGCGATGTTGATAAAGCCAACGGCAAGATGCTCAGCAAACTCATTGAGGAAGGCATCACTCCCGTTATGGCTCCCCTGACACATGATGGACAGGGAAACATCCTGAACACCAATGCCGACACCATTGCCTCTGAGACCGCGAAGGCTTTGGCACCCTACTACGACGTAACACTTATCTTCAGTTTTGAGAAGAAAGGTGTGCTCCGTAATCCTGATGATGACAACTCTGTGATTCCCATTATCACGCGCGCGGACTTTATTAAATATAAAGAAGACGGCACAATCAGCGGAGGTATGCTACCCAAGATTGAGAATGCCCTTGCAGCTATTGATGCAGGTGTATCATGTGTCATTATCACGCTTGCAACTGCCATCGACGGAACCTCTGGTACAGTAATAAAATAAAAAAGGCGAAATATTTTTTCGCCTTTTTGTAACTTTTCCCCATTTCAATCGTCATTTATAGTAGAGAGGATGAAAAAGATCAGTTTCCGGAATGATGTCCTGCCACTCAAAAACGAGTTATACAGGCTTGCCCTCCGCATCACTCTCAACCCTGCGGAGGCTGAGGATATTGTACAGGAAACCATGATTAAGGTCTGGAACCGACGAGAGCAATGGGATAACATCGAATCCATTGAAGCTTTTTGTCTTACCATCTGCCGAAACATCTCGCTCGACAAGATGCGGAAGATGGAAAACCAGAACCAAAGCCTGAGTGAAGGAGAGCACGATGCGCCTGATCAGAGCTATTCATCCAATCCTGAGGAGCAGGCTATGCAGCAAGACAGAATGCAGCTGATACGCCAACTCATTAACCAACTGCCGGAGAAACAGCGAAGCGTCATGCAGCTCAGAGACTTTGAGGGGAAGAGCTATAAGGAAATCGCTAAGGTCATGGGCATCAGCGAGGAGCAAGTAAAAGTAAACATCTTCCGAGCTCGCCAAACCATCCGACAGAAGTATTTTGAAACTGAGAAATATGGACTATAAGTATATTGAACAATTATTGGAGCGTTACTGGAAGGGAGAGACAACCCTCCAGGAGGAAACTATTCTGAAGGCCTTCTTCAGTCAGCCCGACATTCCTGAGAACCTCAGGAAGTACTGCAACTTATTCGCCTATGAGACTGAGAAGGCCGACGCTCTTGGCGACGACTTCGATACCCGTATACTTGAGATGGTTGGCGAGGCCCCAAAGGCCAAGACCGTTACACTCACGAGTCGTCTGATGCCGTTGTTCAAGGCTGCCGCCATCGTAGCCATCGTGCTCACCTTGGGCAATGCGGCTCAGGCTCCCTGGGATCGCGGATGGGATGATCCTAAAGAGGCTTACGCCAAGTTCCATCAGCAGCAAGAGGCTGATTCACTTAACACACTTGGAACCATCCAGGCAGAGAATGTGACTGACAGTACTAAAGCTACTACACCAGTCGAACAGCCTGCCTATTACGAATAAGAACATTTTCTATGCTTTCTTTATAATAATCATTAAACACAACGAAACTGTGAAGTTTCATTCTCTCAAATTTTTCAGAAAAATACTAACGACGAAGAATGGGCTGCCTCCGCAATACGGGAGCAGCCCACTTCAATTTTGGAGGGAGTTAGAAGGAGTTAGAGGTTATTTATTGAGTCGCTGGTTCAGCTGGAACAGCGAGGGTAGGAATATCAGCAACGAGCATCCCAAAGCCATCAGTACCTTCTGTTCTGTGCCAAAGAGTTCCACCAGTGTCAGGTCTGGATTAGGATAGAGGTTATACATCACATACGCTACCATATTGTTGACCCAGTGATACACCACCCCAGGCACGATGCTGTCAGTACGATAATACATCCATCCCAACAGCAGTCCGATGAGGAAAGCATGTGGCATCTGGGCTGGGTTCATGTGGATCACAGCAAAAAGCACTGCTGAGATGACAATACCAATCCAAGGGTTCTCCTTCCAACGTAGTAGACTACGCAGAACGGCACCACGGAACACCATCTCTTCTGCCAAAGGCGCCAGAAGGCCTACCACCAGATACCCCCAGCGATCCTTCATGATCATGTCGAACTCTCCCTCAACGATATTGGGCAACTCAGGCATGTGTTCCTGAATCCATACAGAAGGAATCAGTGCTCCCAAGGCAGCCAATACACACCAGAACAGCACGAACCAAGGACGAGTTCTCACCCAATGGCGCGACACCACGCTCCACTTGGCCCATAGGAACACCACCATCGTCAACACGCTGAACACTGCCATCGTGATGATCATTCCTGTGGCATTCATGGCTGACTCTTTGCCCATTACCAGCATCCATACACCTTGTACCAACATACTGACAACTACCTGGATGGCCGCAAACACGATCGTATAAATCAATGCATTTTTCATTCTATCTCTAAATTCTCTATAATCCTTTTAACTTGTTCCTTATCTTCATTCAGTTGTGCCACAAGCGCCTCTGGTGAGTCAAAACGACGTTCCTCACGCAAACGGGCCACAAACGTAATGGTAACCTTCTGTCCGTAGATATCGCCCTCAAAGTCGAAGATGTTCACCTCTAGCGTCTGTTGTTTGCCTTCGAAAGTAGGACGCGTACCTATATTCATCATTGCTGACCTATGTTTGCCATCCTCAAGCATGGCCCACACAGCATATACTCCAGGGGCTGGTATCAACTTGTCTGTACACAAGGGCTCCAGGTTGGCTGTGGGGAATCCAAGCTGATGACCAATATGCTCTCCAGGCATCACTTTGCCAGAAAGTTGGTAATAACGTGTCAGACATTTGGGCATTACGTCCACCCGACCTTCGTCTGACAACAATTCGCGAATCACGGAAGAACTGACAGCACGTGTACCATCATCCATCAACTCTGCCTCACCACGGAGCACCTTCATACCCATCTCCTGACCATAGCGCACATAATCATCGAAGCCTTCTGAACGGTTTCTTCCGAAACGGTTGTCATAACCAGTTATGAGCAGCTGCACATTCAACTGCTGGCGGAGTACCTGCTGCATGAAGTCATGAGCCGTCAATGTTGCCAGTTCCTTCGTAAAGGGCAGCACCACCAGAATGTCGACACCAAGAGCCTCGATAATAGCCTTCTTCTCTTCCAAGGTTGTCAGCACCTGAGGATGATACGAGGCATCAAACAGTTGACGAGGTTGGCGATCGAAGGTGATAACCATAGAGCATAACCCAAGGCTGCGAGCCTCAGCACAAACCTTACGAATGAGCAGCTGATGGCCTGCATGCACACCATCAAACACACCGATGGTTGCAACGCTCTTTGGGCACTCAAAAGGCCCCTGATTCACACAAATGGTTCTCATAAGGGTGCAAAGTTAGGCATTTTTTCGTTATTTCCGCAAAAAAATTTGGATATTTAATGAAATTGCCGTATCTTTGCATCCCAAATCACGGACTTGTAGCTCAGTTGGTTAGAGCAACAGACTCATAATCTGGAGGTCCCAGGTTCAAGCCCTGGCTGGTCCACTCTACTAAAAGCCAGGCGTATGAATCAAAGTAAATTTTCCAAATATGTGGTTGCCCTTCTGGTTTTTTTGGTGGCAACCAGTTGCAGAGAAAGTACAAATTCTACACAAGAAAGGACCGAGGGTTTCAAGGCACTCGTCATGGGTGGTAAGGATATTGATCTAAACCAAACATGGAGTACGGCTACAAATACCTCTGTCAACGTCACCGTCAATTTGCAGGCAGACGAACAATATTCCGTTTATATTTACCAGAACCATCCTGCATCGAGTTCTTCAGCAGCCCATTTAGGTATGGCTACTCTCAACTCTGGCGAGTCAAGGACCATCTATGTGGCCAAGCCTATTGACGCTTCACAACTCTATGCCGCCTGCTACGATTCGAAAAACCACGTTATCTGTCTGCCTGTTACTAACGGAAAGGTAACGTTCAGTGGCAACATCACCACCTCTACTGGTGTGCCCACTAATACTACTGGCAACAATTGGAGTGTGCCTTATCAGGCCACGCCCGATGTGTCGAAGTACACCTCCGAGCCACTGACTGAGGTAACCGATCTCGATCCTAACCTCCCCACCGATGCTGAGGCAAGAGTGAAGATCAGTCAGACATACTCTGGTTTCATACCCTTCCTTACCAGCCATACTAACATGTCCGTCTATGTTACCTCTACTTGGACGCTTACCTTCGACCAGCGTCTGAACAGCGGTAACGTGATTGTGGTGGGCAATGGCGGAAAGATTGTGATTCCCAAGGGCTTTAAGCTCTCCACATCTCCTCTTGGCGACGGCTCTACCTCAGGACGTATCTACGTGTTGCCTGGCGGAGAAATCTCTGGTCAGGGTACTGTAGAATTCTCAAGCGAGTCCGACTTTAACTACATTGCAGGAACTGTTGCTACTGACGAGATTGACGTAGCCAGTGGTACACTTTATAATAATGGAACCATAGGCAGTAGCGCCTCGGGTACTAAGCTCGCAGGAACCTCAACAACCTCTACCCCTGCTACGTTCATTAACTTAGGTACTACCAATTTCTCTGATGCGGATGGTACTAACCTTACCATCATGAATGCTGGATATATGAGAGGTTCTGGCAACCTGACGTTGGCTCATAATGCCCGTATGGACGACTATAGCACCCTGTCATGTGGCTCGCTCACCCTTCAGGGCGATGGCAATGCTACCCTCTATATGGGTAATGGCGCCTACCTAAACTGTAGTGGCAATATCAGCGTGAGCAATTATGGCGTATGGGGCCCCTCTGGCAGTAAATACAAAGCCAATGCTCGTCTCAGAGTAGGAGGCTGCGGTAGTTGCAAAGCCACCTCGGGAAATGCCAACGACTATCTGCTCGACCATGTTCAGGTGGAGGTTCCCATAGGAGCCGCCAACCTCGATTTACTCTCCCCATGGGTCAATGGCACAGAGGCTGGCATTGAAGAAGCGCGCCAAACCTGCTTCTATGTCATTGAGGGCACTGTGGAAAAACCAAGCGAGAATTACCTCTACTACTGTTTCGAAGCACCTGATGGTTATTCAGTAAAAGACTACGATTATAACGATGTGGTACTCACTGTCACCATGCCTTATGAGGATAAGAATGGTGTTATCGCATCATATGTTGATGTGATTGCCGTAGGTACCACCTTGGAAACCTATGTATATCTTAATGGCGAACAACTTGGCGACGAAGTACATGCAGCCATGGGTGTTGCTACCAAAGAGACTTGCAACACGAACTCTGTTACCAAGTCATCTCGACGTTTGGGCATGATTACCTTCTCGAGCAATGATGTCAACATCAATCACTTGAACTTTACCCTGAAGATCGTAAGTAATAACGGATCTTCAAGCACCCAGTCGCAGCCTGCTGCAGGTACGGATAATGCGCCCTTATATATCATGGTAAATGGCGATCAGCAAGGCAAATGGAGATGGGTAAAGGAAGGTGGCAACATCGGACTGGCCTATCCGCAATTCATCGTATGGGCTGCCAATGCGCAAACAGCACTCGACTGGTATCATTCATCGAAGGCCAGCTCTCATCTGATCGTCTCTTGGTAGAAAGGATTCCTGTTACCAGATAAAGACTTGACTAGTTTCTGGGTAATAGTACCAGTCAGTAGACTTGTTACGATTCTCTGCCCACTCGCCAAAGGCGTGTCCTCTGGTGGAATAAGCGCCAAAGAGAATGTCATAGCCAGGATATTTCTCGCTATCACTCTTCATCTTGAAGCCTATATTAACACCCTCTAACGGATGGTTAAACGTACCCGAAGGCATCACCAATGCCCAAGGCAGATTCTTGGTATCCACGTAGTGATACTTATTGAAGGCTGTCACCGACTTATAAGGGAAGGTATGCACTTCATAAATACTATTAGAATAATTCTTCTGGATAAACGGATCGATATTGTCGAGTGTCAGATAGTTCAGAGGTAATTCTTCCTTCAGTTTCAATACGAAGATCACCTCACGAGGCACTGTGACCTGGTAGGTAGCCCCCGTTGAGCTCTTACCCGATGACTGCGACACGTTATAGTATTTATGCTCGTAAACACCATACTCATTCTCACGCATATCGCCCATAGCCCAGTGGGCATCAGCAAAGAGGTTTAGAATTGGTTCGCCATTCATACCCTCCATCAACAAGTCAGTAGTCTTGATAGTAGTCATATTCTGCTTGGTAATCGTCTCACCATGCATGTTCACATTAAACGACTTACCATCTACTGTATAGACTGAGTCGATGTCTTTCATGGTTATCAAACCATGCTCCTCGTCTTTGTTCTCTGTTGGGAAACGGATGGCTCCTGACAAAGAGCGATCGCATCCCAAAGCAGCCAACTGCACATGGATTCGCATTTCCTTAGGCCCTGTACGCTCTAAGGCAATACGCATGATCAGATCATTATAGTCATAATCACCAAATTCTGGGAACTCTGCTTCATAGCAATAGGAATAATACTGTAGCTGTGGGGTATAGTCTACCTTCTTCGACTTATACGTCGGACTGGAGAAGTCAACACGGTTACTGCTCGACGGTTTAACCTTTGTCACAGTATAGTTGCCCTCTGCATCTATCAAGGCAGCATAAAGCGTTGTCAACAGTTGCGGATAAGAAATGGTCATCGAGAACTGGTCATTCTCTTCAACATCTCTTTGGGCTATGATCTGGGCCGATGATGTTGTGGAAGGATCATCTGTCAATATCATCAGCTTCTTGGCACCCACGCCAGCATTGATGTTCAAAATCAGCGTCTTCTGAGTCGACAGCACCCACGTATGATTAGGATCAACCGAATCCACAGGCGACAGGGTATCAGCTATCTCCTTATATGTATCCTCATCAAACACATTCCTATTGCACGAAGAATTGACCCCTGCCAATATAGTGACAGCGATAACAATCATGATGACAAAACCTATCTTCTTCATATCTACACCTTATTATATTATATAAGCAGATTTCGCGCCAAAATTACAAAAATAATCGCATACATGGTACATAAATATGAAGGTTTTGCAGATTTTAACATCAAAATCGATACAACTTGCAAGAAAAATGCTTAAATTTGCAGCCGAATCGATTCAATATTAAAAAGTTACGTAACATCTATTAAGTTTATTTGTGCAATGAAAAAGTATTTGATTTGCGGAGCTACTGCTCTCATAGCTGGATTGTTTATTACCAGCTGTACCCATGATGACATCGAATACAAGTCGATTGTCGAAGAAAAGACAGAGGCTTTTGAAGAACTCTTTACAGAATTGTATGGAGAAAGCGACATCAATCACGACTGGGGTTTTACGCCTCTGCCCAATATTCAGGAGATTATTGGCCATGCTAATGCCTCAAGCCGTGCTACTACTCGTGAGGAAGATAAGAGGTCTAACATGTGGGCCAGCGAAGGCTGGGTCATCCCAACACCTTTGACATCTGCCCAGAAGAACCTGGTAAGAAACTATTTCCAGCAGAACAAGAATCCCCAAGGCACGAGTGTCGACTACAAGAACTTCTTTGTTCAGCAGGTATACAAAGGACATGACAACCTCGACAAAGCTAATGCCGACTGTCCGGAAATCTATAAAAACAAGGATAATCAAGATGTGATTGGCAGCAACCACATGGACCACCTGACTGCAGGTTATCCCCCTGATCATATCAACGATTTCAATCATGGAGATCGTGATGAGATTGATGTTCAGAACAACAATAAGGTTGGTACGCATAAGGACGCCATTACCTTTATGGTAGACTCTAGGACCAATTGCTTTGGTTATCAGGGTTCTGAGGATAGCCAGATTCACTACGATGAGCATTCCTATGTCATTATCACTGGCGAAACCATCATGAATTGGGCCAAGACAGAAGGCGCCAATCTCAGCGATGCTTCTGCAGGTGCTGATGTCACAGGTATGGTTTTCGTTGGCTTCGACTATTTTGCTACAGGTTCTAATCCTAATATGCAGTCTGACGCTGATGGTTACTTCAGCGACTGGATTGTTCGCATCACAGAGGGTGTAAAGAGCAGTAGCCATTCTGGCGATCCTGATAATCCAGATAGCCATGTTACTACAGGCAAGAAAGTTAGAATAATACGCCATACTGCCCTCGACAAGGGACGTGTATTCTGCGAAGACCTCTTCAATGCAACTAGAGAAGACCTCGACTTCAACGATGTTGTATTCGATGCTATCCTGTGGTTCAACCAGGAATTAGTCCTCAACAAGAATGGCGAGATTGTGGAGTACGGATCAAGCAATTACGATGCTGAAATTGTCCTTATTGCCACTGGAGCTACCCTGCCATTGCAGGTAGCAGATAAGGAAGTACACAATGTATTCAATACTAAGCGTGACCTTGGCGTCGCCATTGGCGAAGACAAGCTGATGGTGAATACTGTTATCGGATCAACCTTTAATGGCATTTTCCGCAATAGCATAACCCCAGTTAAACTTACTTGGGGCGAAGGTGTAAACAGATTTGATGTTACAAATTTAGTTAATAAAACAAAAGATTATACACTCAACGTGATTCCTGTAGTCGTACAGTACCAGAGAGAAAAGCAAACAACTGCTACTGTTCTTGGCAAAGGCGACATTGTAAATAATAAGATGTCGGCTCCCCACAAGATTTGTGTAGACATAGACACTCCGTGGCCAGGTGAGCGTAGAAACATCTCGACAGCTTTCACCAAGTTTAAGGACTGGGTAAACAACCAGAGCGAAAACGCAGATGCGTTTAGAAACACAGCTTATCGTGTTCAGGATAATCTCTATAACGAGAACTGGACAAGCCAACTGACGAATATAGCTAAGGGTAATTCTTACGACGAAGAGATTGAGGTTATCAATGAAGTAGAAGGAACTCTTATCTGGGAGGCCACGGGAACTCAAAGCCAAGCCGAAATTGGATCCGGAATGTTTACAAATGCACAAGCTGGCAACAAGATTCGCATCTATGTAAACTATCCAGCAAGCGGTTATTGGCATGTTGATCTTAAACCTGGTGGTTGGAATCAGGACGATATTCAACCATCTGATTGGGGTTTGGAGAGCTTCACAATTTCTTATAATCCAACTCCTGCTGATTTCTGTGGTTATGTGGAATACACCATTCCTGCAGGAGATAAAGGTATTGACAGACTGCAGTCTAGGGGATTAATTATACAATCTACAGGCTTAGATGGTAGTGGAGGTATTGCAGCTGTAACCATTGTTCCCTAACAATAAGTAATCGAAAAAGATCAAATACAAAAATAATTGCACAACATTCCGGGAGGGCTTCTGCGCGAGCAAGGGCCCTCCTTATTTTTTCAAAAGTAACATTTTCTTGATACACACAACCCTTTGAGGCTTCTTTAACTTTAATTAACGACGCAAAACTTGTTTCCTATCTATATTTTTCGTACTTTTGCACCACGTTTCCGAAAAAGGGGACAAAGAAAGTAATTTATTAGCCAGAAATATTCCAAATTATTAATAACTCATTAAAATTAAAACATTATGAAGAAGTATTTGATGACAGGTGTCGCAGCCCTCGCATTCGCTGCCACATTCACAAGCTGCTCAAAGACCGACCTTTATGACGAAGGTAGGATTGAGAAAGAGAAAGTTCAGAGCACTAGAGATCTGTACGAATCCAATTTCGTAAAGCACTTTGGTAACATCGGCAAAGGCCAGAAATGGGGTTTTGACAATACTCCTATCCCCCAGTCTGCTAGCACACGTTCTCACTTTAAGAACAAGAATCAGTATAGGGATTTCCTGAATGTTCCCAATGAGCCCACCACTGATGAGATTAACACAGTAACTCAGTGGTTCACAGAAAACGAGAGCCCTGCTACAGTGAATGTTAACTGGTCTGATTTCTTTGTATGGCAGATTAGTTCTACCGCTAATGGCAAGAGCCATATGGATCAGCTTTGGTGTGGTGCAAGTAAAGAAAGTATGGAGCATGTGAATGACTTTAATGCTGGTGACAACAAAGACCATGCACATGTAGGTCCTGCCACATATATGTATAATAGCGGTACAGCTGAGTTTGCTTATCAGGAGTCCCTTAACAATGTGGCTCATACTATTTATGATCACTTTGTATGTATTCCTGGTTCAGTTATTGCTCCTAATGATCCTGTTATCAGTAAATACTATTATGTTGGTTTCGACTATGAGGCAGCAGGAACCGACCCCAACCAGCAGGTAGCTCGCGACTATAAATATAACGACTGGATTGTAAGAATTACCCCTGGCGAGTACAAGAATGCCGTTCGTATTGTATGCGAAGACCTTGGTACCACTGACGACTTCGACTTCAACGACGTAGTATTCGATGCTGTGTTTAATCCGAACGAACTAGGCGGAGGTAACACAGTTATTATCACCGTTCGTGCTGCTGGCGGCCGTCTACCTCTATATGTAGGTGGAACAGAAGTTCATGGTGCACTTGGCGTTCCCGTTAGTGAAGAAGGTATCGTAAATACTGGTCGTAAGACTGTTCCCATCGCAATCTACAGAATTCCTTTCACAGGAAGTAGATCATGGACTTATCTCGATTACAACTCTATTGAAGTAAAGGTTGAGAGCGAGGATGCAGTTTATGTACTTCAGTCACCTGAAGAAAAGGCTCCTGAGAAGATTCTTGTTGGAACTGACTTCGATTGGCCTGATGAGCGTATAAACATTAAGACTGTATATGACAAATTCAGTGATTACGTTCAGCATCCTGAGAAGTACAGTTACAATACATGGTATAAATAAGACATCAAATACTTAAAATAGCTAAATTAAGGGAAGGGGTCTCTGCGTGATGCAGCGGCCTCTTTTTATTTTGTGTAGTAGAGGACTGAAAAGGAGGACGGAGTAAAGTACCACTTTAGTCGGAGTAAACCCAGACTTTCCTCGGAGTAAAGTCCTAAATTCTCGAGAGAATTTTCAAGTTTGCTCCGAGGAAAGTCCCAGCGAGGACTATCCTCTCTTGGGGTTTAGACTATCCTTCGATCAGACAACCCCTATCCCCTCTTGCTCGGCTTTGCCGCTTGGCTAGTCCAAGAACTCAGGAGGGGAATTTTCTTTCTCTACCCCAACATCCACCCTAAATCTTTGGGAACGCCGATAAACAAAGGGTTTGCGAGTGGGTGGGTGTTGCCCAAACACCCACCCAACACTACACCAAACACCCACCCTAACACCCACCCAAATCAGAGACTAAAAGGCTGCAAACTACAGACTGATGATGATTAAAATAATTTGTGGGGTGTTGGGTGGGTGTTTGGTGTAGTGTTAGGCTAACACCCACCCTTGCGAAACGCCTTTAAACACTGGGGTTGCGAGAGATTTGGGTGGGTGTTGGGGTGTTTGAGCGCGAAATCTCAAAAACCTTCTGACGAAATCTATTTTGTGAATTTCTGTTAAATATAGGGCAAAAAGTTTGTAACTTATTGATTTTCTTCGTATTTTTGCACAATTATATACAACATATTATTAGTAGATAAGCTTATCATTTTAAAGTATTTAAGTTATGAAGAAGTATTTGATAACCAGTGCAGCCGCTCTCGCTCTTTGCGGACTGATTACCAGCTGTACACACGACATTGACGGTCTCACACCTGAAGAAAGTGTAACCGCTACCTATGAAAAGGCTTTTATTACAGCCTTCGGACAACCAGCCCCCGATCAAACCTGGGGCTTCGGAACCTCTGCAGCCTCCAGCAGAGCTATGACTCGCGCTGCAAATATGCCATCTACGCCAACCTTCCGTGACGGAAACAAGGTTGGAGATGAGATTGTTCCTCCCATCTCAAAGCCTGCAAAACCTTCGGTTTACAATACCGTTGCTGAAGCAAAAGCTGCTGGGGTTGATGTTATCGACGCAAGGGGTCAAGAGCTTAATGCAGACCACAATAAGACATACTGGGTTAATAGTGGTACCAAATTGTGGCAACTTGATGGTAGAAATAACATTACTGTCTATGTTGATGATGATATGACCTTTAATATGGGCTTCAGCGCTAACAGAAATACGCTTGTCATTACAGAAGGTAAGAAAGTAAAACTGGGATACATAAACGAAAATGTGACAGTATATCTTGCACCAAGAGCTGAGCTAGAAATAACTGCAGATATTACATTTAACAACAACTGGGATTGGAAAAACGAAAATAAAGATGATGTTTTATACTTGAGTAAAAGTAGTAAGTTAACAGGTAATTTTTCTATGACTATTACAAACGGTTACAAGGTTTGTAATGATGGTGGAACCATTTCGACTAAAAATTTAATTTTAGACAATGAAGATAGCGAGTTATGGAATAATGGAACCATTACTGTTACCGAAGAATTATTCTTTAATAACCAAATGTCACATTTATATAATGCTCCAAATAATAAAATTACAGCAAGAACGCTGAGATTAATTAATAACGAGCATCTTCTTTACAATGATGGTACCGTAAATATCAGCGGAAACATTACCATGACTAATAATTCTGCTGAGATTATTAATAATGATTCTCTTCTTTGTGCTGGTAATTTTGACATGACTGCAGGTGGTGCTTTCCATAATGTAGGTAATGCGACTGTTACTGGTACAACATACATCTACAATACCAATTCAAGATGGATGAATGATGGTCACTATACCACTGGGACCTTCGACGATCAGAACTGCGAGCAGGTATTCAACAACTGCTATATGACTGTTACTGGCACATTCAATTTGGGTAAACCTGCTGCCCAAAATGGCCACTCCTACTTTGTAATGAATGGTGGTGATGGCAATAATGAATCAGGTGCTTATGTTAAATGCAATGAATTTATATATGGTGGCAATACTGACCTTTGGTTAGGAAACAAATCATTTATAGAGGTGACCAACAAATTCAAAAATACAAACATTAACTCAGGATTTGAAGTTCATGGTCCTGTAAGTGGCTCGTATGCAGTCATTAAGGCTACAAGCTTTACGCAGGAAGGCACTTACATAAAGTACACCGGCAATCTCTTTATTGACACGCCATCACACTTTGATACAGGGTTTGTAAAAGAGACGTCAGTTCAGGGCAACTGCTGGGGTGATAATTGTCCCGTTTCTATCCCAACGACTAACTGTAACCCAGGTTATAATACCGATATAGAGCCTTCAGGAGACGTTGTTCGCGTGGTAGCTGAGGACTTGACAGCAAGCGCTGGCAATGACTTCGACTTCAACGACGTGGTGTTTGATGTAGAGCTTAAGGACAACAACGTAGTATACGTTTATGTTCGTGCTGCTGGTGGTACGCTGCCTCTCTATCTTGGTGAAGACGACGAGGCCGTTGAGGTTCACGGACTATTTGGACAGGACACTGGCATCATGATTAATACTGGCGGCACAACGAAAGGCTATGCTAACTGCATAGACAATCTGGCTCCAAAGGGCATTAGCCTCCGCAATCCGTTGGCAGGACAAGCTGATGCTACCAATGTAAAACAGGTTGCCAAAGCCATCAAGGTTACTGTGATAAAGAATGTCAATGGTACGAGTACACCTTGTGTACTGAAGGCTGAACAAGGTGAGGCTACAGCTAAACTCTGCGTAGGTACAGACTATCAGTATACAGAAGGTGGCGTAACATATCCTTGCTTGACAGAGCGTACGGATATTCAAGGAAAGTTCATATATGAGTCGGAACTTAATTCTGAATATAGACTTAAGCCCAAGTTCCCATTGTATGTTAAGGGCGTCTTTGGTGATGACTGGTACAAGTCGACTGCTGAGCCTAAATAATTCAGATCAGAATACTTCAATAAACGATACTTAAATACTAGTATGGAGGGCGGCTGCGAGAGCAGGTGCCCTCTTTTTTGCCATTTTCTTTGGAATTTCGCTCAATTTGCACTACCTTTGCAGTCAATATGGTATTAAATTGGATTTGGGTAGCGTTTTTCATCGTGGCGTTTGTGATAGCGCTGGTGAAACTCATCTTCTGGGGAGACTTTGAGGTGTTCCCTGCGATGATGGATTCTACGTTCTCGTCGTCGAAGACGGCTTTCGAGATTTCATTGGGGTTGACAGGTGTGCTGTCGCTCTGGTTGGGTATCATGAAGATAGGCGAAAAAGGTGGCGTGGTGAATGTGCTGGCCAAACTGCTGAGCCCTGTCTTCACGAAACTCTTTCCTGACATTCCCAAGGGGCATCCCGTTACAGGCTCCATCTTCATGAACATCGCAGCGAATATGCTGGGACTCGACAATGCAGCCACGCCATTAGGCTTAAAAGCCATGGAGCAGTTGCAGGACCTGAATACGAAGAAGGATACTGCCACGAACCCGATGATTATGTTCCTGGTGCTGAACACCTCTGGACTCACGCTGATACCTATATCTATTATGGTGTATCGCGCCCAGATGGGGGCTGCCCAGCCTACGGATATCTTCATCCCCATTCTGTTGGCTACGTTCTTCTCAACACTGGCTGGTATCATCATCACCAGTCTGTTTCAGAAGATCAACCTGCTGAATCGCACCATTCTGCTCACCCTTGGAGGGGCTGCCTTAGTGGTAGCTGCCATCATCTGGGGCTTCGGACAGTTGGACTCTGTACTGATGAACAAGGTGAGCACATCGACAGCTAACATTCTGCTGATGCTGATCATTATCGCCTTTATACTGGCTGGTGTGAGGAAGAAGGTGAACGTATACGACGCCTTTATCGATGGTGCCAAAGAGGGATTCCAGACAGCTGTGAGGATCATCCCCTATCTGGTGGCTATCCTCGTGGGCATTGGTGTGTTCCGTGCTTCTGGTGCGATGGATATGTTGATCGATGGCATTCGCTGGGGTGTGGAGGCTTGCGGTGGCAACAGCGACTTTGTGGCTGCCCTGCCTACAGCCTTGATGAAGCCCCTCTCAGGCAGTGGTGCTCGAGGTATGATGGTAGATGCGATGACCACTTATGGCGCTGATTCGTTTGTGGGCAGATTGAGTTGTATCTTCCAGGGCTCGACGGATACCACTTTCTATATCTTAGCAGTTTACTTTGGTAGTGTAGGCATTGTGAAGACACGTCATGCTGTGGCCTGTGGCTTGCTCGCAGACTTGGCTGGCATCATCGCTGCCATCGCAATAGCGTACTTATTCTTTGGATAGTTATGGCAAATCTGAAATCATTATTTAAAGACACAGCAATATACGGGCTTTCAAGTATCGTAGGCCGATTCTTGAATTACCTGATGGTGCCACTCTATACCTATACACTGAAGAGTTGTGCCGACTATGGTATCTATAACGATATCTATGCCCAGACGGCTTTGTTGATGGTGATTCTGACGTTTGGTATGGAGACCACCTTCTTTCGCTTTATGAACAAGGAAGAGGGCGACAAGATGCGTGTGTACAGCACTGCCCTCATCATGGTAGGGAGTGTCTGTCTCACGTTTGCCGCGATGGTTCTGCTGTTTATCAACCCCATCGCCTCCATTCTCGACTACTCCAACCATAAATGGTACGTGGGTATGATGTTTATCACAGTAGCCCAGGATGCTTTCCAGGCCATTCCCTTCGCCTATCTTCGCTACAAGCATCAGCCCTTTAAGTTTGCAGGACTGAAACTACTGTTTATCTTCCTCAGCGTCACACTGAACATCGTGGCCTATTGGCTCATGCCAAAGATCGATCCGCAATGGGAAATCCACATTGGCTATGCCTTTGTGATCAACCTGGCTTGCACCACCTTTATCTCGTTCTGCCTCATCAGCGAACTCGTGGGTTTCAGGTGGCGATTCGACAAAGAGAAATGCAAGGCGATGCTGCGTTACTCATGGCCCCTGCTGGTACTGGGTATCGCAGGTATTCTGAATCAGGTGGCAGGACAGATCCTACTGCCTCGTATACTCGAGCCAGAGAATGGACGCTATCAACTGGGTATCTATGGTGCCTGCATCAAGATAGCCATGATCATGGCGCTCATCACCCAGGCCTTCCGCTTTGCCTACGAACCCATCGTATTTGGCTCAGCAAAGGACAAGAACAGCAAGGAACTATATGCCAAGTCGATGAAGTTCTTCATCATCTTCACCCTGCTGGCATTCCTCTGCGTGATGGGTTATATCGAGATATTTAAATACCTAGTAGGCGAGAAATTCCGTGAGGGATTGGGCATTGTGCCTATCGTGATGATGGCTGAGATTATGATGGGGATCTATTTCAACCTGTCGTTCTGGTATAAACTCATCGACAAGACCATCTATGGTGCCTGGTTCTCGCTGGCTGGTTGCGCTGTGCTCTTTGCTGTCAACATTATCTTCATCCCCAAGATAGGCTATTGGGCCTGTGCCTGGGGTGGTGTGGCAGGTTATGGCACAGCCATGATACTGAGCTATATCGTGGGTCAGAGGAAGAACCCCATTCCCTATCCCATGAAGGATATCGTCATTTACTTTATAGCAGCTATGGCTTTATTTGGCATCATGAAATGGGGTGAAAGAAATCTGCCTTATTGGGCATCATTCATCTTAAATAATGTATTGATTCTGGGCTTCATCGGCAGGATCATCAAAGCAGATATGCCACTTTCGAGTCTGCCTGTTATCGGAAAGAAATTCAAAAAGAAATAAGATATGAAGAAATTATTAGTTTTATTGTTTGCCTGTTCACTCTTCTCTGCAAAGGCTGATGAGGGTATGTGGACACTTTACAACCTGCCTAACGCCGTTTATGAAACTATGAAACTGGAGAACTACCAGTTGCCTTATGGTGCACTCTATCAGGGCGATGATGCAGTGAAGAACTGCGTGGTTAACTTTGGTGGATTCTGCTCTGGTGTGGTTGTATCGCCTGACGGACTGGTGTTTACCAACCACCACTGTGGCTTCGATGCCATCCGTCGCCACTCTACTGTGGAGCACGACTATATGCTGAACGGATTCGTAGCCAACTCATACGAGGAGGAGTTGCCCAACGAACGACTCTTTGTTAGTTTCATGATAGAGCAGAAGGACCTGACACCTTATCTGGACTCATTAGGACTGAACAAGATGGCAGAGGATAAGCGCGCCTTTTTCGTGGATTCCATCGAAAACGCCATGCAGAAGGACATCCGCAAGCAAGACTCTACCCTGCGTGTAGAGATCAAACCTTTCTACGAGGGCAACCAGTACTTCCTCACCACCTATCGCGACTACAATGATGTGCGACTGGTGTTCGCCCTGCCTAAGTCGATGGGTAAGTTTGGTGGAGAGACAGACAACTGGATGTGGCCTCGTCAGACCTGCGACTTCTCTGTATTCCGTATCTATGTAGATCCCAAGACTGGTGCTCCTGCCAAGTATTCTAAGGATAATGTACCCTATCACCCCAAGAAGTGGGCACCCGTTTCGCTGCAGGGTTATGTGCCAGGTTCGTTCTCAATGACCATCGGCTATCCTGGTAGCACCAGTCGCTACCTCTCAAGCTATGGCATCAAGGAACGTCGCGATGCAGAGAATGAGCCTCGCTATCTGACGCGTGAGGTTAAGCAGAACATTATGATTCGCCACATGCGTGCCGACGAGGCTGTCCGTATCAAGTACGACTCGAAATACGCCAGCAGCTCGAACTACTGGAAGAACTCCATTGGCATGAACAAGTGTATCGACTCTATTGGCCTCATCAAGCAGAAGGCTGAGTTCGAGCAGAAGATCCGCCAGTGGCAGGACTCTACAGGATACTTGAAAGACAAACTCGACTTCGCCCAGCTGGAGCGCCTCTACGAGAAACGCTTCAAGGCTGTGCGTGCCCTGACATTCTACAGTGAGACCTTTGGCAACAGGAATACTGACGAGATGACTCGCAGGGCTGTCCGAGTGCAGAATGGTGCCATCATCAATGGCAAGGACGGCAAGCCCAAGAGCCATTACATTGAGTTCAAGGACAACAGCGACGAATGGGACGAGGCTACCGACAAGGAAATCATCGCAGCCCTGCTAAAGCACTATCGCGAACAGGTGGAAATCAAGTATCAGCCAGACTTCTTCAATGTCATCGACCACGACTTCAAAGGTGACTATCAGAAATTCGTAGACAACCTTTACAAGAAGTCGAAGCTGATGAAGAGCGACAAGAAAATCTATGTAAACAAGAAGGGTTACCATCAGGATCCTGGTGTGGTATATGGTGAGAGCCTTATCAGTACACTCGCTGATATCCGTGCTGACATCACGGAAACCGTTGATTCCATCAACACCATGGAGCGTTATCTCTGTGCTGCCAAGCTGCGCATGGAGGAGGATATGCCTAATTACAGCGATGCCAACTTCACCATGCGATTGAGCTACGGACAAGTGGGCGAATACCTATTGGCTGGTCAGCCCTCAGGCTACTACACCACAGCTGAGAGCATCGTAGAGAAGATGAACAAGGCTGATCGCATCATCGACTACGAGGCAGAACCTATCATGAAGGAACTGCTCTCTGTGAAGGACTTTGGCAAGTATACCGATCAAACCACAGGTAAGATGCACCTATGTTTCCTTTCGAACAATGACATCACTGGCGGAAACTCTGGTTCACCTATGTTCAATGGCAAGGGCGAGCTCATTGGTCTGGCCTTTGATGGCAACTGGGACAGTCTGAGCTCAGACATCTTCTTCGACAAGCAGCTGGCACGCTGCATTGGTGTCGACATCCGCTACGTGCTCTACATGATGGAGAGCTGGGGCAAAGCAGATCGACTCATTAAGGAGATTGGTGCTAAATAATACAGGAAGAGCCTCGTGATTTGCGAGGCTCTTCTTATATCAACTGGCTGATTTCTTCGAGGGAATCAGCCGTTTTGATGTACTGTCGCCAATCGCCACGAATCATGCCTTTCGCCTGTAAGTCATCGAGCAGAGCAATGAGTTGATTCCAGAATCCCTTCATGTTATAAAGGATGACGGGCTTATGATGATAGCCTATAGTAGCTGAGGCTGCAACGGTAAACACCTCGTCGATGGTTCCGATGCCTCCTGGGAGGGCGATAAATACATCGCTCTGATCCATCATCAGTTGCTTACGATCTGTGAGGTTATCGCAGGGAATCTCTATCTCGACATAGTCGCTGATGCGCCCTGTCTCCTCTACCTTCGTTGGTACGATACCAATGGTTCGAGCACCTGACTCCTTGGCAGCCTTACCCACACATTCCATGAGTCCCTGATTCACACCACCATAAACTATGCTATGGCCATGCTCCGCAGCCCACTTTCCCAATTCTTCCGTCATGGTGAAGAACTCAGGATCTATCTGCTGATTAGCAGAACAAAATACGCATATCTTCATAATGTTTGCAAAGATACTCAAAATAGTTTTATTTCTCATGTTTTTCTTCGATTTTTTTTGTATCTTTGCGGACGATATCGATAAAAACCCCATAAAACATTAACTTATGAAGAAACTATTATTATCGCTCGCTATGACAGCATGTATGACAACAGGTTACGCCCAGAAGAAACTGGTGCTTTACTATTCAGAGAACGGAACAACAAAGGCTGTGGCTGAGGAGATTCAGAAACAGGTAGGTGCAGATATTGAAGCCATCGAGGCTGTGGAGCCTTATTCTGGCGACTTCCAAGCTACCATACAGCGTAGTGGCAAGGAGAGGGAGAGTGGACAGAGTCCGGCTATTAAACCCCTCGCCAAGAAGATTGCCGACTATGATGTGATCTTCCTGGGATATCCCATTTGGTTTGGCACTTACGCCATGCCGATTGTTACATTGGTAAAAGAGCAGGATTTTGCCGGTAAGACCGTTGTGCCCTTCTGCACATTCGGTAGTGGTGGTCTGAACACATCGACTGCTGATCTGAAGAAGGCACTCCCCAAGGCAACGATTCAGGATGGCTATGGCGTTCGCACAGCCCGAGTAGCCTCTGCTGCCAAGGAACTGAACCGTTTCCTGATTGAGGAAGGCTATAAGGAAGGTAACATCAGCAAGCTGCCTGAGTATTCTGCCCAGCAGCCTGTGACTGACGAGGAAAAGGCCATCTTCGATGCTGCCTGCTCAAGCTATCAGTTCCCACTGGGTACTCCTGAAACAGCAGGCAAGCGCACTACTGATGAAAGCACTGACTATAAGTTTACCGTTAAGAGTCGTGGTATGAACGGCGAGGAGGCCACCTCTACCATCTACGTAACCGTAGAAAAGGGCGGCAAGCCAGAATTTACAGAAGTAGTAAGATAAAATTATTTGATGAAGACATTTGAAGAATTAGGCGTTTGCGAGCCGATTCGCAAGGCGATCGAGGAGTTGGGTTTTGTACACCCGATGCCTGTACAGGAGGCTGTGATTCCATATCTGTTGGGTAACGAGAACGATGTGATTGCTCTCGCCCAGACGGGTACAGGTAAAACAGCAGCCTTTGGCATCCCACTCCTGGAACGCATCGATACATCCCGTCGCTATACGCAGGCCTTGGTGCTGTCTCCCACTAGAGAGCTCTGCTTGCAGATAGCCGACGACCTGCGCGACTTTGCCAAATACATGGATGGCGTACATGTGGAGGCTGTTTATGGCGGAGCTGCTATCGAGCCTCAGATGCGTGCCTTGAAGAAGGGCGTAGAAATTATCGTTGCCACACCAGGACGACTGGTTGATCTGATGCATCGTGGCTTTGCGCATCTGGAACAAGTAACCAACATCGTACTCGACGAGGCCGACGAGATGCTGAACATGGGCTTCTCGGACAGCATCAACGAAATCTTCGAATCTTTATCAGAGGAGCATCACACGCTGATGTTCTCTGCCACCATGAGTAAGGAGGTGGAACGCGTGGCTAAGACCTATCTGCACGACTACAAGGAAATTGTGGTAGGTAGTCGTAACGAAGGGGCTGAGAACGTAAACCACATCTACTATCTAGTAAACGCCAAGGACAAGTATCTGGCGCTGAAACGCATCGTGGACTACTATCCACGCATCTTTGCCATCATCTTCTGTCGTACGAAAGTGGAGACGCAGGAGATAGCTGATAAACTCATCAAGGATGGCTATAATGCGGAGTCACTGCATGGAGACTTGAGTCAGCAGCAACGCGACTTGACGATGCAGAAGTTCCGCAACCATCTGACACAGTTACTCGTAGCAACAGATGTAGCTGCCAGAGGACTGGATGTAGACGATCTGACGCATGTCATCAACTTCGGACTGCCTGACGATATCGAGAACTATACCCATCGCTCTGGTCGTACTGGTAGAGCTGGTAAGAAAGGAACTTCTATATCGATTGTGCATAGTCGCGAGAAGTTCAAGATACGTAATATTGAGAAGGAAATAGGCAAGGAGTTTGTAAAGGTGGAGATACCTTCAGCTGAGGAAATCTGCAAGAAACAGCTCTATAAGGTGATGGACCAGATTGTCAAGACGGATGTCGACGACGAGGAGATTGCACCTTTCATGCAGGATATCAGTCGTTACTTCGAGTATATCGACAAGGAGGAACTGATTAAGAAGATTGTCTCGTTGGAGTTTGGCAAGTTCTTGGCTTATTATGCTGAAGCACCAGAAATTGAGGCCGTAGTGCCAGACAAAAAGGAGAAGAAGCCTCAGAGCGACAAGCAAAAGCTGCAGAACAAAGCACAGAAAGGCTACAAGCGGCTCTTCATCAATCTGGGCAAACGCGATGGCTTCTATCCAGGCGAGTTGATGCAGACATTGAATCGTTTCGTAGGTGGTCGCCAGGAGGTTGGACACATCGACCTACTCGACACAATCTCTTATTTTGAGGTGCCTGAAAAGGATGCCAAGAAGGTGATGATTCAGCTGTCTGGTATCCGCTATAAAGGCAGAACGGTTCGTTGCAACGACGCTGATGAAGGTTACCCAGAAGGCAAGTCAAGCAAATCACCCTCAAAGTCCAAGCAACAGAAGAAAGAAAGTTGGCGAGACTTGATAAACTCGAATGAAAGTCGCAAGAAAAAGTCCCAACGTGGATTCAAAGGTGAAAAGCCTGATTTCAGTGAAGAGGGATGGGCCATGCGGAAACCTCGCAAGAAGAAAAAATAACAAGAAAGCCTCGCGATTGGCGAGGCTTTTCTTTTATTCGTTGGCATTCTCCATTTCCTTTAAACTTGTCTCCAGTTCAAGTTTCTTCTGTTCAGCAAAAGACTCGTCAACACTATTGTTGATGCTCTGGCAGACATTCGCTGCAAACTGCTGGGCCTCGCTAACCAAATGATCCCATTGTTCTTTTGAGATACCTGTTTCCAACATCTCGCGAGTGATACCATATTTTACCAGACCATAAACGAAGCCTGCGTTAAAATTATCGCCAGCACCGATGGTACTTACCGTCGACGTCTGTTCCACTGGATATTGCAGGCTTTGTCCACCAACTCCTCGTACCTCAAGTGGTTCAGATCCCTGTGTATAGATAAAGTTTTTGCAGTAGAAAGATATCTCTGAACGATACACTTTTTCAGCATCCTGCATGTCGAACATAACCTCAAAATCCTCCTTACTACCCCTTACAACGGTGGCTAGTTCAAAGTTCTCCAGGATATTGGGTTTTACCTTCATCAGCTCATGACGATGGGAGGAGCGATAATTCACATCATAGTATAATATGGCACCACGCTCATGGGCAAAAGTCAGGAATGCAGCCATTTGCTCACGAATCACAGGATTAATAGCATAGAAAGAGCCATACATCACAATATCATCGGGCTGGATATCGGGATAGATCATTTCCAGACGATCATGAGGATGATCCTTATAGAAAATGTATTCTGCATCGTTATGTTCATTGAGGAATGCCAAAGAGATGGGTGATTTTGATTCCGGATAAACGCTCACACTACTGGCATCAACATGATTTTCCTCCAGAAAACTGATGACACGTCGGCCCACCCGGTCATCACCTGTCTCACTAATTAAAGCTGTCGGCAAACCAGTACGTCCCAAGGAAATTACTCCATTAAAAGTGGAGCCTCCTGGAACAGCTCCGATTGGCTGGTCGTTTTTAAAAATGATATCGAGAATGGTTTCTCCTATTCCTATTACTTTTCTCATATTCTTCTGTTTTGGTTGCAAAGTTACGGAAAATATTCGTAACTTTGCAAGCGAAATGACAAAATATAACACATATACTCTCGAAAACGGACTTCGGGTAATACACCTACCGTCAACCTCACAGGTAGTTTATTGTGGCTACCAGATAGCAGCTGGCACCCGCGATGAGCGCTCGGGCGAAGAAGGATTGGCTCATTTCTGCGAACACATGACCTTCAAAGGTACCCAACGGCGCCATGCCCTTCAGATCATCAATGCCCTTGAAGGTGTGGGTGGCGAACTAAATGCCTTTACCAACAAAGAAGACACTGTGTTTTATGCCGCTATCTCCAAAGAACATTTCCCCAAAGCCGTTGACTTACTGACAGATATTGTCTTCCACAGCACCTATCCACAACATGAGATTGAAAAAGAGGTGGAAGTCATCTGCGATGAAATTGAGAGTTACAATGATTCGCCAGCAGAACTGATTTACGACGAGTTTGAGAACATTCTCTTCGAAGGACATCCTCTAGGGCACAACATCCTAGGACAGGCAGAACACATCCGTACTTTCACCACAAATGACGCTTTGCGCTTTGTACGCCGTTGCTATCGTCCTGACAAGGCCGTCTTCTTCGTTTATGGCGATATTGATTTCAAGCGACTGATAAAGACGTTGAAGAATGCGGATCTTCCTGAGAAATCGGATAGTCAGAGTAAGCCCAATCTTTTGAAAGAGCCAGAATCATCTATCGATCAGACCATCACTCATCATCGTGGCACTCATCAGGCCCATGTGATGATTGGTACACGTGGCTACCGTTACGATGATCCACGACGTTTGAAGCTATACCTATTAAATAATATAATAGGTGGTCCTGGCATGAATGCACGTTTAAACCTTTCCCTTCGAGAACGTCGAGGATTGGTCTATACTGTTGAGAGCACAATGGTATGTTATGGCGATACAGGCCTCTGGAGCATCTATTTTGGATGTGACCATCATGATGTGAAGCGTTGTCTACGACTGGTCAGGACAGAGCTCGACCGTATGATGCAGAAACCATTGAGTGCACGCCAGCTCTCAGCTGCCAAGCGCCAGCTGAAAGGTCAGATAGCCATTGCCTGCGACAACCGTGAACAGTTTGCCCTCGACTTTGGCAAGAGCTATTTACACCATGGACAGGAACGCAATCTTGAAGCACTTTATCGACATATTGACACCATCACTGCCGAGGAGATACAACAAACGGCCTGCGAGCTATTCGCTGCAGACCGTCTGACAACATTGATATTCAAATAAATCTGTTTCAACGAGACAAAACATCATGGACATCATCGATCGTACGATCGAATGGTCCTGTATGCTCTAACTTAAGCGTACACATGGCAGCAGCAAAACGTCCGCTCTCCTCATACGACATTCCCTTAGCACGAGCATAAAGGTAACCAGCACTATATGTGTCGCCACAACCTGTTGCATCTACCAACTTGCTTGGTGGGTAGGCTGGCGTTTCGTAGAACTTACCCTCGGCATAGATGATAGAGCCCCCTCCACCAAGGGTTACAATGACTTCACGCACACCCCAGGCATGAATCTGTTCTGCAGCCACAAAGGGATCGGTGATACCCGTCAGCGTCTGACACTCCCATTCGTTAACCTTTAGGATGGCTGTATGTTTCAAGAGTCCGAGCTTGTCGTTCCATTCCGTAGAATACACTTGTTCTCCCTTTACATACCTCATATAACCCTGTACATCTATCGACACGTCACCCTTGGTGGCAAGATATTCCACCACCTCTGGGGCAAAGTCGTCAGCCAACAAAGTGCCAAGATGGAACACACGAGCCTCAATGCCCTCCAGCTGCTCAATCGTAAAAGGAGCTGACTTGGCAAGTACACGCTGGGTACGGTTGTCCATGTTCTTGCCATACTTATTCTCAAAGAACACATTATCAGGGCTTTCGAAGGACTTCACACTGACACCTGCCTCACGGAGCCTCTCCACCTCTGACATCATCTCTCTACTCACGGAAGTGACCAATTGGAAATCAACGTCATGAGGTAAAGCCTGAAAAGCCCATGCTACATAGTAGGCAGAACCGCCTGCACTATAGACGGTATTGGGAGGATCCTGCGTGATGATCCTATCGCGTGTTATGTGTCCAATACAACAAATCTCTGTCATTATATCGACATTTTATAGATATTAATCGATGGTTTCTGGTGCAAAGATACTATTTTTTACCGAAAAGTTTTGTTTTATCGAAAAAATAACTTACCTTTGCAACAGAATTATTCGTTACTACTAATATAATTAATGATTAAACGAATTTGTCTTTGGAGCTTCCTGCTCTGGATGCTGGTGCTTACGTCAGGTGCGCAGACTACGTACGACGTAACTTTAGCAGGTGCCGTTGGCGATGGACGGACTGATGACGCCCAGGCCATTCAGCGTGTTATCGACCGTTGCTCCGAAGAAGGTGGTGGCAGAGTTCTGCTACCTCGCAACCATACTTTCCTGGCTGGTCCAATCCAACTGAAAAGCAATGTAGAACTTTATCTGGAGGCTACAGCCACACTGAAGGCCAATCCCGACGAGAGCATTTATCACCTGAGCGCTTTTGGCGAGAACCGTGGCGAGGGAATGCTCTGGCTCTGGGCCGATGATGCTGAGAACATCACCATTGCCGGCAAGGGTACCATCCACGGTAATGGCATCGCCTTCATGGGTGCAGAATTGGAGGACAGCTACGAGCTGAAACCATTGGCAGATCAGACTTTCGATCCTCGTCCACATGTGCTGACACTAACTAATGTTCACAACCTGACGATTCGCGATGTAACGATTAAGGAGGGAGCCTACTGGACAGTACATCTCGTTGGCTGTAACGAGGCGGTTATCGACGGCATCAACCTGCTCAATAACCTGAAGATCCGTAATGGCGACGGCATCGATCTCGACCACTCGAAGAACGTACGCATCGCCAATTGTCATATCACTTCTGGCGACGACTGTATCTGTCTGAAGAATCGTCGCGAAACAGAGCGTTATGGTTCTTGCCATGACATTACAGTTACCAACTGCGTGATGTCATCACGTTCATGTGCTATTAAGATTGGTAGTGAGAACATGGACTCTATCTACAACGTCGTTTTTGATAACTGTATCATCACAGGTTCCAATCGAGGTCTGGGCATTCAGAACCGCGACGAGGGAACTGTGACCGATGTCATCTTCTCAAACATTCAGCTTGACTGTCGGCTATGGAGCGATGTATGGTGGGGGAAGGCTGAGCCTATCTACGTAACAAGTTACCCCCGTGCCAATGGTAACCATAAGGATGCAAACTGGCGTTTCCCCAAAGGACAAATTGAAGGCAAATGTGGCGAGGTGAGCCGTATCTACTTCAATAACATCACCTCAACTAGTGAGAATGGCTGTTTTGTAGGAGGCGATGTAGCAGGCAAAGTAAAAGATATATATTTTAATAATGTACGCGTAAGACTTTTGGGCGATGGACCATTGAGTATGGACAAACGTCCCTGTAAAGGCGAAGGATTCATCAAGGCCAGTCGAGACGAGTTACAGAAGATGGCCGTTCCCCTCATAACAGAGAATGCTGAAGTGCAGATAAACAACTAATATATAACAACAATTTTTTTACTAACTCAAATAAATAATTATGCAAAAGATCCTAAATCTCAAGCAAGGAACGCAGAAGGCTATGTTCTTCGTGTTCTTTCTGTTGTGCAGTACAGTGATGCTGGCACAGAACAAGGTGTCGGGAACTGTACTGGACGCTACTGGTGAGCCTCTCATTGGCGTAAGCGTACTGGAGGCAGGAACCTCTAACGGTGTTGTTACCGATTTCGACGGTAATTTCACATTAGCTGTCAAGCAGGGTGCTCAGCTTACCTTCTCTTATGTAGGCTACACCTCACAGATTCTCGCAGCTAAAGACGGCATGACAGTAACTCTTCAGGAGGACAACACCGTACTGAATGAAGTGGTTGTTGTAGGTTATGGTACCATGCGCCGTAAGGACGTGACTTCGTCTATCACCACTGTAAAGGCCGAAGACCTGAACAGAGGTGTGTTCTCTGATCCCGCCTCTATGTTGCAGGGTAAGGTAGCCGGTCTGGTTGTTACAACCTCTGGCGACCCCAACGGTTCTCCTTCCATCACACTCCGTGGTGCTTCTTCACTGCGTAGTGGTGCTATGTCACCTTACTACGTAATCGATGGTATCCCTGGTGTGGACATCTCGATGGTGGCTCCAGATGATATTGAGAGCATTGACGTACTCCGTGACGCTACTGCTACAGCCATCTACGGTTCTAAGGCAGCCAACGGTGTGATCATCATCACCACTAAAAGTGGTGGCAAGTCTGAGCGTGTTAATGTCAGCTACAATGGCTATCTGGCTATCGACAACATCGCCAAGAAGCTCGACATCGCAACAGCCAGCGATATCCGTAACTATGTAAAGGCCAACAATCTTGACTATGGTTACGATAACGGTGCCAGCACAGACTGGCAGGATGAGGTGCTCCGTACAGCCGTCAGCCACAATCACAACGTGTCTATTAACGGTGGTTCGGAGAAGACCAAGTACATGGCCAGCGTGAACTACTCTGACCGTCAGGGTGTCATCAAGGGTTCATACAACCATCGTCTGAACGTTCGTTCCTTAGTTTCTACCAAGGTGCTGAAGGATCGTCTGGAACTCTCTGCAGGCTTGAACTCTATGTATGGTAAGTTCGTTGGTGTTCCCATGAACAATGAGGGTGCATCTGTACTCGATGCCATGAACTACTTCTCTCCGCTGAATCCTATTAAGGATCAGAATGGCAACTGGTTTAAGGGCTCTGGCTCTAAGAACTACAACCCCCTGTCACTGATCAATGAGGATACTTCCGAGAACATATGGAAGCGCACTCAGGTTATCACCAAGGGCTCTTTGAAGATTATCGAGGGTCTGGTATTGAATGCCAACTACTCATTCAACCACTACCAGCGTACTTATAGTGCTTATGACACTCACAACACTCAGCTCGAGGGTGTCAGTGCCTATAATGGTCGTGCTGACCGCAGCACCTGGTTCGGCCATGAGAATCTGTTTGAGATCTTCGCCAACTACAACCAGACCTTTGCCGATATACATAGCATCGCTCTGATGGCAGGTTATTCTTGGGAAGAGAAGGTGAATGGCGACGGCTTCGGTCTGATCGTTCATGATTTCTATGATGACTATCTGAAGTGGAACAACCTGAGTTATGCCAGCACCATCGACGGTATTGCCAACGGTGTGGTAAGCGGCACCAAGGAGACTGTCCGCAACATCTCTTTCTACGGTCGTGCAAGCTACTCTTTCGCTGGTAAGTATATGTTGCAGGCTACCATCCGTCGTGATGGTTCTTCCGTATTCGGTCCTGACAATCGCTGGGGTACCTTCCCCTCTGTTTCTGCAGCTTGGAACATCACTGAAGAGAACTTCATGAAGAATCAGAACTTCTTCTCTAACTTGAAGCTCCGTGCCGGTTATGGTGTTTCTGGTAATGCCATGGGCTTCGGTGCCTATACTGCCTATGCTACCTATGGTGCATCTGGTTTCTTTGATTACAATGGTAAGAGCTGGCGCACACTGGCAGCAACCAAGAATGCTAACCCCGATCTGAAGTGGGAGAGCACAGGCATGCTGAACATCGGTATCGACTTCGGATTCCTGAAGAACCGCATCAATGGTACCATCGAGTTCTATAACAAAAAGACTAAGGACCTGATCTGGGACTATCCCGTATCTACCAACATCTATCCGATGGGTACTATCGCTGCCAACGTTGGTGAAATCACCAATACTGGTGTTGAGTTCACTATTAATATCGACGCCATCCGCACGAAGGACTTCAACTGGATGACCACGATCAACCTGTCACACAACAAGAATACTGTTAACAAGCTGTCAAACGACAAGTTCGAAGTAGGTACCTTCACACAGGGTGACCCGATGGTTGCAGGTGTATCTTCTAACGGTTATACACAGCGTATCATCGAGGGTGAGCCTCTCGGAACCTTCTATACCTACGAGTTTGCAGGCTACGACGCTAATGGTAAGTCTACCTATTACGTTCGCGACGAAGTGACTGGTGAGCGCACTGGTGAGGTTACCAACGAGCCTGCTTTCAAGGATCGTACCATTACTGGTTGCGCACAGCCTAAACTGAACCTCGGTTGGAACAACACCTTCAGCTATAAGAACCTCAGCGCTTCACTGTTCTTCACAGGTGTCTTTGGCAACAAGATCTACAACGGTTCACGTGCCAACTACTCCAGCCCTGAGATGTTTGCTAACGGTAAGAACGTGCTGAAGGAGTTCATCACCGACCGTCCTGCTACCGACAACCTCCCGAACTATCCCTCTGACCGCTACTTGGAGAATGGCTCTTACTTCCGTCTGTCATCTCTGACCATCGGTTATACCTTTGATAAGCTCGGCGACTGGCTCCAGAGCTTGCAGGTCTATGCTACTTGCAACAACGTATTCACCATCACCAGCTACAAAGGTCTTGATCCTGAGGTGAACATGGGTGGTATTGATCCTGGTATCGACTATCGTTGGAGCACTTATCCTCATACCCGCACCATCATGGTTGGCACAAAGATTAATTTCTAATTACTTAATCGGAATAAGAATATGAAAACAAATATAAAGAGACTATTCCTGGCCGGCCTTGCTGCAATGGCTGTCGGCTGTACAAATTTGGATGTGGATGTGGATTCCCAATACACGGAATATCCGACAAACGACATCGCAGTAGAGGCTAAGATGGCCGATATCTACTACCATTTCAGTGGCGTTCTTGGCCGTCGTTACATGGAGCAGATGTGTCTATCCAGTGATGAGTGGACAGCAGCTTCTTATGGTGGTGGTTGGTACGACGGTGGTGCTTACGCTCACCCCGCACTTCACAACTATACCTTTGAGGATGCCACACTCGACTGGTTCGGCACTGTTACCGAGGGTATCTCTAAGGCCAACAAGGCTATTGTCGACCTGGGTGGTAGCGAGGCTGGCGCAGCTATCGCACCTGCTCGTGCTATCCGTGCTTATTTCCACTGGATCATTATGGACCTCTGGGGCGATGTGCCCATCCTCGACCGTATTCCTGAGGATGGCGAGACCATCGATCGTAAGCCCCGTGCTGAAGTGGCAAGGTGGATTGAGTCTGAGTTGCTCGCTGCTATTCCTGACCTGACAGAGGAGGTTAGTGCCAACACCTATGGCAAACCGACCAAGTGGATGGCCAAGGCTCTACTCGCTAAGCTTTATATCAACTGGGCCGTTTACACTGCCTCTGCTGTAGAGAACTACGATGCTGCTTCTGCCAAGAACGAGAAGCTGGCTGATTGTATCGCTCAGTGTAACGATATCATCAACTCTGGTAAGTTCAACCTCGGTTCGATGTCTTATCGCGAGAAGTTCTCTTATAACAATGGTCCTCAGGTAGAAGACTTCATCTACGCTATGCCTTATGACACCAATACACGTCAGGGTATGCAGTATGGTCGTAGCCGCTGCTGGAAGAACATTAAGAAGATGGCTCCCAGCTACTTCGGAATGGCTCTCTCACAGTCGGGTGGTGGTTACATCACTATGACTCCAGAGTTCGTGAAGAAGACCTTTATCCTGAAGGGTGACGAGCGCAACAAGTGTGTGATTGGTCTGTCAAGCAACCTTGATGACTATCGCTATGTTGAGGGTCAGGACGAGAACACCGTTTATGTCTACAATCCTTCTAACCTGCAGATGACCAATACGGTTGCTCTGATTGCAGGTGCAGGTAGCGATCCTCTGAAACTGAAGGTGAACGTGACACTGGCTACTGCCGACGATCCTACACTTGACGTAGGCGATAACAACAATGGTTATTGTCAGGGTTGCCGCTCAGTGAAGTGGTATGTCATCGACGACGACTTCATGAATGGCCGTAACCAGTCTAACGACGTGCCCATCTTCCGTTTCGCAGACGTGCTGCTGATGAAGGCCGAGGCCCTTACCCGTCAGGGACAGGGTGGTGCCAAGGAACTTTTCAACCAGATCCGTTCTTATGCAGGTGCTCCTGTCATCAATGGAGAGCCTACACTTGAAGAGATCTACGACGAGCGTGGCCGTGAGTTCTTCGATGAGAACTGGCGTCGTAACGACATGATCCGCTTCGGACACTTTGAGGATGAGTACTTCCCTCACTACAAGAATTTCCCAACGGCTCGCTTCGACAAAACCTGTCGTATCGCTCCGATCCACAAGGACATCCTGAATCTGAATCCTACATGGAAGCAGAATGCAGGTTATTAATTGGAAGTTTCTGTAACTACTCTTATTATCAAGGCAGCCATTGTATTGGCTGCCTTGACTTTTTTTCAACGAAAAACGTCTGTTTTCTATGTTAAATATGTTAAAACGAGCGATATAAAGATTCTAATTTAAAGAAAAAAGTGTATTTTTGCAGAGTACTGACATAGATAATATGCTAAAGCTGCCTAAAACAATCAATAGAATTCTATCTGTCAGACTGAGCCTTATGATAGTTTGCGAGATAGCTTTTTTGCTCACGGTTGCCCTGATTGTGATGTTTCATTACTCACGTCAAGCCCTGAGAGAAGAAGCCATGCACAATGCAGAGTTGACGTTGGAAGGCACTGTACAGCATATTGACAACATCCTGCTGAGCGTAGAACAGTCGGCAGGAAACATCTACTGGGAACTGCTGGCGCATGTCGACGATCCTGATTGTATGTATGCCTACAGCCGCAGAATCGTGGAGTGTAATCCTTATATCGATGGTTGTGCCATTGTGTTCAAACCTAATTATTATCCAGGGCGAGAACTCTTCATGGCTTACGTTCACCGCAAACATATTAATAAGACTACAAACGAGGAGGAGGAACTGGAGATCAAGGAAACCTTCACCAATCGTCCTTATACAGAACAGGTGTGGTATACCCAACCTATGGAGACAGGACGTGCCTGTTGGATTGATCCGCTAAAAAATGAAGATACAGAGGGAGAACCTCTTACCACCTTCTGTCTGCCAATCTACGACCGAAGCATGGAGTGTGTGGGTGTCGTTGCCATCGATCTGCCCATTGAATTGCTCTCACAGATTGTCCTTGCAGCCAAACCTTCTGTCAATGGTTACAGCACCCTCATTGCCCGAAATGGTTCTTTCATCGTTCACCCTGACCCAGAAAAGCTGTCTCACCAAACGGTATTCGTACAGATGGAACATGGTGCCGATCACTCCGTACTAGAGGCTGCCGAAAACATGGTGGCAGGAAAGACTGGCGAAAAGGCCTTCCGCATGAATGGCCAAGATTGGCATATATTCTATAAGCCTTTCATGCGCGCAGAAGTACCAGGACGTTCTACGGAGAACCTTGGTTGGAGTATTGGTGTTGTATATCCTGAAGATGACATCTTTGGTGATTATAACAAATTACTCTATTATCTGCTTGCCATTGCCTTTGTCGGGTTGTTAGTTTTCTTCGTGCTTTGTCGCCTTTTCACTCACCGCCAACTGTTGCCACTCAACATGCTGACTCACTCCGCCCAACGTATTGCAGAGGGACATTACGATGAGTCGATTCCTAATGCACAAAGCCAGGATGAGATTGGTCAGCTGCAAAACCACTTCCAGCAGATGCAGCAATCACTGGCAGTACAAATCGGAGAATTAGAGAAACTATCAACCACTCTCAAGGAACGCACAAAAGTATTGCGAAAAGCCTACGAAAAGGCACAGGAGGCTGATCGAATGAAGACATCGTTCCTCCACTACATGACCAACCAGATGACAGAGCCATCGGATGCCATCGACAAGAGCGTCTCAGAGCTTTGTAATAACTACAACAGCATCACACTAAAAGAAGCTAATGGCGAGGTGGATATGATTCAAAAGCAAAGCCATACCATCATCGATGTGCTGAACCATATGTTGTATGCTGCTGATAACGATACAGGAAAGGAGGTAGCCCATGAGTAAGATTAAGCGCAGCCTTTCCTTAAAACTCAGCCTCGGCATTGTGCTGTTGGCAGCACCCACATTCGTTTTAGCCCTGGGTATTCTGTTCCTCCAATCGCGATATTTCATTCGCCAGGAGGCCACGGAACGTGCTACAAGTATGCTTAGCTTGACAATACAACGTGTCAGGAACTATATGAGTGCAGTGGAGACTTCGACCAATTCCAATACGTGGCTGATTGAGGAAAACTTCAATCCCGACTCACTACTTGCCATCTCCCACCGTATCGTTCGACTTAACCGTCACGCACAAAGCTGTTCCATTAGTGTCGAACCTGGTTCCTTTCCTCAATACGGACGCTATTTCTCCGTCTATGCAGTAAACGAAGGCGATACTATCATCTCTGTCCGCGAGACGGAATACGATTATTTCGAGAAATTCTGGTACAGAAATCCTGTTGATTCTGGCAAGGCCTGCTGGGTAGATCCCTTCTATGAACATTCAGAAGCTCTGATAGACCAAAACGAAGCCTTTGCCACCTACTGCAAACCTTTCTATCAAAAGGGAGGCAAGGTTGCGGGTGTCATCTCCGTCGACCTTTCTTTCAGCAAATTGGCAGAGACCATCAGTAGTACTAACCAAACCTATCCTAACGCCTATTTCATGCTCCTCGGAGGTGACGGACGCTACTTCATCCATCCTGATACCACTCGCCTTTTTAGGAAGACCATCTTCAACGAGGCTGACCCTAACGAGCATGCCGATTGGATAGCCTTAGGATATGAAATGACAGCAGGCAAACAAGGTAACGCACATATTATCGTCAATCATCAGGTCTGTCACGTGTGTTATGGTCCCGTACCTGGCACCAACTGGAGCCTCGCATTAATCTGTCCAGACGGCGATATACTGAAGAACTACCACGAGCTCATCTATATCATTATTGCCCTTATCGTTATTGGACTGCTGATTATCCTGTGGCTTTGCAATAGAGTTGTGAGTCAAGCCATCCTTCCTCTCAACCAACTGCTCAACATGTCGCAGAAGATTGCAGATGGCCATCATGAAGAAGTGATTCCTATCTCAAATCGTCTGGATGTCATAGGCCAACTGCAGAATAGCTTTGCCATGATGCAGGAGTCACTCCAAATCCACATGGGCAGCATCCGCCAAACTACTAAAGAAACCCAGAAGCGTAATGAGGAGTTGGTACGCGCCATGAAAATGGCAGAGGTAGCTGTAAAGCAGAAGACTCTGTTCATTCAGAACGTGTCGCACCAGATTCGAACACCACTGAACATTATTCAGGGCTTTGCAAATGTGTTACGCGATAGCCTCTCACCTTCCGAAAAAGAGAAGAACGCGCTTTCAGAAGAGGAATTGGCAAACATCACTGAGATGATGAAACATAACGCCAGCCACTTAAACCGTATGGTGCTAATGCTCTACGATAGTTCGGAGATTGGAACTTCCAAGGAAGTGCTGAGCCACAGAAACGATCAGGTATCATGCAACGAACTGGCTCGCGAGTGTATCAGTTTTACCTATAGTCACTTCCCTAACCTATCCATACGTTTCGAGACAGAACTATCCGATGCGGAATGCATCCAGACCAACCATCTCTATCTGATGCGTACACTTCGCGAACTGCTTTACAATTCCGCCAAATACTCTGATGGCAAGCATATTACGCTGTATGTATCTCAGACAGAAACTACTATCCGCTTCATTGTGGAGGATGTGGGACCCGGTTTGCCAAAAGACTTACAGGACCTGATTTTCAAGCCCTTCATTAAAGTCGATGACTTGTCAGAGGGTCTTGGACTAGGCTTGCCTCTATCCAAACGCCATGCCATCAGCCTTGGTGGCGACCTCCTTTTCGACACTACCTACACCAAAGGCTGTCGTGCCATCATAGAAATACCGAAATAGAGTGTGATTTCTCGGAAATAATCACTATCTTTGCACCCAAAAAGCAAGAGAAGATGAAAGACTGTATACTGATTCTGAGTGGAGGTATGGACTCCACTACCTTATTATATGATTATCAGGAGCGTATCGCTCTGGCTATCTCGTTCGATTATGGCTCTAACCACAATGCCAAGGAGATTCCCTTTGCCAAGTATCATTGCGAGAAGTTGGGCATCCGCCATTTGGTGATACCTCTCGAATTTATGAGCCAATACTTCCGTAGTTCGCTACTTTCAGGCGATGAGGCTATCCCTGAGGGTCATTATGCCGATGAGAATATGAAGTCTACTGTAGTACCTTTCCGCAATGGTATTATGTTGGCGATCGCTACAGGAATGGCTGAGAGCAACGATCTTCAATACGTGATGATGGCCAATCATGGAGGCGATCATACCATCTATCCTGATTGTCGCCCTGAGTTTGTGGAGTCTTTTGATGCTGCTGCCCATGCTGGCACCTATAATGGGGTAAGATTGCTTTCACCTTATTGTAATATGACGAAGGGTGAGATTGCTGCTCGAGGTAAGGCTTTGGGCATCGACTACAGCAAAACTTGGTCGTGTTATCGTGGTGGCGATAAGCATTGTGGTAAGTGTGGCACTTGCGTAGAGCGTCAGGAAGCCCTTGCTGAAGCAGGTATCCCTGATCCAACGGATTACGAATAAACACATATTTTATAATATAAGCCAGTAAATACGTTGTTTACTGGCTTTTTTGTGCGCTTTTGCGACAGATATTCAGGACTTTTTTCCCTTTGTCGCAAATCAGCTTCTGTGTCGCATGCTTTCCACCCAAATCTGAGGTAAATATTTGGAATATGCCCAAAACCGTCGTACCTTTGCAACATCAAAAGTAAAATAGTAACAATTTAAATTATAGAAAGGAAACAAATTATGGCAGAGAATGTAACCCCAGTAGTACTCGCAATTGACGGGTTCGCAGAGAGAGAAGTAATGATGGTAGACTACAAGTTCGGTCAGGCTACCGATCGTGAAGGACAGAGCCATGAACGATGGCAACAACGAGCTGATAGCTTGGATGCTCGACCCCACAAGTCCCAAGAATTTCTCAGTGAAGTTCGTGAACACCGTAGACGGTGCATCCATGAAGGAGTTGAAGGGCACCAACACCTATTGCATCAACTATGTTGAGAAGTGGGAAGATGGTCAGCAGCATTACGAGGAGATCGAGATTGTATGCCAGAAGCTCGAGAACGGCCCAGTAGGCTACGATAATCCTTGGAAGTAATTTCATAATAACACAATCTTTATTGACAAATATGGCGTCTCAGTTTGAGACGCCTTTTTACTTTTGTGTATGGACATCATCTGTGATATGCCAAGGACTTTTGACAATTTGTGATTATTCAAAAATATGCTCTGAGATAAAATGGTGAATAATGGCTTAAACCTTTTTTTATTCTTTCTCGATGTTCAAAGTATCATCGAACACGAAGGGAGGACGGAAGTCATCAGCGTCCAATAAAAGGTGGACGTTCTTGAAGTGGATGCCATCAGCATGGCGCACGAAGAAACCCCAGGCTGGGAGCTCGCCAAACATGGTGAACTCAGGATATTTATTGATTTGCTCTGGCACATCCTTCAGTCGCCAGAGGGGAATATAGGCCATACTTTTCGAGGCACGACCAGGATAGCGGATGTGGATATTCTCAAGCGTGATATTTTCGATTCTATTGTCAGGAATGCCACAGATGCTGCTGGGGAAGGAGTTGTGGAAGAAGTCCACCTCAGGCCCTCGCAAGTCGTATGCCTCATCAGGACGACCAAAAGGCACCTCGCACTTAAAATCGCGAATGGTGACATTCCTCAGCGAACCCTTTCTGTTGCCAGCCCTCTGCCCTAGGCGGAGGAAGATGGGATTGCCTGTGTTTTTGGCCTCGATGCGCTCCACGAGGATGTCATCAATCTGAGCACCATCCACACTCTCGATGGCGATGGCGGAGCGGAAGGTATCAAACACTCGGATGTCGCTGATGCGGATATGGCGGAAACCACCCCAGGAGGCCGATCCAAACTTAATGGCTGAGGCACTACTGCGAATCTCGCAATAGCGGATGGTGATGCTATCGTTTTGACTCTCAGGGTTGTAGCTCTTTAAACAGATGCCATCATCGGCACTATTCACATCACAACGCTCCACCAAAACCTGCTGACAATCAGTAAGATCGATGCCATCATTATTCCAGAAAGCACGATTATAGACATCCAGTCCTCGAAGTATCATCTCGCGACATTCATGGAATGAAAGACCCCAACCAGCACTATTGCGCAAGTGGACTCCCTCGATGCGAACATCCTGACAATCTACAAAGTTAAATAAGGTGGGGCGAGCTAACTCGCTGGGGCGATGGCGCTTGGTGTTATAATGTTCATCGACGAGCTCGCCCGTATGGTGCAGACTATCGATGGTGAGGGCCAATTCGAGTCCTTGTCCGTCGATAGTGCCTGAGCCGGTAATGGCGATATGGTGGGCTTGCTTGGCGATGATGAGTCCCAACTGCGATTTGTCATTTCGTTCATCGCCAGCCAACTGCTTGGTTTCCAGACGGATATAGTCATAAGGCGAGGTGCTGCCCAGAATCACAGCGCCTTCTTCCAAATGAAGTTCAACACCAGTTTTCAACTCCAGCTGTCCTGTATGGTATTCGCCCTTGGGAAATGTAATTCGCCCTCCGCCTTTACTGGAAACTTGATCTATCAATGCTTGAAGATCAGAAGTATTCATCTCAGGACGAGCAATACGGTTTTCTTGTGCCAAAGCTATCATCGACATTGACAACAGAGACACTATGAGGATCATTGCTTTAGATTTCATTCCTTTGTTATTGTTATTGGTGGCAAAGGTAGTAAAAAAAAGGCACGAATTACACGAATTACACGAAAATTTGATTATCTTTGCAGCATGAAACTAAAAACTAACATTTTAACCTTATGCTTGCTGCTTTGGGCGATGGTGAGCAGGGCGCAGGTTTGGCAATATGTCGATCCGTGTATTGGAAGTGAAGGTGTGGGGCGAACATTCCCTGGGCCAGCGATACCCTTTGGGATGTGCAAGCCTGGACCCGACTGTACTATCAAGCCCAATGCTGGTTGGGCTCCGATGCCCGAAGTGGTTACAGGATTCTCGCAAACCCACGTGAGTGGCACTGGTGGCGGACAGAAGTATGGCAATGTGCTCATCCAGCCTTTTATTAGAGGTGAGAAGCAAGAGGTGAGTGGTGAGACAGATAATTATGAGCAGAAACGTGTAAGCGAGGATTTCGCCTTGGGATATTATACGACGACTTTCGAGAATGGCATTCGTACTGAGATTACCACCTCTGAGCGATGTGCCTTCTACAGGATTCATTATCCTACGAATGGTTCACTCTTCATCGATGCAACCCATTACTTGGGCAAGAACCCCTTACCAGATCGCAGAGAGCAACAGCAGTTTATTGGTGGCGAGGTGGAAGTGGTGAACAACCATGAGGTTCGAGGCTACACTCGTGTAAGAGGTGGATGGAACAATGGCGATGCCTATACGGTTTACTTCTGCGTGGTGAGCGATAAGCCCTTCAAGCAGAAAAACGAGAACATCGTGGCATTCGATGACACCTTATTAAATATAAAGGTGGGCATATCGTACGTCAGCGAGCAACAAGCCAAGCGAAACATACCCGATTGCGACTTCGACACCCAATTGTCAAAGCTCCGCAATAGTTGGGAAAGCCTTCTGAGTCGTATTCAGATCAAAGGCACAGAGGTTGACAAGCGCATGTTCTATACGGCCCTCTATCACACGATGATTATGCCTGTGGACAAGTCGGGCGAGAATCCCAAGTGGACAGAAAAGCCTTACTACGATGATTACTACGCCATCTGGGACACCTATCGCTCCTCGTCGCCACTCATCACTTTGATCGATCCCAAGCGCGAGGCGGATATCGTAAATTCGCTGCTAAACATCTATAAACGAGAAGGTTACATGCCCGATGCTCGTAGTGGAGATTGCAACGGAAGAACCCAAGGCGGCTCGAATGCAGAGGTAGTCATCGCTGATGCCTTCGTGAAAGGCGTTGAGGGCATCGACTACGACTTTGCCCTCAAGGCGATGCTGAAGGATGCGGAGGTAGATCCTGGGGCTGACCACGAAAAGCACGGACGAGGCGGCCTTCACGAATACCTAAAGTATGGCTACTTGCCCTATGGCATCGACAGAGCTGGTACGCGAACCATAGAATATGCCTACGATGATTATTGTATCGCGCTGGTATCCAAAGGCTTAGGTCGTATGGACATCTATGAGCGCTACTTGAAACAATCAGAAAACTGGAAACATCTCTGGCGATCGGACTACGAATGGGATGATGTGAAAGGCTACATCATGCCCAAGGATGCTGAGGGCCATTGGCTCGACTCTGTGCCCTGGGGTAAGTCAAAAGTGTTCCATCCGCAAATTCCCTATACCCCCATCACGAAGGTGGCGCCTTGGTATCTGCCTTGGTGGAGCACCTTCTTCTACGAAGCCCTCTCAGCAGAGTATTCACTCAGCATTCCCCACGATGTGCCAGGACTCATCGAGGCTTGTGGCGGACCAGATACCTTCCGCAAGCGATTGGATATGTTCTTCGAGCGGAAGCGCTACAACGTGGGCAATGAGCCCTCATTCCTCACGCCTTGTCTTTATCACTGGATAGGTCGTCCAGACCTGACTTCCGACAGAGTGCGCCAAATCATCACAGAGAACTATAGCGACAAGCCTGACGGACTCCCTGGCAATGATGATAGTGGGGCTATGTCATCGTGGTTGGCCTTCCATATGATGGGTCTCTACCCCAACGCAGGTCAAAGCTACTATCTGCTCCATGCGCCCTTGATTCCAGAGTGGACCCTCCAACTTGCTAATGGCAAAACGCTTCATGGAGTCGTTAAGGGCAAGGGCACGCATTTCGAGAAAGTAACGCTGAATGGCAAGGTGCTCGAAGATGCTCGCCTTGAACACGCAGACCTGATGGAAGGCGGAGAGCTAATGTTTCACGTTTCAAAGAAAAAGCCCCAAAATGCGGACTCAGACTTTCCTCCGAGGAAAGTCCAGGTTTCCTCCGAGGAAAGTCCAGGTTTCCTCCGAGCAAACCGTCAGTCGTGTACACCCCTCTTCACTGGGCAGATATGTTTCACGCTCAATCAGCAATATCGCACGTGGCCCCTCGCCTATCGTTGGCAAGGCGACACACTCGTTGTAACCTGCAAGGCGACCACCTATCTCACCCCACGTTCCATCGTGGAGAGTGGCAAGGGCTTCTGTTGGGACATCCCATCGGATGGAGCCATCTATGAGGCTCAAGGCACCTTCGCCTTCATCTCGCGCCAAGCCCTCAACGACCTAAAGACCAATGGATCATTCGTCTACGATGGCATCACTTGGCGAAAGATTGATGCAACGGATGATGCTATCCACGTTCGTGCTGACATCGATTGCACAGAGATGTGGATTACACTCAAGGGAAATATCCCATTGGTAACAGAACTGCGCAACAACCCCTTAGGTATCGACTGGAAGATAGAATAATGAAACGACTACTAACAATTATTGCCTTTACCACGTGGTGGGTAACGCTCTACGCCAACCCTGCTGACAACAAGGAAACCGCTGAGGCTGCCTTGGCTCAGATCAGAGCCCAGATAGCCCACGAACAGCAGACGGGCAACATCGAGAAAGAAAGCGAAGCCCGATGGCAGAAGATTCTCGCCATGAAGAACTTCTCGCTCACCAAGGAACTCGTTGAGGAGGCTGACGTGCAGATGGTATGGTTTCGCAAGAATGACCAGTGGGACAACTTCTATCGCACTTGGCAACTAAAAGCAAATTCGATGAGTTCGCTGGGAAAGCTCCAGCCGGCACTTCAGGAGACACAACGCATGCTGAGCGATGCCAAGGAACGCGACAATAAGCTGGGTAGGGCGATGGCCTACAAGCAGATAGGCATCATCTACCTGAACATGAAGCAGACGGAGCCAGCAGTAGAGGCCCTGAAACACTATGCGGAGCTGATGAAGGACGAGGATGATTTCAACTCGCTGAGTAACATCTACTATCGCATGGCCAAGGCCTACGACTACGATAAGAAGTACAAAGAGGAGTTGAAAGTAACCAACGAGTGGATGAACTTCCTGCTTACCAAAGTGGGCAAGGTGAAGAAGCCGAATGTTCGTGAATGCTTTAACGCCTGCTATCTGGCTCGAGCTGCTGCCTATATCGGACTGAACAAGTTGGAAGTGGCCAAACGTGCCCTTGACACAGCAGAACATCACTCCCATCTGATTAACACCTCGCTCGCCCTGCACCACTATTACAAAATGCAGGCCCGCTACCAGTTGGCCAAGGGCGATGCCAACAAGGCTCTGCTCTTTACAGATAGCGTGAGAGAGGTAACCAGCGAGAAGGACGACCATACGGAGGAGGTAAGGGCTCAAGCGCTGATCTTGTTAGGACAAAGTGAGGAAGCAGCACAGATCTATCAGCAGCTTTACCATGAGAAGGACTCTGTCTTCGGACGTGATGCCCGTCAGCATTTGGACGAGTTGAACACCCTCTTCCAGATAGATGAACTCAAGACGGAACAGCAGCATGCTAAGTTAAAATACATCATCATAGCTACTGTTTCTATCGTACTGGCCCTCTTGTTGCTGATTCTCTATGGCTGGCGTACGACCATCAAACAGAAGAAGGTGAACGAACAACTACGCTTAGCCAACGAAAGGGCTAAAGTGTCATCGAAGATGAAGAGTGAGTTCATCCGCAATATCTCACACGAGATTCGTACGCCCTTGAACATCGTATCAGGCTTTACCCAAATTCTCACCAATCCTGATATGTTTCTGGCAGAGAGAGACAAGAAGGACATACAGGAACGTGTAACGGAGAATACAGATCGTATTACCAAATTGGTGGATCGTATGCTCATGTTGAGCGATGTGAATAGTGAGGCAGAGATAGAACGCAACGACCAAACGGACATTCAGACCGTAGTATCGATGGCTATCAAGCACTCTGCCATCAACACCCATACGCTTCCTGAGAATAAAGATGCCAAAGTATCATTCCAGAGGTTCATCGATGCGAAGACCAATGCCAATACGCTGCTTACCAACAAAGTGCAAGCCTCGCGCATTCTGGCTCATCTGTTCGAGAACGCCATGAAGTTCACCAATGAAGGCAGCATCACTCTCAAGACGGAGTTGACGGATGGCAAAGTGCACTTCATCGTAGAGGACACAGGTATTGGCATCCCAGCTGATCAGGCGGAACATATCTTCGAGGAGTTCGTACAACTCGACAGTTTTACTGATGGCACAGGTATCGGACTCACTATAGCGCGCTCTGTGGCTCGACGAATGGGAGGAGAGTTGTGGCTCGACACGAGTTACACCAAGGGAGCACGCTTTGTGTTTGAACTACTAAGATAAAAAGGAAAAAAGATATGAAGCAGAGAGTTTATAATATAGTAATGGGTGTGGTGAAAGGTTTCTTACCTTTTTACCTTTTTACCTTTTTACCTTTAACATCGAAGGCCCAGACGAATGAGCAGATGGGGGGTGTATACTATGCTTATCCCATAGAGTCGGGCATCGAGAAGCCTCAGCTGCAATCAGCTCCAGAGGGTTACAAGCCGTTCTATATCTCACACTATGGCAGACATGGTTCGCGATGGGTGACAAACGATAATCGCTACATCTGGGTGAACCAGCATTTCGAGGACCAGAAGAACCTGACTCCTTTGGGCAAAAGCGTCAAGAAGCGACTGGACCAAGTCTGGAAGAACGCCAAAGGGAATGGTGGTAAGCTAACAGCCCTTGGTGCTCGTCAGCATCGGGGTATCGCCAAGAGGATGTATCAGAACTTCCCCCTGCTCTTTACTGCTGATGCCCATATCACAGCCCACTCCAGCGTAGTAGGAAGATGCAGGAGTAGTATGCTCGCTTTCTTGGGAGAATTGGTAACTCAGGGATGTTCCCAAAAGATTGAGGCCATTACTGATTCAGCGGATATGGCTTGGATAGCCTATACCTCGCCAGAGGAGAAGGCGTTGGAGAATCGCACTAATGTGCCTCTGAGGATTTCGCCTGAGAGGTTTATCAAGTCACTGTTCATAGACCCATCGAAGGTAAAGGAGCCTGTAAAGCTGCTCTTGGAAATCAACACCATTGCCTCGGATATGCAGGATGTGGAGTTGGGTGTATCGCTCTATGACATTTTCACCCCCGAGGAGATGCATGCTGCCTATGAGAAGAACAACAGAGGCATGACGATTGTTCATGGCGACGTGATTCAGAACGAAGGCATCCCAGCCCGTTGTGCCATCTCACTTTGGCAACGCATTGAGAATGATGCTGACGCAGCCATCGCACGAGGGGGCGTAGGAGCAGATCTTCGCTTCGGACATGATTCAAACCTCTATCGATTGCTCACGTTGATGGGCATAGAGCTTCGAGGCGAGGAATACAATTATATGGACGAGATTCTGCCTATGGCAGCAAATCTGCAAATGGTGTTCTATAGAGGTGAGAAGCTAGAGGTGAGTGGTGAGAGAAATGATGAAGTTCTTGTGCAACTACTTCTCAATGAGAAATCGATAGGTTTTATGAGTTGGAAGGAGCTGAAACAACAGGTTGCTGATCGCATGCACTACTTTGAGCATCTTCGACAACTCTGTGCCTTGAACACAATGGTGGGTACGGCTCCTGCCAATACCAAGACTGCAGGACTCTTTGGCAAAGGTTCTGAGGAACATGGACAAACACTTCCTGCTGTGCTCTCGCCCAATGGGCAGAACTTCTGGACACCCCAGACTCAGGATACAGAGAACAAGTGCGTAGCACCTTATTATTATACTGACTCGCTGTTTCAGGGTATTCGTAATAGCCACTGGATTGTAGGAGGTTGTACACAGGATTATGGTTCGTTTACCTTGGCGGCTCTGAGTGGGAAGTTGCGTCTGGAGCCAGAGGAGCGTGCCACACCTTTCTCGCATTCAGAAGAGGTTTCGCATCCACACTACTATGCCGTTCGTTTGCCCAAGGAACATCTGAAATTGGAGGTTACAGGTTCGAGTCATACAGCCATCTTCCGCATCACCCCTGAGCAGGATAGTCCCATCCACATCGTACTGAACCATAATAGCGATGAGGGAGAGGGCTACTTAGAGGTGGACACCATGGCCAAAACCATCTATGGCTATAATCCTGTACATCGTATCTACCAGGGTTGGGGAGAGCGTGCTGGCATCGATGGCAACTACCTGTTGCAGGCCTACGATCCCATCAAGGATTATGGCATCGACAGTCTCTGTGTATGGCTCACCTTCGAGGGCAAAGCCTTCGAACCTATCATCCTAAAGGCAGCCACCTCGTTTACCAACAAGCGAGGGGCAGAGAACAACTTCGCCTTCGAGGTAGAAGGGCACGACTTTGAGAGTATGATGGCGCAGACAGCCCAGCAGTGGATCGATCGTTTGCATACCATCGATGTGGAAGATCCTGACACAGCACGAGTGAATCAGTTCTATGGTGCCCTTTATCGTTGCTCGTTCCTCCCCAGGGAGATGAGTGATGTAAATGGCAGCTATCCTAAGTTTGCTGATGGCACTATCATGCCAGAGAGTCCTCGAAAATTCTATGGTGACTTCTCTATGTGGGACACCTATCGTGCTCTGCATCCGCTCTACACGCTGATAGCCCCCAAAGAGGCTGGCGATATGATGCAATCACTCGTCACCATGTACGAGGAAGGTGGTTGGTTGCCTATCTTCCCCTGCTGGAATTCGTATACAGCAGCTATGATTGGTGATCATTGTAGTGCAGCCTTGGCTGATGCCTATATCAAGGGTATCAGGAACTTCGACTATGAGAAGGCCTACGAGGCCATGCGGAAGAATGCCTTCGAGACACCTGCCTCGATAGAAGAATACGCCAATGGCATGGGGCGCAGAGCGCTTGAGAGTTATCTGAAATATGGCTATATCCCCTTAGAGGATGGCGTCAGAGAGGCTTTCCATCAGGAGGAGCAGACCTCTCGTACCCTCGAGTATGCCTTCGACGATTTCGCTGTTGCACAATTGGCAAAGGCTTTGGGTAAGGAACAGGACTACCATGAACTCATGCGTCGCTCAGAAAACTGGCGCAATGTCATCAATCCCAAGACAGGTTATTGCGATGGGCGCCATGCACCCAAGCAGCTTTCTCGCAAGAAAACAGATGGTGGTCTTTTTGAGAACAATCTCGACTTCATCCATCGCAAGCCTTACATCACAGAAGGTGCCACTTGTCATTACACCTGGTATGTACCCCAGAATGTGGAGGGATTGGTAGAGGTTTTAGGAGGCAAGGATAAGTTCGAGGCTAAACTCGATTCGATGTTCTTACCTTTGCCCTCGGACTCCTCTATTCGCTACTGGCATGGTAATGAGCCCTGCCATCAAATAGCCTGGCTCTACGACTTTTTTGGTAAGCGTGAAAAGACGATTAAGCAAGTTGCTCATATCCTCGACACAGAGTACAATGATACCCCTGGCGGACTCTCTGGCAACGATGATGCAGGTCAGATGTCAGCCTGGTACATCTTTGCCTCCATGGGCTTTTATCCCGTTTGTCCTGCAACTGATCGCTACATGCTTGCTGCACCCAGATTCCAGAAGGTGACACTAAACCTCCTTGAGGATAAACATTATACCATCACGCCAACGTCCCTGCCGACAGACAGAAACTATATCACTCAGGGTGAAATCATCCAAGGGAATTAACGATGCTTCTCTGTGCCTGTCCATTTACGGAGGCGACGAAAGAAGGATTTTAGGATATGTTGGAAGTTTCCATAACGCAGGTTCAGAAAGAGCTCCTCGAGTGAATTCTGAACCTTGATCCATGGGTGGTTCCAGGCATTGGCCTTGTAAAGTCGCTCCAGATAAGCCTTGTTTTCTACTATAGCTGTTGGATGCTTCAGAGGGAATTCCAACTCATGGCGATGCATGGTGAACATCTTGCGGATACGATGAGGCGTGGTCTTCAGTTCTGCAGAGAAGTGGGTAGAGTCAGCCATCAGTCCGATGTTGTTAATCTGGTTCTTCGCTGGCATGATGGCCAGGGAGTCATGCAATAGCATATCTGCCCAGTAGATCGTCTCGAAATACTCCTTGCCACTCTGACTATGGTCTTGGAACATCTGCAGCATATCACTACGCAAGTTTCTCTCCTTGGCAATGCGCTCCAAGCGCTGACGCTTCTCTGGATCATGCATGAATCCATAATCAGGATCCCAACGCTCTGCCACCCTGCGCCAAGAGGCCCAGCCCCAGATAGAGAAAGCAGATGTGAAGAAATAGCTATCGCTACAATCAGGCGATACTTCGTCGATATTAAAGCCTGCTATCATTGAGACACGTTCATCATGCTCATACTTGTCGAGCATCTCCTTACAAAAGGGGAAGAACGATTGCGAAGGCACCACATCATCCTCCAACACAATCACCTTATCCGCCAGGGAGAAAGCCCAACGATGAGAACGGAAACCTGAAGGATCGCAGCCCTCGTTATGGTCTAAGTAGTTGCGATGCACCTCGCATTCCCAGTCGATGTTCTCATCGCTGACAATAGCACGACAAGCCTCGATACCTGCCATATCGCGCTCTCCACGAGGACCATCCTGATAGAGCAACAGCTTCGAAGGTCGCGCCTGACGCACAGCTTCGAATACCTGTTTAAACGTGTCGCTGCGAGTAAAGAACAGCAGCAGCACAGCAATATCAGTCTTGGCAGGATGCTTCATACAAGTTCAGGCATTATGAATACAGAGTGAATCTTTTGCTTCTCCTTAGGCGGAATCTCCATATAGTTGCGATAGAGATCGCTCAGATAAGAATCAGGATTGCAAGGTGCTCTGAATGTCTTTCCCTCGAAGGTGATAGTACCTAATGGGAATACTGAGTCCTGACGATGCATGATGCCATAGCCATTATTGATCAGGATATTCGAGAGGTATACATTCTTGGGGCGAATAGCACAAAGCAGACTCCAAAGGCATTTATTGATCGCATACTTAGCACCAAACCAGAAGAACTCAGCAAATGAACGCAGGGAATAGTAATGAGCTTTGTGAAGGATAGAATAACTCTTAGAGATTCCCAAGGTGATACGCTTCACCCATTTCTTGGGTAGTGTGGGATAATTGACCATAGGAAAGATATCCACATAAAGACCTTTCTGATAATCAGCAGCAAAGTTATCGGCCCCTTCCACATAAAATGAATTCAAGTCGCGAACCTTCACGATTGGTTCTTTCGACTGGGGTTCTATCTGTGGTGTCTGCAGGAATAGGCCTTCACGGAGTTCTGATGGTGCTATACTGACAAATCGATCCAGATCCTCCTGACGCATGGCGATATCGATATCATCATCCCAAGGAATAAAACCACCATGACGAACAGCACCCAACAGGGTTCCTCCGTCGAGCCAATAACCAATCTGATGCTTCTGACAGATACGATCTATCTCTTCGAGGATTGACAACTGTTTGAGTTGACAAGCACGCAGTTGCTGTTCCTTAAACTTCTGCAGATAGGGATTATTCATGACTTTAATATAGATAATGTTCTACACACAGCATCCTTCATCGTATACTGAGGACGCCAATCAAGACCCTTCAAACGAGTATTATCGAGGATGGCTCGCATAGCTATTGAAAAGCCCTTTTGCTCTGTCTCTGATGGCAAGTCAAAAACAACCTGCTTCTGTGCCCATTCCGCACAAATCTGTGCAAAGTCTTTCAGGCGGACATTACACATTTCGGCAGAAATGTTATAAGCCACACCTTCCTCACCATGCAGCAAGACATGCAGCATAGCGCTTACAGCATCAGCTGTATAGGTGTATGAAAAGAGCTGTTCGCCTTTACTCTTCAGTACGATATCCTCACCAGCCAAAGCCTTTTGGATGAATTGCGACGAGGCTTTGCTATCACTCATCAGCATGGTAGGACCAAACACACGACTCAGTCTTACTATTTTTACCTGAACACCTCGCTCAGCGATATACGACTGACAAAGAGCTTCGCTCAGTCGCTTAGACTCTGGATAACAAGCACGTGCATTGGCCAAATTCAGTTTGCCTGTATAGTCCTCAGTGAAATCATCATCATCACGAGCATTACCATACACCTCAACTGTTGAAGGATAAAGCACCATAGCACCACAAGCCAAAGCTTTCTCAAGCGCCTGTTCTGCACCTTTCACATTGATATTGATGGTCTCAATCGGGTACTTTGAATAAGCCAAAGGATGCGTATTCGATGCCAAAGGAATAATCACATCTACATTGGGCAAGTCTAAAAGCGACTCTGAAGCCTCATGCTCCACAAAATGGAAGTGGCTGTCCTCAAAGTATTCACCAAGTCGCAAGGCAGCCTTTTCACGACTACGACCCAAGGCGTAGATACTTATGTTGGCACCTTTCTGATTCAGATGCATCAGGGCATCTATCAGACACACACCTATTAATCCTGTGGCACCAGTAATCATAAACGATTTGCCATCAAGACGATTAATACCACTCACCTGAGTGATATGCTCCAGATCCTCCTGATAAAGGGGATGCTTCTTATTGAGTGATGTTACTTCAGCCATGTGTCCTTATCCATATTCATATAACCCTTGAACATCTCCAGATCGTCCTTAGTAGTCAGTTTGATGTTCTTATCCGATCCTGCAGCAAAATGCAGTATCTCACCCAGTTCTACCATCATCGTATTAGTATATGATGAGCCATGAATACCAATCCCCTTCTCGAAAGCTTCATGATAAGCAGTATCGAGTTTCTGGAACTGATAGGCCTGAGGCGTTGACACACGTCGCAAAGTCTCACGAGGAATATACTGTTTCGTCGTGGTCTCATCATCAGGATTCACGATAAATATCTGCTCGTTGTAAGGTAAGGATGTTACACCATTACCATATTGTATCGCTTTTTGGATGACATCAGTCAATACGGTATCATCCACCAAAGGACGGATGCCATCGTGAATAATGATGATATCATCAGCCTTCGCCTTTGCTTCCAAATGGAACACACCATTTCGGATGCTCTCCTGAGCACTCTTGCCACCTGATACCACATCCTGCAGCTTCGTGATGTTGAACTGGTTGGCATAGGCCCTTAGCACATCGTGCCAACCATCTAGACAAACTACATCGATAGCATCTATCATCGGATGACGCTGAAAACTCTCCAATGTATAGATGAGTACAGGCTTATCGTAAACGTTGATAAACTGCTTGGGAATATCCTGTCCCATTCTGTTTCCAGAGCCTCCGGCAATAATCAAGGCATAGTTCATATCTTATTTTTTTTGATTTTGTTCATAATAAAATCTGTCGTCTCCCTTAGTATCTGCGCACCAGCCAGTCGCATCACGGCATAATAGAGTAGTGTAGCCAATATGACTCTGCTGATGAGCAGCAGCCACAGGTTTGCTATGGATGATGTGATGTAGCCAGTAGCCATCATCACACCTACTGCTGCCAAAGCAAAAGGTACAATATCCTTGAGCATAAGCAGCCATGTATAAGTGGTATCCTTGCTGGCAAAGAAGAACCATACAAACAGCCAAAGGAGATTGAGTGCCACATAAGTCTTCACCATCATGGCGATGCCGTAAGGATAAAGCGTGAGCATAGCTATAATCTGGAGCAATCCTAACGCTAACGTACAACCCATAAACGTGCCCGACTTTCCTCGACTAATCAGGAAATCAGCCATGAGTGTGCTGATGGGTAATACTGCACCACAAACACATATCCACTGCAGGTATTGGGCCGATATGAGCCACTTCTCACCAATAGCCAGCACAATAAACTCCTTGGCTACCAGGCCGAATCCCAATAGCAAGGGGAAGGAGATGAAAGCTGCAAAACGTACCATTTTTCGCAATACAGCCAGTTGGCGCTCTCGATCATCCCTAACACTTACCAGTACCGTTTGATCCACCTGTTTCACCATACCCTGTATAAGCGATGTACACTTGTTGTTCCACTGATAGGCCTGATTGTAGTTTCCTGTATCGTGTGCACTGAAGTATCGACCCAGCAGCATATTCATCACATTATTATTCACATGGGTCAACACATCGCTAATGAGAATCTTGACACTGAATGGAAAAACCTTTCGAACAAACGAGAAATCAACCTTCCACGTAGGGCGCCAATCGCTATAGTGCCAACGCAGCAAGGTGGATATCAATATAAAGAGGTTAGTCTGTGTGGCCAGACTCCAATAAGAAAAGCCTTGCCAAGCCATGATGGCAGCCACACTATTCGAAAGAATCGTGGCAATAATGCTAGCCTTTGCCAGCTGTTTGGCTCTGAGATTCTTATAAAGATAAGCTGCCTGTGCCACACCAGAGCAACTGAATAACAGGCCGATAAAGGCATAACGACACAATGCTACCAATCGAGGCTCATCATAATAGGCAGCAATCAAGGGGGCTGAGAAGAAAAGCGTCAGATAAATGACACCTCCCATTAAAATATTGAACCAGAAGACTGCATTATAGTCGCTGGCTTTGGGTTCTTTCTCGTTGACCAACGCTGTGGAGAAACCACTGTTCTGCAGAGCTGTTGCTATCAGCGAGAAGATGGTAATCATGGCTATAAGACCATAATCGGATGGATTGAGCAGACGTCCAAGAATGATACCAAAGATGAGTCCGAGCAACTGCTGTATGCCGTTGTTCATGCCACCCCAGAAGAGGCCCTTTGCTGTCTTTGCCTTTAATGACTCTGCCATATTTTAGCAAAAGACCCTCCGCTTTTTCGAGGGAGGGTCTTCTTATTTGATTTATCCTACCTGACTGCCTGGCTTCACGTCCTTGGTGGTTGTTACCACACTCAGGCTCTCGTCAGCATCAACGGCACTCAGAATCATACCCTGACTCTCGATACCCATCATGGTGCGAGGGGCGAAGTTGGCCACAAAGAGGATGCGCTTACCAATGAGCTCCTCAGGATTCTCATAGAATGCAGCGATACCTGAGCAGATGGTACGATCAGTGCCAGAACCATCGTCGATGGTAAACTGCAGGAGTTTCTTACTCTTCTTAACCTTCTGACAATCCTTAACCAGACCTACACGGATGTCGAGCTTCTCGAACTCCTCAAATGATACAGTATCCTTTATCGGAGCTGCCTTATAGGCTGCGGCTTCATTGGCCTTCTTGGTAGCCTCAAGCTTGTCGAGCTGCTTCTGAATCACCTCATCTTCGATCTTCTCGAAAAGCAATGCAGGCTCACCCAACTGATGACCAGCCTTCAGGAGATCAGTAGAACCCAACTGCTCCCATTCGAAGCTGTCGATATTCAGCATCTCGCGAAGCTTCTTGCTGCTGAATGGCAGGAATGGCTCGAAGGCGATAGCCAGGTTAGCTGTCAACTGCAAGCAGATGTTCAGGATGGTCTCACAACGCTTGGGATCAGTCTTCCAAACCTTCCAAGGCTCGCATTCTGTGATATAGCGATTGCCGATACGAGCCAGGTTCATAGCCTCGAACTGGGCATCGCGGAACTTGAACTGCTCCAGCAGAGCCTCAACCTTAGCCTTTACATCCTTAAACTCCTCAAGAGCCTGCTTATCTACATCTTGCAGTTCGCCACAAGCAGGAACCACACCATTCCAATACTTCTTGGTGAGCTGGAGGGCACGATTCACAAAGTTGCCATAAACAGCTACGAGCTCGTTGTTATTACGATCCTGGAAATCCTTCCAAGTGAAGTTATTATCCTTAGTCTCAGGAGCGTTGGCTGTCAGTACATAGCGCAATACATCCTGCTTGCCAGGCATATCTACCAGATACTCGTGGAGCCATACAGCCCAGTTGCGTGAGGTTGAAATCTTATCGTTCTCAAGGTTCAGGAACTCGTTAGCAGGAACGTTATCAGGCATGATATACTTGCCGTGAGCCTTCATCATAACAGGGAATATGATGCAGTGGAACACGATATTGTCCTTACCGATGAAATGAACCAGACGAGTATCCTCATCCTGCCACCACTTCTCCCAGTTGCCCCACTTCTCGGGCTCCTTCTCGCAAAGCTCCTTGGTGTTTGATACATAGCCGATAGGCGCATCAAACCAAACATAGAGCACTTTTCCTTCTGCATCCTTTACAGGTACGGGGATACCCCAATCCAAGTCGCGAGTCATAGCACGAGGCTGGAGATCCATATCCAGCCAAGACTTACATTGTCCGTATACGTTTGGACGCCACTCTTTATGCTCCTCCAGAATCCACTGCTTCAACCAGTCCTGATACTCATTCAGAGGCAGATACCAGTTCTTGGTCTTCTTCAGTACTGGAGTTGAACCAGAGATAGTAGACTTAGGATTAATCAGCTCTGTAGGACTCAAATCTCTTCCACACTTCTCGCACTGATCGCCATAGGCACCCTCGTTGTGGCAATGTGGACACTCACCAGTTACATAACGATCGGCCAGGAACTGCTTAGCCTCCTCATCGTAAAGCTGCTCAGTAGTCTCCTCAGTCAGCTTGCCCTCGTCGTAGAGTTTCTTAAACCACTCGGCAGCAAACTTATGATGAGTCTCGCTGGTAGTACGGCTATAGATATCGAACGAGATTCCAAACTCCTCGAACGAGTCCTTAATCATCTTATGATAGCGGTCAACCACATCCTGAGGTGTGATACCCTCCTTACGTGCACGAACTGTGATGGGCACACCATGCTCATCGCTACCTCCAATAAACAGCACTTCGCGCTTCTTCAGACGAAGATAGCGCACATAAATATCAGCAGGTACATATACACCAGCCAGGTGTCCGATATGTACGCCGCCATTAGCGTAGGGAAGCGCCGACGTCACCGTCGTACGCTTAAAAGTCTTGTGTTCCATTCCTTATAAATACGTATTTATTCTAATTTGGCTGCAAAATTACAGGAATTTAGGCAAAAAACCAAAGGAAAACTTGTTTTTCTTTGTATTTCCAAGATGCTGCCTACTTTCGGATTTGATTGAAACCTATGTAAAAATGGGTAGATTTCGCTAGGACAAAACGGAGGTGATGAAGGGTTTGTAAACAATATTCAGAGATGGCAATTTAGTCACTAAAAGTGCCTAAAAATGGGCGGTTTGGAGGGGTGGAACTTTAGTCGGAGTAAAGTCGGACTTTCCTCGGAGTAAACCTCCACTTTACTCGGAGGAAAGTCTGAGTTTACTCCGAGGTTGTTGTAGGGAATAAATCTCATTGCCATCTTATGTAAAGCAATTTCGACATATTATAAACAATCAAAGCCCCCGCAATCGCGAGGGCTTTGATATTAAACAATTAATCCTCTAGTCCACTGAGGCTGCGAGCGAGCCATACATCCATCTTGCCTGCACCTCGATGGTTCCAGGCATAATATGGAATGAGCTTTACGCGAACATCCTTAGCTGTGAGTTTGCCTTCAGGAGTTACGCTAGCCTCCTGGGCCTGGGCTGTGATGGCTGTAACATTGAAGGTCTTACCATCGCCCTCTGTGTTCTGGATGCCATAGCTTGCCTCCACCTCAAATTTTGGCTGACGAGCCAGCAACAGATGATGAGGATTGATGCCCTCATTATCAGCCCATTCTGCACAATAAACCAATGGTCCACGTTCTACGGCAATACGTCCACGATCGTCAGAAACACGAGGATTGGCAACGACTGTACGAACAGGCATATCGAAGTGGATACGAATAACATCGCCCTTCTTCCAATTGCGATTAATAACGAGGTAACCATTCTCGAGTTCACCCTCTACACGCTGTCCGTTGACACTAACCTCATAGGTACTGAAGATATCGTCGTTGAACGCATAGAGATCGCTGGGCACCACCTTGCTCTGTACCCATCCAGGGATTCGGACAAGCATATTAAACTGTTTGGCCTTGTTCTGCAGCACCTTGATGCTGATGTCGCCATCCCAAGGATATTGGGTGGTTTCCTCGAGTGTCACATCCTTGCCATTTACCTTGATAGTAGCCGTATTGGCAGCAAAGAGGTTCACGTAAAGGTTATTGTTGCGAACACCATATACATAGCCAGGCATTGAGGGGATGAAGCGACATAGGTTCGATGGGCAACAAGCGCAACCAAACCAAGGCTGACGTGTCATAGTGTTGTCGGCATTGAAACGGTAGTGTCCATCGCTCGACAGAGGATTGGGATAGAAGAACTTACCACCATCGACACTCATACCACTGATCACACCATTATATAAGGTACGCTCGAGGCAATCAATGTATTTGGCATCGCCATGAAGCAGGAACATACGTTCGAAGAGGTACACCATAGAGATGGCAGCACAGGTTTCGTTGTAGGCAGTGAGGTTGGGCAACTCATAGTCGGCTCCAAAAGCCTCGCCCTGATGACGAGCGCCAACACCACCTGTGAGGTAATACTTCTTGCTGACGATGTTCTCGTAAATGGTATCTATGGCCTTGATATAAGTGGAATCGCCTAAGAGGGCAGCCACATCGGCCATACCAGCATACATATAACCAGCACGAACGGCGTGGCCCCAAGCTTCCGTCTGGTCTACCACAGGCTTGTCGCTCTGCGAATAGATATTCTTGATCTTCGTCTTGCCACGATAGTCGAGCAGGAACTTGGCCTCATCGAGGTATTTCTTTTCGCCAGTAAGCACATAAAGACGAGCCAGAGCCATTTCAGCAATCTGATGACCTGGCACCACACAAGCCTGACCTTCGCCAGCACCAACCTCCTTGATGACACAATCGGCATAACGCTTGGCAATGTTCAGGAACTTATCCGAACCAGTAGCCTGATAGTGAGCACAAGCAGCATCGACCATGTGACCCAAGTTGTAAAGCTCGTGACTTGCATGTTCCTCTGCAGCCCAACGCTTATCAGCAGCCCATCCGTGTGGATGCTCTGGGTTAATGGTACGAGCAGTATAGAGGTAGCCATCAGACTCCTGGGCAGCGCCCACCACATCGAGCACAGAGTCGATATAAGCCTTCAACTTAGCGTCAGGAAAGGTCTGGAGCACATAGCTGGCACCCTCGATGGTCTTATAGACGTCAGTATCGTCGAACGAGAAGCCCATGAACTTAGCAACATTCCATTCTGGAGTTTGCAAGCCAGGATGACCTGGGTGCTGGAGCGTATAGGCCGCCATCTCGAAGTTTTTGTAACGATGTTCGCTCTCGCATTTCGAGAATGCCAGCGGAATAGTTACCTCACGGGCAGCACGGATGCGATCGCCCCAGAAGGTACCTGGCGTAATCTTTACAGAGGTGAACGGAACTTGGGTATAGGGATACCCACTCTGGGCAAAAGCTGTGCCCATAAAACCAGTTAAAAGGCAAATGATGGCCGTAAAACGTCTCATATTCATGTTGTTTTGGATTAAGTGGTGGCAAATTTACACTTTTTATCTGAATAATCCAAAGATTTCCGAAAAATATTCTTATCTTTGCCCACAGATTTATTTAATTACACCTCTAACTATATGAACAGACTCGTAACTTTGGCTGCTTTCTTGATGGCAGCAACGCTGGGAATCAACGCCCAGAAGCCTATGACTGCCCCTGCTGGTGGCAAGGCAATCAGTGATGAATTAGTAGGCATCTTCTTTGAGGACATCAACAACTCTGCTGATGGTGGACTCTATGCCGAACTGGTACAAAACGGCTCCTTTGAGTTCTCACCCGTTGAGCGCGACGGCTGGGGCGCAGGTACTGCATGGAAGATGATTCGTCCAGGACATTCTACTGGATGGATTGAGACTCGTATGGACAATCCCGTCCATCAGAACAATGCAACCTATATGCGTCTTCATGCAGAGCGTACCAAGGAGTATTATGACTATCGCGGATGGAGAGGCTTTGGTTTGCAGAATGAGGGCTGGGATGGCATCTCAGTAAAGGCTGGCGAGAAGTATGATTTCTCCGTCTTCCTGCGTAACATCGGCGATGCCAAGCAGCTGCGTGTAGCCCTCGTTGAGCAATTACCAGGATGGCCTCCCAAGGATCCGAAGCTTCTGGCTGAAGCTATCATTGATGTGAAAGACAATGCATGGAAGAAATACGAGGCTGTGCTCACGCCCGATTCCACTTGTCAGAAGGCTTCCCTTATGATGCTCGTGCTGAATCCTGGCGATCTGGATGTCGACGTAGTGTCGCTGATGCCAGAGGATACTTATAAGGGGCATGGTTTGCGCAAGGATTTGGCTCAGGCATTGGCCGATCTCCAGCCTAAGTTCATGCGCTTCCCAGGTGGATGCGTGGTTCATGGTGGTGGCGATGGCTTCTGGAACACTTATCGTTGGAAGACCACCATCGGTCCTAAGGAGACACGTCGTCAGCTGAAGAACACCTGGGGTTATCACCAGAGTTGTGGACTTGGCTATTTCGAGTACTTCCAGTTCTGTGAGGATCTTGGTATGGAGCCCATACCCATTCTGCCTGCAGGTGTAAGCTGTCAGGGTGCTAATGGTGGTTGGAACATGTGGCCCACTCAGGCTCAGGATGTCGTGCCTATGAGCGAGATGGACGAATGGGTAGATGAGTGTATCGACCTCATCGAATGGGCTAATGGCGATCCTGCCACCAACAAGTGGGCCAAGATGCGTGCTGACGCTGGACATCCAGCCCCCTTCAACCTGAAATACTTAGGTATTGGTAATGAGGAGAAGATCTCACCCGAGTTCATCGAGCGCTTCAAGTATATCTACGAACGCGTGATGAAGGCTCATCCTGAGATTGTTATCGTAGGTACAGCCGGTCCTGGCTCTCACAAGGGGAATCCAGACTATGAGGCAGGTTGGAAACTTGCCAATGAACTTGGTATGCCCGTTCTTGATGAGCACTACTACGAGCCCAACACCTACTTCCTGAACAAGCGTCAGTATGATAACTATCCTCGCGATCGTAAGACAAAGGTTTACTTAGGCGAGTATGCTGCCAAGGACAAGAAATTCATCGATGCCCTCGCTGAAGGTCTGTATCTGCTCCATGTAGAGCGCAATGCCGATGTGGTCAGCATGACTTCTTATGCACCTCTCTTCGCCCGTAAGAATGGTACTCAGTGGAATCCCGACCTCATCTACTACGATAACGAGCGCCCATTCCTCACTTGCAGCTACTATGTTCAGCAGCTCTTCGGACAGAGTTCTGGTAATTACTGGTATGGCGATTGTGTGAAGTTCGAGGGCGATGCTGCTGATGCCATTCAGCCCATGGAGAATGTGCACTACGGACAGAGTGTTATCCTCAACACCAAGACACGTAAGCTCTATGTAAAACTCTGCAACGCCAGTGCTGATGCCAAGAAAGCTAACATTGACCTGAGTCGTTTTGGCCTGAAGAAGATGGCAACAAAGACTGTACTTGCAGGTCAGCCTAATGATGAGAACAACTACGATGCCCAGCCCATCGCCCCCCAGAAGGAACAGGTGAAGGCTCAGAAGAAGTTCTCACTCGACCTCGCTCCTTATAGCTTCGTGATGTTTGAATATTCACTCTAAGCAAATACCTTTCATTATCAAAGCCCTTGCGATTGCGAGGGCTTTGTTGTTTATAAGGCGATAACTCGGAAGGAATAGGGGGGCAGTTCGAGGCGGCCATCCTTTGTCTGGATGGGGATTTCCTCAAGCTTCACTTCTATCGTCTGATCTTTGGGTTTGCCATTGAAACCTTCGGCCTTGGTGCCAGCAGGAATGTCAAGACCCTGCACTTTCAGAACAAGCGGATCAGGCATAGCGTTAACAAGTTTCAAATATTTCTTGCCTGTCTTAGAATCACGTACCAGACTGGCACCGAGACGATAACTGACATCGGGCAGGTTCTTATGTGTGGTGCCTGGCATCTCAACGGGTTCAACCATCAGTTTGGTAGTGACATAACGATCGCCACCATAAACAGAGAAGAGTCGCTGCACCTCATAGGCTGGCGTAGGACGTACCTCTGTATTCGAGAAGTAAATCATATCAGGGTTCCAGTTGTGATGTCCATCCTTGGCCAACATAGGCGCATAAGAAGTCATCTCCACCACATCGCCATTACGTTCGATATCCGTCAGATAAAGTGCCTCAGATAATGCTGTCTCCACATTGGGACGCTTAGCGTCTGTTGAAGCGGCATACTCGCCAAGATATACCTTGGGAGCCTTTCTGTCATAGTTGTCATAATAGTTACGATGGTACATAAACCAACCTGTACTCTCGTAGTAATGTTCATCGACCATATACTGCAAGTCTGGATGTTTCTTGGCAAAATCCCAACCCTCTAGGTAGTCAGCAGATGGGGTGTGGAAGGGGCCTACCGTTCCGCAAATTTTAATTTCGGGATATTTGGCACGGATGGCCTTACTGATCATCTCGTAACGCTCTTCAAAGACAGTCGAGATGATATCCTCGTTGCCGATACCTATATATTTAAGGTTGAAAGGAGCTGGATGACCAGCATTGGCACGCATCTTGGCCCACTTGGAGGTAGCTGGATCGCCATTTGCCCACTCGATCATATCAAGCAACTCCTGAATATAGGCAGGCATCTGATCCATAGGGATACCACCCTGTTGACCACCTATGCCATTGCGATTGGCATTGGAGTTCTGACAAGGCACACCAGCAGCCAATACAGGCAGAGGTTCTGCACTAATGTCCTCACAGAACTGGAAATACTCGAAGAAGCCAAGTCCACGCGTCTGGTGGTAGCCCCAGATGTTGAAGTCGGGCTTGCGATCTTGCAGAGGACCTACGGTGTGATTCCAATGATAGATATTATCCATACCCTGTCCATGACTCATACAGCCACCAGGGAAACGCACAAACTTGGGTTTCAGGGCTGCAATAGTTTCCGCCAGATCCTTGCGAAGTCCATTCTTACGCCCCATAAACGTCTCCTGCGGGAAGAGACTGACCATATCGATGCCAGCCTTTACCTCCTTTTGTCCGATGACTGCCAAGCGAGCTTTTTCACATGTTTGCTTGGCGGTGAGTACGGCTTCGTACTGTTTCCAACCTTTGCCCTGCGTTTTAAGCGAAGTCTGGGCTATCACAACATTGTTACTATCAACGAGTTGGATGATAAAGTCCTTCTTGTCGCTGATATTACGCACAAACATTGAGAAATTGTACTTGGAACCCTGCTTCACAGCTATGCCATCCCATCCCTCGTTATAGATGGTATCATTGCCTAAAACGGCATAACGAGGATTATTCTTACTCAATGGATCGACCTGTACCACCGTTATAGGTTTCGAACAACTCCAGGCAGTAGTGGCATTCCAACCACGATGGTCTTTAGGAACATACTCGAAATCACGGTTCTGGATTAACTCTGCATAGAGTCCGCCATCGGCTGCATAGCTGATATCCTCGAAGAAGACACCGATGAGCTTGTCACTGATGGTTTTCTCCTCGTTAGTTACAAATAGTGTGGCATTGACAGGGAAGCGGTAGAAGGGGTTCTTGTCGTCGTTGTACATACGCTCTTGACTCATCTTCCAGTCAGCAGCCTGACGATCGAAATGGTTCTTGATAGTATTCAACTCATTTTCTGAGATCTCAAACAGACAGCCCTCCACAAGCTGGCCTCCAACGGTGGCTGTATCGCGCAACCAGGCATCATCGCCAATCTGACTGGGGCGATCGGGGGTAAAATCACGGAAGTTGGGTGTTGCTGATGTCCAACGCTTATCGCCACCTTTGGTTTTGAAATAGATGTCGAATGTGCCATCAGGATTGCCAAACACCACAGGAGCCAAACACTGACGAGTGGTCATGATGGGATAGTCCTGGGGACGCCAGGTAATCAGGTCCTTACTATAGGCAGCTGCAAAAAGCGGACTACGATCGTTCACCTGAAACACCAATCGCCACGAGCCATCCTTTGCCCTAGCCAACGAGGGGTGGTACATACGTTTTTCTGGGCCCCATGAACCATAGTCGGATGAGCATAGCTGTCCTAACTCCTGCCATCCTTCACCCATCTGCTGGGCAATGTGTAGTCCTGCCCGTTCATTAGGACAATAGATGAAAACCTGTTTTGAGTCCTGAGCCTGACTCTCTGATGCTGCCATCATGAGCAGCAATGCTATTCCTAAGCGTCTGAGTATTGTCATATTCATTGTCTTTAGTTATGATTTTGCTGCAAAGATAACATAAAAAACGGAAATATCCAAATAAATTTGGTAATTCGCCTGAATTCCATTATCTTTGCCCCCAGTTTTAAATAACAATCAACCAAACTTAAAAGATGAAACAATCAAATGTGAAGCCCGCCCAGGGTAAATTGGGAATCTTAGTAGTAGGTTGTGGTGCCGTATCTACCACCTTTATGACAGGAGTATTAATGGCTCGCAAGGGTTTGGCCAAACCTGTTGGCTCAATGACTCAGTATGATAAGATGCGTGTGGGTCGTGGTGCCGATGCCAAATATCTACACTATAGCGACATCGTGCCACTGGCTAAGTTGGATGATATCGTCTTCGGCTGTTGGGATGTCTATCCTCAGAACGCCTATCAGGCAGCCATGTATGCTGAGGTATTGAAGGAGAAGGATATCGAGCCCGTACGCGAAGAGCTTGAGCAGATTGTACCCATGAAGGCTGCCTTCGACAAAAACTATGCTAAGCGTCTGGATGGCGACAATGTAAAGGCGGGATTGACTCGATGGCAGATGGTTGAAGCACTGCGCGAAGACATCCGTACGTTCAAGACCCAGAAGGGGTGCGATCGCGTGGTTGTCCTTTGGGCTGCATCTACTGAAATCTATGTACCTATCAACGAACAGGTTCATTATCAGCTCAGCGACCTCGAGGCAGCTATGAAAGCTGATGACCGCGAACATGTTGCTCCCTCTATGTGCTATGCCTATGCTGCGCTTACAGAGGGAGCACCTTTCATCATGGGAGCACCTAACACCACAGTCGATATTCCTGCCATGTGGCAGTTGGCCGAGCAAACCAAGATGCCTATCGCTGGTAAGGACTTCAAAACGGGCCAAACACTTGTCAAGTCTGGTTTTGCTCCTATCATCGGCACGCGTTGCTTGGGCTTGAGCGGATGGTTCTCAACTAACATTCTGGGTAACCGCGACGGACTGGTGCTCGACGAACCGGCCAACTTCCGCACTAAGGAGGTAAGCAAACTCTCTACCCTCGAGACCATCCTTAAACCCGATGTTCAACCTGACCTTTATGGTCATGGCAACGATGAGGATACACAGTATTATCATAAGGTGCGCATTAACTATTATCCCCCACGCAACGATAATAAGGAAGGTTGGGATAACATCGATATCTTTGGTTGGATGGGCTATCCCATGCAGATCAAGATCAATTTCCTGTGTCGTGATTCTATCCTCGCTGCGCCGCTATGTCTTGACCTCTGCTTGCTCAGCGATCTTGCAGCACGTGCTGGTCGATATGGCACACAACGCTTCTTGAGTTTCTTCCTCAAATCACCTATGCACGATTATACTCAGGGCGAGGAGGCTGTCAATAACCTCTATCAGCAATACACGATGTTGAAGAACGCCATCCGCGAGATGGGTGGCTATGAACCTGATGAGGAAATAGATTAATGATAAACAAGAATCCCCCGCCGATTGGCGGGGGATTTGTTTTTTTAGGATCATCACAAAGGATTACTCCTTGGCACGAGCCTCAATCTTCTGATTGATATCGTCGATGACCTCATCGGTCAATTCATACTTCGAGATGATGAAAATAGCAAGCAGGAGCAGAGCAGCAGGAATGACGCATACAAGCCAAAGAATACCCTCCTCTGCCTCGGGAGTCTGTTCGATAACCTCGGGGTTATAAGATACGTAAGCAAGGATGGCAGGAGCAACAACACTACCTAATGTCATACCAGCCTTGAAGAAGATACCAGTAAGGGCGTTCACAATACCTGCGATGCGCTTGCCACTGACATACTCACCGTAAGAAATAACCTCAGGAACGAGGGCCCACATGTAACCTGTAGCCACGATAACACCCGTAGACTTCACGAACTGAGCAACATAGACAAGACCCATGCTAGGCTCATCCATCTTAGCCACCACATAGAGGAAAGCCATACCCACAATAGCGATGCCTAGGAAGATGTAGAACATATTCTTTTTACCGACCATCTTCTTGATCATCGGAACCAAAGGCATAAAGATAAACGAGGGAGCAGAACCAAGACCCATGAAGATGGAGAGCTGATCGGGCGAGCCATGCATATTACTGTTGATGAAATAGGCGCCAGCAGCATTACCAATCGACATCATAGCGAAAGCGGTGATGAAGAAGAAAGCAATAATTCGCAAGGGACGGTTGTGGAAGAACTCCATCCAGAGATCGCTGATTTTCACGTTGGCTGCCTCACTGGCATCCATTACCACACGCTCCTTACACTGGCTGAAACAGAAGAACAGAAGAGCCAGACCTACGAGCGCATAAATAGTCATAGTGGTAAACCAAGCGGTAGGATCCTTTGGCAGACCCTCAGCAGGCTCATTGGTAAAATAAGCAATGAGCAGAGGCAAACCAGAACCCACGGCCAGACCACCGCAGTTAGCCATGAACATACGAACAGAGGTAAGGATGGTGATCTCGTCGGTATCACGAGTAAGTGAAGAGTTCAGGGCGCCATAAGGCACATTGATAAAGGTATAGAGCAGCGTCATGGCAATATACGTGATGTAGGCGTAAAGCAATGACGGTGCAAAGCCGTTCCAGAAGCAGAGGATGGCAAAGCCGGTAAGAGGAATACCAACAAATACCAAGTAAGCACGATATTTACCCAAACGTGGATTATGCTTGTCAATGAGGGCACCCACGATGGGATCCCAAATGACGTTAGCCACATTACCTACTGTAAACATCACAGAAACATCTACAGCATCGAGTCCGTAGATGTCAGTGTAGAAGAACAGCAGGTACATACATGTTGTCTGGAAAATCAGATTCTGCGCTAGATCGCCCGATCCAAAGCCGATGCGCTGGAGCCAGGAAAGCTTGTAAAAGCCTTTAGATTCGTTTGTTGTTGACATAATTATTGATTATTTATTGATTGAAATTTCAAAAGATGACATGGGGAGTCCTGCCTGAGAGCGGACATTAGCCATGATAGGGTTATCCTTCCATGCATAGCGTACGGCGTATACCTTGCTTAGAGGGTGGAAGTCCTTAGGTAAAGTGAGTGTGATTTTGTTACCTTCAGCGTGAGCCTTGACATTCTGGAATACACAGTCTCCATCACGGGCAGCCACCTCGAAGGAGTAGATCTCGCCAGCCTCCACGGGTTGATCAAGTGTGAGAACAATCTTATTATCCTTCATTTCAGAAGCTGTTACCTCAGGAGCAAGATTCACCTTATTATTATATACAAGACGGTCGAAGCAAATACCAATACGTTCTGCAACCTCCTTCTTACGGAGGGGATGAATGTCGACAGTCTCACCAAGATCGTTGATAACAGCGAGTTCTGCGTGGGCGTCGGCTTTGACTGTCAGACGTTGGGCTTCGCGAAGCTGGGCCCAACCACTATTGACAGGTTCAGTCTGAAGAGTGATAGGACGTGGGAAAGCCGTCTGTTGACGTCCGTCGTAGTTAGCTAATTGTACAATCACGAAAGGCATTTGCTGATCCTGCCAACAATCACGCCAACAACCCATGAGTTTCTTCAGGTAGTCGGCGTAAGGTGCAGGATTACCCGTATTAGACTCACCCTGATACCATACTACACCACTGAGGGCATAAGGTGCTAATGGATAAAGCACGGCATTATAAAGTGTAGTAGGGATATTCTGCAGCGAAATATCGCCACTTGGACAGTTGGGCATCTCTGCACCAACGCTGAATTTCCATTCCTCGCTCAAGGGAATCACATCCTTTGGCATAGGATTCTGCGAGCAACGATCGTCACCAAAGGCAATCAGATAGGGCTTTTCGGGAATAAAGTGCACCATGCCATACTTATTGATAAAGCGCACAGTTATCACATTGTCGCCCTCACGAAGCAGACCCTCTGGAATATCGTAACGACGTGGAGGATATTGATAGCCTGTCTGTCCTATCTGCTGACCATTGAGATAGGTTACATCACGATCGAAAAGCGTTCCAAGCAACAACCTGGCAGGCTTTTGCGCGTGTACCTTATCTATAATAATATGCTGACGAAGCCAAACAGTACCGGTGCCACGCCATCCCCAATTCCATTGGTTGATAGTTTGCCAAGCGGAATCATCATAATCTGCCGATGTCCAGTTCTGCTTAATGCCAGGGTCGGATTCATGAAGTATCTTCTGCCACTGACGCTCTGCCTGCATATTGGCCTGAGCCTGAGCTTTCACATACTCATCATTCTGAAAGAACTGGGTACGTTTCACAAGCATAGGATAGTCGTGCTCAAGAGAGTCTTTTGAAATCCATGCCTCAATAGGTGTGCCTCCCCAACTGTTGACAATAATACCCTGAGCCACCTTGTTCTTCTCATACATACGCTTTCCAAGGAAGTAGCCTACTGCAGAGAATGGCCAAGCGTTCTGCTTATTTAGTGGTTTCCAATTAATGGAAGTAGGACGGATATCATCGCGAACACCATGGGTATCTGTATCGTTCTGCACACGGAACAAACGAATCTGATCATTCTCATAATTGTCGACCTCTTGCGCATACTGCGGATAAACACGCTCTATATGCACATCAATATTTGACTGTCCCGAGAGAAGCCACACGTCGCCAATCATCACATTGTCAATTACCAATTCACCAGCTGTCAATTGATAAGGACCGCCTGCCTTCATTTTGGGCAGATCGATGCGCCATTTTCCTTCCGCATCAGCTGTGACGGTGTACTGTTTTTTATTGAACTGGATTGTGACCACTTCGCCTGCATCAGCCTTACCCCAGACAGGGATAACTTTACCTCGCTGCAACACCATGCCCGACTGAAACAGTTGGGGCAGAGTAACCTTGGCCTCCATCAAAGAAGCACACAAAAGGGCCACAAAGATAAATACAAGTTTCTTCATATTTATTGTTTTGATGATGCAAATTTAGCAAATTTATCCGTTGAAATCGCCAAAAATGTATAATTTCTCAAGGAATGAAACAATTTAAAAAGCATCTGTAACAAATTAGAATATGGAATGCGGTGTTTTTCACTACCTTTGCAGCAGATTTCAATCATTAGTCATGAGACAGTCATCATCACAAAAAGTGTCATTAGGCGAAAAGTTCGGCTACTCATTAGGAGACGCCGCGGCTAATCTGGTTTTCCAGATGATGATGATTTTCCAGCTGAAGTTTTATACCGACGTTTTTGGACTCGACGGAGCTGTGGCTGGTAGCGTACTGATGATAGCAAGTATCTCTGCCATCATCGTAGATCCGACAGTTGGTATCTTGACTGACCGCACCAATACCCGTTGGGGAAAATTCCGTCCATGGGTATTGTGGACAGCCATCCCTTTCTGTTTATTCTATATCCTAGCTTTCAATAATCCCGGTATTGAGGAGAAGAGTATGGTTGCCACCTATGCCACTATTTCGTACGTGCTGCTGATGACCGCTTATTCTTTCAATAATATACCATATACATCCTTGGGGGGTGTGATGACCAGCGTCATCCGAGAGCGTACAAGTATTACTACCATCCGCTTCGTGGTAGTAACCATCGCCCAGTTTGTGGTACAGGGTCTTACACTTCCTTTGGTAAGCCACTTCTCAAAAGGAAGCAGTCTGCAGCATGGTTGGAGCGTAACAATTGGTATCTTCGCCTGCGTGGCTTTCGTATTCTTCATTATTACCTTCTTGGTGACCAAAGAGCGTATACAACCACCTCCCAGACAGAAGATGAGTATTGCAGAGGATGTAAAGAACACCGTATCGAGTGTCTCATGGAATGCTATGGCATTGTTGACATTTGCCTTGTTCATCACACTCGCTATGTGGGGGTCGGCCATGAACTTCTACTTCCAGTACAATATCGACCAGAAGTCGCTTTATGACTTCCTCTCGCATTTTGTCACCATTCGTCAGGAGGATGCCTACTCTCTCGGTTTCTCGGCCTTTAATATGATGGGTGCAGTGGTGCAGTTCATCGGAGTCATTTGTTTCTCGCAGTATTTTGCAAATAAATACGGCAAGAAGAAGACTTTTATTATATGTCTCTCGTTGACAGCCTTTTTCACAGCCCTATTTTATATCCCAACACCAACGGATGTCAGTTTGGTATTCGTGCTGAACTTCCTGAAGTCATTGGCTTACGCTCCAACGGTTCCTTTGCTTTGGGCAATGATTGGCGATGTAGCCGACCATATTGAATACGAAAACCACCGTCGTGCTACGGGTTTCTGCTTCTCTGGTATCGTGCTGGCTCTGAAACTCGGACTGGGATTCGGTGGCGCCATCGCAGGTATCATCATCTCTATGTTCGGTTATGTATCAGGCAATGAGGCCGTACAGAATGAAAGTGCCATGGAGGGCATCCGTTTAGTATCGAGCATCGTACCTGCCCTACTTTTCTGTATCGGTATCTCTGCCCTTTACTTCTATCCTATTTCCAAGGAATATAACGAAAATATGCAGGCCGAACTGACTGCAAGACGCAGGATGGCCGAAAGAGAAATAAAATAATCCCTAAAAAGTTTTGAATATGAAACCACGTTATCTTTATCCCAATGATTATTATGCAGATCCTTCTGCCAATGTGTTTAACGGACGCCTTTACATATATCCTTCTCACGACTGGGAAGCCGGTGCAGCTTTCGATGATGACGGCGGACACTTCCAAATGAAAGACTATCATGTTATTTCCATGGACGATGTGGAGAATGGCGAGATTACCGATCATGGTATGATTCTGCATGTGGACCAGGTGCCCTGGGCCGAGAAACAGATGTGGGACAACGACTGCGTAGAGAAAGATGGCAAGTACTATCTTATCTTCTCAGCCAAGGACTATAATGGTGTTTTCCATCTGGGTGTAGCCGTAGCCGACAAACCCGAAGGTCCGTTTATTCCAGAGAAGGATCCCATCCGTGGTTCAATGAGTATAGATCCTAGTGTATTTAAGGACGATGATGGACAGATTTACGTTTACTTCGGAGGTCTCTGGGGTGGACAGCTCCAGTGGTATCAGCCCGCACAGAAATATGTAAAGGAAGGCATCGATCTCGGTCCTGCCGCTGATAAAAAGACACAACTCTTCGCACCTGCTGACGTTCCTGCACTGCCAAGTTTCGTTGTTCGTCTGAGCGACGATGTAAAGCAGTTTGCCGAGGCTCCTCACGACGTCATTGTCCTCGACAAAAACGGCGAACCCCTGAAGGCAAGCGATCCACATCGTTTCTTCGAGGCATCATGGATGCACAAATATAATGGTAAGTATTATTTCAGCTACTCTACTGGCGACAGCCACATGCTGTGTTATGCCATTGGCGACAATCCTTATGGACCATTCACCTATCAGGGTGTCATTCTCGATCCCGTTGTAGGTTGGACCACACACCACAGCATCGTAGAATACAAAGGCGAGTGGTTCCTGTTCTACCACGACTGCGTTCCTTCAAACGACATTACTCATCTGCGTTCGTTGAAGGTACAGCGCCTATTCTACAATGAGGATGGAACCATCCAAAAGGTTGTGAATGAGTAGTCTGATGCTCATCAATGAATCATATTAATCTTATTACCGATTATTACATTGCCCACCGTGACGAGCTGCTGGCCTATGCCAGTAGCCGTCTCGGCGACAGTATGGAGGCGGAAGACGTTGTTCAGAACGTTTTCCTCCGCCTGCTGACGACCGACAAGATGATTTCCGCCACCACCCTACCTGCCTTAGTCTATACGATGATGCGTCACCAGGTTTTGGATTATTTCCGTCGCCATACCACTTTCGAACAATATGAGCATTATATCAAAAGGGCTTGTATTGAGGAAACCTCTACGGAGTCGGTTTTTTCCGTTCGAGAGATTATCGAGCAGATGGAGCGCGGCCTGGCTCATTTACCTGAACCGTTTCGTCCCATCTATCGCATGCATGTTTATGGCGGTATGAAGGTAAGCGAGATCTCCAAGGAATTGGGAGAAGGTTATAAGATTGTGGAAAACCGTTTATATATTGCCCGTAAGGCTATTAGGAAACGACTATTAGCCGTTGGCTTCTAATACTATCTTTTTCTGGCTATCACATAGATAATGACAGGGGCACCTATCAAGGGTGTCACAGCATTTAGGGGTATCACACCACTCTCACCTGGAAGGAAACAGATGAGATTACACACAAGTGCCACCACAGAGCCACAAAGCAATGTGGCAGGAAGGAGTTGTCGATGGTTGTCGGTCGTCAACAATAATCTGGCAATATGGGGCACAGCAAGTCCGATAAAAGCCACTGGTCCACAGAAGGCTGTTGAAATGGCTGTCAACACACCCGTCACTATCAACAACCAGTTCCTCACCCTGAGGATGTTTACACCTAAGTTCTCTGCATAGCGGTCGCCCAACATTAGGGCGTTCAGGGGTTTGATGAGCAACAACGCCCCTACAAGTCCTGCCAACGTTACGATGACAAAGACGGGCATATTCGTCATCGACACACCTCCAAAGCTACCCATACCCCACACCATATACGACTTAACACCTTCATCGGTGGCAAAGAAGTTTAGCAAGGAGATAGCGGAGTTAGAGATGTAGCCAATCATGATACCGATGATTAGCAGCATGACGCTGTTGCGAACAAGGGTGGAGAAAAAGAAGATAACCATCATTACTGTCATTGCACCTATAAAGGCTGCAATGAGGATGGCGGCAAAACCGCTAAGTTGAAGTGAACCCACAGACAGACCACCTCCTAAGAAGAGCATCACTAGAGCCACACCTAAACCAGCACCACTGTTAATACCAAACACACTTGGACCTGCCAGAGGATTACGAAAAGCTGTCTGCAACATCAGTCCGCTCACAGCAAGAGCAGCACCACAGAGCGTGGCTGTGATGGCTTGGGGCAGACGTGACTGAAGAACTATAAACTGCCACGAGGCTTTTTCCGTCTCGTCGCCCAAGAGGATACGCACCACATCACTAGCAGGAATGGATACCGACCCTACTAGCAAATTCAGGGCAAAAAGCACTACTATCAGTAGCATCAGACCCCAACAGTACAACACACCCTTATTCATCTTTGTTGCTCTTTTCTGTGTGCAAAATTACAAAATATTATGCATTATGCATGATTTATTCTGAATTATTTTGTATCTTTGCACCGAAACCAACAATGACATGAATTAAAATGAGAAAGATTTACTATTATCTCCTGGCAAGTTTTATGCTGCTGACTACAAGTCCGGCACAAGCAACCAAGTTCTTAAACATTAAAGTAATCGATAAGGATTACCTCATGGTTCAGTTCCGTGATGGTGAAGTACGTTATCGCGATAACGGTACTGGTCCAAGTGCTTATCTGGGCCATTCTTTTTCAGAGGGCGACGATACCCTCGTGGTGTTTGGCGAACGCCTTAAACTGCCTGAGGCTCAGCAAGTGGCTCTTTGGCAGATTAGTTCTACTGATGATAAGACCTTTGCCACCGCACAGCCCATAAAGATCTGGCGCAAGTCGAAGCCGATGAATACGGATCACACACTGACCAGCGAATGTGACCACTGGCTTTTCATCCAATTGCCACAGTCTATGAAACAAGGTTGCACCTATACTGTCAACATCCCTACCAATATTGGCTCTGATCAACTGACGGCTTCTGTAACATTCGACATCTGGAACCAGCAGTCGGAAGCTGTCCATGTGAATATCATCGGCTACTCTCCTGCTGAACAGACTCATGCTGCCGACCTTTACCAGTGGCTGGGTGACGGAGGTCAGCGCGACTATAAGGCATGGGAAGGCAAGAAGGTATACCTTTATAATACCAAAACAAAGAAGAAGCAGAACGTGGGCAGTGTGAAGTTCTGGAAACAGGCTTCTGCTTCTGAGCAGGAAGCTGGTAAAAAGGCTTTGGTGGGTACTGATGTCTGGAATATCGATTTCAAGGCTGCTGCCCCTGGCCGCTATCGCCTTGTGGTAGAGGATGTAGGATGCTCGATGGACTTCGATGTCGCTTCCGATGTTTATTATCAACCCTTCCGCTACTCTGTTCGTGGCTATTATTACATGCGTCTTGGAGAACCCAAGGATCCTGAGCACGTATGGCCCATCCCTCGTCAACCTCAGTTTATCCCAGAAACCGATCCTAAGGGATTCACGGTTTATAAGACCGATTTCCACCCCTTCTGTCAGGAGTGGCGCGACCTGCATACCGATGTGTGGGACGAACCCCATTTCAAACCCCTTAAGGCTTCTCGTTTCTGGCAGCACCGTCTGCCTGGCAACCCTGTAAATACGGAAGTAAAGGGTGGCCATTCCGATGCCTTCGACTGGGACCGTCATCTGGCCCATGTCAGCAATATCTACGACATGCTGCTGCCTTATATACTCTCTGTCGGACGTCTCTCTGACGATAACCTCGGCATCCGTGAGAGTGGCAATGGCATTCCTGACATCATCGACGAAGCCCGTAATGAGGTGGACTTCTTCCTATCTATACGCGATGGCGAAGGCTATTCACAGGGTGTTACCAATCCCTGTGCCGACTGGAGTGTGATGTTCCAAGCTGGCTGTACCACAATGGCTGCCTGGGCGAATGCCGCCAATTGTGCCATTCTCGGTGAGGCTTTCCGTTTGCAAAAGAACGACTCACTACAACAATACTATACTGACGAGGCTATCAAGGCTTTCCGTTATGCCTCTAAACAGGAATGGAACCAGCTCGACGACCTGCAGGACATTGGTAGTATGCAGATGCGTGGTCGTGACTTCCGTCAGCTCGCTGCCGCCTTCCTTTATAACCTTACTGGCGATGAACAGTGGGAGAAAGTTTTTGTTGAGGAAAGCATGATTAAGAGTCCACAGTCGCCCATCTTCAGCAAGGGCCGTCATGGTTTCTTTGGTGTGGGCGTGATGCACGAGGAGAATAAGGACCTTGTGCCCTTCTGTCAGATTTGGGCCGCTGCAGCCTATCTCACCTGTCCGCAGCCACGTCATTATGCTGACCTCTATCAGAACCTGAAGTCGAGCGTCAATGCCCAGGCTCTGGAGTATAATATCTCCCACATGGCAGAACGACCCTCACGTCGTAGCGCCAACGATAGTCGCTGGCAGGTTTCCCAGAACCTACAACTCGTCATGCTGGCCCATTACATTGCAGATAAGGCTCGTAAGAAGGAGTTAGAGCATGTGATGTACACAGAAGCCAGTTGGGCCATTGGGCGCAACCCAGGCAATATTGTGGAGATGACTGGTTTAGGCGAGCGTCATATTACCGACTGCTACACAACTGGCCGTAATGATGGTGCTCCCGAGGTACACCCAGGACAGACGCCTTTCAATGGTACAGAAACTTGGTCGCCAGGTCATAACGGTGGTGATGCCCGTGTATTCCTAAAATACTGCTATCCTGCATGGGAGATAGAGAATGGTGTGAACAAGACCACCTGGCCACGTCAGGAATCTTACTTCAACCAGCGTTATTTCTGGGTAAATGGTGAGTTCACACCACGTGAAACGATGCGTGGCAAGATGGCACTTCTCGGATATTTATATGCAATCAGATAACTAATTCAATTAACAACAATGAAAAAGAGAACTTTTTTCTTATTAAGCGCCATCTGCTGTCTGCTGACAGTTGCGCTGAACGTTCAGGCACAACCCATCCTGAAAACCCATGTTGAAACAGGTGATATCGAGGGCGTTATCGATGGCCCATTGGCAGTGTATAAAGCTATTCCTTACGCTGCACCACCAGTAGGAAATCTGCGTTGGAAGGCACCACAACCCGCTCAGCCTTGGGAGGGTGTGAGAGTTTGTAATGAGTTCGGGCCTATGCCCCCACAGCCCACTCGTCCTGGCCGTACAGCCGACATGATGAGTGAAGACTGCCTCTACCTTGGTATCGCCACGCCTGCTACCTCTGTCAACGATCGTCTGCCTGTAATGGTATGGATCCATGGTGGTGGCTTCCAAACAGAATGGTATGGTGGCGATCTGTGGAAATACCTCGCCATGCGTGGTGTGGTGATTGTTAGTGTAGAGTATCGTACTGGTGCTCTGGGCTTTATGGCTCATCCTGAACTCTCCAAAGAGAACAAGGAGGGACACTCTGGCAACTATGGTATTCTAGACCAGATTTGTGCCCTTCAGTGGGTTCAGCGTAACATTGCCAACTTTGGTGGCGATGCTTCAAATGTGACCATCTTTGGCGAGAGTGCAGGTGCCATCAGCTGTAGCATCCTCTGTGCCTCTCCGCTTGCCAAGGGTCTGTTCCATCGCTGCATCAGTCAGAGTGGTGGTTCGTTTGCTCCTTGGAGTGACAAACCCCGTTCTCTGGGTTTGGATGCCTCGCAGAAGGGTGCTGAATCACAAGGTCTCGCCTTCCAGAAGCATCTGAAGAAAAAGAACCTCAAGCAGCTTCGTCAGATGGATCCCATGTCGCTCTGCGATGGTAATGTGGGCTTCGCTGGCTTCTGGCCCTGCGTGGATGGTTATGTGATTACTGACGATCAATATCGTCTCTATGAGCGTGGTGAATATAATGATGTACCCGTGATTGTGATGACCAACTCTGACGAGGGTGCCCTCTTTGCTCCTGGCAATATGACAGCTGAAAACTATCAGAAGACCGTTGGCAGCATCTTTGGTTCATGGGCAGACGAGGCTTTGAAATACTATCCTGGTAGCACAGACGATGAAGCATGGCATGGTTTTGGCGATGCCTTCCGTGATATGGGTTTTGCTTGGCCTTCTTATGCTTGGGTTAGTCTGCAGGCCAAGACGGGTAAGAGTGCTGCCTATGCTGCTTTCCTCGCCCAGCCCTCAACGATGAGCTTCTCACAGGATAAGCGTCGTCGTGGTGTGGCCCATGCTGATGATATCATGTATCTCAATGGTCATTTCCTGAATCAGGCTGACAAGTATCCTGCTGAGGCTGCTGTGTCTGAGATTATCCAGCAGTATTGGGTGAACTTCGCCAAGACGGGCAATCCTAATGCCAAAGGTCTTCCCTACTGGCCTACTTTCGATGATTCGAAGCCAACTACGATGCAGTTCTCTAACGGTGCCTCGCTCATCATGCGTCCTAACCGTGAGCAGATTGACTTCGTTGATCGCTACTACAAGGCTAAGCGCGAGGAAACTGAGAGTCAGCGTAAATAAAGGAACATAACACTAATTGACTATTACATAAAATGAAGAAGAACCTATTCATTGTGGCCTTAGCGCTGGTAAGCATCAGCGCCCAGGCCCAAAAACCTGCCATCCCCCGTGATGCGGCCCTGGAGGCAAAAGTAGAAAAGACTCTCTCGAAGATGACACTCGACGAGAAGATCGGACAGATGCTCGAACTGAACCTCGACGTCATGGGTAAGATGACAGTAGAAAACGCCAAGGTAGATCGTGAGAAGGTACGCTCCGTACTCCAGCAGTATGGCAGAGCAGATTCTGAGATTGACGCGATGGTGAAGATGACTGATCAGGAAATCATCGACAAACTGGGTGGTTTCCCTGTAGACATCTATCAGGGCGAAACCAAGCGCATTTGGAAAATCAACGAGGCGATGCTCGACACACTCATCTCGAAATGGAAGGTTGGCTCCATCCTCAATGCTCCAGGCTCCAGTGCTGCTTCGCTCGACGATTGGCAGAAGTGGATCCGTCTGATTCAGGAGAAGTCGATGAAGTATCTCGGCATTCCTGATATCTATGGTCTCGACCACAATCATGGTGTTACCTATACCAAAGGCGGAACCCTCTTCCCCCAGCCTATCAACCTAGGTGCCACTTTTAATACCGATTTGGCTTTCAGAGGCGCAGAGATTACAGCCTACGAGAGCCGTGCTGCTAATTGTCCTTGGGTATATAACCCTGTGGTAGACCTGAGTCGCGATCCCCGTTGGCCTCGTGTGTATGAGAGCTTTGGCGAGGATGCCATCGTGAATGCTAAGATGGTGGAGGCAGAGATTAAGGGTTATCAGGGAGAAGATAATAACCACATCGATCGTTTCCACGTTGGAACCAGCACCAAGCACTATTTCGCCTATGGTGCCCCTTGGACTGGTAAGGATCGTACTCCAGCCTACCTCAATCCGCAAATCATCCGTGAGAAGTATTTCGAGCCATTTAAGGCTGCTGCCCTTGCTGGTACATTGACCATGATGGTGAACTCTGCATCTGTTAATGGTGTGCCTGTTCATGCCAGCTACGAATATCTCACCAAATGGCTGAAGGAAGACCTGCAATGGGACGGCTTCCTCGTAACCGACTGGGCTGATATTAATAATCTGTACTCGCGCGAGAAGGTGGCCAAGGATAAAAAGGACGCCATACGCATTGCCATCAATGCTGGTATCGATATGTCGATGGATCCCTATAGTGTGGAGTTCTGTATCCTGCTTAAGGAGCTCGTAAACGAGGGCAAGGTGAAAATGGAGCGTATCGACGATGCCGTTCGTCGAATCCTCCGTGCGAAGTTTCGCCTGAGACTCTTCGATGAGCCCAACACTGGTGGTAAGGGTTTCGAGAAGTTTGGTTGCGATGAGTTTGCCAAAGCTTCACTGCTGGCTGCCGAAGAGTCAATGGTTCTTCTCAAGAATGACAACATCCTACCTCTCGCTAAGGGCAAGAAAATCCTCTTGACTGGTCCTAACGCCAACCAGATGCGTTGCTTGCATGGTGGTTGGAGCTACACCTGGCAAGGTTCGCGCGCTGAGGATCAAGCAGAGAAATATAACACCATCTACGAGGCGCTCTGCAATAAGTATGGTAAGGAGAACATCATTCTCGAGCAAGGTGTGACCTATAATGAGAATGGCGCCTACTACGACGAGAATGCTCCTGAAATCGACAAGGCTGTAGCAGCTGCTGCCAAGGCAGATATCATTATCGCAGCTATCGGTGAGAACTCCTATACAGAGACGCCTGGTAACCTCACGGACCTCTGGCTCTCTGAGAACCAGCGTAATTTGGTGAAGGAACTCGCCAAGACGGGCAAGCCCATCATCCTCGTGCTGAATGAGGGTCGTCCTCGCCTCATTGCTGACATCGAGCCGTTGGCTAAGGCTGTGATTGATATCCTCATCCCAGGCAACTATGGTGGCGATGCCCTCGCTAACCTGCTGGCTGGCGATGCTAACTTCTCTGCCAAGATGCCTTACACCTATCCAAGAGAGATCAACTCGCTGAATACCTATGATTATAAGGTATCTGAGGAGGTGGGCACGATGGCTGGTGCCTATAACTACGATGCCAAGGTTTCGCTTCAGTGGCCCTTCGGCTATGGCCTCAGCTATACCACCTTCGAGTACTCGAACCTGAAGGTCGACAAGGCACAGTTTACTGCTGACGACATCCTCACCATCAGCGTTGATGTGAAGAATACAGGCAGTAAGGCTGGTAAGGAGGCTGTATTGCTCTATTCGAGCGATCTTATCGCCAGCGTAGTACCCGATAACAAGCGCTTGCGCGACTTTACGAAGATTGCCCTGGAGCCTGGTGAGACCAAGACGGTTGCCTTCCAACTCCCAGCCAAGAAACTCGCCTTCGTTGGTGCTTGTGGCAAGTGGACACTCGAAGAGGGTGACTTCATCCTGAAGGTAGGCAACCAAACCGTTCCTACCGCTTGCACTCAGACCAAGATCTGGGACGAGCCGAATATCTGAATCCTAAGAGATATCTAACCAAAATTGCCACCCAAGCTAAGGGTGGCAATTTTTTTATTTGTTCAGCAAACGGACAAACACCTCAGGACGATCCAAGTTTACGAGATCAGCCTTCTTGTCGATGACCAACTGAAACTGCGAAGTATCGTCCTCCTGACAAGCAGCCATCACCTTGATGTGATGCTCGTGGCAATACATACGAAACTCGTCTGTTATCTTCTCTGGGGCAATCTCCACATACGAAGGGGTGCAGATGCTTTGCCAATACTTCAGTCGCTCGATATCGCCCGCATTCACCTTGATTTTCATCTCTGGGGCCAGACTTACAAATTCTCGAAGCATCGTTTCATCGCCAAACCAGAAGAAACTCTTATCCGCAAAACCCTTCTCGCGAACCAGATTCTCCAACGTAGCGATAGGTGTGCCTCGTTTCACGTCGAAGAACACATAGGCTTTACCCTGCAGATAGTCGAGCATCTCAGCAATCATAGGCACAGGGGTGCCAGCAAACTTGTCTGAGAACCAGCTTCCAGCATCGAGTTGGCGAACATCCTCTGAAAGCATCTCTGCCAGCAGACCCTTACCATTGGTTGTACGATCGAGCGTCTCGTCGTGGAGATTAAAAAGCACTCCATCCTTCGATTTGCGCACATCCAACTCTACCCATTTCGCCCCATACTTCAAGGCGGAATCAGTAGAGGCGATGGTATTCTCTGGCGCCAAAGCATTTGCCCCACGATGCACCACAATCTCGATCTGGCCCTGTGCCCACATCGAAATCGCTAGCAAACAAGCTATTAAACACACTATCCTTTTCATGCTGCAAATATACATGAATTAAATGAAAAAAGAAAATAATATATCGTATTTTTCGCCAACACCTAACATGTGATTTACTCAAAATATTCATAATGAGATGGTTACGAGCGAAAAGCCACCTCAAACACCTAACATAACACCTAACATACAGGTAACTCATCACCTAACATAACTCCTAACATGAATATGGTTTAATAAAATGTTACCTCTCATGTTAGGTCTATGTTAGGGGATAGGTTAGGTGTTTGTTACCTGTTTGTTTTGCTAAAGTGTTCTGTTTCAGGTGATAAGCAGTTTTTATGTTAGGGGTTGGATATCTTATAATAATTCTGTCTCTACAACATAGGAGTAAGCAACGTAATAGGTTGAACTATCCAAAGTCGGAAGGAGAACTATCCTCGCTGATAGTTTGCTCCGAGGAAAGTCCTGAATTCTCTCGAGAATTTGAGGGTTTACTCCGACTAAAGTCCAGGTTTACTCGGAGTAAAGTCGGGGTTTATACGGACTATAGTCTTAAGAAGCATGATTCTTGCAAGTATCCGATTGCGTTAATAAATCAAAAATCTTTCTGAATCCATGCAAGGTTTTTGGGGTTTGCGGGTTATATCTACAGAAATGTTTAATAGGTTTTGCGATGAAACAGACAATTGAAAAGATTCTGATGACGCTGGTGATCATCATGATTGCAGCGTTAATGGGTACGATGATGACAAGTTGTACGAGTGATGACGATGCTGTGGAGTCTATGGATGGCTCTGACGAGGAGCTCTATGCGATTATTGTTGAGCCCAATAAACAATTGATAGACATCACACCACAGGATTATGTGCTGACGCTTAACGACATTGTGGCCTATAACCCTGAAACGGGCGAGATGAAGGTAAAGGGAGGCGAGCGAATCAGCGAAAAGGCTTTCCCAGTACCAACACAGTGGAGTATCCTGTTCTATTCTAAAGGCAAGCTGCTCTTTACCGCTAAGCTAAACTCAATTATTTCAAGCACGATAGGCGGACCAGGATTGATATTCGAACACTGGTGGGGTCCTGATAAGGATGGCTATAGCCGTTTCAAACTCGAGCAGATTCGGATCGTAGATGAAAAGGGCCGTGTTTTGGATGGTGATCTCAGCTATAGCGAGAAGGTAGGATTAGCACTATTTGAAAGCATCCTGAAAAGCTACGGGAGAATCAACAAGAACATTACTTGGGAGTGGGAAAACAAGTATTAAGATACAAGAATGCCACCCAGAAGATTGGGTGGCATTCTTGTTGTTTTTATCCCTCAGCGAAGGCGGCAGCCTCGGCTTCGGCTATGATTTCCTCGCGCGACTTCTCTTTGTGAGTAATGTCGGAGAGGTCGTAGTCTACCAAATCGCTCCGTTTGGCCAGAAATTCTTCGTCTAAGGCCTCTTCCTCGTTGGAAGAATCAGTTGTCTGCTTGGGCTTACGAACGCGCTTAGGAGCGGGCTTTACAGGCTCCTCAGCGGACGATTCCATTGGCTCTTGCTCAATGATGAAGTTCTGCTCCTGTTCTGTATCAGGAACGGCCATAGCGGGCTCTTCCTCCATCTTGGTGCGTTCGGTCTTAGCCTGGAATATGGCTTCCACGAACTGAGGCTCGCGCTTCAGTCGCTGGAGTGTTTCCTTGGCGGCTAACTGTTGGGCTTCCTTCTTGGAGTAACCCGTTCCTCGCTCGCCTTCTACACCCTCGAGCATTACCTGGAAACAGAAAATGGGACTACCATTCTTGTCTTTCTTCTGCTTTAGCATCAGGAAATCCATGCGTACACGATTCTTTTGACTCCACTCAAGGAGCTTCGACTTGAAGTTGACTTCCTTGAATGCCACCTTGTCGATGTCGACATATCGGCCCAGAACACGCTTCTCGAAGAACTCGAGACAAGCCTCATAGCCACGATCGAGATAGATGGCACCTACGAGTGCCTCGAAGGCATTGCCCTCGACATAGCTGTTGTGCGATGTGCTATGACCTGCTGAGAGCAGCAGACTAGGCAGACCCATCTCGGTGGCTATCTTGCCCAGCGTATCGCGTGACACAAGCTTAGAACGCGTATTGGTAAGGAATCCTTCGCGCTTACCCTCATAGTGGCGGTATACGATATATCCCACCGCAGCATCGAGTATGGCATCACCCAGGAACTCCAGTCGCTCATTGTTAAGCGGCTTGCCTTTGTCGTTGCGCTTGCGGATGCTCTTGTGCATCAGCGCCATCTTGTAATACTCGATGTTGTGGGGGTAGAACCCCAGTATGGCGTAAAGAGAAGAAAAAAGCTCCTTCTCCTTGCGGAAAGGGAGCTTGATTCTATCAATAATGTTATTAAGCTTCATACTTTTTGAATACCACACAAGCATTATGACCACCGAAGCCGAAGGTGTTGCTGAGTCCAGCACGAACCACGCGCTTCTGAGCCTTGTTGAAGGTGAAATTCAGATTGTAGTCGATCTCGGGATCATCGTCGCCTTCCTCGTGGTTGATGGTGGGAGGAACGATATCGTTCTGAACAGCCAGAACGGTAACCATAGCCTCAACAGCACCAGCAGCACCCAGAAGGTGACCAGTCATTGACTTCGTTGACGAGATGTTGAGCTTGAAGGCTGCATCGCCGAATACCTCTTTGATGGCCTTAGCCTCAGAGATATCACCCACGTGGGTAGAAGTTCCATGAACGTTGATGTAATCGATCTCGTCGGGATTCATCTGAGCATCCTCAAGTGCATTCTGCATCACGAGCTTAGCACCCAGACCCTCAGGATGAGAAGCGGTAATATGGTGAGCATCAGCACTCATACCAGCACCAACCATCTCAGCATAAATCTTGGCACCACGAGCCTTTGCATGCTCGAGCTCCTCGAGAATCAGACAACCAGCACCCTCGGCCATGATGAATCCATCGCGACTAGCACTGAACGGACGACTGGCCTTCTCGGGCTCATCGTTGCGAGTAGAAAGGGCTTTCATGGCATTGAAGCCACCCACACCACAAGCACAGATGGCTGACTCAGCACCACCAGCGAGGATGGCGTTGGCCTTACCCAAACGGATGAGGTTGAAGGCATCGGCAAGTGCATTCGAAGAAGAAGCACAAGCAGAAGCGGTAATATAGTTGGGTCCGTGGAAACCATACATGATGGAAATCTGACCAGCTGCGATATCGGCAATCATCTTCGGAATGAAGAATGGATTGAACTTAGGACCCTCGGCCTCGTGAACACCATAGTACTTCACCTCGTCCTCGAAGGTCTTAATACCACCGATACCTACGCCATAAACCACACCGATGCGGTTCTTGTCTTCAGCCTCAAGATCCATCTTGCTATCCTCGACAGCCTGCTTAGCAGCAATCAGGGCCAGTTGGGTATAGCGGTCCATCTTACGAGCCTCTTTACGGTCGAGATATGCATTAACGTCGAGGTTCTTTACCTCACAAGCAAATTTAGTCTTAAATAAAGTGGTATCGAAACTTGCAATAGGTGCGGCACCGCTTACTCCGTTGAGCAGGTTTTTCCACATCTCTTCAGGAGTGTTGCCGACGGGAGTAACGGCTCCCATACCTGTTACAACTACTCTTTTTAATTCCATAAGCTAATTTTAAAGCATAATGGTTGCTTCGATGAACAGAAGCAACCATTATGTTATTAATCTTATTTATTTTGCGTTCTCCTCGATGTAAGCGATAGCGTCACCTACGGTACCGATCTTCTCAGCCTTGTCATCGGGAATAGAAATACCGAATTCCTTCTCGAATTCCATGATCAACTCTACGGTATCCAGTGAATCTGCGCCCAGATCGTTAGTGAAGCTGGCCTCAGCCTTTACTTCTGCCTCATCAACACCGAGTTTGTCTACGATAATAGCCTTTACTTTGCTTTCAATTTCTGACATAATTGTAATACTTTAAAATGTTAATAATGATTTTGCTATCTTGAAATTTTGACGGCTTTTGCCGAAATCGGGTGCAAAGTAACACATTTTCTTTGAGTTACGCAAATTTTTTTAAGAAAAACTATCATTCTTTTGCACAAAAGGGGGGTGTTTGTGCAAAAAATTGCCCCTTTTTAACCTTTTCTATACTATAAAGATGCAAAATTTGAAGAAAATCAGCACTTTTGTTGGTTAATTGAAAAAGTTTCTGTAGTTTTGCAGTTATAAAACAAGAATTGACATGTCATTTACAGAACAAGCTAACCCTATTTTCGTTCGGGCTATCAATGACTATCACCTCACGGATGATGTCAATACCCCGATCAGAAATCCGTATCAGAAAGACAGTATTGAGTACAGTCTCTACCTGAAGTGCTGGATCGATACCGTTCAGTGGCACTATGAGGATATCATCCGCGATCCACATATCGACCCAGTGGAGGCCCTTGCCCTGAAACGTCGTATCGACCGTAGCAATCAGGATCGTACAGACCTCGTTGAGGAAATTGACTCCTGGTTCCGTCAGTACTACAGCAAGGTGGTGCCACAGCCCGATGCCCGCCTCAACACAGAAAGTCCGGCTTGGGCCGTAGACCGTCTGAGTATTCTCGCCCTGAAGATATACCACATGCAGGAGCAGGTGGATCGCAAGGATGCTGATGCAGAGCACATCGCCAAGTGTAAGGCTAAGTTGGCCGTACTCTTGGAGCAGCAGAAGGATCTATCGCTGGCTATCGACCAATTGCTCGATGATATAGCTGAAGGCAAGAAATATATGAAGGTATATCGTCAGATGAAGATGTATAATGATCCTGATACTAACCCTATACTCTATAAAAAATAAATAAAGTACATACGTGAAGAAAGAGCATATACTCGTAATACGTTTCTCAGCCTTGGGCGATGTGGCTATGACGGTGCCTGTGGTTTGGGCACTGGCCACCCAGTACCCTGATGTCCGTATTACAGTACTTAGCAGGAAGTTTGCTCGTCCGTTGTTCGACGATCTGGCTCCTAATGTCAACTTCATGGAGGCCGATCTGAAAGATGAGTATCATGGTGTGAGAGGACTGAATGCACTTTATCGCCGATTGGTGGCCAAGCAGTTTACCAAGGTAGCCGATCTGCATAATGTACTCCGTTCTGAATATCTCCGCATGCGCTTCAATCTGGGGCGCTATCGTGTGGAGCACATCAACAAACACAGGGGTCAGCGCAGAAAACTTGTCTCTTATAAGAATAAGGTTCGTAAGCAATTGCCTACATCGTTTGAGAATTATGCAGAGGTGTTTGAGCGTCTGGGTTACCCAGTGGATATCCGTAAGTTCCACAGTATCTTCTCTGAAGAAGGTGGCAACCTGAATCTACTGCCTAAGGAAGTAGGACCTAAGAAGAGCTTTGAAACCTGGATAGGTATTGCACCCTTTGCAGCCCATCGCGGAAAAATTTATCCTCCACAACTCATGGAGCAGGTAATCTTTAATCTAATTAAGCAGTATTCCAACGTACGCATCTTCCTCTTTGGAAAGGGAGAGTACGAAGACAAATACTTCCCTCTCTGGACGGCTCAGTATCGCCAGTGTCTATCAGTAAGCAGATATCTTGAGGGCATGTATCAGGAACTCATATTGATGAGTCACCTCGATGCTATGATCTCAATGGACTCTGCCAATATGCATCTGGCTTCGCTGACGGGTGTTCCCGTAGTCAGTGTTTGGGGAGCTACTCATCCAATGGCAGGATTCCTAGGCTTTAATCAGAATATGGATAATGCCATCCAATTAGATCTCGAATGTCGCCCATGTAGTATCTTTGGCAACAAACCCTGCCAACGTGGCGATTATGCTTGTCTACAAAACATTCCGCCAGAGCGGATTGTTGAGAGAATAAAATCCATTTTAATAACTAAAAACAATCAAGACTTATGAAGTACGTATGCGAAGTATGCGGTTACGTCTATGACCCCGCAGAAGGTGACCCCGACAATGGTATTCAGCCAGGAACAGCTTTTGAGGATATACCCGATGACTGGGTATGCCCCACCTGTGGTGTAGGCAAGGATGAATTCAAACCTGAGTAAGAAACAAATAAGGTGGCAAGACGATTGCCACCTTATTAATATATAATAGACAGATGAAAAAGCTGCTTGTCATAGTCTTCATGATTGGCTTTATCGTTGCTTGTGGCGATAAAAATGCCCATACTACTATGACCATCCAAGATATTAAAGCAGATCTGCCTATTGTATTTATAAATACCGAGAAAGAAAAAGACATCACATCGAGAACCATATACCAAAGAGCCATACTTAAATTTGAAAACGATAGCTCTGTTTTCGAAGATACTGTCTTTATCAAAGGTAGAGGAAACTCTTCATGGAGAAAACCCAAAAAGTCATATCGACTGAAACTCAAAAGGAAAGCAGCCTTACTAAATTATGATAAGGATAAATCGTGGGTGCTGATTAGTAATTATAAGGATAAAACGATGTTGCGCAACCATATTGCCTTCTATATGAGCAGTATCAGCAACCTTGAATATACGCCTAAATCACAATTCGTAGAGTTAGTGCTGAACAACCAGTATTATGGCACCTATCAGCTCTGTGAGAGAATCAAAATTGACAAACACCGTATTAATATCAGTAAAGACGGGTATCTGTTGGAAATCGATGGTAAAGCAAAGAAGGGTGAAACCACATTTCGAGTGGAACATTTGCGTCATCCTGTAAATATCAAAGAACCGTCTTATATCAGCAACAACAAACTTAAATATATCATAGATTACTTTAGGGAGTTGGATCATATTCTTTATACCCCTGAAAATCAGACGACCTTTGAGCAATGGGAAAAATATCTAGATGTAGATAGCTTTGTTGACTGGTATCTGATAAATGAGATTGCAAAAAATGTAGATGCTAATTTCCATACCAGTTGTTTTATGTATTTAGAACCAGGTGGAAAGCTGAAAATGGGACCTGTATGGGACTTTGATCGCGCTTTTGGAAATAATCCTCGTAAGGATCTGGATAAACCCAATGGTTTCCATGTGAGACGTAATACCTGGTTTGACCAACTATTCCATAGTCCTCTCTTTGTGGCGAAAATCAAGGAGCGATTTAACTACTTCTATAATCACAAGGCAGATATCATGCTTGAAATCAATACACAAGCTAACCAATTAAATAAGGCCATCTGCAATAACGAGAAAAAATGGCATATTCTTTATACAGATGAGATGCCTGATGATGCTACATTGAAGCAATACAATAAAGAAGTGAAATGGATGAAAAAATGGCTCGATAAACGCTTTGAGTGGCTAAGGGCAGAGTTTAATAAGTTATAATTGTAATTAGATATGAAGAAATTAAGAACAATAGAGATGGAACGTCTTACTTTGGACGAATTCCATCAGGCCAAGAAACTACCATTAATAGTTGTCCTTGATGATGTACGCTCGATGCATAATGTAGGTAGCGTGTTTCGTACCTCTGATGCCTTCCGCTTGGAAGCCGTCTATCTTTGTGGTATTACTTCTACTCCACCCTCTGCAGAAATCCATAAGACAGCCTTAGGAGCAGAAGACAGTGTGACTTGGCGATATTTTACTTCAGCTATGGAAGCTCTTAAAGTCCTTAAGTCTGAAGGATATATCGTTTATTCTATTGAACAAGCGCATGGCTCCACTAAACTACAGACCTTTCAACCTTCCTCAAATGAGAAATATGCTGTCGTATTAGGTAATGAAGTAAAAGGTGTTCATCAAGAAGTAGTCGATGCGTCTGACGGATGCTTGGAAATTCCCCAATTTGGTACCAAACATTCCATGAATGTATCAGTCACAGCTGGTATTATCATTTGGCATTTCGCCAAACCACTGTTGATAACCTGTGGATAAGTGTGTGAATAACGTGGGTATTTACTAACAAAATACACATGTCGCTATTCCATAAGGGGATATCCACAGGTTTATTACAGCAGTTTACGCAACTTTTCCACTGTTTTTTGCTGAAATAAGATATAAACTTATTAAATTTGCACCAAAATTGAGAATTGTGGATAAATAACGTTAGGTATTCATTATCAGGCAGTAAGAATTCACAAGAGTAGTTAATAAGCGTGAAGTATAGAGTTTATAAATTATCTCGCAAGAAAATAACCAAATAGTTATCAAGTAATTCACGTCATATCATACTACTCATTTCTCTTTTAAAGAAAATTAAAAAGAAAAATAAATATATTGTGATGTTGAAAACTGAAGAATTAAAAGCGGAGATCCGCAGATTATGCAAGGAAAAAGATGCCATTATCCTGGCTCACTATTATACAATAGGAGATATTCAGGATATAGCCGACTTTGTAGGCGATTCATTGGCATTGGCACGTAAGGCTGCAGAGACTGATGCGAAAGCAATGGTTATGTGTGGTGTACATTTCATGGCTGAAACCTGTAAGTTGCTTTCTCCTGATAAGATGGTATTATGTCCTGATCTGGAAGCTGGATGTTCTTTGGCTGATAGTTGCAAGGCTGAAGATCTGAAGAAATTCAAGGAAGAGCATCCTGGTTATCAGGTAATCAGTTATGTAAATACCACAGCTGCTGTAAAAGCATTAACTGATGTAGTGGTTACAAGTGGTAATGCCAAGAAAGTAGTCGATCAGTTACCAAAAGATGCCAAACTTATTTTTGGTCCTGATTATAACTTAGGCAATTATATTAATGAGGTAACAGGCAGACAAATGTTGCTTTGGAATGGTGGTTGTCATGTGCATGAGCGTTTTTCTGTGGAGAAGATCATAGAATTAAAGAAACAGTATCCTGACGCAGTAGTCATGGCTCATCTGGAGTGTAAAGCACCAGTATTAGCTGTTGCTGATGTAAAAGGATCAACAGCTACGATGCTTAATTATGCTCAACAGAGTAACAAGAAGCAGTTTATAGTGGCTACAGAGGCTGGTATTTTGCACGAGATGCAAAGAACTTGTCCTGATAGACTATTTATACCTGTGCCTCCAGAAATCAGCGAGAGCGGCTTAGAATGCAGTTGTAATGAGTGTCAGTATATGAAGATGAATACACTCGAGAAAGTATATAATTGCTTAAAGAACGAAAGTCCGCAGATTGAAATAGATCCAAAGATAGCCAAAAAGGCTGTGAAACCTATAGAAAGAATGTTAGAACTTTCTTAATATATAGAAATAATCCCTTCCTATTAGGAGGGGATTTTTAGTTAATAATAGCTATCTTACAAACTGTTCCTTTCTTACCTTCAGAAGTAGCCGTTATTACCATATAAACACCACTGGCTACTCTCCTACCCTTCTTATCACGTCCATCCCATGTGAATTGTCCGCCATTACTTCGTCCTTCTGCTATCAAGGCACCATTAGAAGCTGTAATCTTCACATCAGCATCGAAACTAAGGCCTGTAACTGTTATCAAACCAGTATAATCCGGTGTCACAGGATTAGGATATGCCCAGACATTATCCTTCGTCATATTCTCATTAGGTTCAGTAGCATCCGAAAGATAAGAACAGAGACCTTCATCCGAAAGGAAGAATACTTCGCCTGATTTAGGATTGATAGAAACAGAAGTGATATTATCACTAATGAGTTTTGAATTGGCTTTAGTAAAATTATGTATCTGTTCAAGATTATCGGCACTTATTAAGAAAGCACCAGAACCATTAGAGGCAAACCATTTTCGATTACCTCCATCGATGGCTATACTACTGATACTTACTCCGCTCAGAAGATAATCTGCATAATTGGTACCATCGTTTCTAGGTACTTTAATTTGCTGTAAGGTGATATTGCTTTGTTCTACTTCCGACTTTTCAATCATAAATGGTCCGGCATCCGTACCTATCCAGATATTCTTCTCCTTATCTTCAGTGATACAATAAACCCATGTCACCTCGTTTTTCAATCCATCTTGATTGATAAAGGTGTCATATTTGAGTAATATATCATTCTGCATATCATAACTGAAGAATGCTGGATTCTGCCAGTTATTGTTCACAAACCAAAGTAATCCACGACTATCAATCATCATATTACGAAGTCCTGGCAACGTATTACCAGACTCGTCAGTGAGTAAGTCCTGATGATGATCTGTCCACTGATGATCGGAACTCAGTTCTAACAGACTAACACCTTTAGCCATACTATTAAGTACCCACAGATTTCCCTGAGCATCGAACTTAATACCAAGAATAAGCAGATAGTCATTACCTAGTTCAGTACCCCTATCATTTGCTCCTTTTAAAGGACTGTTTTCCTTATTGTAAAAGGCTACGAGTTTACCATCATTAAACTCATAAAGTCCACATCGTCCAGCTGCAAACACATGTTTATCGTTAGTAGGATCTATATCCAAACAACAGATATTCTTATAGGCATAACCTGTCTTCTCTTTGATATTCTCCTCATAGAGCATCCAGTCATTACCATCAAACACTTGAATGATGCCAGGAAGCTCATTATCGGGCATGCTGGGCAGAAAATAACCTCCTGTGGTATAGAGCTTACCATTGATGAATTTCGACTCGTAGAAGTGATTATACGATGGTCCTCCAGGACTTAGAGTAGAAACGGTAGAAATATATTCTGCATACTGATCCTGATAAGGAGTGAGACCCGTAGGATAATCAGGCATATTAGGTGTATAGGTATCTGTAATCTCAGCCTTTTGCATATTTACTTTTACGATCCCAAAACTGCAATGTAGATAGGCGTAGACTCCATCGATACTGATATTATTAATGGTCTTATCATCTGTCATCGATTTGTTATAGAGAGCAGATATATTAATGACATCACCATCAGTCTCTATCAGGTCGATATTAGAATTCTTATAAATGATAATGAGTCGTTGGGCCTGAGAATTCCATGCAATATGGGTGATATGGTTATCGGAGAGTCCGTTTACCTTATCATAAGTAGTGATACTCTGATCATTGAGATTGTATTGATAGAGATCGTTTGAGGCTAATACGAAGAGTTCATTACTTGCCTTGCAGATGCTTTGCACCTGATGGTAAGCCAGATAGTTACTCCAAGTTCCAACCTGAGAAAAACTGAATAACGAATAGTGAAAAGTGAATAATAGTAACAGAATTTTCTGCCACCAATTGAAGTTGATAATCTTCAAATATACCTCACTATTCATTATTCACTATTAACTATTCACTTTCAAATAATCTGCAAGTTTTTGAACTGCTCTTGCCCTATGGCTGATATGGTTTTTAATATCCATACCCAACTCAGCAAAGGTCTGGTCATAACCATCAGGTTGGAAGATAGGATCATAGCCAAAGCCCTCTCCTCCCCTACGCTCTTGAATAATCTCACCTTCAACGATGCCCTCGAACTGATGGACTTCCTTGATGCTTGTACATCCACAGGGACATACGTTCTTCTTCTGAATCAGAGCAATCACTGTACGGAATCTGGCCTTACGATTATCCTTACCCTGAAGTTCGTAGAGAAGTCGTGTCATATTGGCCTCAGAATCGTGAGAGGCAGAATCTGTTTTTACAGGATTATCTGGCAATGATGCATAACGGGCTGAGTATACACCAGGTGCACCATTCAGAGCCTCTACTTCTAGACCAGTATCATCAGCAAACACATCCATGTGGTAATGATCGTAAATGTATTGTGCCTTCTGGAGAGCGTTGGCTTCGAGGGTGGTTCCTGTCTCAGGGATATCCACATCGCAACCTATGTCCTTCAACGAGAGCACCTCAATAGATTCTCCAAGAATACTTCGAATCTCGGATAATTTATGAGCATTATTTGTTGCAAAGACAATCTTCATGCTTTCTCTATCTTCGTTTGGCTTTTCTCTTGCTTAATTTTTACTCTCATCTCATCGAAACCCTCGCCATACACACCAATAACACTCGACTGTGAAACGAATGCATTGGGGTCAATCATCTTGATAAGACGGAACATATTGATACTCTCGTTCTTTCTGGCGAGGATACAGAGTACTTTTACCTCCTTGCCAGTATACCATCCATGACCATCGAGAATAGTAACACCATGCTTGGTTTCAGTGCCAATAGCATTGGCTATTTCTTGCCATTTACGGGTAAAGATCAAGAACTGAACAGACTGACGACGAGCATTCATTACATAATCGAGGGTATAGTTCTCCATCGCCATCACGCAGAAACCAAACATCACCTTATGGGCTCGTTCCATATAGGTACCAAACTGAGGGAAGAACATACAGGAACCAATGATACAGAAGTCTGCTGCGATGAGTACATTACCCAGTGTTACTTTAGGATGATACTTATTGACAGAGGCTGCAATGATATCAGTACCTCCAGTAGATCCGTTATTTAAGAATACAGTAGCAAGGGCGATACCAGTTATCACACAACCTATGATCATCGACATAAAGTCCTGACCTTCGCCCATCAATTTAAATGGTAACCCATTCTCTTGCTTAGGCAGAATATCTTGGGCAAACTTCAGCATGAAGTAGAGGGTAAAGATGGCGAAGATGGTCTTCATCAGGAATTTGAAGCCCAGAATCTTCAAGGCTACCATCAACAGAATACCATTAATGATGATATAGGTATTTTCAATATGGAAGCCAGTGGCATAGTAGATAATAGCCGATAAACCAGTTACGCCTCCAGCCACAATCTGATATGGCATCAGGAAAACGGTGAAAGCGATAGTATAAAGGAAGAGGCCAAAGGCTATAAAGAAATAGTCTTTGGCTTCATTCAATATGATTTTGTGATCGATTGTCATTTATTTTTTCAAAACAATGTTCACCATACGCTTAGGGACGATGATAACCTTTGCTACCTGGAAACCTTCGAGGTACTTGGCAGAGCGCTCATCAGCCAACACAGCATCCTGAATGGTCTGGTTGTCAGCATCAGCAGCAAACTCCATCTCGAAACGGTTCTTACCATTGAAGGCGATACCAAGTTTTACCTGGCTCTCTACGAGATACTGCTCATCCCACTTTGGCCACTGAGAATCGCAGACAGAGCCCTGCTCGCCTAACATCTCCCAGAGTTCCTCAGCAATATGAGGTGCAAACGGAGCAATGAGGATGACGAGGGTCTTCAACATCTCCTTGTTCTTACACTTCTGCTGTGAGAGTTCGTTTACGCAAATCATAAAGGCAGAGATAGAGGTATTATAGCTGAAGGTCTCGATATCCTGCGATACCTTCTTAATCAGCTTATGTACACTCTTCAGATTCTCTGGTGTAGCCTCACCCTCGAAACCGTTCTGATAGAGATTCCAGAACTTGCGGAGGAAACGATGGCAACCATCGATACCATTGGTATCCCAAGGCTTACTCTGCTCAACAGGACCTAGGAACATCTCGTAGAGACGCAGAGTATCAGCACCATACTTCTCGACAATCATATCCGGATTCACCACATTGAACATCGACTTCGACATCTTTTCGATGGCCCAACCACACTTGTACTGACCATTCTCAAGGATGAACTCAGCATTCTCGTATTCAGGGCGCCAAGCCTTGAAAGCCTCGATGTCGAGCACATCTGCAGAGACGATATTCACATCTACATGGATAGGAGTGGTAGTATAGTTGCCCTTTAATCCAAAGCTGACAAATTTACCCTTATCTGCACCCTCGTCCTCAATACGATAAACGAAGTTACTGCGACCCTGAATCATACCTTGGTTAACGAGCTTCTTGAAGGGCTCATCCTCGCAGGAGTAACCAGAGTCATAGAGGAATTTGTTCCAGAAACGAGAGTAGATCAAGTGACCAGTAGCGTGCTCAGTACCACCTACATAGAGGTCTACATTGCGCCAATACTCATCAGCATCACGACTAACGAGAGCTTTCTCGTTCTTGGGATCCATATAGCGCAGATAGTATGCTGATGAACCAGCGAAACCAGGCATGGTATTCAACTCCAAGGGGAAGACTGTCTTATTATCAATCTCGTCTTTGCTCACCACCTTATCAAACTTAGTATCCCAAGCCCACATCTTGGCACGTCCCAATGGGGGTTCACCTGTTTCTGTTGGCTTGTACTCGTCGATCTCAGGAAGCTCCAGAGGCAGACACTCCTTTGGAATCATATAAGGCATATCGTCCTTGTAATATACAGGGAATGGCTCGCCCCAATAACGCTGACGAGAGAAGATGGCATCACGAAGACGATAATTCACCTTCACACGACCTAAGCCCTGTTCTGTTACAAACTTCTTCGTAGCAGCGATGGCCTCCTTAACGGTAAGACCATTCAGCGAGAACTTAGCTGATGCAGAGTTACACATGATACCCTCTTTGGCATCGTAGCTCTCTTCAGAAACATCAGCACCCTCAATCAGAGGAATGATGGGCAGGTTGAAGTGCTTGGCAAAGGCATAGTCACGAGAGTCGTGAGCAGGTACAGCCATAATGGCACCAGTACCATAACCGGCCAATACGTATTCTGCAATCCAGATGGGAATTTTTTCGTCTGTAAACGGATTGATGGCGTAAGAACCAGAGAACACACCTGTTACCTTGTGGTCCATCTGGCGATCACGCTCCGTACGCTTCTTCACATAGTCGAGATACTTATCTACCTCAGCCTTTTGCTCAGGAGTGGTAAGCTCTGCAACAAGGTCTGATTCAGGAGCCAGTACCATGAAAGTAACACCAAACATAGTATCTGCACGTGTGGTGAAGATGGTGAAGTGTTTGTCTGAATCAGCTACGTTGAACTCAACCTCAGTACCTTCAGAACGACCAATCCAGTTGCGCTGGGTCTCCTTCAATGAGTCTGTCCAATCAATCTCCTCGAGTCCATCAAGCAGACGCTGAGCATAAGCAGATACACGAAGGCACCACTGGCGCATCTTCTTCTGTACTACAGGATATCCACCACGAACTGATACGCCATCTACAACCTCGTCGTTAGCAAGCACAGTACCCAATTTCGGACACCAGTTCACCATCGTATCAGCCAGATAGGCAATACGATAGTTCATCAATACTTCCTGCTTCTTCTTCTCAGAGAAGTTGGCCCAATCAGAAGCTGTAAAGTGAAGTTCCTCTGTACCAAGGGCATTGCAGTTCTCAGTACCCATCAACTCGAAGTGCTCAATCAGTTTGATAGTAGGCTGAGCCTTATGTGAAGAGGTCGAGAAGTAGCTTTTGAACATACGCTGGAAAGCCCACTGGGTCCATTTATAGTAGATAGGATCGCAAGTGCGAACCTCGCGCTCCCAGTCGAAGCAGAAGCCGATTTTATCCAACTGCGAACGATAACGGTTGATGTTCTCAACAGTGGTCTTCTCTGGATGCTGACCAGTCTGGATGGCATACTGCTCAGCGGGAAGTCCGTAAGCATCGTAACCCATAGGGTTCAGCACGTTGAAGCCCTGCTGACGCTTGTATCTGGCGTAGATGTCACTAGCGATATAACCAAGGGGATGACCCACATGCAAACCTGCTCCACTGGGGTAAGGGAACATATTCAGCACATAGAATTTCTTCTTGTTTTTGTCCTCCACCACGCGATAAGTGCCATTCTCCACCCATCGCTTCTGCCATTTTTGTTCGATGTCTCTGAAATTGTAATCCATTGTATCTTTGTTTATTAATTGTTTCTGTACATTATTATTCGGGCTGCAAAGATACGAATAAGTATGCAGAATGCCAAAAGAAATAGCAAATTTTTAACTCCCCTACCCTTATGATGCTAAAACTTCCCTGGCTACATCAACTATAAAAGCGATCATAAAGACTGCTGTCATAAAGGCTACAATAGACAAAACAAATGCTGTAACAATCTTAAAGGTGGTGCGCCAGAAGCCATAGCCAGTGAGTTGCATCAAGGGGATGATCGTCAGGATATACAGACAAAGATCGATCAACTGGTGAAGACATAGGAAGTTGCTGACGATGGAGTAGATGCTGACCATATTGGTGATATAGACCATCGCCACAAAGAACTCAGAATACTTGAGACCTGGATAGGCTGGACTCTTGCGGAAGAACAGATACATAGGGGCTGAGAACAACAACAACATCACCATCGTAGCAATACCCATGTGCTTTGTTGTCCATTCATAGGCTGCATTGCTTAAGTCGATGGTATCCTGGTTGAATTTCTCCACCTCTTTGTCCTTTGAATCAGAAGGTTTGGCTGCTTTGGAAAGGGTGTTGTTCAGACCATCGATGTATCGCTCTTGGGCAATCTCTATACGATTCTCCAGCTTGATGTTCAAGCCGGTATCCACGAGCAACGATAATGCCAATAACAGGAAAAACATCTTGAATGGAGGGAAGTAAGCCATCTGCATGCCCTGCAGATAGTCACGAATCATATAGCCAGGACGAAGAATCAAGTCGCGAATTGAGCGAAACATACCACGATTACCCAAGCCCCAGACATCGAGAAACAAGAGGAAAGCCTTCTTGAAAGAGTAGCGTCCGATGATGGACGATTGTCCACAGCGAGGACAGTAGTTGCCTTCGTAATGAGTGCCACAAGTGGTGCAATCATGCTCCTCATGTGATTGTGGCTTTACCTGATAAGGCTTTTTCTGCCATTCCCTGAATCTGTGATATTTCTCTTTCCACTCTTCAAACATGCTTGCAAAGGTAAAGGAAATAATTGAATTACACAAATGAATTGCCGGATAAATCAGTCCACTCATTAAAAATCAACGTCTGACTCAGTGTAAACCGATTGGTTGACCTGTGTCAGATGAATGGTTGACATCAGCTTGAACATCCTTCGATAGGCATCTACTTTCTTGTCGAAAGCGAGAGGATAGGCTCGCGATGATGAAGGAAGCCGATAGAGGATAAGTTGGTTGCCATCCTGATTACAGATATCTGGGATAGCAACGAAGGTGTTCACCTTTGGCACTTCTGGGATATGGAGTGAGGCACAGATAGTTTCCGTGGCCTTTTCGCCAGTAGTAACGATAGCCTTGAGATGAGGAAGATGGGCTATCAAGGCTGGAATATCCGTTGATTCTACCACTTCGAGGAACTTATCCGAGGCATTATCTTTTAGTCGACGGATGGCTGAGGAGGTGTCGAAGAAGGCGATACCTTTCTCGTCGCAGAACTCCATGATATCCTTGATTTTGAAGCGCTTAGCCTCTACATCTACGAAATGATTGCGATCACCAAAAAACACTTGTCCCTCAATACGCCAATGATCGTTGATGAAGTTGGGATAATAGAAATCGATACACCATCGCTTGCGTTGAGGAGGGAAACTACCCAGAAAGAGTACCTTCGCATTTTGGGGCAGAAAGGGAATGAGTGGATGATACTCTACCCCACCCTTATTACGCTCTATGTTCTCTGTGTTCAGGTAACTCTTCATGATTATTGATAGCTTAATGTGGTGCCCTCAGGTGTAACCTCGAGAGTGGCCTTAGCCCCAGTGAGCAAAGGGAAATTGCGTAGATGAGCATGTCCCACAGGGAAATCGAAGCATACAGGAATCTGATAGTGCTTCATATACTCATGGAGCATCGCATACATATCCTCGAAGCCATTCTCTGGGTGTTTGTATTTATTAAATTGTCCCACGATGATACCTCGGATATGAGACAACAAACCTCGTACCTCGATGTTATGCAACATCCGATCTACCTTACTCATTCCTTCGCCAGTATCTTCCATAAACAGGATGATACCATCGAGCAATAAGGGATCGAATTCAGAACCAGCTAGATCATTATAGACAGAGAGGTTTCCTCCTACTACGATGCCCTCTGCCCTACCCTTGATGTTCAGTGGATGAGGAGCTACTCGATAGGTTGGTAATTCACCCTGAAGCATGCGACGTAAGGTTTGGCTGATGGTATCATTGCCTTCGTAAGTCTTCAGTGCCCAACACATGGAGCCATGAATACCCTTCACCCCAGCCCTCGCCTCAGCACAAAGCAAAGCTGTAATATCGCTGAAACCAATGATGGGCTTGGGATACTGACGAAGTGTATCGAGCGATAATCGCGCCAACAGATGGGCTGCTCCATCCCCACCCCTTGAGCACATGATGGCTTTAACGGAAGGATTGCGTAAGGCCCAAAGCAAGTCGGAAAGCCTTTCGTCGATAGTACCAGCAAAACCATGATAATCATTAAGGGCATTGGGGCCTATGACACAATGATAACCCCACTTCTCAAGCGTGCGTATACCACCATTAATCGTCGCAGTATCAGTAGCACTCGAAGGTGAGATGATAGCTATGGTATCGCCCTCATGTAAGAACTGGGCTGAAAGCGAAAGCATCCAGCAGAGCATCAATGATATGATACAACCCTTCTTCATTGAGGGCAAAGGTACGAATAAGTGAGAACAATACCAAAAATTCAGGCTAAAATTTTGCCATTTGCGAAAAAAGAAGTACCTTTGTCGCTCGTAATAAAAACGTAGCAGATATGGCAAAAAGTGAGGGGAAAGAATTAACCCCAATGATGAAACAGTTCTTCGATCTAAAAGCGAAACATCCTGACGCAGTAATGCTGTTCAGGTGTGGCGACTTTTATGAAACCTATTGCGAAGACGCCATCACTGCTGCAAAGATCCTGGGTATCACCCTGACCCATCGTAATAATGGTGCTGGAGCCAAGGGTGATGAGATGGCTGGCTTTCCTCATCATGCACTTGATACCTATCTGCCAAAACTGATTCGTGCAGGAAAGCGAGTGGCTATCTGCGATCAGTTGGAGGATCCAAAACTCACTAAGAAGCTTGTAAAGAGAGGTATTACGGAACTTGTGACCCCAGGTGTGGCCATGAGCGATAATGTGCTGAATTACAAGGAGAATAACTTCCTGGCAGCTATCCATTTTGGCAAGGCCAGCTTTGGTGTGGCCTTCCTTGATATCTCTACGGGTGAGTTCCTGACAGGTGAGGGTACAGCTGATTACGTGGAGAAACTTCTGGGTAATTTCTCGCCCAAGGAGGTACTCTACGATAGAAGTCGTAAGCAGGATTTTGAACGCAACTTTGGTACAAAATTCTTTACCTTCCAGCTTGATGACTGGGTGTTTACTGATCAGACATCTAAGCAGAAACTCCTTCGCCACTTCAATGTGAAGAACCTGAAAGGCTTTGGTATCGACCACCTGCAATCAGGCATCATTGCTGCTGGTGCCATTCTACAGTATCTGGAACAGACTCAGCATACCCAGATAGGACATATTACCAGCATCTCTCGTATTGAGGAAGATAAGTATGTACGTTTGGATAAGTTCACCATTCGTAGCTTGGAGTTGGTTCATCCTATGCAGGATGATGGCAAATCCTTGCTCGATGTGATCGACAAGACGGTAAGTCCCATGGGAGGACGTTTGTTGCGTCGCTGGCTGGTGTTCCCCTTGAAAGATGAAAAACCTATTAACGAGCGTCTAGATATCGTGGAATATTACTATCGCGAGCCAGAGTTCCGTGAGTGCATCGATGATCAGATACATCGTATTGGCGATTTGGAGCGTATCATCTCCAAAGCAGCTGTTGGTCGTGTTTCGCCTCGTGAGGTGGTGCAACTGAAGATGGCCCTGCAAGCTATCCAACCCATCAAGACGGCTTGTCTCTATGCCAAGAACGAGGCCTTGAACAGGGTAGGGGAGCAACTGAACCTTTGCGAGTCGCTCAGAGATAGAATCGAGAAGGAAATCCAGAACGATCCCCCACAACTGGTGGCCAAAGGAGGCGTGATAAGAGATGGCGTGAATCAGGAGCTCGACGAGCTTCGAAGCATCGCTTATTCAGGCAAGGACTATCTGCTGAAGATTCAGGAGCGCGAGGCTCAGGAGACAGGTATCCAGAGTTTAAAGATAGGATATAATAATGTGTTTGGCTATTACCTCGAGGTTCGCAACACCTATAAGGAACTGGTTCCTCCAGAGTGGGTTCGCAAGCAGACATTGGCCCAGGCTGAACGCTATATCACCCAGGAGTTGAAGGAGTACGAAGAGAAGATTCTGGGCGCTGAAGATAAGATCCTCTCCCTTGAGGCCAAACTCTTCAACGACCTGATTCTCAGTATGCAGGAGTTTATTCCTCAGATTCAGATCAATGCCAATATCGTTGCCCACTTGGATTGCTTGCTGAGTTTCGCGAAAGTGGCTGAGGAGAATAAGTACATCCGTCCTGTGATTGACTCGACGGAAGTCATCGATATCAAACAAGGTCGCCACCCAGTCATCGAACAGGAACTGCCTCTTGGCGAATACTATGTGCCCAATGATATTCTGTTGGACAACGAACGTCAGCAGATCATCATCATTACAGGTCCGAATATGGCTGGTAAATCGGCTCTGTTGCGCCAAACGGCTTTGATAGTGCTACTGGCCCAGATAGGTTGTTTTGTGCCGGCAGAAGCCGCGAGAATAGGTTTGGTGGACAAAATCTTCACTCGAGTAGGCGCCTCGGATAACATTTCCTTGGGTGAATCAACCTTTATGGTGGAGATGACGGAGGCCTCGAATATCCTGAATAATGTCAGCAGTCGCTCTCTGGTACTCTTCGATGAGTTAGGTCGAGGAACCAGTACTTATGATGGTATCTCGATAGCCTGGGCTATTGTGGAATACCTCCATGAGAATGCCAAAGGTCACCCCAGAACCCTCTTCGCCACTCACTATCACGAGTTGAACGAGATGGAGAAAAACTTCTCACGCATTAAGAACTATAATGTCAGCGTGAAAGAGGTGGATGGTAAGGTGATTTTCCTTCGTAAGTTAGAAAGGGGTGGGAGTGAGCACTCCTTTGGTATCCACGTGGCAGAGATTGCTGGTATGCCTCGCTCTATCGTGAAGCGTGCCAACGTGATTCTGAAGCAACTGGAGTCAGATAATGCCCAAGTAGGTACTGTTGGTAAGCCAACAGCAGAGATAGCTGCCTCTCGCGAAGGCATGCAACTGAGTTTCTTCCAACTTGATGACCCTGTGCTTTGTCAAGTTCGAGATGAGATTCTGGGCTTAGATGTGAATAATCTCACGCCTTTGGAAGCCCTCAACAAACTCAATGATATCAAAAAAATCGTCTCAGGAAAGTGAGACGATTTCTTTTTATGCTTGTTTCTTAGCCCTTATCATGCAATAGACACCCAAGATGATAAATGGGATTGATAGGATTTGTCCCATGTCGATGGGGAGAGAGGCTTCGAAGGCTTCCTGTATCTCCTTGGTGTACTCGATAAAGAATCGGAAGGTAAAGATATACGTCAGGCAGAAGCCGAAATACCAGCCAGTACCAATCTTCTGGGGCATCTTCTTATGCATCACCCACATCACGATGAAGAGGATGGCGTAAGCAATGGCCTCGTAAAGCTGACCAGGATGACGAGGCACAGCATCTACACGTTCGAAGATAAAGGCCCAGGGCACGTCTGTAATCTTACCAATAATCTCAGAGTTCATGAGGTTGCCCAGGCGGATGCAGCAAGCCATACTACCTGTGGCAATGGCGATATTGTCGAGAACGGTCCAGATGCTCAGCTTGGTCTTACGGACATAGAGCCAGAGGGCAATCATTAAGCCTAAGGTACCACCATGCGAGGCAAGGCCTGCATAGCCAATGATATAGAAGCCAAATGTTTGTCCCAACCAACTACCATCGTTGCCTATGAGGATGGGGAAAATCATCTCCACGATGCCTTTCCAAGAGGTGAGAAAATCCTCTGGCTGATAGAAGATACAATGGCCCAAACGAGCACCAATCAGGATGCCAAAGAAACAGTAGATAAAGAGGGGATCGAAAAGCTCGTCCTTGATTTTCTGTTCCTTATAGAGCCTCTTAACGATGAAGTAACCCAGGACAAAGCCAATGAGCCACATCAGTCCGTACCAGCGAATGGCAAACGGACCCAGGCGGAAAGCCACCAGATCAGGATTCCAGACAATATAACTGAGCAGATTCATCATACGTTAAAGCGGAAATGCATGATATCACCATCCTGAACCACGTAGTCCTTACCCTCTACAGCAAGTTTTCCTGCCTCGCGGACAGCAGCCTCAGAGCCATACTGGATATAGTCGTCGTACTTGATCACCTCAGCACGGATAAAGCCTTTCTCGAAGTCGGTATGGATGACACCAGCACATTGGGGTGCCTTCCAACCCTTCTTATAGGTCCAGGCCTTCACTTCCATCTCTCCAGCAGTAATGAAGGTTTCGAGGTTTAACAGGGCGTAGGCCTTCTTAATCAGACGATTCACACCACTCTCCTCCAAGCCCAGCTCCTCGAGGAACATCTGCTTGTCCTCGTAGCTCTCGAGTTCAGCGATATCCTCTTCTGTCTTAGCTGCGATGACCATTGCCTCTGCACCTTCTTCCTTGGCGAGGGCCTCTACTTTCTTAGTAAAGTCGTTGCCTGATTTAGCATCAGCCTCACCTACGTTGCAGACGTAGAGAACGGGCTTTGAAGTGAGGAGGAAGAGGTTGCGAGCGCAATCCTGCTCGTCCTTGCTCTCGAATTCTACGATACGAGCGTTCTTACCCTGCTCTAACACCTCTTTATAAGCGTGAAGCACATTCACCTCTACCTTAGCATCCTTATTGCCAGCAGCTGCAGCCTTCTCAGTCTTAGCCAGACGACCCTCGATGGTCTCGAGGTCCTTCAGCTGGAGTTCAGTATCAATGATTTCCTTATCGCGGATGGGGTCGATGGTGCCATCTACGTGGGTGATATTCTCGTCCTCAAAGCAACGGAGCACATGGATGATAGCATCCGTTTCACGGATATTTCCAAGGAACTTATTGCCTAGGCCTTCGCCCTTCGAGGCGCCTTTAACGAGTCCAGCGATATCTACAATCTCACAGGTAGCTGGTACGATACGTCCAGGATGAACGAGTTCTGCGAGTTTGGTGAGTCTTTCATCAGGTACGGTAATGACACCCACATTGGGTTCAATCGTACAGAACGGGAAATTTGCTGCCTGAGCCTTGGCGCTCGACAAGCAATTAAATAAGGTGGACTTTCCCACGTTGGGGAGTCCCACAATACCACATTTTAATGCCATTTTCTTCTATAAACGTTTATTTTCGGCTGCAAAGGTACGATTAAGTGAGCAAAAAACCAAATTAATTTGTGTTTTTTCGAACGTGAGTACCTTCGAACATCGTTCAATGTTACTGCAAATTAATGAATTAGCCAAATTTTTGGTTAATAATGCAACTTTTTGTACCTTTGCAGCGTCAAATAGTCAAATTAAGAACTCAAATACGTTTGGATTATGAAGACAAATATGTTAGTAATGATGGCAGCTTTGGTACTTTCAGTATCATCATGCAGAGTGAATCTTGGTAATGGTTTTGAGCAGCTGGAACCCAGTGAGAAGATTGTAAAGGCTAAGTATCCTCAGGAGGCTTTCGATAAGGTGGATAATCATATTATGGGCCATATCCAGTTGGTTCAGAGCGATCAGAGTCGTGTGACGCTTTCTGCTCCTGATAACTATATCGAACTCATTGAATTCGAGAACGAGGATGGCGAGCTGAACATCAGCTTCAAGGAAGCCAATGTGAACATCGACACCAAGGATGTCACCATCATCATCTATACTCCTCAGCTTAAGGAAATCAAGAACTCTGGTGCAGCAGATATCCGCTTGGATAGTCTGACTACGGATGAGTTTGAGGTAAGCAATACAGGTGTAAGTAGCTTCCAGTTGGATAATATCAAGGCCAAGAAGGTGGATGTTTCTTGTAGTGGTGTAGGTAGTATCAACATCAGCGGAGAGGCCGATGAGGCAGAGTATAGCTGTAGTGGTGTAGGTAGCATCAAGGCTGGCGATATGAAGGCTCGTGAGGTTGAAGCTGGCGTGAGTGGAGTAGGGGGCATAGAGTGTTATGCCACAGAATATATCAAAGGTCGTGTCTCTGGCGTAGGAGGACTGAAGTATGGTGGTCATCCTGCCAAGAAAGACCTGCATAATTCCATGACAGGAGGTATATCAGAACTATGATAGTCATTCCAGAATTACATTTCTATCATCTTGGTGCGGGCGTGAGAGCCTTCAGCAGTACAAGGCATGGTGGCTTTAGCAAAGGCCACTATGCTTCGTTTAATATCAACCACTATTGTGGCGATAGCGAGGAATCTATCAGTAAGAATCGTGCCTTGTTGTGCAATTTGCTGGGAATCAAGGATGAACATTTGTTGATGCCCCATCAAGTACATCTAACGGAGATACGAGCTTTCGACAAGGCTTTCTTAAGTCTTCCTATTGAGGAGCAAAAAACTCGTCTGGAGGGTGTTGATGCTGTGATGACGAATGTGCCTGGTGTTTGTATTGGAGTCTCTACCGCTGATTGCATTCCAGTATTATTATATGATAAAGTACGACGTGCTTCGTGTGCCATTCATGCTGGTTGGCGAGGCACTGTGAGGCGTATCGTAGAGCAGTCTGTTGCGAAGATGATTTCCGTCTATGGCTCTCGTCCTGAGGATATCGTAGCCCAGATAGGACCTGGTATCCATCTCGAGAGTTTCGAGGTGGGCGATGAGGTCTATGAGGCCTTTGCCAAAGAGGGTTTTGCAATGGAAACCATCAGCAGAAAATACCCTGCTAATGATGGCTCCAAGATAGAGAAGTGGCACATCGATCTACCAGCATGCAATCGCTTGCAATTGGAAGCTTCTGGCATCCCTTCGAGTCAGATAGCTGTTTCTGAAGTCTGCACCTTCCAGCAATACGAAACCTACTTTTCAGCTCGTCGCTTAGGCATCAATTCAGGACGAATCTTTACAGGAATCTTATTGGTTTAATGGGCCTCGAGCCAGTTTTGACCAAAGCCGGAATCAGCCACCAAAGGTACATTAAGGGGGAAGGCTTTCTGCATCTCTTCGATGACGATCTGCTCCACCTTTTCCTTCTCTTCTGGGTAGACGCTGAAGTTCAATTCATCGTGTACCTGCAGAATCATCTTGCTTCGAATGCCTTCAGCCTTGAAACGCTGATGGATATGAATCATTGCCACCTTGATGATATCAGCTGCTGTACCTTGGATGGGGGCATTGATGGCATTTCGCTCAGCAAAGCCTCGAACTGTGGCATTATGCGAGTTAATATCTGGCAGATAGCGACGACGTCCGAATAGGGTAGTGACATAGCCTTTCTGACGAGCCACTTCCTTTGATTTCTCCATGTAGTCGTGCACTTGTGGGAAGGTGGCGAAGTAGCCGTCTATCAGCATCTTAGCCTCGTCGCGAGGAATATCCAATCGCTCTGCCAAACCAAAGACGGTGATGCCATAGATAATACCGAAGTTGGCTCGCTTCGACTTGGTACGTTCATCGCGAGTCACCTCTTCAATAGGTTTCTTATAGATATTCGCAGCTGTGGCAGCATGGAGGTCTTTACCCTCACGGAACACTTCCACCATATTCTTATCCTGCGACAGATGAGCCATCACACGAAGTTCAATCTGCGAATAGTCTGCGGAAAAGAACAGACAACCTGGCTCAGGAATAAACGCCTTACGAATCTCCTTACCATCCTCGCCTCTGATAGGAATATTCTGGAGGTTAGGATCAGATGATGAGAGTCGGCCTGTAGCTGTAATGGTCTGATTAAACGAGGTATGGATATGTCCTGTGCGAGGATTAATCAGTTTGGGAAGGGCATCGATATAGGTGCCTATGAGTTTCTTTAATCCTCTGTGTTCCAGGATGTCTGCCACGATCTCATGCTTGTTACGAAGTTGCTGAAGCACTTCCTCCGAGGTGACATACTGACCTGTTTTGGTCTTCTTGGCCTTCTCAACAATCTTGAGTTTGTCGAAGAGTATCTCGCCCACCTGTTTGGGCGAGGCGATATTAAACTGTTCGCCAGCCAATTCATAGATACGGGCCTCGATCTCATTCATACGAGTAGTGAATTGTTTTGACGTCTCTGTCAAGGATTCGGTATCCAGACATACACCATTCATCTCCATTTCTGCCAAAACAGGCATCAGGGGCATCTCTATATTATAAAAGAGGTCTTCGCACTCATACTTCTTCAGTTCTGGCTCCAACTTGTTCTTCAAGCGGAGGGTGATGTCAGCATCCTCAGCAGCATACTCGTAAACCTGAGAGGGTAGGAGAGAGCGCATGGATTGCTGGTTCTTCCCCTTAGGACCAATCAGTTCTTCGATATGAATGGTCTGATAGTTGAGATAGATCTCAGCCATGTAGTCCATGTTATGATGAAGTTCGGGTTGGATGAGGTAGTGGGCGATCATGGTGTCCCACATCGGACCAGCGAGATGGATGTCGTAGTTGCGAAGTACCTCGAGGTCGTACTTCAGATTCTGACCAATCTTGAGGATTTTGGGGTCTTCATACACCTCTTTAAAGATATTAACAATTTGCAACGCTTCTTCACGTTTGGCTGGAATGGGCACATAAAATGCCTCGAATTCCTTCACAGCGAAGCTCAAACCCACCAATTCTGCGTCGATGGCAGAAGTTGAAGTGGTTTCCGTATCTAGACTGAGAATTTCGTTTGTCCTAAAATAATCACAAAGTTTCTTCAAATCCTCCTGATTATCAACGAGTTTGTAATCGTGAGGGGTAGTTTTAAGGGTCTCAAAACTCGAATTTTTTGGAAGATCCGACCCGTCGGAGGGAAAATCGGCAAATAAATCGAGCTGTGCATTCACAGGTTTTGGCTTATTTTGAGGTTTTTTAAGAATTCTATCAGCGAGACTCTTAAACTCGAGTTCAGTGAAGAGTTTGGTTAATTCTTCCTCATTGGGGTCGACGAGTTTCAAAGCTTCCATATCGAGTTCAACAGGAACATCCGTTTTGATGGTTGCGAGGAAGTAACTCATCTTGATATCCTCAACATGCTCTTCCACTTTTTCGCGAAGCTTACCCTTGATCTCTGACGAACGAGCGATCAACTCTGATACACTTCCAAAGTCGTTGATGAGTTTCGAAGCAGTTTTTTCTCCCACACCTGGACATCCAGGAAAGTTATCAGCAGAGTCGCCCATGAGAGCCAGAAGGTCGATGACCTGGAGTGGGGTAGTGATACCATATTTCTCTGTTACCTCTTTAGGACCCATCGTCTCATAACCACCACCATGACGAGGACGGAAAATCTTTACCTTATCAGTAACCAACTGTCCATAGTCCTTATCAGGTGTCAGCATAAAAGTGTCTACTCCGATGGAATCGGCCTTTTTGGCAAGGGTACCTATCACGTCGTCAGCTTCGTAACCATCTACTTGTAAGATAGGTATGCGATAAGCCTTGAGTATATCTTTGATGATGGGCACAGCCTTGCGGATATCCTCTGGTGTCTCCTCTCGCTGAGCCTTGTATTCAGGAAAAGCCTCACTACGGAAGGTAGGTCCATGAGGATCGAAGGCCACTCCGATATGAGTGGGTTGCTCTTTCTGCAACACTTCGTTGAGGGTGTTACAGAAGCCGATAATGGCACTCGTATTCAAGCCCTTAGAGTTGATTCTCGGATTCTTGATGAAGGCGTAATATGACCTGTAAATCAACGCATAAGCGTCTAAAAGGAACAATTTCTGCATAACTTTCTTAATTTTCCGCTCAAAAGTACTCATTTTTTTTTGAATAAGAGAATTATTTCTTATTTTTGTACCAAAATTCTGCTAAAGATGGATTATTTATCGACAATAAGAAGACCGATTGCGGTAGAAATGAACGACTTTACCGAGTTGTTCGAGAAATGCCTTTCTTATAAAGATGGTTTGTTGGGACAAGTGCTTTCGCACATTCGTAAACGTGGTGGAAAGCGCATGCGTCCCATGCTGGTTCTGCTTTCTGCCAAGAACTATGGAGATGTGTCGGATGTGACTCAGAATGCTGCCTTGGGATTGGAATTGCTCCATACGGCCAGTCTGGTGCACGATGATGTGGTTGATGAGAGTAGTGAGCGACGTGGTCAGGCCTCTGTAAATGCCTCTTATGATAATAAGGTGGCTGTGTTGGTGGGTGACTATATTCTTTCAACAGCTCTTCTCAGAGTGGCGCTTTCGAACAATCATCAGATTGTTCAGCATTTGGCAGAATTGGGTCGTACGCTTGCTGCTGGCGAGATTCTTCAGCTCTCAAACATTTCCAATCAGGAAATCTCGGAAGATACTTATTATCAGGTGATTGACAAGAAGACAGCTGTTCTTTTCGAATCATGTGCCGCTCTTGGAGCCATCTCTGTTGGTATGCCTGAAGAGGAGGTCGAGAAGGCTCGCCAATTCGGACATAATATCGGTATGATTTTCCAGATTCGCGATGATATCTTTGATTATTACGACTCAAAGGAGATAGGTAAACCTACTGGTAATGATATGACGGAGGGTAAGCTCACACTTCCTGTAATCTATGCCTTGAACCATACGGATATGCCTGCCATGCAGACCTTGGCTAAGAAGGTAAAGGCAGGAACCATCAATCACGATGAAATCGCTGTTTTGGTGGAGTTTACCAAACAGAATGGTGGTATCGAGTATGCAGAGCAGAAGATGGAGGAGTTTGCCAAGGAAGCCCAGAAATATATCGATGAATGCGTGAAACCTGAACTCAAAAAGGCCTATACGGCTTATCTGGATTACGTGATTCAACGAAACATCTAAAGCATAATAAAAAACCCTCGCAGATTTGCGAGGGTTTATTGTTTTCAGAAGCACTCGAGCTTGCTCGCTTTTGTTAATCAAAAGAATTTCACTTCTTCTCCGATAACTTCGCTCAGAAGCAGGTTTGCCAATCGCGATGTTCCCATGCGGAACCACTGGTTGGTAAGCCATTTCTCACCCAAAACCTCCTTTACGATGGTGTAGTAAATAAGTGCATCCATCACAGAATTCAGGCCTCCAGCGGGCTTGAAACCAATCTGAATACCAGTCTGCTCGTAGTATTCCTTGATAGCCTGACACATCACGTATGCTGCCTCAGGAGTAGCTGCTGGCTCGAGTTTTCCTGTAGAGGTTTTAATGTAATCTGCACCACTATACATAGCCAAGATAGAAGCTGTTTTGATGTTAGCAGCTGTTTTCAGGCAACCTGTTTCCAGAATTACCTTCATCTTCTTGTCATCGCAAGCCTCCTTCATCTGCTGAATCTCATCACAAACGGTCTCATAGTCACCAGAGAGGAAAGCACCCACGCTGAGCACCATATCGATCTCTGTGGCGCCATCCTTAATGGCTAGCCCTGTCTCTATCGTCTTTACCTCAATCAGGGCCTGAGAAGAGGGGAATGAGCCTGATACACAAGCTATTTCTACACCTTCTACCTCGAGGGTCTCAGAAACCACCTTGGCAAAGCGTGGATATACGCAGATGGTAGCTACGTGGGGCAGGGTAGGATAGGCCTCTTCAAACTGGTTTACTCGCTCTGTAAAGGCGAGCACACTCTCGTCTGAATCGGTGGTTTTCAGGGTGGTCAGCTCTACGCTTCCCATCAGGAATTTCTTCACTTCGAGATTATCGTTCTCGTGCACTTTCTCAGCAATGATTTTCTTCACTGCTTCCTTTACGTCCTCGTCCTTCACGTCGAGGTTGTACTTACTCAGAGCCTCCTCAATGCGGCTCTTCTCTGGCATCTCCACGTGGTGGTGGTGATGCTCGTGGTCGTGATTGTGTTCTGCCATAATTATGCTAATAGTTTTTTGTTATGTATATGTCTTAAAGAGTCTCTTTGCGTCTTCTTTTCGATGGATTTCTCGAGTTCTGTGGTGAGATCCACGCCCGTCTGGTTGGCCAGGCAGAGGAGCACCCAGAGCACATCGGCCATCTCTTCGCCCAGGTTATCCTTCTCGCCCTCCTTGAAGCTCTGATCGCCATATTTGCGAGCCATAACACGTGCCAATTCGCCCACTTCCTCCGTTAAAACGGCCATATTTGTGAGCTCGGAGAAGTAGCGCACACCATATTCCTTGATCCAACGATCCACCAATTCCTGTGCTTCTTTAATCGTCATCTTGCTCTCAACATTTGAATGAATAATATGATAATGGTAAGCAGGATAATGACAATATACTGCTTGTTCTCGCGCTCGTATTCTTTCCAATGGAAAGCCTTATACAGAAATAACAGAAGGAACAAAGCTATGCCTATTCCGCAAAGCCATCCGCCATAAATCGAGCCCCAAACCAAGGAACTGACGACCCCAATAATCGCCAGAATCACTCCTGCCAGTTCTATTTCTCGAAGATACTTCTTCATGTTTTATAGTCCAAATAACGATAATCCGACGAGTACCAGGAAGGCGACGGAGATGTAGTTCGACATCTTGTCGTTTTCCTTCCAGTGGATGATAGTCCAGATGCTGGAAAGGGTCATGATACCAAGGCCAATCCAAATGAGGATGCTCATGCTTGCAACTCGACCAATGATGTAGCAAATGAGTGCAGCAAAATTGACGTAATTCGTGATTTGTCTTCTGTCCATTGTTATTCTTTGTTTTTAGTATCCATGCATATCGTTACTGGACCATCGTTCAGTAATTCAACCTTCATGTCAGCGCCAAATTCGCCCGTTCCAACGGGTTTTCCGAGGGCTTCGGATAGTTGGGCGCAGAAGGTTTCGTAGAGTGGGATAGAGTGCTCGTGAGAGCCAGCACGGAACCAGCTGGGGCGATTACCTTTCTTATAGGAGGCATAGAGTGTGAATTGACTCACTACCAGAGCCTCGCCCTGTACATCAAGTATTGAGCGATTCATCACATCGTTTTCATCGCCAAACACACGCAGATTGGTTATCTTCTTAACCAGCCAATCCAAATCCTCCATCGTGTCCTCATCGCAAATGCCTAAAAGGATCAGGTATCCCTGACCTATTTTGCTTTTCACGTTGCCCTCGATTGTAACGCTGGCGTGGGTGACTCGTTGTATGACTGCTCTCATTTCTAGGAATTTTCGGCAAAGATACGATAATTCCTTGATAACTCCAAATTTCTTTGGATTTCATTTTGGAGTTTGTGACAATTGTGACAGTTTTTTCAGCATACCCCCTCCCTCTGAAGATACTATTATATATAATTATATATATATATATATATATTTATCATAATCTTCAAATGCAAGGGGGGTAGGGATGATGAATTAATTGTCACAACTGTCACAAATATAATTTACCCCAGAGTAGGAGGGGGATATAGATGCGGATAAAACAATCCAATTTCCCCTCCTGAGTAGGAGGGGTTAGGGGTGGTCTGATCATAGAAAATGCTTGCTTGTTTTCAAACTTTCTTATGTTAATATATTTCACAATGGATTTAGATAAAATGTTCGCATTCCTAACTCCTTCATAATCAATGGCTTACGCAAGCTGGAATTTTACTCGGAGTAAACCCGGACTTTCCTCGGAGTAAAGCGGAGGTTTCCTCGGAGTAAAGTCCCAGTTTCCACGGAGGAAACTCTCACTTTTTGGCGTAGAATCCTCCGCTTTGAAAGATGTGTAAAGATACTTCGTTATTCACCAGGGTGGAAATGCTCGTATATAATCTTACCCTTCGAAGCGCCAATCGCATTGGTAAGCGTTTCAAGGTCGGCCTCACGGATGCGTTTAACTGATTTAAGGGCCTTTAGGAGTTTATCACGCGTCTTTGGGCCAATGCCCTTGATGTCGTCCAACTCGGAGTGTAAAGCACGCTTAGAACGCTTGTTTCTGTGGAATTCTATGGCGAATCGGTGTACCTCATCCTGTATATGAGTGAGCACGTGGAACAGTTCGGATTCTACCTTCAAAGCCACCTTCAGCGGAGGGAATCCGTAGAGCAGTTCGTTAGTTCTGTGACGATCGTCTTTAGCCAATCCAGCGATAGGAATATCGAGGTTTAATTCGTCCTGAATCACCTCGCGAATTACCTCCATCTGTCCCTTTCCGCCATCTGCAATGATGAGGTCGGGTAGGGGTTGTTCTTCGTCTAAAAGTCGGGTGTATCTGCGATGTACCACTTCCTTCATCGAGGCATAATCGTCAGGGCCTACAACGGTCTTGATATTGAAGTGTTTATAGTCCTTTTTGCTTGGCTTCATGGCCTTGAAAACCACGCATGATGCCACAGCATCTGTACCAGAGATATTCGAGTTGTCGAAGCACTCAATATGGTAGGGTAGTTTAGGCAGATGAAGTATGTCTTGCAACTCCTTCATCAGTCGTGTTTGCTTCTGTTCAGGATTCAGTTTTTCGGCTTGTTTCAGGCGATCGAACTTATACTGTTTTCCGTTCATAATCGAGAGGTCGAGCAGCTTCTTTTTATCGCCTAATTTGGGCACAGTAAACTTCACGCCATCGAGCTCGAGGTTTATTTCCTGAGGCACCACAATCTCCTTCGCATCACTCTTAAAACGTGCTCTGAGTTCAATGATACCAAGCTGCAGAAGCTCTTCGTCGCTCTCGTTGAGTTTCTTCTTGTATTCTATCGTAAAGCTCTGATTTACATTACCATTCGATACGTGGATGTAGTTGATAAAGGCCATTTTTTCATCGGAAGTAATCGAGAAAACATCCACATTATTAATAGTATGGCTTACCACCTCGCTACTACTTACAAACGCTTCCAGAGCCAGGTATTTCTGCTTCACCTCTTCTGCCTCTTCAAACCTTAGTTCCTCTGAGAGTTTTAGCATTTCATCCTTCAAATCTCTGAGCACCTGACGTGTATTTCCTTTCAGGATTTCCTTGGCTTGGGCGATGTTTTTCTGATAGTCTTCCTGACTCTGTTTTCCTACGCATGGACCCTTACATTTCTTAAGATGATAGTCCAGACAAACGCGATATTTTCCACTCTGGATTCCCTCCTTAGTGATGGGTTGTCTGCAGGTTCGTGGACTATAAAGTGCCTTAATCAGCCCCAGCACTTCATACATCACGCTCACCTTGGCATAAGGGCCATAATATGTACCTCCTTTTTTCTCGATGTTACGGGTCTTGAAGATTCTGGGCAGATACTCGTTTGTGATGCAAATGCTGGGGTAGGTCTTACCATCTTTCAGGAGAACATTGTATCGAGGATTATACTTCTTGATGAGGGAATTTTCGAGGAGTAGGGCATCCTCTTCTGTGTTGACAACAGTATAACTAAGGTCGAAGATTTTACTGACGAGTACTTTTGTCTTGAATCGATCCACTTCCGCATGGAAGTAACTCGACACTCTCGACTTCAGGTTCTTGGCCTTACCTACATAAATAATGGTATGGTCTTCGTCGTAGAATTGGTAGCTACCAGGTTTCTCTGGCAACCTACTTACGATACCTTTCAGATGCTCCAATCGTTTTTCATTCTCTTCCTTCGTCATAGTGCTCTCTTTTGTGAAACCCTTTATTTACAGGCCTTCCCCACGCTCTTGTTTCACGTGGAACAATTTAAAAGCCCCTCCTGAGTGGGAGGGGAGCTTTGATTTATTAAATAGTCAGGAGGGTGGTGAGATCGATGTCCTTAAAGAGGTCACGACCATGCAGACCTTCATCCGTAATCTCGATGATGAAGTTCATGTACACCTTCTTGGGGTGGAAGTGCTGAACCAGGTTATAAGCAGCCTTAGCTGTACCGCCTGTAGCCAACAGATCATCGTGGATCAGAACCACATCGTTTTCATCGATGGAGTCGATGTGCATCTCGATGGTATCGACACCATATTCCTTAGAGAACGACTCTTTGATAACTGTTGAGGGAAGCTTTCCTGGTTTACGAGCCAAAACAACGCCACAACCCAGACGACCAGCGAGGGCCGAAGCCATCACAAAACCACGACTCTCGATACCTACGATCTTCGTGATGCCCTTGTCTTTGTAAATGGCCTCGAGTTCGTCGAGCATAATCTGTAAACACTTGGCATCCTTGTAGAGGGTGGTAACGTCTCTGAAGTTGATGCCCTTTTTGGGGAAATCTGGTATGCAACGCAGATTGTCAATCAGTACTTTGTTATTCATAATCAATGAGTTATAGTGTTTGTACAATCATCTTTGTTTCACGTGAAACATCATCGCCCCATCAATACCAAGAGCACATTAATGTCGCTGGGCGATACCCCAGGAATGCGACTTGCCTGAGCCAAAGTTTCGGGCTGAATCTTCATGAGCTTTTGTCTGCACTCCGTAGAGAGACCTTTTAGTTCTTCGTAATTGAAGTGTCCACGAATCTTAATGTTCTCCAAACGGTGCATTTTTTCAGCAACGATCTTCTCGCGTTCGATGTATCCTTTATATTTCATTCTGATCTCTGCAGCCTCTGCAATCTCCTCTTTTCGATTAATCGGGCGGTTTAGTACCTCTTTTAATTGAGGAATCAACTCTGAGAGATTCGAAAGATTCAGCTGGGGACGGTTCACCAGATCGATCAGCTTGCAACCAAACTGGAGTGGGGTAGTGCCAAGGGCCTCGAGAGCGGAATTAATCAGGCGCGGTTTTATCGCGAAGTTCTGACAGAAAGTCTCGATTTCTTCGATATGCTGCTTTTTCTCTATCCACCAATCATATCTATCCCTTTTGGCCAAACCAAGATCGTATGCCTTTTCCGTTAAACGAGCATCGGCATCATCTTGACGCAGAAGGATGCGATACTCAGCTCTGGAGGTGAACATACGATAAGGCTCATCAACACCCTTGGTTACCAAATCATCGATCAATACGCCAATATATGCTTCGTCGCGATGGAGAACGAAGGGCGAATATTGGCTCTCACTTTCAGCACCAGCTTTCAGGGCTGCATTGATTCCTGCCAAGGTGCCTTGACCTCCAGCCTCCTCGTATCCTGTGGTTCCATTTACTTGTCCGGCCATGAAGAGGTTGGAAATAATCTTCGATTCCAACGAATGATTCAGTTGGGTAGGATCGAAGAAATCGTATTCTATGGCATAACCAGGACGATATACCTTGATATCCCTGAAAGCCGGCATCTTCTTCAAAGCCTCAATCTGGACATCCATGGGAAGGGACGAAGAGAATCCATTCAGGTACATCTCGTTGGTATCCTCGCCTTCTGGCTCAAGGAATAGCGGATGCTTATCACGATCAGGGAAGGTAACCAACTTCGTTTCAATCGAAGGACAATAGCGAGGACCTATCGATTGAATCTGTCCATTATATAAAGGTGAATCTTCGAGTCCACTCTTTAGTATCTCGTGAACTTCCGCATTAGTATTAACGGTCCAGCAAGGCAATTGCTTTAAGGCGCCACCTTTGTTCAGATAACTAAACTGGTAAGGGCGAGTTTCACCAGGTTGAACTTCCATTTCATCGAAATGAATCGAGCGTTTGTCTATACGGACTGGGGTGCCCGTTTTCATTCTGGCCGAAGTGACACCATGCCTCGTGATGCTCTCCGTGAAGTGGGGTACTGCTGGCTCTGCAATTCTTCCCCCAGCCACCATCTTTCGTCCTATGTGCATCAATCCGTTGAGGAAGGTTCCTGCTGTAATTACCACACATTTGGCATAAAGTTCTGCCCCCCAAATGGTGCGCACACCAATGGCTCGAACCTGATTTCCATCAGAAGCCCCCTCTATGGGTTCAGTAATCAGTTCATCAGCCTGGTCTTGCCAAACCTCCAAATTCTCGGTTTCATCGATATGTTTGCGCCATTGCCAGATAAATTTACCTCTATCGCATTGGGCTCTGGGGCTCCACATAGCCGGACCCTTACCAACATTCAGCATACGGAACTGGATGGCGGTGGCATCAGTAACAAGGCCCATCTGTCCTCCGAGTGCATCTATCTCCCTGACTATCTGACCTTTAGCTATTCCGCCGATAGCAGGATTGCACGACATTTGGGCAATCTTATTCATATCCATCGTTACCAAACAGGTCTTAGCACCCATATTGGCAGAGGCACATGCTGCTTCGCAACCAGCATGTCCACCTCCTATCACGATGACATCATACTTTAGTATCATTATTTTTTCATTTTGGTTGCAAAGATACGAATATTTTTGTATTTTTGCACCGTTTAAAAATAAAATGTTTATCCGAAAGAAGAAATAGGCTATGAATGCCAAGGAAGTAATCAGTTATATGGAATCGTTGCAGGATGACGAGCAACGAAAGATACTCATGGGCTTCTTCAAAACAGGTCCGGGCGAGTATGGTGAGGGCGATGAGTTCTTAGGACTGAAAGTACCCCAGACTCGTGAGGTGGTAAAAGCTGTAGCGAAGGATTTCCCCTTGGATGAAGTGCCTGAATTGCTGATGAATCATTGGCATGAAGTGCGCCTTTGCGGATTCTTGATTCTTGTGTCGAAGTTCGAAAAGTTATCGGTGAAACGGCTCGAAAACGATCAATCCGCCATCCGCAAGCGCGATGAGATTTTGAAATTATATCTTAAGTATGCAGAGAAAGCCAATAACTGGGATCTGGTGGATCTCTCAGTACACAAGATTCTGGGCCATTGGTTGCTTTTGCCCTCTACTCTTGGCGATAAGGACTATAAGATAAAGGTGCTCGACGAGTTGGCCCAGAGCGATAACCTCTGGAAACAGCGTATGAGTATGGTTTGTTCGTGGAAGACTTCGCAGATGGGCGATCCGTCGTGGTGTTTGCGATATGCAGAGATTCATCTCCATCATCCTCATGACTTGATGCACAAGGCTGTAGGGTGGATGCTTCGCGAGATGGGTAAACGCGTAGATATGGATCTGCTTCGTGATTTTCTTCATCAGCATGTCCATGAGATGCCTCGCACCATGCTTCGCTATGCCATCGAAAAGATGCCAGAGCGCGAACGTCAATATTGGATGAAATTATAATGGATAATAGTTATGAATCAGAGATACGCTTTATTTTTCGACATTGATGGAACACTCGTAAGTTTTAAGACCCACGAGATTCCACCTTCCACTATCCTTGCCTTGACTCAAGCCAAGGCCAATGGCTCACGTGTTTACATTGCTACAGGACGTCCTCCAATCATCATCACGAACCTGGGTGCCATTGAGCATCTCATCGATGGATACATCACCACCAATGGTGCCTTGTGTTATGTTGGCGAGGGGTTTGTAAGTTGCCAACCAATTGATACACAGGATGTTATGACGTGTATAGAGGATTCTAAGGCCAAAGGATATAGCGTTATTGTTGTGGGCCGGAAGAATGTGGCCGTCCTTGATCCGAAGGGTGATGTGGATCGAATCTTCCGTCAGATGCTGGCTGTGAAGAATCTGGATAAAGCTTCGCCGTTAGAGGAAGTACTCCAAGAAGATATCCTACAACTTACGCCTTTCTTCCCCCCAGAATACGAACCAGAATTGATGGCCCGTATGCCGAAATGCGTATCAGGTCGTTGGCATCCGGAGTTTACGGATATCACAGCTAATGGAGCCGATAAAGGCAAGGGCATCCTCGCGATGGCTCGTCATGAGGGATTCGATCCTAGTCGTACCATCGCTTTTGGTGATGGTGGTAATGATACCTCAATGATTCTTCAGGCTGGAATCGGTGTTGCTATGGGTAATGCCATCGATGAACTGAAACAGCAAGCCGACTATGTTACCACATCTGTTGATGACGATGGCATCCTCAATGCCCTTCGCCATTTCCAAGTGATTTAGGGATTGCCTTTACAGACTCGAATTCAAGCGTTTTAAATGGCAAAGCAAAAGTTTGCCATCACCATCGCGCAGATGCATACCATTGCCTTGGCAATAGCGGAAGTATTTGCAGGAGGCACATTCGCCCGTTTTCATCCATTCACGATGACGATAGGGATGGTAGCGATTCTCCCATACATCCATGAAGTCATCCTCGTAGATATTGCCTTGGTTATAGTCAGCACGAATGCTGGCACAAGCAGCTATCGAACCATCTGCCATCACAGAACCCACCGTTACGCCAGCCTGACAAGAGAAAATACGTGTACGTACTTCTCCCTCATAATTGCCTAAGAAGCCCTCGCAACCATAGTCCACACGAATCCTACCCTCCTCACGAGTCTTCTTCAAATATTCGAATACCCCACGAAACTCCTCATTGGTCAATCTCATATCAGGATCCAAAGCAGCACGTCCTACAGGGAAAACAGTAAAGAGTCGCCAACGTTTCACACCCTTGGAGATCAGGAATTCCTTGATTTCATCGAGCTTTGGATAGTTCCTACGATTCACGCAGGTAACGATATCGAATAAGAAATCACCCTTAGCCACCAGCATATCCAGCGCTTGACTTACCATGTGGAAACTCTGATCATTGCCTCTCATCCAGTTGTGTTCCTCCTCCAAACCATCCAGACTGATAGCCATGGAGCGAATGCCAGCTTTCAGGAGTCCTTGCCAACGTTGAGGGGTCAGATGGAGAGCATTCGTTACCATACCCCATGGGAATCCCTTCTCATAGATGGCTCTTCCACATTCCTCAATATCTCGTCGCATCAGGGGTTCGCCACCAGAGACGATGACAAACACCTTATGTGGATCCGTCTTTTTCGCGATTCCATCGAGTACACGCAAAAAATCCTCCTTGGGCATGTCCATGCTCTCTGGTTGCATCTTACAATCGCTTCCACAATGGCGACATTTTAAGTCACAACGCAAGGTGCACTCCCAGAACAGCTGTTTCAGCGGATGTTCCTCGCGCACCATCTTCTGCTGTTGGCGCCATAGTTCCAGGGCGAGTTTCTTCTTGAGGGTTAGTGGGGTAGGTTTCATTATTTCTTCTTTAGTTTGATATCAGCCTTTACGTCAAACTTTCCGCCATACCATCCCTTGCCTTTTTCTGTTTGAGTCATAGGCAATGTCTCCACCAGAATGGTATCACTCAGAAATTCCCCTCCGTTAGCCTCACCATCGATATCCTCGACAATCATATCATGCCCTCTCATGGAGGAGAATTCTTTCAGCGTAAAGTTTCCTTTAGCATCTGTCTGAACAATTTGGTTAAATTGGCTATCCAAGTCAGAACCATTTGGGGCAGTTATCTTGATGCCCTGAATGGGATTGCCAACTTCATCTGTTACTGAGCCCTTGACCACATAATCAGCATACGGACAACCATACTCTACAATAGTTCCATACATATCCATGTTCTCCTCAGTTGATGAGCAACCATAGCCTAACATGGTCAGCAGAGCTGTTAAAACAGCATTGTACCAGCGATTAAATCTTACTTTCATCTTTCTTTTTATTATAATGGGTTCTTTCTCTAATAACTGATTTGGAGAGGAAACCTTGCATCATATCGCGTTAATTATTCTTAATCTGTACCAGATAGTTTGCAATATACCCCTCATGGCTAGGTAGACGATCATGGCGAGCCAAAGTCCATGATTGCCCCAAAGGGGTTCCGTGAGCAGATACAAACCAAAGAAACAGAGGGCAGAGACGAACGAAGATACCAGCATGCCACGAGTGGCTGTGATGCCGATGAATATGCCATCCCAGATAAAGGCTACGCTTCCTGCTGCTGGCACGAGCCAAGTCCACCAAAGATACTCGTCTGATGCAGCAATCACCTGGGGTTCATCCGTCAGGATGCTGAATATCCATCTGCCACCTATGATATATAATAAGGTGTAGACTGTTGTTACTATCAGCATCCACATCCAGAGTCTACGAAGTGTTTCGCTGAAGGCTGTTTTGTTCTTGGCTCCATACGTCTTGCCTCCAAGTGCCTCACCAGCATAGGCAAAGCCATCCATGAAATACGAGAAGAAGAGATAAAGTTGCATCATGACTGTATTTACTGATAGAATCACAGCCCCGCTACGTGCTCCTGCAGAGGTGAAGTAGAGGTTTACAGTCACCAAGCAAAGCGTACGAAGGAAGATGTCGCTGTTTACATGGAAGAAGGCGCTGATATCCTTGAAGAGTCTTTCGCCACGATAATAGGGGAACAATCTTCCGTAATATTTCAGCAACAAAGCGATAGCCACGATGAAACCAGCATATTGTGCTATAACAGTACCCAGAGCCACACCCTCGATCTTCATGCCAAAGCCATAAACCAGCGTGAGCGAAGCCAGGATGTTCACCACGTTCTGCATGATGCTGATGAACATGGGGAATCGCGTGTTCTGCATACCAATAAACCAACCCATCAGACTGAAAAGTGCCAACGAAGCAGGAGCACCCCAGATGACAATATTAAAGTAGGTGGAAGCAAAGGGCGCAACATCTTCCGTAGGACCAATCAAGGAGAAAGCAGCCCATTTCATCGGCATTTGAAGCACCACCAACAAGAGGGCGATACCAAGGGCGATGACGACAGAACGCACCAGAATCCTTGTGACTTCAGTCAAGTCTTTGCGCCCCAAAGCCTGGGAGGTCATACCACTCGAGCCCATCCGTAGAAAACCAAAGAGCCAATAGACGAGATTGAATATCATCGAACCCACAGCCACAGCCCCTATGTAAACAGGACTACCCATGTGGCCAACAATAGCCACATCGATCATTCCAAGAAGAGGCACCGTGATGTTTGAAACGATGCTAGGAAGGGCAATTTGTAAGATTTGACGGTCTCTGATATTCATTTTCGTTGCAAAGTTACGTTTTTTATTTTATTTTTCGTAATTTTGCACCCAAAATTCGAAAGGTATGAATATAGAAGCATTGATCAGCAAGGCTGCAGGTGAGGCTGTTAAGGCCCTTTATGGCATGGATGCCAACGAAAAAATGCTGCAGCTGCAGAAGACGAGAAGTGAGTTTGAGGGTAACCTGACACTCGTGGTGTTCCCCTTTGTAAAGGCTGCCAAGAAGAGTCCTGAGCAAACGGCCCAGGAGATTGGCGAATATCTGCAGCAGAATTGCTCGGCTGTAGAGAAGTTCAACGTGGTGAAGGGATTCCTGAACCTCAGCGTTGGCGATGGTGCATGGACAGAGTTGCTGAGCGCCATCGATAAGGACGATAACTTTGGCATGAAGAAGGCCACAGAGGATTCTCCCCTTGTGATGATCGAGTATTCATCGCCCAATACCAACAAACCCCTTCACCTCGGTCATGTGCGTAACAACCTGTTAGGCTGGTCGTTAGCCCAGATTATGGAGGCTAATGGCAACAAGGTGGTGAAGACCAATATCGTGAACGATCGTGGTATCCACATCTGCAAGTCTATGCTGGCTTGGTTGAAGTGGGGTAATGGTGAAACCCCTGAGACCTCTGGCAAGAAGGGCGACCACCTGATTGGCGACTACTACGTAGCTTTCGATAAGCATTATCGCGATGAAATCAAGGAACTCGTGGCCCAGGGTATGGACGAGGAGAAGGCCAAGCAAGAGGCTCCCCTCATCAAGGAAGCCCATGAGATGCTGGTGAAATGGGAGCAGAACGATCCTGAGGTTCGTGCCCTCTGGGAGAAGATGAACTCCTGGGTTTATGCAGGTTTCGATGAGACTTACAAGAAGATGGGTGTATCGTTCGATAAGATCTACTACGAGAGCCAGACCTACCTCAAGGGTAAGGCCAAGGTAGAGGAAGGACTCGCCAAGGGACTCTTCGAGCGCCATGAGGACAACTCCGTTTGGGCTGATCTCACTAACGAGGGTCTGGACCAGAAACTCTTGCTCCGTAGCGATGGAACCAGCGTTTATATGACTCAGGACATTGGTACAGCAGAGATGCGCTTCCAGGATTTCCCCATCGATAAGATGATCTACGTAGTAGGTAATGAGCAGAACTACCACTTCCAGGTGCTCTCCATCCTGCTCGATCGCTTAGGCTTCAAGTGGGGTAAGGAGCTCACACACTTCTCTTATGGTATGGTGGAACTCCCCAATGGTAAGATGAAGTCTCGCGAAGGAACTGTTGTCGATGCTGACGATCTGATGCAGCTGATGGTGGAAGATGCCTACAAGACCTCGATGGAATTGGGCAAATTCGACGATATGACAGAAGAGGAACGTCGCGAGATAGCCCGTATCGTTGGTATGGGCGCCCTGAAGTACTTCATCCTCAAGGTGGATGCACGCAAGAACATGCTCTTCAATCCGGAGGAAAGTATCGATTTCAACGGCAATACAGGTCCTTTCATCCAGTACACCTACGCTCGAATCCGTTCTATCCTCCGCAAGGCAGGAAATGATATTCAATCTTCAACTTTCAATATTCAATTGAATGAGAAGGAGGTGGAGCTCATCCAGAAGATGAACGAATTTGGTGCTGCTGTAGAGCAGGCTGGTAAGGACTACTCGCCCTCTGGCATCGCCAACTACTGCTACGAACTCACCAAGGTGTTCAATCAGTTCTATCATGACTACTCTATCCTCAACGAGCCCGATGAGCAGAAGAAGCTCTTCCGCCTGGTTTTGGCCAAGAATGTAGCCAAGATCATTAAGAACGCCATGAGTCTGCTGGGCATCGAAGTGCCTGAGCGTATGTAGGTTTCAATTTAAGACACGAAATTGAAGACTGACAATATCAATCCCCCAACAAATCGTCATGATACCGTACTTCCATTACCTTTGGAAGTACGGGCTGACGCTTGGGCTGTGGATGCAGCTTGTAGTGGAAATCCTGGTCCGATGGAGTATCAGGCCATCGATCTGCAAACGGGTTATCGTGTGTTCCACTATGGTCCTGTTCATGGCACAAACAATATAGGTGAGTTCCTCGCCATCGTCCATGCCTTGGCCCTTTGCTGGAATCAAGGTTTGCACGATAAGACCATTTACTCCGATTCTTACAACGCCATTCTCTGGGTTCAGAAGCGTAAGTGTAAGACCTCATTGGAGCGCAATCCCAAGACAGAGCCTCTTTTCCAGATCATCGCTCGCGCTGAAAACTGGCTCCAAACCCATAACTATCGCAATCCCATCATCAAATGGGAAACCCAGAAATGGGGCGAAGTCCCAGCCGACTTCGGCAGGAAGTAACAAATACCATGGGTGATGAAGGCAAAAATTTCCATATTCATCGTGTTTTTCCTTGCAGCAGGGTTGCTGATGGGATGCGGAGACAGAAAGACAGACCAGATGCTGTCAAGTATCGATACGCTGATGAACAACCACCCGGATTCTGCCCTCCAGATACTCGATTCACTCAAATCAGAGCAGCCCCATTGGTCTAAAAGCCAGCGTATGCGCTATGACTTGCTGCACCTGAAGGCAGAAAACAAGGCCTATGTCCCTCTTAATTCCGATTCCATCGCCAAAGAACTCGTCAGCTACTACAATACCTGGGGCAATGCTAACGAGCGCATGATGGCTCACTATCTTCTTGGTTGTGTCTATCGCGACAAGGGCGATTCCCCTCGCGCTATTGATGCTTATCAGAAAGCTGTCTCCCAAGCTGACACCACAGCTAATGATTGTGACTACCTTACGTTAAGTCGGATTCACGGCCAAATGGCTGGGATCTTCCATAATGAGTTACTATATTCTAATGAGATTAGTAGCTGTAATAAAGCAAGTCATTTTGCTTTTTTGGCAAAAGATACTCTTAATGCTATCCAAGAACTGAATTTATCGGCAGGAGCATATATCTTATTGAACAAGAAAGATAGCGCCGAAATCATCCTGAAAGAGGTTATACAACAATTTCTAAAACACAATCATGTTCAGAAAGCCTTACAATCCTTGACGCCTTTACTATATATATACGTACAAGATCCCAATAGGCTTGTTGAGGCAAAACAGCTGATAGACGAGTATGAAGATAAATCTAATTCTTTCGATGATAGAAGAGAATTGTCATCATCTAAGAGGATTTATTATTGTTATAAGGGTCAGTATTATGAGGGTGTTAACAATCTTGATTCCGCAGAGTATTATTATCGAAAGACCTATTACCCCAATATGCCATTTACTTCGCAGAATACCATGTTCAAGGGATTGTTAAGTGTATATAAGAAACGTAACCAGTCAGATTCCATCGCTAAATATGCCCAATTATATTGCGAGGTAAACGATTCTTCAGTTACAAAGAAGGATCAAGTTCTTACTGCTCAAATGAATGCCTCATATAATTATAGTTTGTACCAAAAGGAAGCTTTAGAAAGTGAGTCAAAAGCAAATATGACTCGTATTATTCTGATATCTTTCATTTTCCTCGTAGTTATTGCTGCCATTATCTTATGGAATCAATATCAGAAGGTTAAAAGACAGAAGCAATTGGAATTAGATAATTTAAAAGCAGAGCATATTCGTGCCACTGATGAATATAGTCGTAACCTCTATATGATGCAATTATTAGACAAGAATCGCCAACAGGATTTCGAGTTGATGCAAAAGGATAATGTAGAGTTTGAAAGTAAAATAGCCGAACTCCAAGATGAGAATTCAAGATTAGAAAAGGTAATTAAGACCATTGAGCAGCAGAATAGCATTTCTCTTTTATTAGAGAATACAAACGACTTTATGCAAACTAAGATTGTTAAGGATATAAAAGAACTTGAGTTAAAACCCCTCTCCACTTTGAAAGAAGCTCATTGGATGAAACTTGAGGAAGAATTCAGATGCTTCTTCCCCAATTTATTACTCGATTTACATAATACCCCAAAGATGACTAAGCAGAAAACCCAGGTATGCTTTCTTGTTATTTTAAGAGTGTCCGATAGTTGTATTGCAAACTGGATGAATCTCAAGCCAAGTCGAATTAGTAATATCAAATCCGAATTAAATGAGTTATTGTTTGGTGATGTATCAGCGCGCACTTTATGCAATAATTTGAGAAATAAATATAATATTATTTCCAGTGGAAATTGAATCCAGATGGGCTTCTAAATCCATTAAGTGAATTCTTGTGAAATCTTTCAGGGGGGGGTATTTTGGGTTATAAATATCCTTTATCCAAAGATGTTCCAATTATAAAAGAATCCGTTTTAACACTTATGATGTGAATTCTGGTGAATTATTGAATCGCTAAATACTTGGAAGTCTCTTTCTTACCATCTATTTTTGCAAATGTAAGTATTTTCAAAAAAGTAAAAAGATGGAAAGAAAGAGATTATTATTTCTTCTGATGATGGTATTGCTTCCATTGTCAAATGTATGTGTAAATGCAGAGAACCCAGGGAATATAAACCTGGAAGTAAGAATTGATGATCCAGAAGTAGATCAAGATGGGCATCCAAGATCACCAATACTTGTTCCTCATGTTGGTATTAATGGTTATTCTTTGATATTCTACACACCGTGTGATGGTTGTGTCCTCCGCTTGTCCGACGAAAACGACAATGTGGTTTATACAACTGTGATTCCCGTTGGGACAACAACCCTTGTTCTCCCTTCCTATCTCTCTGGTGAATACAAAATCGAGATCATACAAGGCATCTACTGCTTCTGGGGATTTGTTGAAATCATTAACTAACTTAATAACACAATTTATGGGTACTATTTATCATGATATTGATTCCTTTTCGGGAAGCGATTTTACAGCAAAGCTGCAGAATGCAGTAAATCAATGTGTTGACGCAACTGGTGGAAAATCCATGATTCTTGTCATACCAGAAGGGAATTACACTGTTACTTCACCTATTAGCGTGGGAAGTTCAAACAATACAGTCCCATTTACTATCATGGGACAACCATCTGGGCCAGGAACAGGAACCAGTCGTATATATGCACCTTATGGATTCATAAAGAATTACAATACTTCATCCGCAGCGTGCTTCACTATAGAGAACATCACCATTTACGGAAATGGAAGTTATAACTGTATTGATATTGAAGGGAAATGGATGAAACTAAGAAACCTTTCTATTTCAGGTTTTTCAAAAGGAATTAAGATAGGGGGCAGTTATAATCTTATTGAGAATGTAGAAATAAACAGCTGCTCATGCGGTATCGAAATCACTCCCATAGGCGCGACCATCCAGAATTGTCATATTCATAGCTGTACAAATTATGGCATCAAGACTCTTCGAGGCAATTTGACAGACCCCAGTAATTCCCTGAATATCATAGGATTGATTGCTGAGTCAAATGGAACTTCTTCTACTGGTGCTCAGATAGAAATCAATGAAACTGATTATGTTTCTATTACCAACTCATATATTGGCGACAATGCCACTACAGCAATCAAGAATAATGGAGGAACGCATGTACAGATAGATAATATGCTTCAATCTATAGGAGGTCCTCACAGAATTATACATCAGACAAGTGGTAGTATGAAATGTAGTGGCTATTACTATTGCCCAGATAACAGTCTGAATGGTATAAAGATTGAAGACGGTACCGTTGACTTCTCGGACATGAAGACATATCTGGCCTATTCATTCATAGAGAACTCCAGTGGAAGGATTATCATGCCAGAGTCAAGGTTCCAAAGTGGCTACAATTTGTCTGGTTCAGGCAATGGTACCACCAAGCCAACATCTTTCTATGGAGAACTACACTCTTCAGGTACAAACTTTATGGGGATCACACAATATCAACTATGGAGCAAGTATAATAATTCCAATCTGAATGTGTACATACCTGGAATATGCTATAACTTTACCTTCCCTGAATACCTAAGATATAAAGTCATCTACTTGCATATAGGCTTTGATTATATAGTGAATGATACCAGTGTGGACGTATTCTTCAATGGTGGCCAATTGGATCAGCCAATTAGTAATTTCCTTGCAAACTCCTTTAATGTTGTTAGCAATACACGAATCAGACTGTTGGCTGCGTATAAGTATTTTAATATACCTATCAAGCTTAATAATAGTACAGGTACACTTCAAGTAACAATTGCAGCTCCTCTTCTGCAAAACCTGACGAGAAACAATGTTGCAACAATATCATTCATTTATGCCAATGATGACAACAGATTCAACATCCCATTGCCATGGGTTGCACAATAGAATAAATGAGCAAAAAGAGGATTGCCTATATTGACATAGCCAAGGGCATTGCCATTTGGCTGATGATTGTCGGGCACATGGAGATCAGCGAGCTGACTAGGATATACATTTATAGCTTTCATATGCCGCTGTTCTTCATGATGTCTGGCATGTTTTTCAAAAAAGAAAGGTCTTTTGTGGAGAGCCTGAAGACATCAACGAGAACATTGTTGATGCCTTATTTCATTTTCTCGTTTATTAATCTATCCATATGTTGGATCTCTCCATATCTTCATCCTGAGTTATACTACGAAATGCATGGAAAGGATGTATTGATTGCAGCAATAAAAGGGATGTTAATTGGTAGCGATCAAATAACACCTACTTCATTCATGCCATTAGGGGCATTATGGTTTCTAATATCACTCTTTACTATTCAGGTTATTTCAAGTGCGCTGTCCAAGATGATAAAGAAAGATGTAGCTTTCGTCTTCATTTCAACATGCATTTCGATATCTTTATTCTTTGTCATCAAAACAAACGCGTTGTTTTCGATTAGGAGTACCATGATGGCCTTGCCTTTCTATGTCTGGGGATATTATTTGAGAAGTCTCAATATTCAGAATATACCATATAAAGATGTATCTTCTATTGCGATGATTTTGTATTTCATCTTTATAATCCCTCTGAACGGCTTCTGCACAATTGATGAATGTATCTATGGTAAATCAATAATCCTTTTTTATCTGAATGCTATTGTCGGAGCATGCATGCTTCTAATCATATGTACATTATTATCCAAAAGATACAAATTGAAGTTTTTAAAAATAATAGGACGTAACACGATAGCAATTTTAGGCTTGCATTCTTTCCCTTTAATTCTCTTGAAAGTAATTGGGGTTCTTGCATTTGGAAATTGTATTCTATCTTTACCATTCTTTATTATATTCGTTTCCCTGATAGTTGTTATTATCTCACATATGATGAGCTTATGGATAAATAAATACTCTATCATAGTTTGTTAAAAAACATTTTTAGATAAGTTCAATTATGAGAACAAAAGTATTATTTCTGATTGCTGCAACCATTATAATGGCTGCTTGTTCTAATCAAGAATCTGTTGAACCTGAGTCAACAATGATAACTAAGACGACAGTTAGTAATATTCGAAGCTATGAGGAAGCTCTCAAAATTGCTCAAGCCTCCATTTCTATATTAGATGGCTCAAAGTCGCCAACACGTGGGTTATCAAAGAGTCGGAAAATTGACATGAATGATAGGTATGTCGTGAAACTGGACGCAAAGACCCGCAGTGGTCTTAATATCAATGATACGCTAATCTATGTCTTTAACTTTGAGAATAACGAAGGTTTTACTCTTATATCTGCATCGAAGAGTACCGAAGGTCTGCTCGCTATTACAGAGAAGGGACAATTTGTGCCTAACGTAAGATCTGAAAACGAAGGTTTCAACCTATTTTTGGATTTGGCAAAACAATATATTATCAATAGGGGTATCACAGAGATTGATACAACGGAGGTCTTAGATGGTGCAGATACCGTCTATGTTCATAACATTACTGGACCTTACTTGTCTGTTGGATGGGGACAGTATCGTCCCGAAGGAGAATTCTGTTTCAATGGTTTGAGCGGCTGTGCAGCAACGGCCATGGCACAGGTGATGTCGTATTATGAATATCCTCAATTCATGAACCTCACTTACTACGGAAGTGACGTTTCCACACAATCATTCAATTGGACACAAATGAAAGCTCATACAGCAGAGTATCCATTAAGTCTGCCTTCATGCAATTCTGATATACATAAAAGTATTAGTCGTCTTTGCAGACAGTTAGGCCAAAGAGCAGGTAGCAGTTATCAGAATGGCATGACAAATACAATGAGTGACAGCATAAGACCATGTATGCTGTATTATGGATATCAGACGAGTACGACTTCTTATGGTGACTGGTCTGTTATTTCTCCAGACGTTATTAAAGGGGCTCTCAATAATGGTAAATTATTATTTGTAAAAGGGGCAGAATATATTGGGGGCCAGATTGTTAATGGTCATATATGGGTGGCTGATGGCTATGACGACATAACAACAACTATTTATACTTATACATATCATCCAGGGAGTCCAGATCATAATATTATTTTTGTATATGGGCCAATTCAGAATACCTATTACCATTTTAACTGGGGATGGTATGGTGTATGCAACGGTTATTTCACTGGATCAGTTTTTAATACTGATAACGTTGTCTTTCCAGATACCCCTAATAATTTAGCAGGATGTTATTTCAACGCAAATGTTGGTACTATAACTGTATGGAAATAGAGTGTAAATATTGTTAATTTTTAATTCTTTCATGCAAGGATTAAATACCTTTGCAGTTATAATAGTATAAACAAAATAAAGTTTTTATGAAAAGAGCTATAAAGTTATTCGGATTCAGTCTGATGATGACAATTCTGTTTGTGGGATGTGGCACAAGCAGCGATGATGATTTGACTGGTAATCCAAAGAATCCTAAAAAAGAGTATCCCCAAACTCCTACGCATTTCACAGAGCAAAATGATACTAGCGGAAAGAAAACAGGCCCTGACAGCATGGTTATTGACATGCTGCCTAAGACACAATACATCGAACTGACTCAGGAACAAAAGGCACTCGTAGCAAAAAGCAACGATTTCTCGTTC